>CAZTQO010000041.1:34753-65960 GCA_964615655.1 uncultured Candidatus Obscuribacterales bacterium | reverse complement strand
GCAAATTGCCGTGAAACCACGGACCTTAGCTGCAGACAAACAATGGAACTTAACTGCCGTGAAACAGTAAGCATAAGATGCCACGAGACACTGGCAGCCAACTGCCGAGAAACCACGAACCTGAGCTGCAAGCAAACCATGGACCTGGGCTGCAGGCAGACCATGGACTATCATTGCAGACGGGAAACCACCGACTTCAATTGCAGAAGAGAAACCACGAACTTTCATTGCAGAAAGGAAACCGTTAATCTTGACTGCCGAGAAACCCTGATCTGTAGAGTTACTCGCGATTGCCTCGATAACGGCAAGAAACATTAAAATGTTCAGGACTTGCCTTTAGATATGAGCTATTGATCCTGTTGGTGTTAGAGTAAATCAGCTCGATTTCGAGCTTTCTTTACCTCAACTCCGGAGACCCAAAGTGGACGCACGCTGGTACCTGGCACAGACTCTCGACGAGCGTCTGAAATCCTTTCGGGAAAGCAGGCGCTCAAACATTGGCGCAAGCAACGGCGCAAGTGACGGGGCAAGCAATGGGGCAAGTAACGGCAGCGAAGGAGAACTTGCCGCAAAGCGACTTGAACGCTGGAAGTCAGGTCCGGCTTTTCGCCGTGATTCCGACTTCCAGCGCTTTCTAAAGAATATCGATTTAAGCGAAGCTGATTTCCGGGAAATTCTTGGCCAGACTAAGGAACAGATTCAAGAAGTGACCGGTGAGCCTCTTGTATGGGTAAGTGAGATACTTACTTGCCTGGATAAATTTGGTGATGTCAAGTCGTCCTCGGATTTCCTTGCCTTATTAGACCCGTTAACTGCACATTTTCGAAACAAGCTTCTTACCCACGCAATTGGCATTCAATCAAGGTCTCCGTCAATACCTTTCAAGCCCGATAATTTTGTGGATTTGCTCACCGAAGAAATCGCCACAAGACTGCGCAAAACCATACAGAAAACTTTGATCCTGGAAACAAACATTGCCCGGCTGCAAAATCGGCTTACGGGTGAATCGAAAGCTGAGCGCTATGCGTCGTTCATTAAGCTAATAAGCACAACAGAAGGGCGGCTGGCAGTTTTTCTCGAGTATCCGGTGCTTACAAGACGCGTCTGGCATATGCTTGAACAGTGGTATTTAGTAAGCTGTGAATTCATAGAGCGTTTTTGCACTGACTATGAATTGATTAACGAGCAATTCTCCCTGGATTCCTCGGCGGTTATTGCCATTGGCGGTGGTGCAGGCGACGTCCACTGTCAGGGAAGAACCGTGCAGGTAATCGAGTTTGCTAATAGGAAAAAGCTTGTTTATAAACCCAGGTCACTTGCAGTAGATTGCGTATTTAAAGACCTGCTGCGCTTTCTTGCAAAAAAAGGAATGAAGCCGGATTTAAGAGTGCCCGAAGCAATAGACAGGGGCGATTATGGCTGGTGTGAATTTGTAATTCGTAAGGACTGCAAAACCGAATCTCAAATCAAGAAATTTTATGAACGTCAGGGAGCATGGCTTGCACTTTTTTATTTGCTTGGTTCCTGCGATCTTCATCTGGAAAATCTGATTGCCAGTGGCGAATATCCTGTGGTGATTGACCTGGAAACAGTGTTTCACCCGGAAATAATCGAAAGAGAGATCGAAAGCGCCGAAGAGATGGCCATGATAAAGCTCTACGAATCAGTTATGTCAGTTGGTCTCTTGCCAAATCCGGTGCGTGCGGCCGGGCGTTCAATGGATAGCAGCGGCATTGGCGCCAGGCCGGATCAAATCCTTCCTTTTGATGTGGATAATGTCGAAGACCTTGAGACAGATGAAATCTATGTCGGCACAGCTCCCGGCCGAATCGGCGAAATTCAGAGCAACCCTCGCTTAAAAGGTAGCAATGTCGAGGCGGTAAAGTATCACAAGCAAATTAAAGATGGATTTAGCAATACTTATCGGCTTCTGCAGGCACTCAAGACTGAGTTAATTGGAAAGGACGTAGTTGGCGAGGAAGAAATCGGAAAGGACGTAGCCGGAGAGGAAGTAATCGGAAACGACGTAGCCGGCGAGGATGGATTCTTCGAGCGTTTCTACAAAGTACCGATTCGTGCGGTGCTGCGCCCGACGTCATATTACGGGTCGCTTAAGTTAGAATCGTTGCATCCTAATTTTAACCGCAAGGCAATGGACCAGGATCTGATAATTAGAGACTTCTGGTCGATTGTAAGAACAGCTCCTGTCTACGAAAAGGTTGTAGCTTCGGAGCGCCGCCAATTTCTTGGCGGTGATATACCCTACTTCAGTAGCACTCCGGACTCGCATGATATTACAGGCGGTGACGGAGAAGTAATTAAAGACGTACTGGCGAAGTCCGGTCGTGAAATTGTCGAAGACAGGTTTAAGCGTATGAGTGAGTCAGAGCTGAAAACTCAGCTCTGGTATATTGACGCTGCCCTGCAGTCGATGTCGATAACAAATACACCGATTTTGCAAGCAAAGGGATATCCGCGCCAGTGCAGCGATTTTCTGGATGCAGCAATAGCCTGCGGCGAGCGCCTGCTCGAAACTGCAATCTTTCATGAGAAGCAAAGTTCCTGGGTCTGTTTAGTCGATGAAGGTGGCACTGACGAAATTCTCTATAAAATAGGCACCATAAAGCAAAATCTCTATGGTGGTTTACTAGGAATCGCGCTGTTTCTTGCTTATTTATATAAAGTTAGCGGTGAGAAAAAATACAAAGATATCGCCGAAGCCTGTCTGAAACAGCTGGAGACAAATCATTTTTCCGGCTTGAATTCAGTTGGTGCATATGTAGGGCTCTGCGGCCTTATTTATGTAAACATGCACCTGGCAAAACTCTTTAATTATGACGATCTGCATAAAAGAACAAGCTTTGCGCTCGATTTGCTTCCCGGTTTTATTGCTGCCGACCAGTCACTTGATCTTATATCAGGATGCGCCGGTGCCATACCTGTATTGCTTGCTTATTCATCTTATGTTCCGGAATCAAGGGCACTCGGGCTGGCGCGTGCCTGTGGCGACAAACTCATGAATTACGCCACGCCAGGCAGCAGGGCAGGCACTCTTCAATGGACATCACTTGTTATGCCTCGTGGCTTTTCGCATGGCACCTCAGGAATTGCATTTGCATTATCCGAGCTTGCTGCAGCTACTGGTGAAAAGCAGTACTTTGGCGGTTTCATCTCTGCGCTCGGACATGAAGCTGAGCTTTTAAAAGGAAATCACTGGACCGACATTCCAAATAATCCGCAGGGAGTCGCATGGTGCCACGGAACCGCAGGCATTGCTCTTAGCCGCTTAAAAATCTATCAAAGGCATAAATTGCCGCCGGCAAGAGAAGAAGCATTGCGTGCCCTGAATTTTTCGCTTGCTAATCCGATGATGGCAGAGCATATAATCTGTCACGGATCTGTGGGCAATCTAGAGCCCTTGCTGCTTGCTTCGGAGCTTTTCCCGGAAGAAAAAATCTGGGAAAAAGAATTACAGTTGCGCAGCGACTTGATTTTAAAAGACATCAACACAAACGGCTGGCGATCAAAGCTGCCTTCGCAACTCACAGAACCAGGCTTGATGATTGGGATAGCCGGCATCGGTATGCAATTTCTGCGGTTGCATGCAAGAGATAAGGTGCCGTCTGTACTTACGCTTGATGGGCCGTTTTAGTGGGCCGATCCACCCGTTTATGTTTTTGATGTAGGAGATTCTGCACCAAGAAAAATAACAGAGTCATTTAATGAGTGGCTTGCCGGATCATTGAGGTCTGGAAAGTTCCTTTACATCCAGCTCCAGAACTGCTTGTTCCGACAAATTTACTGTTTTGGGTTGAGCTGTACCCCAGGTCGAACTGCCGCTGCATTCCATTCTCAAAGTCCCTGGGCAGGAAAACTCCACAAAAATCCTCGGATTGCGTTTAAAAGCATCACTGCCGCTCAGTCTTGAAATAGTGATCTTTGGTTCGCTTTTGAATCTCAGCGGTGTGAACTTCCAGTTGTACTCTTCGAACTTGCAGTTCCAGGTACCGCTTGCGTCGGTAAAACTGTTGTCGTTTCCGGCTTGCCGAGCAATGAGTCTGCAGCTGTCTAACATGCAAGCTGTTATCTCCACCCGGCGTGGGTTGCTTGCCCATCCTCCAACTGTTTCTCCGGATGAATTGACTTTTACACCGTTGATCTTAAAATCAATTTTGCCTCGAAGCTGAAATACTTTTATTCCCAGAGCGCTTGTAGGAGCCGCGGTTGTTACTTTTGTTGGCTCGAATTCGCAACAGGCTTTGCTTCGCTTATAGGGCTTGCCGTTGCCGTCGAGATAATCTAGAACGCATCTCTTCCAGTCTTCAGGCAATCTCTTGCTACCTGATAGCTCCTCTGCAAAACCTGCATACGGAGTCCAGCGACCGAGGAAGTAATTGTCCGGATCACTTTCGATATACACAGGAACTTTTTTAAGAGCGCGATAAAAAGCAGAGCCTTTTTTATCAATATCGCTAACAGATTTTCCAGATCGCAATTCTTGATAGGCATCAAAAAGAGATTGCAGTGAGTCTTTCACCGTGCCGGTGATTAAATTCCCGCTTGCAGCAGGACAGATTCTAAGTTTGGAATCACCAAATATCTGAAACTTGTCACCTGCTAGATTCCGAACCACTGCGCCATGCTTATTGAAGCTGTTGTGGTAATCGTTTTCTTTTGCTGCGGGTCCGTCGTTTATAAAACTCACGCTCCAGTCGAGAGTGTTGTTTCTGGGCGCCGGCGGATCTGTGATTGCAGGCAAGCTACTGTTCAGTGCAAGCCTTCCGCTTGCATCGCGTTTGCCTCCGCCGATACTAATAACATTGTTCATCCAGCCCACCGTAGGAGTATTAAGAACACCGCTACGTCTCATAATTCCGTAAGCGGTACGATCGCGACTTACGACCAGATGACCTGTGCAAAACAAGTCTGTGAGGCTGTGCAAAGCATTTGCTTCATGATGAAGTGCCGTGATCCAGGCATTTGGATCTGTTTTTGCTTTTTCGACATAATGCAGAGCCAGGCGATGTTCACCCACATACCAGGCTATCGCAACATTTGAAAAATGCCAGTCATTGATGGCAGCAACACGCATCATTTCATCGCCCCACCATCCGGCGTCTTGATACTCATCTCTAGCCGTATAAGACAAAGTGTTTCCCCACGATCCATAAGGTGGTACCAGACCCGAAGCTATTGCCTGCAAATACTTAGATGCAGGCAGAGGATCCGGTGCATAAGCACTGTTTGTGAGATTGCCCCTCCTGAAATAAACTGTCGGGAGGTCCAAGTTTGTAAGATACCCTTCACCGCCTGGAGCCACAGAAACAGTGCGCCGGTAGTCGCCGTAAAATGCCATAAGCTCACCAAAAGTGAATTTTACCGGTGTTTGCGATACACGAGCCGGAATCAAGAGAGTCTTTGGCGGTGCCGCCTGATTTGGCGGAATCCATATATGCTTGTTAAAAGCATCCAACTGTCCAAAGCGAGAATAATAGTAATTGTCCTGGACTTTTTTCTTCTTAGGGTCGTATTCATCGACGTGATTGCTTGCAAATCCTACTGCCAGCTTCTTTGCGAATTTGATGTTTCCAGAGTATTCATCTGGGGTTTGCGCCCTAAATTCGATGGCGCCAGGCAGTTTCAAACCGGCTGGTAACTTTACCTGTGCTGCACCCAGATCGCCAAGTAGTCGGTGTTCTTCGGAGTTAAAAGCCCGGGCTGATGGCATGCTTAGAACTGCCAAAATTGCAAAACAAAAGAAAGAAAAAAGCAGGTGGTTTTCGAGGTGATTTTTTAATTTCAATCTATGAGCCTCTGAATTGTCTATTGTATTCTATCAGATACAACCTTTACTTTTTGGACCTCTGGTGCTGTTTGATTTTGTTCATGAATCCCTCACAATATCTATTTAGTATTTAAGTAAGTGATCGAAGGCAAGAGAGCCATGACGGGCAAGAGAAAAACTCAGAAGCTCAATAAAGCCAAAATAAAGGAGCTGGATAAAGCTCAGGTGCAGAGTCGTGAAAAAATGCAAAGAGAAAAAGGGGAGAACTGACGTTACCAATCCACTGAGTCTCAGCTTCGGCTCCTGCTTTCGGAAATGACTAATTGTGCAACCGAGTCTAGCAACCAAAGTGCCTGATTCTTGTTAAGATAGATATTTGAACATCAGTCCGCGTGCGCATGTAAGTCTCTGTACTAGAATGCTGATATCAATAACAATCTTGGTTTCGGTTTGCTTTTCTATTCTTCTCTATTATTTTTATGGAAGCATAGGATTGTTATTTTTGCTGGTTCCAGCCAGCATAATTTATCTCGTTAACCATATGTTTAATTTGAGGGCTTCGCTAACAAAGAGGCTGTTAGACGAGTTCTCCGATTTAAAGTATTTTGAGTTTCAACTCCCAAGAGGCGATGTCTATCAAGGAAAGCTTATTTGGGCAAGTCCTCATGAAACTAATTCAGGCTCATTTTTGAAAAGGTTCATTTTTTACTTCTATCCTCGCTGGGTAAACGTGAGCTACGATCAAGACGGTATTCACATACAGATCCAGAATGGTTATCTTGACCATTCAAGCTCCTGCGACTTCTTGTTTTGGTTTTTTAACGGCTGGTGGGAAGCAATTCCCCTGGTCTGGATTCCTCATTCATTTGCAGAAGGAATTGACGCGCAATACCTGAGCAGACAGTCTCTGCTTATACCCTGGCAAGAGATTGCGCTTGCAACTTATAAAAAGGGCTCAACAGAGATAAGTACGTGCGCTGGCTGCAAGCTCGTGCTGGTAACTGGCAAAACGCAGATGTTGGAGGAACAGAAGGCATTTTTAACTGAATTTAAAACGCAAGGTTCTGTACATCCTGTGTACGAAAGACCCCAAGCCGAATGCTCTACTGAAAATAAGAAACTTGATCCTTTCTGGTTATTCAAGAGGCAAAATCTTCCTTATCTTCTCGGTATGCTAATTCTAGCTACAGCCGCTTTTGGCTACAAACAGGTAGCTTATATTCTTGGGTCCCTTTTACTGATTTTCTTATTTATCCCTTTCGTTCTTTCACGTTTCAGGATAAAAAGGAAGCCGCAATATCGGCTTTCAGGCTTTCGAGATAATCCAGTTGTTTCGAGCTCAGCTAGTAGTCCGGGTTCCAGTGAGTCTGTGGCAGCTGCAGTTATTCAGCAAGGAGATTTGCTCGAGCAAGGTCAAATTTCCATGAATACAAAGGGAGAGGCTTTGAACAGTCTGTCAACGGAGTATCGAGGGTTACTTCGTGTGATTGAATCAATTAAGACGCTTCAAAGACAACAGAGGTTTGTCTCTGGCGACCTGGACCAGAAAGCCCTCGGGAAGATCAAACTAAGAGTTCAAAAAATGGAAGCTGATTTTGCAATTAAATGCGAAGCTGAGAAAGCAAAGGTTCTTCGTCTTTCAATGCTTGCGAAGCAAAGTGTTTCTATGAACTGGGCTCCATCGGTGATAAGAGACCTGTACGAGAAGAAAATGGACACGGAGAAACTCATTGCAGAAAGACCAGAGTACAAAAGTCTCTTGAGGCTTTTTTGTCGCTTGCCTTGCCAACTCAGAAGACTGATAGGAAATATCTTGTTAGATGATTGCATCTGTAAAATCAAAACTGCCAACGAAACTCTGGCTGCTTTCCAGATTAAAAACGATGAGTTGCATAGATTGTTGCATTATGAAGCATTATATAGTGATGAAACCAGGCACGAATGTGTGATTAGCAGCAGTTTGCTGCGCTTGTCTGAGATTATCCTGAAGGAGTCAAACGAACTAACAGAGCTCCTGGGTGATTACTCCGTGGGCATCTTTAATATCGCCTCTCAAATTGTCGAATCTAGAATTGCCGAATCTGAAAAGAGTTCTAATCGCAATAGTGATGAGGTTGCAGAAGTGAGTCGCAGAACCTCTAGCAAATTGTCTCGAATTATGGAGGCCTGTGATGCAAGAGCTCTGGAGCGAGAGCGGTTAGCTATGAAGCCCAAACCTCTCCTCGCGAACATATCCAAATACGACGATTTATGTAAGAGAGCCTCCAAAGACATCTCAAATTTTGAATCACATTTAAGGCGTTGTGCAGAAGCTTCTGAAGCATCGAGTGCTAAGAACCCAATCTCGCTTGGCAAAAAAATGGAAGAGTTTTTGTGTCTGCAGGAAAGCTTTCGAGGTTTCTTGTACAGAATTCGTCGCAGCGGTGAGAATGCTTTGCTTTCTCCACAGCACAACAACATGGAATCAACAGCCTGGCGCATGTTCGAACTAGCAATGAAATCATATAAGCTACGGGTTGCTTCGCTCGACAAGAACTGCTCAGAATTGATCGATAAATTGACAAACACTGATACCAGCGCTTCCATTTCAAAGGGCACATATAAGCATGCCGAGAAAATGATGATAACAACTCTGAGTTTACTGGAAGCTGTTCTTACACACGAGGTATGGCTGAGGGAAGACATTCAATTCTGGCATTCTCGCAGTCATAGTTCCTGTGAAATCAAGTATGATCAAGATGCAATTGCTCTTGGATCATTCGCTGCCAAACAAATTGAGTTACTCGATAGCGCCATTTTCGCTCTAGAGCTACAAGAGGACCAGATTCGAAGTATCAAGGACAGGCTTAAGGAAGCAATGGTCTTGGCAGGCATTCATGAGCCTTTCGAAGATAAAATAGTTCGTCTCAAGATAGAGCCGGGTTTAAAACATGCCCCCCAGATTGAGCCGATTGAAATTTCGCTATATCTTTCGAAGATAGAGCCGCAGCTCAAGCGATTAACAGGATTGCTTGAGAGATTTGAAAGCTTCGCATTCTTAACTGGAGAAAAAGATCTGCTTGCTCCTGCGCAGTCCCCAACTGTGCTGGATCATAGCCCTCTTATTAGTAATCGCTTGCAGTGCAAGGAAACTCTTATCGAATTGATAAGAACAGAATCAGATCTTCGAAGAATCACAAATGTGCTGTTGAATTCCGAAAAAGAAAAGATGGAACTCTGGCAGCGTCGAGTTTTGCTGGCTGAAAAAGTTGGTGACAGCTTTCTTGCTCACAGAGCAAGAAAGCGTAAAAATATGTACGAAAAACTTGTTTGGTGTTTGGAACCGCAGGAAGGAATCAGAAATTCTAATTTGCCGCTTGCGTTTGAGCAAGCAAGAGTGGTGGTTGAAAGAGTCGAGAAACGATGCGGACTCGTACCAAATGAAGTGCTGGAACAAAATAGCTGCGTATTTGCACTTTCGCTCGTCGACAGAATCTATTTCTTGCTGGAGAATCTGCTAACAATGCTGGATGTAAATGATCCAATTTCAAATGAGTGAGCAGGTTCAACAGAAACCGTTACGAGAGGTGCTTCCGTTTGACTTTTGCCATTGCTTGCAGTTCGCATAGATTTTGCTTGTGACTCACCCTTCATAGGCGTATCATTGTTCATTGTAATTGCTTCGCATTGTGCTGTACCAAACTACAAAGGGGCGCTGAAGCACCTCCTTAACTGGCGCATTCGAACTCATAGTAGGCGTTCCTGTTTCGGGAAACTCATCTTTTTGAGGCGCATAGTAGGTACCAAAGAGAATATCGAAAAGCGGAAAGAATTGAGCGAAGTTCTTATTGTAATGCCTGGAATCTTTAGAATGATGAATACGGTGTAGCTGCGGCCCGCACAACCAGGGCGTTAAAAAGCCCATACGAAGCCGGATATTAGCATGTGTGAAAATCAACCAGGAAGTCGTAAGCAGAGGAAATAGCAGCAAAGCAGTTTTGTCGACACCTACAAAATTGAGTGTGGGAATACTAATGAAAATTACCTGGAGCGGTATCTCGAGCCAAAAACTGCGCATAGAGCTTGAGGTATTGAGTTCCGAGTCTGAATGATGAAGCTCATGGATTGACCAGAGCAATTTAATATGGTGCTGCGCACAGTGATACCAGTAGAACAGAAAATCAAAAACGAAAACGTATGCAAAGCAGACCAGAATGGAATTTGTTATGCCGCAGTCCTCTCGCATCCAGGGGCGACATGGGGCTATTATAGTCGCGATACTAGTAAAAATAAGTCCACTCATAATGCACAGCATTGTGTAGAATCCATTTCTGATTCGCCCTTTCCAGCTCTGCTTGGCCTCGACCGGAAAAAGCAGCTCAATAGTTCCCAGGCAAAAATACAATGCCAGCGCCATTGCAAGCCGCGGGAGATCAGCATGAATTACGGCAAGAAAAGTCGAGCAGATATATTTGAGCGTAAACAGATCCGAAGGCATAGTTCACAACAATATGAGTGAGGGCGCTTCAATCATTTTGTATGTGACTATCTGGCATGTCCATACGGAATTCACTTATGACGCGACTTGAGGCCAGTCGAAAGAAGTGGGGATTGCCCCATTAGATGCGGGAAGGGTTACTAAACTCCGAGTTCGTCAACCAAAAGTATCCGATATCATCATGAATTGAAAGATCCTGATGCCGGCTGGCAAGTGGTACCAATCGACCTCGAAGTAGCCAGGAAGATTACGCACTGACCGCATTATCGCTGCCACAGCTCTCAATCTAGATCTTAAAGTTCGGCAGTTTGCGGATTTTCTAATTAGGCAATACGGAGTGTCATTTAACTTGACCGACATCAGGTGGGAGCACAGCGTCAGAAGTAACTGGACTTGACATTATACCAGATCTAGTATACAATTTACCGATGAAAGAAAAGCGAAAGAAGCCAGCCGAGAAAGCGGTCGAAGAACGTGGTGATAAACCTGTAAAAAGACCCAGCAAGAAAATCACACATTGGGTAACGCCAAGTATTCTTGAGGAAGTAAGAGGCTGGCCCGATGATGTTAAAGAGGAAATGGGAGGGCAGTTAAATAAGGTCGAATACGGTGGCGAGCCGGATGATTTCAAGCCTATGCAAACGATTGGAATGGGTGTCTACGAAATCAGGGTCGCGGATGAGGGCAACAACAAATACAGACTCATTTATGTTTTGAAGTTTGAGGAAGCCATCTACGTGCTACACGTGATTACAAAGAAAAAATCACAAAAAACGCCACAGCCAGACATTGATATTGCTTCAAGGCGCTTCGCCCGCTTGCAGCAGTGGAGGAAAGAACAGAACCTATGAAAAAGAAGCAAAATAAAAGAGAGGAAGAATTCAATCCTGCCGGAAGTGGCGACATCTTCAGAGATTTCGGCTTTTCTGAGCAAGAATCTGCTGCGCTCAATATCAAAGCTTGTTTCTTTCGCAAACTACAAGCAGCTTTGAAGGAGTCAGCATGCACGCAAACAGAGCTTGCCACAAAACTCAGAATCCCTCAGCCCAAAGTATCAGATATCATCAATGGAAAAATGGCAGGGTTTTCTGTTGAACGCATCGTCAACCTGTTGATAAAGCTGGATTACGTGATCGGGCTGGATGCCAGACCCGCACCTAAGGGCGCCCGCGGTTGTGTGGTTGATCTTGCAGAGAAACGAGGCAAAAGGTCTGATTTGATCGAAGCATAGTTTTGTTTTCTTAGAGTCTGGCACAACACAAAAAGCCAAGCAAACGTTGTCGAGTGAACTGGTTCTTAGAGGTGTTGTTGGTGCGTTGGTGCTGCGATCAAGCAGTTTTAAATCTGATGCCGCGTTTGAATGATTTGATGGGATTCTCCTCCACCACTGAGAATTTTCCTTCCCAGTCCGTGCGGCTCTCCAATACCTTGACCGTAAGCTCTGTTCGCACCCATGCAACGTCGTGACCACGGTCACGCAAAGCATTGACAGCTATGCCTGGGAAATTTCATCAGCCAACAGCCGCAGCACTTACGTCCCCAATGGATAGACTTTCTCCGCACAAAGAGTAGCTCTTGCGTAAGCTAACCAAGCGCGAATATCATCGTTGGTCAAGCCCGGGTAGTTTTCCAGAATGTCGGCGTTGCTCCAACCCTGTGCCAGTAAATCGATAACAAACTCTACCGCAAGTCGAGTTCCCTTAACTATAGGCTTACCTTTTAATATTGCCGGATCTAGTATGATCCGGTCTGTCCAAAGCTGATTGAGATCATGGTCAGATTTCATTGATAAGCCTCCACCTTTTAATTCTGGCACAGCATGCACAGTCCAGGCAAGGGTGCTTACTTATGATTCTCGTGAGTTGTGTCCATGTTCTACCACGTTGCTGGTTTTGTAATTTGTCCGCCAGTTGCCAGGTGTACAACATCTGGCAAAACGTGCTTTTCATATTGATCTGGGCGAATCTGCCAATGGTAATCAGCCAGTGATTTTAGCTCGTTATGAAACCGACCGTACGGAAACGCCACCCCGAGCTTCTTTTGTGGAAATAGCAATTTTGCCTTCCTCAAGGCGCAACACAGATCAGTATCACCCGAAACGAGCACGGCAGTATCACATCGATCTTGAAAAAATACTTCGAGCAGTGTGAGCGCTATGTTAACGTCGGATTCCTTTTCTTCATAGCCCCAACTTTCCTGCCCACATCCAGCAATTTTGCATCTGAATTTCTTGCGCTTAAAGTTGCCGAGAATAACTCTTACGCCCGTTGATTCAAGTGCTTGAATAAACAGTTTGTGCCTGACTGCCGTCGCTGGATCAGGGATATGTGTTGCAATTGCGGAAAAGTAATGAGTTTCACTAAGAACTGCGTCGCGTCCAATAATACTGAGATAGCTTTGGCACAACTGTTTTATGTTGAGCCAGCGGCCTTTAGTTGCCCGGCCATCATTGATCGCCTGTTTGATGGAATGGTACAAGTTGAAGCCGTCAACTAGAAACGCGACCCGATTGGCCATAATTCCTCAAAAAAAAATCCCCGAGGCCGTGACCTACGGGGGGCCTGTAAGCATGCTCACAGGGTGGATACTAAAACTATAACACAGCCAACTGTAATACATCAACTCTTTGTTGACAATCTATCGAATGCTGACCACGACGGTCTTTTCACCGATGATTCGATTACGACACCGCCTGCAGTGGCATAACGAATCGCATATCCGGTCTACTATTATTGGTCTAATTTTGCGATCAAGCAATTGTTCTGCCTCGAAAAAGAAAAAGCGCAAGTCCTGAAACTTGCACTTTTTCACTTGGCTCCCGAGGCTGGATTCGAACCAGCGACCAAGTGATTAACAGTCACCTGCGCTACCGCTGCGCTACTCGGGAATATCGAGAGGCTATTTCATATTACCACGTAGCCGGAAAGCGCAAACCTGTTGCCAACCTGCCATGAACCTGCTGTTACAGCTTAAATGCCCTTTACACATGTATGGCAATGCCTGTTAGCCCTGCACCCTCCTCGACCCGGTACCACCCGCCAACCCACCTGCCTTCAAAAGCGCCAGCACCAAGCCCCTTCAGCCAAAAAGTGACGGCGGCTCGCCTGACGCCCGACTTTTCTTCAAATTCGGCTATACTTTAGAATCGAATTGCCGGAAGCCATATATATAGATTGTGGAAGGGGTTAGCAAGGGGATTGGCGATGGGTTTATTTGGGGCTCAAAAGGTAAGCGGACGCACTCTTGATGAGGTTGCCGGTCTTATCCAGAATTATTTCAAAGGCAGGGGGCTCGACCACCAGAAGCAGGAAATTCCGGGGTCCGAGGGCTGCGGCTGGTGGCTGACCGAAGGCAGTGCAAAAGTCTACATTTTCATTCAAGATTCGCCTGTGGGTCCGGTTCTGAGAATCACAAGCCCGATTGTATATATCCCGCAAGATAATCAAGAGGTCTTTTACAGGCGGCTCTTAGATCTCAATAGCAATCTTGCAAGCTGCCACCTTGCTACTTACGAAAATTACGTGCTGGTACTGTCACAGCGCCAGACAACCGGAATTACTCAGGAAGAAGTCGACTCGGTTGTATGGAACGTGGCTTATGTAGCCGACCTGCTTGACAATAAGCTTGCAGATGAATTTGGAACCGAGTTGTACAAAACATGAGCAAAGCATCGACAACTGGCTCTGCCAGTGAATTGAAAGCGCCCCTTTTAAACGAATCGGAAATTCAGCGTGTTTGCGAGCTTGCAGAAGAAGCAGGCAGGCTGGCTGCCGATATGCGAGCTCTGGTAAATGTTCGTGAAAAATCCGACCCCACGGACCTGGTTACCGATGCGGACCTTGCTCTTTCAAAGCTCTTGCTCAAAGAATTGCAAGAATTATTCCCGAAGGATTTTTTGATTTCAGAAGAAGATGTGCCTGAAAACTTCGAGAAAAGCGCTGAGGCAGCGCGGATCTGGTACATCGATCCGATTGACGGCACCGACAATTATGTTGCAGGCGACGGGCAATATGCAGTGATGCTCGGTTTATTAGTAGCCGGCAAGCCGCATTTCGGCTGTGTCTACAGCCCGGCATACGACATTACTTATTTTGGCGGTCCGGCTTATGGCAGCTATATAAAAAGAGCGGCCTCAAAGGCTTCTTCAATAGCCCAGGAGTACAAACCTGAGTTAAAGAGCGATTGGGATAGCCAGAACGCAAAAATCAGATTGATGATGGGATCACGCGATCGAAAAAGCAACCCCTGGGTGCACGATCTCTCAAATGTAGAAATCATCGCATCCGGAAGCGTCGGCATGAAAGTATCTAAAGTATTGAATGACGAGGCTGATCTTTATGTGCATCTTTCAGGCAAGCTCAAATACTGGGATACGGTCGCACCGATTGCAATTGCGCATGCCGCCGGGCTAGAGTCCGGCACTCTTGAAGAAGATTCTTTGCCTTATCCGCTTTCAAAAACAATTCATCCGGAAGCTGTAATAATTGGCCGGCGCGGAGCACTTGAATGGTCGCGCGAACTCATCGGCAAATCTTTTCTGAGTAAATAGCACCTGATAAATAGTCCCCCTATTAATAGCACCTGATAGAAGCACCTTATAGCACCTGATAAAAGCCTTTATAAAAGCCTGATAAAAGTATGTAATGACAATAATTCGCAATCACACTGAACTTAAAAAACTATGCCAGGAAATTGACGAGCAAAAACGCTTTGCTCTTGATCTCGAGTTTATTCCCGAGCGAACTTATGAGCCAGAAATCTGTCTTGTGCAGGTTGCAACCGATGACGGCGCTTACATAATTGATCCATACGAAGTGCGCGATATTACTGAGTTGTGGCAGCGTGTGGCGGAGCCGGATATTTTGAAGGTCTTGCATGCAGGCGATCAGGATATGGATCTCATGCATCTCAATTCCGGGCTTCTGCCGCAAAATGTTCTTGATACACAAATCGCGGCTGGATTTATTGGCTTTGGTTATCCGATTGGTTACGGCAAGCTCCTGAACCAGCTTTTGAATATAAGCATTTCAAAATCAGAGAGCTTTACCGACTGGACTAACAGACCGCTTACAAAATCGCAGATTGATTATGCGCTTGATGATGTGCGCCACCTGCTTGATCTGCATGACAAGCTCTTTGATGTGCTTGATAAAAAGGAAAGAGGGCGCTGGGTCATTGACGAATGCCAGCGTTATTCCAACCCCGGCTATTATGAACGAGACAGATCGCGAGACTTCATGCGGGTCAAAGGCGCCAGTTCTTTGCCTCGACGCAGCCTGGCGGTACTGAGGGAGCTTTCAAGCTGGCGGCATGAAGAGGCTTCCAGAGCTAACCGGCCTTTGAAATCAGTTCTTGCAGACAATGTAATGTATGAGTTTTCGAGGCACCCGCCAAAATCGCAGTCCGATATACAGCGAATTCGTGGCATCCGGCCCGATCAGGTAAAACAGCACAGTGCCGGTATTCTCAAAGCAGTGGAAGTCGCCCTGAAAATGCCTGAAAGCGACTGGCCTGTCTGGCCGTCCAGCCGCATTCCCAGTAAGCGGGAAATGCTGGTTTCGGACTTCCTGTTTACTATATTGAAGGTTATAACTTTCGACATGGAAATTGCAGCCGAGCTAGTGACAACACGCTCTTCGCTTGAAGCCTTGGTCAGAAATTATTTTGAGGGAAATCTCAATCCTGAGAAGTTCGCACTTTTGCAGGGCTGGCGTTATGAGCTTGTGGGCAAGCAAATCATGGAAGTTTTAGAAGGCGGCGAATGTCGGCTACAGTTGAAGCCGAAAGCTCAACATCCGATAAGCCTTAAGGTCAATGGAAAACGAATAGAAGATTAACGCTTATAGAACATTAAGGCATTTACAGGGTAGAATTTTCAGTTGATAAAACAACGGAGGACGCAGCATGGCCAGCACAGCTAAGGTCGGTCTGATAGGACTTGGTGTCATGGGGGAAAACCTGGCTCTCAATATTGAGCGTAACGGTTACACAATTGCGGTTTATAACCGCAGCCATGAAAAAGTCGATGCTTTCATGAACGGCAAAGCCAAAGGCAAAAATGTCATAGGCTGCAAAGACGAAAAGAGCTTCATTGCCTGTCTTGAAAAACCCCGCAAGATTATTTTGCTTGTTAAAGCCGGACAACCGGTTGATTCAACTATTGACGGCATCAGACCCTTCTTAGAAAGAGGCGACATCATTATTGATGGAGGCAATTCATATTTTGAAGACACAAGAAGGCGCGAAAAGGCACTTGCTGCCGAGGGGCTTTTCTTAATCGGCTCCGGTGTTTCCGGTGGCGAAGAAGGCGCACTCTGGGGACCTTCGCTAATGCCCGGCGGTGACAAAAACGCTTATGAAGAAATTCGCCCTATCTGGGAAGCTGCGTCTGCTAAGGCTGATGGCGAGCCCTGTGTTACTTATTTAGGACCGGACGGTGCCGGGCACTTCGTTAAGATGGTCCACAACGGTATCGAATATGGTGACATGCAATTAATAGCCGAAGTCTATGACATTTTGCGCAAGGTCTTTAATATGACCCCGCGTGAAATGAGCGAGATATTCCATAAATGGAACGGCGGACTTCTCAACTCTTATTTGATTGAAATTACAGCAGAGATTCTTTCGGTTGAAGATCCCGATACTAAAAAGCCGCTTGTTGATCTGATTCTAGATAAAGCCGGCCAGAAAGGCACTGGTAAATGGACAGCAGAATGCGCGCAGGAACTTGGTATTCCAATTCCGACCATTGATGCGGCGCTTACCGGACGCCTGCTTTCATCCATGAAAGAAGAGCGTGTGCTTGCCTCAGAACATATACCCGGCCCATCCGAAAAACCGGCTCTAGATAAAGAAGCCATTATTGCAGCACTTGCCGATGCGTTGTTTGCAAGCAAGATCTGCTCTTATGCTCAGGGTCTATCGCTAATTAAAGCGGCCTCTATCGAATATAAATGGGACGTGGATCTTTCTGAAACTGCAAGAATCTGGAAGGGCGGCTGCATTATTCGGGCAGGCATGTTGAAGGATATTTCTCGTGCATTTAAGGAGCACAAAGATCTGCGCAATCTGCTACTTTATCCAACATTTATTGAATGGATGGAAAAGGCGCAGAAGAACTGGCGCATGGTTGTTGCTGCAGCATCGCAATGCGGAGTGCCGGTGCCTGCCATGAGTGCAAGCCTTGCCTATTTCGATGCCTATCGCAGCGCTAACCTGCCGCAGAATCTCACACAAGCACAGCGTGACTACTTCGGAGCTCATACATATGCGCGTGTGGACAAGCCGGAACTCGGCATGGTTCACACCGAATGGAAAGAGCTAATCAAAGAAAAGGCCCAGGCTAAATAGTCAAGACCCGAATTCGGAATAAATTCGGGAGAGCTATTTGGAACTTAAACCGAATTCGGAATAAATTCGGCGGGTGATATTTGAAACTTTTGCCGAATTCGGCAAAAGTTCTGACTGGAGATCTACGCAAGAAGTTCTTCCAGCTTTTTCAAGAGTTCAGCTTCGCATTCGTCTTGACTTGATACGGTCACTAACAAGAAGCGGCCGAAATCCGAAATTGTAAGGACGCTTGACTCGCTTCTCAAAACCAGATTCTTCAAGTGCTTACTGCCGATTAAACCGGCCGCGACCTTCGAATTAATGTAGGCGCAGTAAGCCCAGGAACTCATTGTTTCAAGTTCGTTCTGGTTTTCGATTCCTGTGTGTGAAAGCAGGTTGCCGTCCGGGGCAATTACAACAGTAGCGTGCGCGTAGCTTTGCTTGACCAGATAGTCCTGAAGACGTCTGAGTGCAACTGCATGTTCGCAGCTCAGGCTGTTTAAGAGCCAGGAGCTTTTCTTAGAGGCAAGCACACGCTCGAATAAAGTAACTGCTTCCGGATCGAGCAAGAATTTGCCCAGGTCTTTTATATGTCCGCTCTCCGGCTCTTCAATCTCTACAGCCGGGCAGCTGATGCGTCCAAACTGGGCGCATTTATGCGGTTCTGCTTCACGGCTGGCAGAAACTGTGTTTTTGATAGGCGCAGAAGCTATTCTACCGTTTTTGAAATTGTCTATAAATTTGTCGATTTCCTCACCGCTCAGATTTAATGAGCTTTCGTCCTGGGCTGCCGTTCCGAAGAAAGACCAGAGCCGTTTTTCAATTTCCCGGCGCATTTTCTCTCTGGCAAAATTATCTGGACTGTCGGGAGTATCAGCAATTGCTGATACTCCTGATACTGCTACTGCTACTGGTTCCTTGCCGGAAACGTGGACTTGCATTGGCGTTGTGCTGCATCTGTTCATTTTTTCAGCCAGTTCCAGCCGGGAAGGGTATTTCGCCAGCTTGCATGCAAAAGACCTCTGAATTTGAATAGGGATTTTTTCGCCCTCTGAAGGCTGAAATCCGAAAATGCGGGCGAGCTCGCTCATAAAGGGAATCATCTCTTGTCTCTCCTGCCGGACATAAGAAGCACGCTTTTATGCCTGGGAGTATCTAGTTTTATTAGAAACCGTGCTTTTCTGCAGATGGCTGGCCAGGTTCAATAGCCAATCATATTCAAAGCCAAACAGATTACATGCCAAACAAAACTCCTGCAGAGTAGCGAGAATCAATTTTTAGATAGCTACAGCCAGAAGAGGGATAGAATCCGAACCCATGGCGATGATAACAGTTAATTGTGGCAATGACGTGAATAAACGAATTCGTCTAATGCGTCGCTGCTAGTGCGTCGCTTGTACCTGGCAAAGTGGGCGCACTTTTTAATTAGCTGACTCTGGAGCTTCGGGGTCTGAAAGTTCTGCCTGTAGGCACTTTCATATGGCTGAAGTTGCCTATCTGACTGTTTGCTTTACTGTCAGCTCCGAGCTGCTTGCCGGTAAGTTTCTGGATGTCTTTTAGCAGGTGCTTCTGTTCAATTGATACGAAGGAATACGCCACGCCCTTGCGACCGGCGCGTCCGGTTCGTCCGATTCTATGCACATAATCTTCCGAGCTTGAGGGCAGGTCATAGTTAACAACATGGCTGATTGCCGGAATATCGAGCCCGCGAGCTGCAACATCGGTGGCAACCAGAACATTGAATTTGCCGGCTCTGAATCTGGAAAGAGTCTTTTCGCGCAAGGTTTGCGGTATGTCGCTGTGAAGCTCTTCGGCCATGACTTTGGCATCACGAAGCCGCTCTTTGACCCAGCTTGCTTTTCTTCTTGTTTCTGTAAATACAAGTACGGTATCCATGTCGCCTTTTCTCAATAATTCAAGAAGCAGCGCGTCTTTGTCGAATTCGTCAACGTTGAGAATCTTTTGCTCAATATCGTCCGGCTCGACCTGATTCGTATTAGCGCGAACAATAACCGGATCTTTCAAAAACTCGGCTGCAATGTCTTCAACGCGCCTGTTGATGGTTGCCGAAAACATGATTGTTTGCCGTTCTTTAGAGACTTTGTTCACGATTCTGCGAACCTGAGGCATGAAGCCCATGTCCATGAGCCTGTCGGCTTCATCAAGAACAAGTTTTTCGATAGATGCCAGATTGAGTGTCTTTCGTTCCATATGATCGAGAAGTCTGCCTGGTGTTGCCACAATCACATGGCAGCCGCGCTTGATTTCTCGATGCTGGGCTGAAAAACTTGCGCCACCGTATATAGTGGCGATTCTCAAGGGGAAATTTTTCGAGAAGCGTTGAAATTCTTCTGAAACCTGTATTGCAAGTTCTCTAGTTGGAACAAGCACCAGGGCCCTGGTTTTTATCGGACAGGCGATTTTATCGTTACTGCGGCTGCGAGCCTCACGGGCTCGTGCCTGGTCGATGTATTCAATTATCGGTAATGCAAAAGATGCTGTTTTTCCGGAGCCGGTCTGGGCTGATGCCATAACATCCCGGCCACTGCGCACTTGCGGAATGGCCTTTTCCTGAATCTCAGTTACTTGTTTGAATCCGATTTCTTCTAAAACAGCACAAATATACTTGGGAAACCCAAGCTCAATAAAGTTTGTCAAAATATAGTCCTTGCTTGCAAAATATGCTTAATAGCTGTGCCTAACGTTGTTCTGTTCTAAGTACGGCAACCGGTCATAATCGCAATTTTTTCTATGACCACTGTCAGCTTTATTCTTTCTTCTACTTCAACTGACAGAACGACTTCGTGCTTGCTCTCTTAGAATCTCCCTAAGTATTGCACGAAATCTCCCGGATGTCAAAGTATTTCAATAATTCTGGACTTTAAAGCGAGCTGGAAGCACCCGGAATCGAGTTGCAAGCAGCCGGAATCGAGTTGCCTGCCCCTGGAATCGAGTTGCCTGCTTTAATGTCAACGGAGTTTAAGGCTCGGGCAGGTTTTCAGGCAAACCCGAAGGAATATTATCCGGAATCGGCACATTGTCAGGGATTGTCGTGGGCAAGTTATCCGGGAGTGAGCCCGGTATGTTTACGTCCGCCCCTTCGGCCGCAGCAGCATCGGCGATTTTTTGCAGATCGTCTTCTTCTTGCTGAGCAAGAGCCGGGTCAACCTCGCTGTCACCGGTGTCTGTGGCATCCGGCTCAAGCAGGGGAAAAGTGTAGGTCTGTCTGAAGACTAATAAGTCTGTAAAGCCCACGTTGCTCAAGATTACAGGAGCGGGCAGTTTGGAGTTGAGGCTAGTGGTAACCCTCACATATGGACCTTTTGAAACTGTAGGTTTGCCGTCTGTGTCGGGGTATGATTCATACTCAAAATTTGCACTATCTAAAAGCACTTTTGGATCACCGACCACTCCTCCGGCTGAGGTGGCAAATTGTTTGCAGGCAATCACTGCGGCTGCTTTGGCGCTCTCGGAGCTTCCCTGCTGGGAGGCTGCCCTACAGGCATCGCGGCAGGCGCTGTCATTCAGCCAGGCCGCAAAGACCAGCACACCCAGGTTTATGGAGAGCAGCGCCATAACCACTACGATAAATGCAATTCCAACAAGCTCAAGAAGAGCCGTTCCATTTGAAGGGCGCCGGGAGCGAGACTTTCGAGCTTCTTTTCGAGCTTCATCTGCTACAAGTGTTCCGGGGCTGTATCGACTTGTAATTTTATCCATAGAACAAGTCCTCTCCTTAGTCTTCGTTGATGAGTGCCAGGGTGCCGTGAGAAATCTGCTTGAGTACATCTTGCAAGGTAGGCAGGTCGGGGGCCAGGTACATTTTGCTGCCGTTGCCCGCAGCTGCAACGATGGCGTTTAATGTCGCCGGTCCCTTTGTTTGTGAATAAGGTGACTGGAAAAAGCCGATTGCATAAATTTTGATCCCTTTTTCACCGGCTATCTTTGCGGCGTTTTTCGGGCTGCCGGTGGTTGGTACGCCATCGGTAAGAAGTACTATGGTTTTCGGCACTTCCGGCCTGTGGTCTCCAGATTCAAGAATCTCGGTGGCTTTTTCAATTGCGCCTTTGGTATCGGTGCCGTTCTTGGTTAGTGCTGGAGCCAGGGATTCTACGACCAGCTGCTTTTTGTTTTCTGTCTTGCTCAGGTTCACCATCGGGTAACCATGGCCGCTGTAGGTAGTGAAGCTGTCCTTCGCATCCGGACCGTCCGAATTTTTTCCACCAAAAGTAACAAGGGCCAGGTGGGCGTCGTCACCGTTACCCAGGCTGTTTATGAATTCAGTAAGCGCAATTTTTTCGTCTGCAAGCGGTGCCACCTGCTCGAGTGCTACTTGCTGATAGCCTGCTTTCCAGCCGTCTTGCGGTGTGACTTTGCCATTGAGTATTCCTGAGCTTGTATGACTTGAATCAAAAATTGCCTGGTTTTCGAGATTTCCTCTTTTGGCTTCGACAAGTGCTGCAAGTTTAACTTCATTGCTCTCGTTTTTAAGGTTCTTGAACAGGGGCGATTTGTCATATTTTGCGGTTTCCGGGGGCGGTACTGCCGAGGCGCTGCCCAAGTGACCAAGAGCCGGCACTGCTTTGCTGTCATGGAGATTTTCGTAAGTGACAGTGTTGGAACTTGCATTATATGTGCGTTTTGCGATTACAGATTTTGAGTTGTAAGTCATCGAGTCCGAAATGTCGACTGCCATGACCACATCACCAATAAGACCTTCGTAGCCTGCAAGCGAGTGCGTGTGTATCGGAGCAGTGCCGATCCCGATAAAATGACCGAATGCAGGTTCCAGACCGAAAGCGGCTTTGGCAGTGACGCGTCCGTTTGTACTGTTTAGAACCAGATCGAAGGTGCCGTGATTTGTATTCGGGCTGTCAGTGTCTACGGTCTGCGAGATTACAGACTGATCGAGCATCTGGCTCATCACCATATTTTTCTTGAAAAACTTGAATGCCAGGTCCTTGGCTGCAGCCATGTTGGCTTCCGAGTTGCCCGAGCTGTTTGCCAGATAACTTGCAGCTGCAAGTGCGGCGGAGTCGGTGGCGACCTTTAACTGTTTGGTTGCCATGTTCAACCTTGAAACTTCAAAGGAAAAGAGTCCAAGCGGCAACAAAACCATGTTTGCCCCAAGCAGAATAACAATCATGGTGGTTCCAGATTTCGTTGATCTCAGCTTCGACCAAAAGAAGGGCTTCCTCATATCATTTTCTCCGTACTCCAGATGGTTAATTGGCTAAGATGGCTCATTTCGGCTAAGCCGGCGTTTGCTCATTTCGCTAAGCCGGAAGGGTGCTCGGAAAACTGGCGGTAAGTGGCCTGAACAGGAAACGGCATGGTCAAACCAGGAACCTGACCAAAAAGGTTGGGTGAAAGTGTTACCAGGGGCTCGACACTTCCGTTAACTGAAACCTCAACCTGATAAAGGTAGCTCTTAGCTTCGACTTCAGAAAGAGGCGAACTCGTTCGGATCGGAGCTTTCCCTACTTTGATCGGAGTACCTACGATTGCGATCTGGACGTCGTTTGCTGTGAAGTTAACTCCAGCCAGACCGTTGGCTTTTGTAGCAAGGGCATCACGTTTTGCGATGTTAACGGCCGAAAGCTCGCCCTTTTCGCCATTTGCCTGGAAAGTCAGGGCGCGAGCGGCGCTGGCGCAAGCATTGTGGGCGGCAGAATGAACGAAGCTTGTTCTGAGTGCTATTGTTGCCAGGTCAATCAATGGCATAAGCAAAATCAAGAACAATATAAAAATTGCAACCGGCAGTTCGGCTATACTGCCGCCGTTTTGTCGTCGCCCCCTGCCCTCTTGTACTAATGGCGAAACCTGCATCGAATCTGTCACCCTGAACAAGCCTGAACAAGCGAAACCGGAAGCATTTCTGGCGCATTCATCCAGAGAAGTTTGAGCTTTAAGGACCTTACCCCTTATACACTCTACCCCCAGGCGCCGGTCTCCTAACGAGAAAAGTCTACATTTAATCTTGACAAGACGCTTCTCGGCTCTGGGTTACAAGCTTAAAACATGCACTGAACCTGCTGGCTTTTCTTTGCGCTTATGGGGCATAAATAGGGAAGCATCTGAATTTTGTTCGCAAATGAAATTTCGACAAAAATTGCTTCTTATGATGGCAGTCCCCTGTATTACAGCGGGATTCATCTCAACTCTCTTTCTGCTTTCCATGCAGGCGGAATTGCAGGGCGCTGCGTTTATGGTCCTGGTCCCATTGATTATTTCGGGTGCTGTTTTTGCTTTTGCATTCTTGAGCTTTAAACCTTTACTTTCTCAATTAGAGTTTCAAGATTCAGAGCGGATTGCAAACGATCCGGCATTGAGTGATCAGTCTTTTAAAGGGCAGGCATTGAAAGACCAGGCATCATTGAAAGACCAGGCATCATTGAAAGACCAGGCATCAACGAAAGACCAAGTATCGAATCAGCAGTTGAAAATGCAGTCACGGCCAGGCAAAAATGAGAGGCTGAGTACTGCAATCAGTACAGATGCCCTTGAAGGCGGGGGCAGGCAAATGAACATGAGCGCCGAACAGGTCAGATCTCTTATCGAGCATTCTGCCGATGTTATCTGCCTCCTTGACATAAATTGCACTATGCTGCATGTAAGTCCGGCATCAATTCCCGTATGGGGATATAAGCCTGAATATCTAGTTGGGAAAAACTTGAAAGAGTTTCTGGAGCCAGGAGATGAAATTGAATCAACGCTAAAAGCGGTGCTTGGTGCTGAACACAGCGTCGACCAGCTCCATTTCGAAAATCGATTTCGCAAAAAGTCCGGGCAGATTGCCGACATGCTCTGGTCTGCTCACTGGTCAGTTTCCGACGGCGGACTCTTTTGTGTTGCTCATAACATTACCGAGCGTAAACGCGCAGAAAAAATGGTGCGTGAAAGTGAAGAGCGTGTGCGGCGAATTCTGGAGAATTTGCCTGCAGGCGTGCTTTTGATCAATCGCAGCGGCTATCTTGAGTTTATGAACAATGCGGCTTTCAGCTTGAGCGGTTACCATGAGGATACGAATGTTACCGAGATTAAGGTAGCAGGAATCTTGAGCCTCTGCAAAGAGCCCTTTCATATGAAACAAATGGATGATTTGATTGCAGGACAGAAAGCTCCAAGCTATGACTGCTTCGTGACAAGACAAACAGGTGAGCGTATTCCAGCAGAAGCATCGGTAAGCATGATCAATATGGACGGCGAGAGACGTTGCCTGGTGATTTTGGTTGATGCACGCAGCAAGCACGAAGTCGAGCGAGTCAAGCGTGAATTCGTGGCGATGGTCAGTCATGATCTGCGCTCGCCCTTAACTTCGATCTCAATGATTCTCGGTTATCTTTCGGCAGGCAGTGGTGGCAGCCTTTCGGATAAGGGGCTTGAACTTGTAAATAAATCAAAGTCGGAATGCGAAAGACTTATGAGGCTGATTCATGATCTGCTAGATCTGGAAAAAATGAAAGTCGGCAAGTTCAACATGAATATGAGTGAAACCGATCTGTCGGAGGTTGCACGAGCTGCTGTGAGCGCCGTGGACAGATCCGAAGTATCTAAGGGCGTGAAAATATCAATGACGCTACCTGATAAACTGATTTCTTTTTGCGATGGTGCCCGCATAATCCAGGTGATTGTAAATTTGCTCGACAATGCGATCAAATATTCACCTGTAGACAGGGAAGTAAGGCTCGAAGCAAAGGAACTGGAAGATGAGATTCTGATTTCAGTCTGGAACCAGGGGCGGCCTATTCCTGAAGAAAAACTGGCAAGTATTTTTGAGAGCTTCGAGCAGGTAGACGAGTCTGATTCGCTTGAAAAGAAAGGAAGCGGACTGGGGCTTGCGATTTGCAAAACAATCGTAGAGCAACACAAAGGCAGAATTTCTGTGAGCAGTTCGCAAGAAAAAGGTACCTGCTTTACTGTTTTTTTGCCGCTGGCAAAATCCGGATTGGCTCTGACTATTTCAATTTTTGTGCTTTTGCTTGGAAATCCCGCCCATGCAGGCAAAACCCTGTCCGGCTCAGCAGTGTCTCTGTCAAAAAAACATTCGTTATCAAAAAAACATTCGGCGAAATCACAAGCTGACCCGGCCCGCTTGCAAGCTGATGCCGGGTCGAAAGCTGCTCTTATTGATTCGCGAGCTGAGACTACCTCTATTTTGAGCGCAACTGAGAAAAAAAAACTGCTTTCTAAATTGCGCTTCTGTGATGAAAGACAATTGAATTCTTGCTGCGAATACTCAGTTCGTCCGTGGACTAACTATGACAAAGAAGCAGTGATTAAAGCAATGGAAGAAGTTTATGCGCTGGCGCCCGGACTTATAGAAAGAGCATCTCTATACTCGCCGATAATTATCTACCGTTGCTCCGATCCGCTTGCTAAACTTGCTGAGGCGTATCCGCCTTATGTCGGCAGTGATTTATCAGAGCTGGCAATTGCCGACAATTTCTTTGAAATTGAGAGAGTCAAGCGTTTTGATATGGTATTTAATCAGAGAAGCTGGACTGTTTTGCATGAGCTTACGCATCTGGCCGATGCCGGGCATAAGATCTCTGGTTCGCAAGAATGGCTGCATAAAGTTCCGGAGCTTTTGAAAGGGCAGTCTCTTGCATTGAAGTTCGGGCACGGTGCTGAAGAATTATGCTGGAGCCGTGGGGTACCCAGCCGTTATGCAGGCAAAAATGAGCGCGAGGCACTTGCGGAATTCAGCACAGCGCTTGTGCTCATGAAAAATCCGCCCATAAGTAGAGAAATTGCTAATTTCATTAATTCAAAATTGCTATCTGCCGAGCCAGCCTGCGATCTATCCTTGCAGCCGGCCTTTGAAGCAGGGCGTATTTTTCACAAAAGCCGTCTGGCAATCGAAGACCTTAACTACATTCTGCAAAAATACAATGAAGCCCTGAGCATAGATCCCTCTTATCTGGAAGCAAGGCATAACAAGGAGCTTGCAGAAATGCGCCTTTCTGAGATGTTGGAATCGAAAGACCCAGACCCAGAGCCAGAGCTTTAACTGGCTCATAAGCGAGTAGCCTTCGACTGAGGGGCTCAGCCAGCTTTTCTTTGAGTCCGAGTTTTGAAACGCAATAACTGAGCTTTCACAATTGCAGTTTTCAGGTGGAAAGCTGCCGTATAATATGCAAAATGAAATATGCAGTTCAACTCATAAGATCGCATCTAAAAGATGCCTGCCTTAAAGCTTTCGCTTCCGAACTCGAGCATGTCGAGCCCGTGATTGACCCGGCAAGCAATCCGGCATTCGGTGATTTTCAGAGCAATCTCGCGCTTACCTTGCAAAAGCAGCTTAAAAAGCCGCCAAGAGCAATTGCAGAGGAGCTTGTCAAAAACCTTGCCGGCGATTCTATTTACGAAGAACCTACAGTTGCTGGTCCGGGCTTCATAAATATTCGTTTGAAAAAAGAATTTCTTGAGGACGAGCTAAATAAAATCAAGAATGATCGGCGCCTGGGAATCCCGCAAGCCGCAGATGGAAAAAAAATAGTAGTTGATATGTCGAGCCCCAACATTGCAAAAGAAATGCATGTGGGACATTTGCGCTCTACGATCATCGGTGATGCGATAGCGCGCACCTATGAATTTCTTGGTCATAACGTGATTAAAGTAAATCATGTTGGTGACTGGGGAACGCAGTTCGGAATGCTTATAGCCGAGCTCAAAGAAAAGTATCCGGCGGCATTAAAAGAATCAGAGGCTCTGGATCTTGGCGATCTGGTCGATTTTTACAAGCAATCGAAAAAGCATTTTGATGAAGATGCCGAATTCAAAGGACGAGCACACAAAGAAGTTGTGAGCCTGCAATCAGGCGATCCTGAAAGTGTAAAGGCCTGGGAATTGCTCTGTAATCAATCGCGAAAAGCCTTCGAAGAAATCTACAGAATTCTCGGCATTGAAAACTTACAGGAAAGAGGCGAGTCATTCTATAACGATATGCTTGCCGAAACAGTAAAAGAACTCGAGGCAAAAGGTGTTGCTGTCGAAAATCAGGGGGCCAAGTGTGTTTTTCTTGACGGCTTTCTTAATGAAGACGGCAAGCCGCTGCCATTGATAGTCCAGAAAAAAGACGGTGGTTTCAATTATGCAGCCACGGATGTTTCTGCAGTAAGACACCGTGTAGAGTCCGACAGAGCTGATGAGATTATTTATGTTGTAGGGGCTGAGCAAGCTCTGCACCTGCAAATGATGTTGCTTACAGCTAAAAAGGCCGGCTGGCTGCCGGAGCAAGTAAGAGCCGAGCACGTGGGTTTCGGTGCCGTGCTTGGCGAAGACGGCAAGAAATTGAAAACACGGGCAGGCGAAACCGTGCGCTTGAAAGATCTTCTTGACGAGGCCGTTCAGCATGCAGGGGAAGATCTGGAAACAAGACTGGCGGAACGGGGCAGAAATGAAACGGCGGCATGGAAATCTGAAGTTGCATCACTAATAGGCATTGCAGCGGTGAAATATGCGGACCTCAGCCTTAATAGAATGACAGACTACAAATTCAGCTTTAAAAAAATGCTCAGCCTGCAGGGCAACACAGCTCCGTATATGATGTATGCATATGTACGGGTGAGGGGCATCGCCAGGGAAGGCGGTATCGACTTTGATAAGCTTGATGACAAGGCCAGAGTGATCTTGAATGAGCCTCAGGAATTCGCACTTGCAAAACAGCTGCTCAAGTTTGACGACACACTTGAATCGGTGATCAAAGAGTTTCTGCCAAATCGTATATGTGAATATCTATTTGAACTGAGCCAGAACTTCAATCAGTTTTATGAAGCCTGTCAGGTTCTGAATGCTGCCGAGCCGGTTCGGACATCTCGTTTGATTCTGTGTAATCTCACTGCTCAGACCATTAAGACCGGCATGAACTTGCTTGGCATAAATTTGCCTGATCGCATGTAAGACTGTTGGTTTTAAAGCTCGGAATTCAGTGTTTACGGGGAGTAAATTGCTTTTGCGGAATTACGCAAGAGCTTTGCGTGAAAGCAAATTGTTAATTGCCATTGGCTTAAGCATAATGAACACATGCTCGAGATGCAAATGTTCCGAGTACCCTGAAGCTAGGAACGCATCTCGAGCGAACAAAAAATAGGAGAAGGCTCAAGTAGCCATCTGATTGATAAAGTTTTTGCCCGGTGGATCCGTGCTTTGCCGGTTGCTTGGGGCAGCCGGCAGGGCACAGACTCTGAGCCAAAACGCCCAATAAAATCAAAATGACCGATTTACCTGGAAGGGATATTTGATGCCAGAACTAAATATTGAAAACAAGAGTTCTGGAATCGTTGCTTACGCCGAGGGCGCCGTACTCGGCAATGTTGAAACAAATTACATGCTTCTACTCACCAGCTCTGAAGGTGACCTGCAAGAACCTGTTTTTTGTTCAGCAAAGAGGCTGGCAGTTGCGCTGGGAGCAGCAACTGCCGCCAATGCGGCAAGCTGAGAAGGTAGGAAGGACCTTCAAAGGCCATAACTCCGAGCCATTGGGAAAAATCCACATGGAGTGATGACCTTTGGGCGAATGTCCCTGAAGAGCAGCTAGGGAGCAGCTGCGCTTCAGTGGAAGATTAAAACTCAAATTTAATCTTAGTTCGCCCTTTTTTTGACCGGTGAATAATGTCGCGATTGATATTGAAAAGGGCAGGAGCTTCCTGCTCTTTTCAATTTCGGCTCTCCAGCAAAATCAAGCCTGCCAGCCAAATTAAATTTCGAATTTCAGGACGGGATTAATCTATCGACTCCTCAAGCGAATTCGCTTGAGGGAATCAATGTTCATGTTCGCGAGACCAAAATTAATCTATCGGCGGCTCTTCAAGCGAATTCGCTTAAAGAGGCAGCAGCGGTTCATTAAATGCAAGATTAATTCACTTTTCTGTCAGTGTTTGATGTCAAGAATCTCATCTATATGAATAGACTCATTCATTGGAGTCAAAGCCGGGGCCGGGTTAGTAGTGTTTACCCTGAAGAACAATCTACTACGCTAATGAGAGCTGAAGAAAACATCGAAAGAAAAGACGATCAGGAGAAAGACCTGACAAAGACCGTGCTAAGCGGACTGAACGCCGGCTTGATCGGCGCCTCGCAGATTGTGCAGGCAGGCGTCAAGAGCATTGTCGGTTCTTCGGACAGCGCTAAAGAAAGCAGGCGAGTCGCTGAAGTCCAGGAAAGACCCCAGAGCAGTCCAAAAGCAAATGAAAGGCTTTATGCAGACAGCAATCTGGCTGCACCTTCAAACCAGATTAGAAACGGGCAAAATCACGATCAAAGTCAATATGATCGCGCTTCAAATCAGGTGCCAAGCCTGCAAATAGACGACGCTTACAAAGCCATGAGCGCCATAGGCAATGAAGTCTACAAACAGAGCCAGGTGGTGGGTGATACTGTAGGCACTATAGTTAGCGCAGTGGTCGGCAATGACACAGTGACACAGGTTGCAAAAGTTGCCTCAGCCGTCGGAGTCGGAATCAGTGCTGCTTTTGATTATTCAAGCAAGAACAGCAGCACGGGCGGCGAGCAGACACCTGCAGCAAAGACAAGTGTAGACAGAGTAAGTAACGTTGCCCAGGTTAACCGCCAGGACTCACTTTTTGGCGCGAGTCAGACCCCAAAAGTACAAGAAGCAAAGGAAGCCAGCACAGCTGCCGTGATCTCGGGTGCGGTAGCGGGGCAAGCAGTACTTGCAAGCACTTATGCCAGGGATAACGGCTCGGTATCTTACCAGGCAATACCAGCAAGCAAAGTTGAAATCGACAGAAAAACATATGAAGCCATAAGCAAAACCGGCAGCGATGTAATGAAAGCCGCAAGCGATCTCGGCACCGGTGTGATGGGTTCAGTCACTTCCTTTGGCGGTGCCTTGAGTTCCGGTATCAAATACGGAACCGATGTTGTTTATAAAGAGCTTTCAAATTCAAGCAGCACAGTTAAGAAGATGATTGATTCTTATGAACCGGTAAGAGATTCGGTAAGAGATGGTAAAGAAATATCGGCAAACAAGCTAGGTAGTGAATTGAAGGCTGCCGAACTCAAATCGGAGCTTCAAAATTTCAGAAATGACAGTGCTAACCAGTTAAACGTAGAAAGCATTAAAGCCAGAACTGAGGCCGCAATCACGAAAGCTGATTTTCAAAGACCGGAGCTAGCAGGTCCGGCCCAGAGCCAGCAAAAGACTCCCGATCTTATCGGAGGCAACAAAGATTTTCAGGCTCCGCCTCGCACAGAGCTTCCCATGGTGCAGCCAGGCACAAGAACTTCAGCAGAGTTGCCTCCGGCAATCAAATCGTTTCCGACAGCTGAAGCACCAGCAAATACCCAAGCTGGTTTCAAAGCCGGCGGGCAAGCAGCAATTGAAGGCAATGCTATAGTTAACAAAGCCAACACAGCTCCCGGTTCCGGACAGGAAGCCGCTGTGGTAAACAGCAAGCCGGTATCGAACACAGCCGCGGCCGGACAGGAAGCCGCTATGGTGAATGGCAAGCCGGTATCGAACACAGCCGCGGCCGGACAGGAAGCCGCTATGGTGAATGGCAAGCCGGTATCGAACACAGCCGCCGCCGGACAAGAAGCAGCTGTCATAAACGGCAAGGCTCTTTCACCAGCAGCACAGGCAGCTCAAG
>CAZTQO010000041.1:0-34653 GCA_964615655.1 uncultured Candidatus Obscuribacterales bacterium | reverse complement strand
GAAGCAGCTGTCATAAACGGCAAGGCTCTTTCACCAGCAGCACAGGCAGCTCAAGCAGCGCCCGGACAGGAAGTCGCTGTCATAAACGGCAAGGCTCTTTCACCAGCAGCACAGGCAGCTCAAGCCGCCGCCGGACAAGAAGCAGCTGTCATAAACGGCAAGACTCTTTCACCAGCAGCACAGACAGCTCAAACAGCAGCTCAAGAAGCAGCAATCATGGGAAGTAAAATTGTTTCAGCCCCTACCGGCCAAACAGCGGCAGCACACGAAACAGCTCTAATCAACGGTAAAGTAATTCCAGCTCCGGCAACACAAACAGGCGCTGCCAATGAAGCAGCGATGCTGAACGGCAAGGTTCTTTCACCTTCCTCCAATTCGGCAGCTCAAGCCGCTGCTCAGGAAGTCGCTTTCTTAAACGGAAAAGTAATTTCAGCCAACGGAAATATCAATGCAATAGATGCAAGAAATGCACAAGATTTCAGAAATGTACTTGACGGCAGAAATGCACTGGACGGCAGAAATGCACTGGACGGCCGAACTGCATTGGACGGCAGAAATGCAAATTTAAATCCGGCTCAGCGCGGCGATTTAGTGAATAGCACTGGAATCAGAAACAACGGACAGGTGCATAATCCGGGAGCAAGAGGTGATCTTCAACTTGGTCCTGGCCAGAGAGCCGCCGGACAAAACATTGCTTCAGGTCGTTCTGACCTTTCTCAAATTGCAGGCGCTAAAACACCCGCTCAGAATGCCGTTAGAGGCGAGTCCGGTCGCTATCTTACCGGTGTTGAGATTGGACTTCTAATTGCAGCAGCAGGTATTGCCCGCTCGCGCTCTGCTAAGGCGATGGACGCCGGACAGCAGGCAAAGGGCGCCGGCAAAGAATTCAACAGCTGCCGTGGTTTTCTTACAGAAAGAGCCTCAAGAATTGCAGATCTGACAACAAATATCGGTAGATTTCCGGGACGTGAAATCACCCTTTCGGCAATGCTTGCAATTACAGGTGCCGCCGGCAAAGCCAAAGACATCGATCATTCAGCCCTAACAAGCAAGAGCATCGACTATCATGTTCGCATCGAAAGATCGCTTTCTGCCGGCGGAAACGGCAAAGCAAGAAAAGAAGACATTATTGCAGCTGCCTTAATGCAGCAACCGAGTTTTGAAGATGAGTCGGAAGCTCCGAAAACAAAAGATGAACTCGATACGCAGTTGCTGGCGATTTTGCCTGCTCCCGGAATTTTGAAGCGCAAGAAAGAAACTAACGACGAAATTGAGCCCGAAACACAAAACAGCGAAGACCTTTATAAGAACTCAAATAGTATTGCCGCGTACAGGCCTGTTTATAGAATTCAGGCAGGTGATTCTTTTGTCAGCATTGCCGAATCGAAGTATCAAGATCCGGCAGTCGCTTATTTAATTGCTGAAATAAACTTCGGCAAAACCACACAACACCAGATGGACGGCAAAAGAATCGTCGAAGTTATAAAGGGACAGGAAATCGAATTGCCCCTTGAAAGCGAGATTCAAGAGTTCTACAATCGTCGTGAGTGCAGCTTCGATCCTGACAATCTGATTACAATTGTTGTCGAAAATGAGATCAACAGAGAGCGCCTTCTAGAAGACTTGAGAGATATTCTTGGACTGGCAAGGAGTTAAAAGATGATTCTTGGTTCAGGCGCGGATGATCCGCGGCTGAAAAGAGTCGCTCGCAATCTGGCGGCTGCCTTTCTGGTATCAATATTTGTATTTGCTTTGAGCCCCTTAGTTTCAGCGGGCAACGCCGCAGTCTTTGCCGAGATAATGCATGGCTTTGCCGAATTGCTTCCTTCAATTTCTATCGGTCAGGAATCAGCGAATCAGTTTATTTCTGCAGGCTGCCGCTTCGGGGCGCTCATGCTGTTTTCATTTGCTGCTATCTGGCTCTTCCAGCGGTTTGCCGGCCCGCAGAGAATTGTGCTTCTGATTCAAGTCGCTGTTTTGAGCCTGGCGTACCAGCTTGGCTGCTACTATTTTTTTCAGGTAAGCGGCAATCCGCTCAGTATTTTGATTGCAATCCTGATTGCTTCTTATGCCGGTGTTTTGATTAAAGCCAGAGACTACGAAAGAAGAGAGCTTGAAGCCAAGCAAATAGAGCTGCGGCTGAGAAACGATGAATTGCAGGAATCAAGACTTGCTTTAGTTAAACAGGACGAAAGCGAAAGACGGCTGCTTGCAGCCGACCTGCACGATCAGGTCTTAAACGATCTCAGAAGCATTCAGAAAAAATTTGAGGAATATAGCTCTAAGCCGGAAGATGAATCACGCGATTTCATCAATTCAATGCTAAAACAAACCATGAGTGAAATCAGGGAAATCATGGATGAACTCTGCCCGGTTTTGCTCGAAGAATTTGGGCTTGCCGCAGCCATTGAAGATCGTCTTGACAAAGCAGCAAAACAGGCAGCCTTTGAAGTCAGGTTTAATCAGACAGTCGAATCTGAGATTCTCGATGCTCTTTCTTCAGTGGAAAGACAGCTGATCTACAGGCTGGTTCAGGAATCACTTAACAACATAAACAAGCATGCCGAGGCAACACTTGTCAGGATCTCTTTAGACAGGGACGATTCGAACCTGCTTGTACGTGTAAGCGACAATGGCAAAGGAATCGACCCGGGGCGTTTATCTGAAAGTTCCAGAGGAACTTTGTATATGCGTCTGAGGGCGGCGCTGATTGGTGCTAAAGTATCCTGGAAGCAAGGTCCTGATGGCAAGGGGACGACCGTGGAGATACGCATGCATGTTCAAAATCCTGGTAGTTGAAGACGTCGCCGCTCTGAGGCAGCATGTTATCAAGATCTTGAAAGAAACAGTTCAAGACCTGCAGATTGTCGAAGCTTTTAATGGAGCCGAAGGGCTGAAGCTTTATAAAACCGAACGTCCTGACATGGTAGTAATGGATATTTTGATGCCTGAAATGACCGGCATTAAAGCAGCCCAGCAGATCTGGGCAGATAATCCCAGGGCGAAAATCCTTTTCTGGTCGCAGTTTCATAAAGAGGCTTATGTTAGAGAACTCGGAAAAATCGTTCCTGATGATGCAATTCATGGATATGCTTTAAAAACCGAAAGTGATGAAAAACTGGCGCATGCAATCACAACGGTTCTAATCCATGATAATTCTTACATAGACCCGATAGTTCGCGGGGTCCAACATGCAATTCATGTACGGGCTGGTCTTTTAAACGAAAGTGAAGCAGCCATTCTTGAAGATCTGATTCTCGGTCTTACCGATAAAGCTATTGCGATGCGGCAGCATATAAGTGTTCGCGGTGTGCAAAATCGGATTTCGGCGCTATCAGATAAGCTTGTTAAAGGGCTTGATATTCACGCAAAAGAAACTGCCGGCATGGAAGTTTTTAACACCCGAATGCGGATTATGCTTGAAGTGTTCAGGCAGGGTTTTGTAGAGCCTGAAGAAATCGACGGTCTTGAATCCGACCTTGCAAGCTGGCTTGCAAGGCGCTTGAATTTTGAAATGGAAAGAGGCGATAAGAAGTAGAATGAGAATACTCAAAGAGCTTTCGCTGATATTACCTTTTCTCTCCTTGATCGGCTTTGTATGCGGGGCGGCAAACGCAGCCGAAAAGGCAAGCACTTCGACAAGTGAAGTCGACGCAAAAATTGCGCAACTACTCACTCGACTCAACCAAACGGCTTCCGAAGACTCGACAAAGACCGGGGCAATTAACAATGAGCTTATCAAATATTTGAAGAGCGTTTTATCCAATCCGGCAGTTCTTTCTGCAGTTCTGCCGAAAGCCAAGGATGCCGGGCTGACAAAGCTTGTTTCCGATGACGCTAAGGTCTGTTTCTACTCATGGGACAGTCAAACTGGTGGCAGCATGCATTTCTTTAATGACTTTGCTCAATGGAAAAGCAGCAAAGGCGTCAAGTGGCGTGACCTCAATCCGCATTCCGGCAAGGACGGTGATCTGAACACCGGATACTTTTTTCACAATCTATATAGCGTGCTAACAGCAGACGGCAGGGCTGTCTATCTTCCTACATCTCGAGCAATCTACTCCGGCCCGGATCATTCAGACGAGATAACTGCCTATGCAATTAATGCAGCAAATAACGAGGAAAATCTTGTTGAGATTCCATTTTTCAAAACCAAAAAGAAACTTTTGAAAACAATCAAAGTGCCGGCTGTTGAAAACGAATGGAATGAAAATGGCTTGATAAAATTCAAGGATCACAACAAGACTTTGCTTATTCCAATAACGGTGAAAGATGGTGGTGCTACCGGACGCTTCCTTACATATCGCTTCAATGGGCATTACTTTGTTTTTGATGAGAAAGCCCACGAAAAGCCAGACCCTCGAGAAAGCAATTAATTTTGCCACACACAATTAATTTTGCCATAAAGAACTGTAATACAAAATCAGTCACTTATCCGTGGTAAATACAAACAATACAGGTTGCCCTGTTTGTGAGTGTTTATTGAAATCGAGCCACCGTGCATTTCAAAAACTTTGTTTGCAAGCGCAAGTCTTAGCTTGCTGTCAGGCAGAGCGCCTTCCTCATCGTCATTGACTTCAACTTCGGCTCCAACTTCGCATTCGGCTTCGCCTGCAAAAATATCAAAGAACTTCTCTTTGTCATTTTCTGCAAGAAAATTTGAGGAATCGTAGATCTGGATTTCAGCCATGCTGTTCTTTCTTGCCAGTTTCATTCTCAAGGGCCGAGAGGATCTTGCAGCAGCAAAATCCAGTATGCTTGAAATTGCCCTTTCAACTCTGTCGCGGTCGATTTCAACCACGGTATCATCTAGTTCAAGGCTGTATTCCAGCTTCGTATAATCTCTTTTTCTGGCTCCGGCAAGCACATTCTCCAGAACCTCCACCAGTTCAATTTCAGTTAAGTTAAGTGGCATTTTTCCTGCGTCGAGCTTCTCAAAATCAAGCAGGTCCGAAATGAGCTCTATTAAGTTGCGGCACTGCCTGTCTAGCTCATGCAAGATCTCCAGGCTTGCTGCCTCTATTTCACCATAACTTCCTCTGGCGGCGAGCTGCACGCTTCCTTGTATGGCTGCCAGAGGAGAGCGCAGGTCATGGCTTACCATAGCAAGAAACTCTTGCTTGATACTTTCAAGTTCTTTTCTTGCTGAAATATCGTGTGCTATGCAATAAATAAGGGGGTTGTTCGGGTTTCTGGCCAGTGACCAGAGCGTGTGAACTATGCCGCCGGTGCTGGAGTTCTCATGCTCTTCGGCTTTTGAACCGGCTGCATAGATGCGCAGCTCGAGCTTTGCTCGCTCTTCCTGTTCTTGATTTTGATTACCGATTGCTCTTTCTGCAATTTCACGGTCTTCGGGAATCGCAAGCTCCGTTAAAGTCTTTTCCAGAATCTCCGCTTTTTCAAGCCCGAATACTTTCTGGCATGAAGGATTCACGCTCAAAAACTTGCCTCTCTGGTCAAGCACGCAAACAATGTCCTGGGAGTTATCGAAGATGTTTTGTTCTTTCTTTCTGGCTTCAGAAAGGGCCTGCGCCGCCGTATGCAGCTCTCGGTCAAGTATTGCAATTTCATCAACACCTTCAAGGGGCGGGTTCAGTGCTTTAGACATCGAGAGCCTGTTTGCATTATCTGCAAGCAACATCAAGCGCGAATTGATATCGCGACTAAAAAAGATAGCCAGTGCCAGTGACGATATCAAATTTGCAGCCAGACCCATAAGCAAGATCTGAGCTTCTTTCTGGCGCAACTCTTCTTGTTTTGCCGGACTCTTCATCTCTTTGCTCTCTGCAATTTCCATGATTTTTTGCATGTTGCGGAAAAGCCATAGCATTGACGGAAACATGCGATAGCGGTCCGCGAATTGCAAGTAAGGTCCTTCTTTGCTGCTGGCGTTTTCAATTGCAAGATCAAAGTTTTCTTCGAGGTTGGCAATGCTCTCGCTTGCTTTTTCAAAAAGTGCAAGCTCTCTTGGATCGTCGGCAATCAGCTTCTGAAGCAGAACTTTAGTTTTTCTGGCGTTCTCGATGTCTTTATAAATAATCTGCCATTCTGCATCCGTGTATTCATGACCGAGTCTTGTTTGCGTATCGACGGCTGAAATTGAAAAGTTGTTGGCTGCGTTTGTCACCAGTCGCTGGTGAAGCTCGTTTGCACGTTCTTTATCTACTTCCAAGAGAATCTGAGAAAGGCTCAAAACGATTGCTATTTCACAAGCAATCGGTATACCAATAAGAAAGATTCCTTTGACAGGCAGGCTGAACGGGCTTGAGTGCGCTGAAAATTTCTTCTCCGGCTTGATATCTGCCGACATCTTATCTGTCGGCATCTTGTATGCAGGCATTTCGACTGTTGCAAAATCTTCGACAGTTAATTTTTCAGTTCGCCCTTCCTCATTTTGCGGAAGCTGAATAACAAAGCAAGAACCGCCGTCTGCCGGACAAAGCAGGCTTATTTTTCCGCCGTGATCTTCAATAATTTGCTTGCAGATTGGTAGCCCAAGACCGGTGCCGCTCTGACGTTTTGCATCACTTAACTGTGACTGGCTGTATTTGTCGAATATGTCCTGGCGGCGTTCTTCCGGAACTCCCCGACCCTGGTCAAGAACTTTGCAAACCAGGATGTTTTTGCGAACTTTCGAGCTGATTCTTATTGCTGAATGTTCCGGCGAAAACTTAATTGCATTTGAAAGCAAATTGACGAATACTTGAATCAGGCGATTTCTGTCTACAAAGCATTCTGTTTTTTCAACCTTCTCAAGATTGATACTGATTGATTTTTGCCGGGCCAGCTCTTCGATATCATTTTTTGCCTGAGAGATTAATTCGTGAATGTCGCATTTGACCTTTCGATTATTTTCTCCAACAAAGTCGGTTTTGCTGAGTTTCAGAAGTTCCTTAACCAGCTCGAGAAGCCTTTGCAGATTCCCTGAGGAAATCTCGAGTTTTTTTGAGGCTTCCCCCGGAAGCTTGTTGCTTTTTTCTCTTAATAACTTTTCAAAGCCTGATGATATTGAATCAAGCGGAGCCGCAAGTTGTGAAGCAATCATTTTCTGGAACCCCGCTTTTGCCTTTTCCAGTTTCTTTTGCTCGCTAATGTCGTGAACAATGCAAAAAAGACAGTTCTCCGTTTTTGACCAGTAAATAGACCAGCGCATGAATTTTTGCAAGCTGTGTTTGCAGTTTATCCTGCAATCGAATACAATGGCTTCATCGCTTGCTTTTGCAGTATTTAATTTCGACTCGAAAAGCTTTGATTCTTCTTGATCAAGTAAAATAGAAAGAGTTTTTTCCAGCAGATCTTCCGGCTCGAAGTCCCAGATTTGTTTGCAGATTGGATTGACTTTCAAGAATTCGTTACTTTCACTTAGCACGCAAATTACATCACTTGCCTTTTCAAAAAGATCCCGCTCTCTTTGCGAGGCTGCATTCAAGTCATCATGCATCTTGTGAAATGCCCGGTCGACAAGCGCAATTTCGTCATCGCCCCCAAGCGGCTCAGACATAAGCCCACCGCGGTATAGCGCAATTGTGTTTTTTGTGATTACGCCGATTCTTTTAAGTATGCTCTGCCTGTAAAAAATCGCCAGCAAGATACCGATTAATATATTTGCTACTGCACCAATCAAAAGAATTCTCGACTGTGCTTTTCTTATTTGTTCCTGATGCAGCCGGCTCCTTGTGATTTGTTTTTCGCCTTGCTGCAGTATCTCGTGAAGCCTGTCTGAGTACTGATTTGTAACGTGGCTGAGGGATTTTTGCAGATTCACCAGGCTGTCGAGCCTGGTAATTGTGTTACCCTTTCTTTTTGATGCAACTTTAGCCGCAATGTCTAAGATTCTCTTTTGACCCTGGCGCAGGTCTTGAGTACAGTCGACTGTAAGATCGAGATTGCGCTTGCTCAGCGCAATTGCTTCTTTTGTGTAGTGTTTTAGAAACTCGATGTTTTTTTCGTAGTATTCAAATAACTTGTCGGATTTTGTTTCCATCGACGCTGCCAGAAAAAGAGGTATTTGGACCATGGTGCAGATGAGCTTGGCAGTGATCATTGAGCCGCGCCTGTATACTACCTCATTTCGTCTTTCCTGCTCAGACTGATATAGCAAAATCGAAAGGTTGCCTAAAAGCAAGAGTTCCAGCAAAAATGGAACCCCAACCAGAATCAGCCCTTTTTGAAATACTCTCAGCCTGAATGGCATTATGACTCTGTTTATGACCGTCCAAATATTTATACCTCGGTTTATATTGATTTTGGCGGGGAAGGAAGCTGTAGGAGATTTAGAGCATGAAGCGAATTGTCCGGTATGTACTTGTGGCTTCTCTTATGTCAAGCCAGCTCTTAGCCATGCCTCAGGCCCTGGCCTGGAGCGATCTCGGGCATATGGCTGTGGCTTATCTTGCTTACAAAAAACTGGATCAGAAAACCAAAGCAAGAGTTGATGAGCTCTTAAAACTCAACCCCTATTACAAAAAATGGAAGCATGAGATCAAAGAAAGCGGTGTGAAAGATGAATTTGGAGCTCAGGTTTTTATGCTTGCTGCTACTTTCCCCGATTTGATTAAGAAGGACAAAACTTACGAATCTGACGGGAGTGAGGCAGGTAATAAACCTGATGGTGAATTTGCATCGAGAAATATCGGCTATTCGGATCACTTGATGCATAAATACTGGCATTTTTATGATCTGCCTTTTGCCAGTGACAAAAGCCGGCTTCCTGAAATTCCTGCGCCGAATGCGCTAACTCAGATTGCAGCTTTCAGGAAAGTGCTTGCTTCAGATGAAGCCAGTGATGACTTGAAGTCTTATGATTTATGCTGGCTTTTGCATATTGTAGGTGACGTTCATCAGCCGTTGCACTGTACCACGCGCGTAAGCAAGAACGCGCCTTACGGTGACAACGGCGGCAACGATGTTTTTGTGCTGTATACGGGTGACAAGAGCCGCTTTCTGACTTTTGACGGCAAAGACAAAAAGCGTTTTCACTGGTTCTGGGACTCATGTCTGGGTATTTCCGGAATGCCCGAGGCAATTAAACTTGCCGACTCCCTTGCTGAAGCAAAGGCAGGCGCAGGCGACATAGATGAATATCACTGGATTAAAGAAAGCTTTGCCCTTGCAAAACAAAAGCTTTACTCATCGCCCGTAAAAAGCGGAAATGGACCATTTGCTCTAACTCCCCAGTACGAGAAAATGGCCATTTCACTGTCTAAAAAACGCGTGGCTCTGGCGGCTTGCCGCCTGGCTAAAATACTTAACAAAGAATTGAAATGAGTCTTTTGGTAAACGACGCAGCGGCTCTTTAGGGATAGGCTATGTTCAGGTGAGCCGTTACGTCATTGGGTTGTTTGGGTTTCATCTTGGAATATAAGCTTAGAGGCGTGCAAAAAGGGTGCAAAAGTGGATTATAATGTCGAGTTCTTACCTGGAGATGGCTTAATGTCCGGAACAACAAATCTGAGCGAAGAAAACGACCTTAATTACGCTAACTTTCTAGAACGTCTGGAAATGGAACTGGAACGTTCCAGGCGCTACAACCGCTCTTTTTCGCTCTGTTTATTCTGTCTGGGTGGCGGTGGTGTCGAATTCGCCTCTGCCGATGTCAAACCATTTGTCAGGGAGCTATCACGAATTATTTCCGAAGTTGCAAGGATACCGGACATAGTAGTGAGCACATCTTCGGAGCAGCTTGCTTTGATCATGCCGGAAACTCCATTGCCGGGAGCCTTTACCGCTGCTGATCGCATCCGCCAGAAGTTGAGCCAGCATAAGTTCAATGTGGACGGCAGCGAAACTGCGCTCAGTGTCTCAATGGGAATTGCTGCTTTTCCGGATCATGCCAAAGAGAAAAATGCTCTTGCTGAAGCTGCTGGACAGGCTATGGAACTGGCTAAAAGACGCGAGCCGAATTCGATTGTTTCAGCTTCTGAACTCGACGAGCAATAACCGTAATCGGAGTTTCCAGGCTGCTTTTGGGTCAAGCCTTCTGTGTTTCAAGCCAGCGTTGGTAGTGATTTTTCACAATCTCCACAGCTTCTTCGCTTGTGGCGACACATTTTGGTATTTCCAGATCTACCGGGCTTAGCAGCTTCATTTGGTCTGAAAGCATGTGAGTTGCAGACCAGTTTACAAGCTCCTTCCACATTGGACCCACAAGAATGAGCGGTGTATCGTAGAGCTTTCTTACCTGCAAAAGCTGCCAGATCATTGAAAGCTCGAGCAGGGTGCCGATGCCGCCCGGTAGAACTATAAAGGCATCGGATGAAATCACAAAATGGTGCAGGCGCGAAAAGAAGGTCTTATGTTTGAATGCTTTTCCTACAAAGGGATTTGCGTTTTGCTCCCAGGGCAGGTCAATTCTTATGCCTACCGATTTTTCCGAATTACCGCCGCTTGCAATTGCAGAACCTTCATTTGCAGCCTGCATCAAGCCGGAGCCACCACCTGTAATTATGCCGCAGCCTATAGTTGATAAAGCCTGTGAAAGCTCTCTGGCTTGTACATAAGCAGGGCTGCCGTTTTCGATCCTTGCAGAGCCGAAAATCGTGACAAAGAAGTGTTCGCTAGTGGTTTTGCGCAATCTTGTAAGCTCGTTTACTGCTTCCCAGAGATTCTCGACTACATCCACCAGAACCTGGCTTACGTTTTCTTCGTCGGATAATAAAACTGTGTCTGTCTGACCCGGTCTTGTGAACTTTGCATCCATGCGTGATTTCCGCTCCAAAAGCCTTAACAACTGTATCAAGAGACTACGAACGCTCCAGACTCTAGTGCTTCAATGTTTAAAAATCAAAGGCAGCACGCAGGATTTCGGCTTTTATTAAACAGGTTTAATGCTTCTGCTTGAATCACATATATTAGAAGAGGCTCACTGCGTGTACCATCAGAGTAGGAAGCCTTGTCAAATGGAATGAGATATTGGTAGAAGTTCTCATATGCCAAGCCTGCGGATCTATTCTTAAAAGCCAGAGCAAGACATGCAAAGGCTGCGGCACGGCATCAAGCAAATTCGCTGCAACAGCACTGAGCTCTGTTTCACAAGAAGCAGCACTGGCTGTGCAATTGCATAACGACCCGCTGGTTGTCGAACGCACGGTCAACCATCTGATTTATACAAGCAGGCTTGCAGGCAACGGCAACGGAAATGGTCATGGCAATGGCAGCGGAAATGGCAACGGCAACGGCAGTTCCGTGGAGCATCACTCAGATGCTTTCCTTGCAAAAGTTGACGGCAAGCCCTGGAAAAAGGAAGCTGATACAACTCCTGATCTGAGTTCCGGACTGGCAAAGTACAATGAATTGCGAGCCCCCGCCTTTGGAAATGCGCAGAGCGCGGCCGATTTGTATTCGGAACCCCAGCCTCATACAGCGGCAGCGATATCACAAAGCGAAGCTGGCGAAGCCGAAGCAAACAAAGAAACTGAGATGCCGGAAGCTGAAGCCCGGGAGACTGAAGCAAGAGAAGCCGCAACAAGAGAAACCGCAATAAGAGAAGCCGCAATAAGAGAAGCTGAAGCAAGAGAAGCTGAGCAATCACATGCTTTTGCTCCTGCTCAAGTAGAAGAAAACAGTTTGAAAAATCAGCCTGCGCAGCCCGCCGGCGACTTCTTCGGGCAGGCTCCGGCTCATCAAAGTGACCCGGCTAAAGAATTTGCGGCGGAGCTTCAGGTTCAGGCAGCAAAAGCAGAAGAAGCTGTTTCTCAGCAAACCTTTGCAGCAGAAAACCAGACTTCGACGTTTTCTGCTGCTCCACAAGCGGCTAACACTAACACGGATTCGTCAAAAGCAAATGACCCGGAAAGGGCGCTTACACCTGCAGAAATTGTTGCTGCCCGTGTTGCGGCAGCGGCCGCAGCAGCAGCTGCTAGCGGTGCAGCTGCTGCTGCCACCAATGCGGCATTTCTAGCTGCAGCTCAAAACGAAACAAGCATAATCAAAAGTCCTCTTGCAGCAGGCGGTGCTCCTGCTGGCGAAACCTTAAGCGAGAGTCGTCAAAGTGCCGCTGAGCCTTCAAAAACAGTGGAGCCTCCTGTCGAAAAAATAGCCCCAGCTCCAGCTCCAGCTCCGGCATCAAGCGGGTCGTTTTTTGATCAGGGCGGATTTTTCGAAGCAAAACCAGCTCCGGCACAAGCGCCGTTTCCGTCTGCGACTTCGGCGAGCCCGGCAGCGAAAAATCACGAAACCGCATCGTTTATTCCGGATTTGCCTGATGAAACAAAGGTTGAATCGAAGCAAGCTGCTTCCGGCAATAATAATGATGATGACGATGACGATGGTTCATCTGACGACGACGAAGATGAAAGTCCAAAATCGCTTTCCAAAACAAAAGCTGCAGGTTCCAGAACCAGGTCAAGCGGCAAGAGCAAGAATGATAGCCAGAGCAAGAGCAGCAAAGGTCTGAAACGCGAAGACCGATTTGCAAAAAACAAGGGCAGAGGCAGGGAGCCGGAGCAGAAAATCCAGATAATGGGATTTTCGATTGCAAAAGGAACACTTATTACTCTGGCTGTGCTTGCGGTTTTTGCCGGGTTTCCGGTGCTTGTTCTTGTTGCAAACATTGCAAGCATTGTTTCAAGTTTGAACCCTGGTGGCGCTCAGAATCAGCAGCAGCAGCATGCAGCAAATCCAGGCGGCGGCATCAATCCGTTTCAGCAGCCAGCCCAGAATCAAAACCGGACTGCAAACGGTATGAACGGCACCTGGCAAATTGCTTACCAGAATCCAGGCGGAAAGATAGGTCGGGGTGCAATAGATATCAGCCAGTCCGGCAAGGATATTCAGGGCTGGGGTGTGGATAATAACGGCCAGTTCCAGATTAACGGAACTCTTGAAGGTAGTACCGCCACTTTTACTAAGATGTATGTGCAAAACGGCAAGCCAGCCGGCAAGCCGATTCAGTACCAGGGAACCGTATCGGTGCCACCGCAACAGGGACCCGGCAGCCCGCTCATGACCATGGCCGGCAACTGGCAGCTGAGCAAACGTGAAGGCTTTGGCTGGCGCGGCAGAGTCGTGACTTATTCCGGGCGTTTTGAAGCCCAGTTGACCCAGGTGGCAACTGCCAGTGCAGGCGGCAATCAGCAATCATCAGCCGTGCCGATCGGCAAAAATGATGTGCCCAAACCCAAACCAAGCCCTCAAGATCAGCATGCTTTCTTTCTTAAAATCGCACTTGGAATTATTGGTGTCGGTGTTGGACTTGCAATGCTTTCCCTGCGCTTTTTTGGTCCCTCCGGTTTGCTCAATATCTGGGCTAAAAAAGAATACATTCCATCTCAGTTCAAGTCGCAACATTTCAAAATGGTCAAAGAAATGGGCAAAACTATGCGCCCAGGCGACCTGCCGCTTGGAACCAGAGTTGAGTGGGGGTTGCACCAGTTCTGGCTGCCAAAGAGATTGAACCTTCCAGATGAAGTCAGAAACAAAAACCCGCATTTGTTTTTGCTTGGTGCGGGAGCCACAGGCAAATCAAGATTGATGGCAAGCCTGATAGCCCAGGATATCGAAGCAGGCGACCGCGCGGTGGTACTTGTAGATTCGGACGGCGCGCTTGCCGATTTGATTATTGACTGGATTGCCAGCCGTCCTAACGGTGCAAGTATTGCAAAAAGAGTTGTAATTGTTGATCCGACCTGTTCGGACCATGTTATTGCTTACAATCCGCTTGAGTTTCCGCCGGATGGCGACCTGCAGAATTGCGCTTCAGCACTGGTTTTCGGTTTCAAAGCCGCATATACGGAACCTCCTGGAGCCCAGAGCCAGTGGAACCAGCAAACAGCTAATATATTGCGCAATGCCGCCATTTTGCTCATGGCGAACAACAAAACTCTTACTGACCTGCCGGTGCTGCTTTCAGACAACGACTTCCGTGATGTTTTGCTTGAAAAAGTTGAAAGGCTCAAAGATCAAAGAAGTGAATACATTACTCTGGTTGACGCCTGGACGAACTATAAAAGGCTTGCAAGAACCGACCAGTGGATCACATGGATTGAGCCTATCTTAAACAGGGTGCAGCCGATGTTGAGTGATCCCCGCTTACGTGCTGTTCTTACCAAGCCTGAATCTGAGCTTGACCTGCAAAAGATCATTTCAGACAAACAGATATTGATCGTAAAAATTCCTCAAGGGCAACTCGACAAAAACGGCAACCTGCTCGGGAGCCTTCTTGTGGCAGGGGTGAAGCAGGCAGCGCTCTCGCTTTCATCGCACGGAAAGAGGGGCGTTTCAAGAAAGTGCTCTCTTTATCTTGATGAATTCGAGTCGTTTATTGAAAAAGAAACCTTCGATGCGATCACCACTGAAACACGCAAGCTGCAGATAGGCTTTTGCGGTGCATCAAAAACCTTGCAAACACTTCCTGAAGACTTCAGAAACAAAATCGTAATCAATGTGGGCGTGATTGCCATTTTTGCACTGGCTAAAAAAGACGCTGACATGCTCGGGCCGCAGATGTTCCGTGTGGATGGCAGAAAAGTTAAACACCAGACGATTCAGAACGTCTTTAATAAAGTGAACACTTCTCCGCAGTTCGAACTTATCATGGACGAAGAAAAACTGAATATTGACCGCGTGGTCGGTCAGGAAAAACGGAATTATTTCTGCTACCGGGTCGGCTCGGTTGCAGGTGTGTTTTTGTTGAAAGCGCCGGATTTCAATGATTTAGAGGAAAAGCAGCTCAATAAGGATTTGATTGAGAAAATGCGCTCTAACCGCCAGGACGACCTCGATAAAGCGATCAGCGATGCCGCCGACGCCGACGCTGACGAAGAAGATGATGATGAGGAAGATCTTGACGAAAGCGATTCAGACGATGATGAAGACGAAGAAGAAGAGGAAAAATAAGAAAGCTCCGCGCTCTCATTTGGCTCTTAAAAACCTGTATCCTTCGTAAGCCGCTGTTGCAAGCCCGGCACCTATCAGGCCGCCTATGAGCAGGTGCCTGGGTGTGATGCATTCAATTGCTCGCAAGCCCGGACGCTGTAATAGTTCGCTTGCAACCCGGCCGCCGCCGAGAGCCGAAAAGATGGCTGCATTAGTAACTCTGGCTATTGGTTCCACTGCTTTTGTAATTAAGACTTCTCCGCCAGCTGTTGCGGCTCCTCCAAGAACAAAGCCACTTCCTGCTGCGATACCCAGATTTTGTAGGTGCTGATTTGCTTGAGGATGGTAAGCCTGACTAATTAAGGCCTCGCGGGCTTCATGCATGGCCTTATCGAAATCTTCCCTGCTCTCAAAAAGATCCATAGCTTCGGCTTGTGCTTTGGGAAGCATCTGGTCCGCCGAGAATTCATTGCTCATTAATTCCGCCCCGGTAATATGACATACTTATGGCTGAATTCTACAGAGATTGCGGCCGCGCGGGAATGCGAGAATTACGCAATGCTAATAAGGAACCCTGGCTCTCTCTTGCTTTTATCAGCTTCATTCGGCATATTTGTGCAGTAAATCTTCTTGATTGATTGTCTGAGTCTCCGGCTTATCTTCTAGGAAATTGCTGCTGGCCGGACTCATGCTTGATGATTCAAGCTGCTGATTTTCAGAGCCCCTTAGATTCTCTTGGCTGAAAGGGTCGAATTTGTTGATACCTTCTCTTAAGCGAGCAAAAACGCTCTTCGGCAGGTCTGTTTTGACTGTTTTTTCAACACCGAAAGCAGCTGCAGTTACTTCGACCCTGGGCTCATCTTCTTGCTTTTCCTGAATCATAACCAGCTCTTTCAATTTAACCCATAAACCTACGTCAAAGAAGATTCCCTGAATATTTGCCAGTTTAAGAACCCCGTTTTGCTCCGAATTGAGATCAAAGGCAACTTTTTTGTCCAGCCGGAGCCTTTTAAGAGCAGGTGCTCCTTCGGGGGGAGCCGGCAGATTGCTTTCGGAGCTGCTTTTTTCTTTTTCAGGCAAAAATGCTGATATCAGTTCTTTTATTTTTTCCTGGAAGCGACGTTTTAAGAAAATATCGATATGATGCAGTGTTTCTTTTTTTTCAGCACTTGCGCTGCTTGCACCCACGTGTTCTGCAAAGCTTGTAGCTGTTTTGTCAAAAGAGTCGAGTTTTATTGGTCTGTAAACAGATGCCAGTTCTTGAATTTTGGCCCTGGCGCTTGAGTTGTCTTGTGAGCTTGAATCCAGAAGTTCAAGCGATTTTTTGTAAGCCGTGTCTGCAAGGGGGTATTTGGCTTGTTTGAAATAACAATCGCCGAGTTTCTGGCTGAGTCCGGCAAGCCTTTGCCCGGGGTCTTGTTTCAACAGTTTTTTTTCTACTCTCAACCAGTCTCTTTCGGCGCGGCTATATTCTCCCTTATCGAAAGCAGTCTGCCCTCTGGCAATATCCTTTTCCAGCCTTGCTTCGGCTGATTCCGATCCTGCTCTTGCTCCCGGACAGCTCAGGCTCAAGCTCAAGCTCAAGCTCAAACTGACTAGCAAAATACATGCAATCAAATGAACGTACGCTAGGGCGGGAAATTCAGTCTTTGTTCTATTCATTGCTTTCGTCTTTTTGCTTATTCAGGGTTGATTTTATCTTTCATTCCACAGATTGTTTCAGCTGAATCTTGCGCTTAGAATCTTGCGCCTATTAGATGCGGCGTTTTCAAGAAAAAATAAGGTGGCATATTAGACTTGGGCCATTATAAGGCTTCCTGCGTGGAAAACAGCAAAACCGAAGAGCAAGAGGCAATCGCAGCAAATATTCTTCCTGCCAGGTTCAAAATCTTGAACCTGGTTGGCAGGGGCGGCATGGGTCTTGTATATCGTGCCTTCGATCAAATTCTCGACCGGGAACTAGCCGTTAAGATCATGAGCTTTGACGGTGCCCTGGACAGACAACTACAGGAGAGGTTCTTACAGGAAGCCCAAACACTTGCCAGCCTTGATCATATAAACATACTCAAGTGCTTCGAATGCGGCGTCAGCCCGGAGGGTTATCCGTTTCATGTTCTCGAATATGTTGACGGCGTCTCTCTGGATGCAGAACTCGAGAAAAACGCTTTTTTATCACCGAAACGCTTTTTTGAAGTTTTTTCCCAGGTAGCGGCAGGTCTTGCTCATGCTCATAGTAAGCAGGTTGTTCACAGAGACTTGAAACCTGGCAATATTTTGCTATCAAAAGAGAAAGACGGCTTTTGTGTAAAAATAATCGACTTTGGTATTGCCCGGGTGCTAAGGCCCGAGAGCGAGGAAAAAAAGAATTTATCGTCTACTACCCAGACTCTTACAAACACCGGGAAATTGCTGGGAAGCCCCGCATATATGAGTCCGGAACAGTGCAAAGGGCAGCAAGCAACAAGTCTTTCCGATATTTATTCGCTTGGCTGCATCATGTATGAGTGCTTGTGCGGAAGAGCACCATTTGAAGTTAGAAGCGCTATGGAAATAATGTACAAACACATGCAGGAGATTCCTCCGTCGCTGCAAATGAAAGCGAAATCACCGCAGGCAAAGAGGCTTGCGCTCCTTATTGATCGTTGCCTGGAGAAAGAGCCTGCTTCTCGAATACAGAGTGTGGAGCAGATCTCTCACGAACTGAAAGAGATTTTTGCCTCTGATCTTGAACTCGATGAATTTGTTGCTGTGGAAGGCAGAGAGAAAAATCACAAGCGCCGTGTTTTTATTGGAGTGGGAGTTCTAACAATTCTGGCTTTGCTTCTGCTTGGTATGCAGATCAGGTATCAAAGTCAAGCAGATATTGAAGTGAAAAGTTTCAGTACTCTCAGTAAGGAAGAAGAAAGCGAATTGAGAGCCAGGGAAAATAAAGTTGAGGGGCTTTTTCTCAGGCTCAATAGAAAGCAGAGCATTCTTGATCAGAAAGCTCTTTTAGAAACTCTGGTTGAAAATGCCCAGGAACTCTCCGGCTTGTATGTGAGAGCTGCAGAAAGATCAAAGGCTGGGGAGCTTCTTGAGCGCGTTCTCGAGCTCCTGGAAAGGAGGGTCAACGGCAGCAATAATTATGCTTTATTAGAATCAAGGCTGTATTTTACGATGGCTCTTGTGCATGATGGAAATGAAGAAAAATCAGAAAACAATTTTTACCAGGCACTGATATCTGCACAGGAAGCAAGTAATTATGCAGCTTCGCGCAAGCAAGAGGAAATTATCCGCAAGAGTAGAATCAAATATCGGCTGAGCCGGAGAAACTGGGCCGGAGCCAGGGAGGATTTTAGCGCGATTCAGGCTATCTGGAAGGAGCAAAAACTCCCTCTTAAAAACGATCTGGAAAGCGACCATACGCTTGTGGCCTCCAACGGCTATTTGCAGGCAATTGCTGCTTGCGCTGTTATCAGGGACCCGGAGGAAAAAATACTGGCTCTAACGCTTGCTGCCGATATATGTGAGTATGAAATTTCAAGGGAAAGCTCGAGCTTTCCTGCCCGGGCTCTTTCTCAATGTTTGCAAGGCATGAATTCTGTTCCGAAAACCAGAGAATCGAAAGAACTCATTTCAAGACTATACGGTTTGCTTGCAAGGGCCGAGGATCTCTTGTCTGAGCCAGAACTGGCAGCACAGCACCGGCAAAAAGCTGCTGAGCTTCTGAAATAGTAACGGTTTGAAGTAGTTTTAGTTATGCGATATTTTCTTGCGCTACGAGTTCTTCTGAAATTTGCTTTTCGCGTGGCCGCAAAATAAAAAAGACAAGGGCTGCAAGCAGCCAGCTTTGAATTGAGGGTATGCCGCCTGCCAGAAAATCGCAACCGGGAATCATGCCTGAGCTGGCAAGACCGGCGACCATGCCTGCCATTGCAGCCCAGAAAGACGGCCAGCGAACCGGAGGCAATGAATCGAAACTGGGTATTTCTTTGAAAAACGGGGGAGCCTTTTGAATTTTTGTAAGAAAGAACCATTCACAAACCATCACAACGGTTGGCATCGGCAGTATCACTGAATTTAGCGAGCAGATACCTTCAAGCGCTTTTGTAGCTCCTGATCCGGCAAGTATATAAGCAAGAATCGCGCCTATAAAAGCAAGCACGAAGACCGTACTTTTTTGCGGCATCTTTCGCAGATTCTCAAGCGCATTTATGGAACCGTACATATTCGAGTCGTTAGCCGCAAAATATGCTGCTGAGATTATCAAAATAGCAAGAATCGTAATGCCGCCCATGGAGTATTTCGTAAGAAATGCCGTGGCCTGGGCTGATTCTGTGATACCTGATGAATGCGCAAAGAGCCAACCAGCTACCGGAAAAAGCACAACTCCGATAAGCAAAGATGCAAGCAATGGGAAGACCGAATGTGATAGTTTCGGTTTTGCGTAACGCCAGTAATCGGGCTCATTGCCCCAGACACTGAATCCAACCACGAAACTTGATATCGAGCAGAGCGCCTGCCAGTCCGATTTAACCGGCACAGCCGCAATAAGACCTGAAGGATCTGCGGGCATGGCTTTAAAAAGCGAGATTGCTACCCAGATAAGCAAGAGAGGGGCCGCCACGAATCTTGCGAAATTTGCTACACCAGAGAATCCAAAAAAATTGTTGAAAGCCATCAAGAAGGATAGCAGGGCAGCAGAAAGCGCAAGTGACAACTTGATTGGAATCAGGTCCGAAAGCTCATCTGCCAGGCACAAGGCAAGTACCGTGTACCAGCCGACAAAAATCCAGATCAGATTCAATGAAATAATTCGCGAACCCCAGCGGCCAAATACGGTTCTTGAAAGCACCGCATAAGTTTGACCGCTGATGGCGCCAAGAAAGGCTGCCGGCACTGTGTAAGCCATGAGCAGAACACAACTCAGAAGTGTGCAAACAATCACCTGAGTAAAAGTAAAGCCTTCTTTGAACCAGGTAAAACCGATAAGCACCGAAGGAAACTGGGTTACCATAGTCAGCCATAACAAGGACATCGATACAGGGTCTTTGCGATGTGTCAGAGGAACCGCTGTTACGGAGAACTCTTCATCAGATTGCTGGTTCTCGACTAGGCTCAAAACGTGACTCTCCTCCGGCTATTTTGAACGGTTCAGATAGTTTACTATTTCTTGAAACCCTAATGCCTCTATTGCCTCTAATGGCTAAGGATGCTTCCGGGGTCTCTAAACGCTTCTTGAGACCTCCATGGCCCCTAAACGCCGTTACTGATAAAAGTCTGGATATTCTTGTTGTCAGCCATAATCAGAAGCTTGTCGTTTGTTAAGAGCTCGATCTCAGGGGCAGGATTCCAGTCGACTTCGTCGCCTCGCTGATGCATCAATACGGTAATTTCGTAGAGTGCACGCACTTCATCGACTTTCTTGTTTTTGAGCGGACTGCTATCTTCAATGATCAATTGGAAAGCGTTCACGACATTGCCGCCGAATTCAAATGAAGCAAGAATGTTTGAACTGAGTGCTGCCTGAGCAAAAACCGGCGCAGAAAGGGCAGAGGCGCTGAAGGCGCTGTTAATCCCGAAGTTCTTTTCTACCTTTTGTGCCAGCCGGTGATCGAAAACCCGGATTACAATGCGGATTCCGGGTACAAGTTCTCTAACGGTAAGAGCAGCCTCGATATTTACCAGGTCATCGTCGGTTAGTGCCATGAATGCTTTTGCTTTTTTGATGCTTGCTTTTTCGAGCACGTGTTCGTTGGTGGTGTTTCCGATAATTGCCGGCACATCATACTTTTCAAGTTCGGTCAGAAAGCTTGATTCGCTGTTTCTTTCGATGCATACGACACTTTCGTTATAACGTTTAAGGTGTTGCATAACCCGAAATCCCACATTTCCGAGCCCGGCTATTACGATGTGATTTTCGTAGGTTGCTGCCAGCATTGCTTGCCACTCCTTTGAGTATGTTCTTCTTTGCAATAACAAATTTCCCAGACTTACCACCCCTTCTGCAATCACGAGCAAGCCCATAATTGGAAGCCCGAAAAAGACCGGCACCAGACGCCAGTCGTCAACAAAAGGAATCGGGGTTTCAAAAAAAGTCATCTGCACAACGTCATATGCAATGCCGATGAATGAATGATGGTGCGCCGGCAATTCCTTTATGGGATAAAGCGTATAAAGCATGACTGCAGATGTAAGAAAGCCAAGCAAGCTGCAAATGATGAATACTCGAAACTCGTGAAACAAAACCCGAATCAGGCTGATGCTGCGCTTAAATCGCAGTTTCAACGGTTCTGAGCTATTTCTATGATTGGCTATGGCAGTGTCCTTCGCTTCATTTCTGGCGGCTTCAAACCCGAACTTAGAGCCGAACTAATACTACTGAAACTCACAGCTCCTGAGACTTTCAGCTGCACGCAAGTATAGCCGGTAAGAACTCCCGAGTCCTGACCGGCTTTAATTTGGAGAATTAGCTCTCTTAAAGATACTTCCTAGTTGCGACGTCCGCCGCCGTGACCGCCAGTTCTTGGCTTTGGCTGCGATACGCTGACTGCCAGAGGGCGTCCGGCAACATCGCGGCCGTTCAGGGCTTTGATTGCGGCCTCAGCTTCTTCCTGGCTGCCCATTTCAACAAAGGCAAATCCACGTTTGCGTCCAGTGTCGCGGTCAGTCGGGATTGCGCAGGAAACTACGGTCCCGTATTGTCCAAAGAGCTCTTCCACTTCAGCTTCTGTGAGCTTGAAAGAGAGATTACCTACGAAAAGTTTATTGTTCATTCAAAATAACCGAAAAGATGTACTCGCTGAGATTATCCCACAACTAAGCAAAATGCACACGATCAAAGACAGAAGAGCAAAGACTTGTCACAGTTCGATAAAATTCTCTGGCTAAAAGCGATTCGATTTCAGAATGCATTAGATAGGCTTCTGAAAATAGCATTTAGACCTTGTTGCAAAGAGGTGGCGGCACGGAGGCTGACAATGCCAGCTGGAAGCATTGACAAAAACAAGTCGACTTCAGGCAGCGGCAAAATCCTGGTTCTGGGTGCCGGAATCGCAGGGCTGGCGGCTGCAAGCGAATTGCAAAGCGCCGGTTATGAGGTTCTTGTGCTTGAAGGCAGAAAACGCCCGGGCGGGCGCATATTCACAGACCACAGTCTGGGCACGGCTGTGGATCTGGGAGCAGCATGGATTCACGGAAAAGAAAACAACCCTGTTTATGAGCTGGCTAAAAAAGCCGGGCTGAAAACCGCTGCCACTAATTACAAGAATTCATGCCTGCTTTTCGATTCGGGCAAAAAAGCTGATTTTTTCGACAGGATCTTCTTCTCTTTGAGGGCCAACCGGGTTTTGCCGAGGTTGCGCCGGCTTGCTTGCAAATATCCGGAGCTTTCACTTGAGGATGCTGTCGAGCTCTTGATTTCGAGCTCCAAACTCAAAGGGAAGGAGCTCTGTTTCTTAAACAGGCATTTGATAGAGTTCGAGGCTTATAACGCCGCCACGCTTAAAGAGCAGTCGCTTAAAGAGCTGCTTTTTAGCCGGGACGTAACAAAAGGCGGTGATTTGCTGCTTCCGGAGGGATTTGAAGGGCTTGTACATGAGCTCGCCAGAGGGCTTAAAATAAATTTCGAGGAAAAAGTACGCAGGATTCACTGGCATGAGCGTTCCGTGACCGTTTTTAGCGCAAGTAGAGAGTACGAGGCTGACGCTTGCGTTCTGACCTTTCCTCTCGGGGTTCTTAAGAGCCGGGAAATCGAGTTTCTTCCTGACTTGCCGGAATTTAAGCTTGAGGCCATTAATTCACTGAATTCGGGGCTCTTTAACAAGATTGCAATTCGTTTTAAAGATGCTTTCTGGCACAGGGAGCATGATTTAATCGAGCTTGCGCCGCAAAAAAGAAGCATTTGCTGCCAGTTTCTGAATATGTATAAGTATACGGGCGAGCCGGTCCTGATTTGCTGCCTGGCGGCTGCAACAGCTCAAGAGCTTGAAAAGTACAGCGACCAGGAGCAGCTTGCCTGGACACTTGAATTACTCGGTCGCTATTATGGAGACAGCGTTTGCGAGCCTGAAAAATTATGCCTGAGCCGCTGGGGCAGCGACGAGTTTGCATTGGGTGCCTACTCGCTTGCTCAGGCAGATGCCAAACGCGTTTTTGCAGCAATGGCAGCCCCTGCCGGGCGGCTTTTTTTTGCAGGCGAAGCCTGCCATTACGAAAAACAGGGGAGCGTTCCCGGCGCTTATTTATCGGGCATTGAGGCTGCCGGCCAGATCCGGAAACTGGGTTTGAAAAGGGGGCGATAGAAAGGTAGATAGAAGAGCAAGAAGACGATTTCAGTCTGTGGATTTCAGTCTGCGCATGACTGAGGTCATAGTTCTTGACTTACGAAAGTGGGATGCAAAATTGATGAAATCTGCTTAAAATCAAAGCAGGATAAAAATTTGGGTGATTCGCCTAATTTAGCTGCATTCCTTAGTAAAAACCCTAATGCATTCTGCAGATAAGAACGCTAAATTAAAAGTATGAAGTTCCGACAAGTAAAGGAGACTGCAAATGAAAAAGTTGTTTACAGCAGGTATAGTGGCCGGAGCTTTTGCCGCGACAATCAGCGGTGCGCTTGCCGGACCTCTCTTGCTGGGACCCACTACTGCCCCGATGCTTCCTAAAGTCATGGCAGTACCTGTGAGCACAGTTCCGGTGCAAAGCAAACTGCTCAATACTTACAGGCAGATTCGAGCATTCTGGCTATCCCGGGCGATTGTCAGGTAGAAGCTTCAGCTTCAAAATATTGCAAAAACAGGCTTGTGTAAACAGGTCTGTTTTCTTTTTTGCATCTTTCTTCTTTTTGCATGGTCTGTCCCTGACTGTTTTTTACTTCTCAGCTTTCTTTTCACCACCGACCATCAGATGAGCAAGCAGGCTTCTGGAAAGACCGAGGCGCAAGAGCTCTGAAAATGGAAGACTTGAGACAATATCAGTATTGCCTGCTGAATTGATGCGACTGAGACCTTGCTTTTGCAAATAGTCGATAAAGGCAGCTGCCATCGGGTCGTCGCCAATCATGAAAAATAAGATTTTGAGCTCACCCCTTTTAGTCTTGCTTGCCAGCTCACTTATCTGATCGGCGATTCTTTGTGGAGCACTGGGGGCACCATCTGTAATTACAGTTATGAGTAAGGCTTTTTGCTTGGCCTTTGCCTGGGGCCGTTCATTCAAGAAGTGCTCGAATTCAAGCTCAAGCGCATGATCAAGCATGGTCATGCCTTCAGGATAAGTGCTCTTGAATATCGTTTCAAGCTCGCTTGCTTTTACCTTGCTGAATCTTTGTGCCCGGTCGGAAAATGGAATCACTGTAATGCCTTCCGGAAAATGACTTTCGATCTGCCGGCAAAGACTGCTTGCCTGATTTTCGCACCACTGCCAGCGGCTTTCCCTGCTTGTGATCAAGAAATCATCCAGCTTTTTATTCATTGAGGCCGAACAGTCCAGAACCAGACAGATTTCGTATTTACTCAGGCAGCGAAGCTCCTTTTCACTGAGCTTATCGCCTGTGCTTTCTTTTTTTGCCTTCTCGAATTGCTTAAAAGTATCAAGGAATTTTTCCGGCAGGATCAGCCGCGGCTTAATAGGACTGATTGAAGAAACCGATTTAGAGTTCGAATTAGAATTTGAGTTTGCATTTGCAAATGTTTCGGCAGAGCCGGGACGCTGAAGCTTTACCGGGCTCCGTTTGCTTACAAAGCCTTGAAGAATGTGGTCTTGCGTATCTGCAATTGCGCCTGCAGAAAGGCTGCTTGCAGAAAGAGCCAGAAGCAGAACTTGCAATTTGAACAAGCAAAAAAAAGACTGCAAAAAAACAAAAGAGTCTGATACCACCACTGCCACCACCAAATAGAAATGAAAAAGCAACCATATTCAAACTTTCACAGTTAAGTGAAATGGATGTGTGCTTGAAATACTATGGCTGCAAAACTACACAAGACTTAATGCATAAACTGCTGCTATGCCACTTGTAACAGGCATCTTCAGGCATGCCTTCCTTCACAATTTCTCTTATTTGCCTGCATAATTTCTACATGCTTGAAGCAAAAAAAATAAGAAGCGATCTTCAGGCTGAATAGTTGCGGCTTGAAGATCGCTTCTTTTATTGTGGGTGGGGAGGAAGACTTACATTTTAATGCTTTTAGCTAGCTAATCCAGTTTTCGAGCTTTGATCCATTGCCGGCCATTCAGCGAGTTTAATCAAATGAAGCTGAGAATTGAAATTCGCAGCTGGCTCATCTTTTCTTAGAATCCAGAATCCGGTGTTAAAGGAGTCACTTTCAGTAAAGTGACTCCAGCTCTGCCGGTTGTTTAATCTGTCCATGCCGAAGACAGATGAATTTGCCATAAAATTGCCTTTTGCCAACCAATTGAGTTCGATTTACTGTTCTTATGATATCGGGACTACCTGACATAATCATGGCACTGATCCGTCCACGCTTTAATGTCTGAACAAATTTAATATGCAAACCACAATTTCGGCAGTGGCTTGCTGCCGCTACGTATGGCTTTTGCCCTGGCCTCGAGCTGGGCAGCCTTATCGTCATCTTTGAGCGAGCGCATATAGCCGGCAAATTTGTCCAGGGTGGCAAGAACCTCCGGATTGGATTCGCTGCCATATTTTAATCTGCGGGCTTTTAGCAGGTGGATGTTATAAATAATAGCCTTATGGTTGTCGCCGGCTGTCTGTAACAGTGAGACCAGATAAGCATAGTCCGGCTCTATATCGACTATATCTACACCAGCGCCGGTGAAAGAATTGACCCGGTTTTCATAGGCTTCAGCCATTTTGTCCGTTTTCTTCTCTTTATAATAAGCATCAGCTATCTCCTTCCAGAGCTCTGCCTTTTTCATAAAGCAGTTATGCCAGCGATCAAGACCGTAACCGGGAAAGTTATCCAACATTTTTCGCTTCAATTCAGGTTCAATTTCCTCAGAGATAAGACCAATTCCGCGTTCAAGCTGTTCTTCGGCGCTGTAATACTGCCCCTGAGACATTGCTTTCTTTGCTTTTTCCTGAATCGCATCAACTCTGGCAAAATCGCTTTTGTATCTTTCAAGATTTGCAAGTTTGCCGACCAGGGTACCCGCCCTGCTTGAAGCTCCAGTGGGGCTGGTGACAGGAGCCGGACTCTTTTGCCTGGCCTCAGCTTGAATTTCTGCGATGTCTTTTTCGTTTTTTTCTGCTTCTGCTTTGCGGTTAGTTTTTCTCAAAAATCCGGCATAGGCCTTTCTCACTTCAATAGATTCCGGTCCGTTGTATTCGGAAAGAGCCAACTTGTACATTTTTTCCGCTTCAGAGTTTCTGTTTAGATAGCTGTAAATATCAGCCAGATATTTGCAGTCGGCCGCCAGCTTTTGTTTGGGCAGCGAGCCCATATACACAAGCTGCTTGTCTCTCTCTATAAGCTCTTCATAAAGGGGAACTATTTTGGTGAACTGGCCTGAACTGTGATAGTGAGCCGCCAGGCGACGTCTCAGTTCCTGGGCATTCAAAGCTGTTTGCTCCGCGTTGCCGATATTGTCATCTGACTTAGCAGCCTTGTCCAGTTCCTGAATCTGGTGTTTGAAATTCAGTTCTTTTGGATCGGGATTCTGATCTGTTGCATAGCTTGGCGGGATGAAAAGCCCTGCTGAAAGGAGAAGACAGTGTACTTGGATTGAGAGTTTAGAATTGAACTTTATCATCAGGCACACCCCGCTATTGAGCTTTTATATTGATTATTTTGGTCCGGCTACCAGGCAGAAGTTCTCGTGTTCGCGACCTCGCAAGGCTGTTGCCTTAGCAATCCGCGAAATTGCCAGCTGAAAAGCTGCGGTGCGCAGATCGCAGTTGTTGCCCTTGGCCAGGTTTATCAGTTCTTTATATGATTGCAGCATTACGGTTTCGAGTTCGTTGTTTACACGTTCTTCGGTCCAGCGGAACTGTTGTATGTTTTGAACCCACTCAAAATAACTGCAAATTACGCCTCCGGCATTTGCAAAAATATCGGGCACTACGGTAACTCCCTTTTTGAGCATTGCCTCATCGGCATCAGGAGTGGTCGGACCATTAGCACCCTCAAGAATGAATTTTGCTTTCACATCAGCGGCTATGTCGCCTGTGAGCACGTTTCCCAGTGCTGCCGGAATAAGCACGTCACAATCGCAGGTCAAAAGCTTGTCTTTGTCCATTTCGGATGCACCGCTGAAGCCGCTTATTGCGCCCTGCAATTGAACATAAGTACATAGCAGCTCGATGTCGATTCCATCTTTGTTATACAAAGCACCGCTTACATCGGATACAGCCACAACTTTGCCGCCGTTCTCAGCAATGAATCTTGCCGCCCAGGAGCCCACATTTCCAAAACCCTGCACCGCAAATCGCATGTCTTTTATATCGTGCCCGTGATCTTTTAAAACCGCAATCGCCGCAATTGAGACACCGCGGCCGGTGGCAGCTTCACGCCCGGCGCTGCCGCCGAGTTCCAGCGGCTTGCCTGTAACCACCGCCGGGGTCCAGCCGTGGTATTTGGAATAATGATCGACTATCCAGGCCATGGTTTGAGCATTAGTTCCCATATCAGGTGCAGGTATATCTTGATGTGGTCCGATAACATCATGCACTTCATCTACGAAAGCGCGCGTAAGCCGTTGCATCTCCGGGTAGCTCAATGTGCGGGGATCGCAGGCGATACCACCTTTGGCACCACCATAGGGCAGATTCACCACTGCAGTTTTGTAAGTCATAAGTGCTGCAAGCGAATTTACTTCATCAGGATCAACTTCAGGATGGTAACGCAAACCTCCTTTCATGGGTCCGCGTGAATTGTCGTGTTGTACTCTATAGCCAGTGAAAACAGAAAGCGTGCCGTCGTCCATTTCAACAATGCATTCCACTTTTACTTCTCGCCGGGGAGTGCACAACATTCTTTCTAGATGTGAACCGATACCGAGTTGTCGGGCAGCTCTTGAAAAATAGTACTGGGTTGCTTCTGATGGTGAAATATGCACTTTGCAAGCTCCTTCATGGACTTTCACCAGTTTTATACCCAGTCAAAGATTAATGAAGGCAGCGCAAGAAAATGCGCACTCTTCAGTCTAATTTGCGCGGTTTCAGCGTCTTTGCGGCGCTTTTTTATGCGACACTGTGCGGCGACTCCGTTTTTTCTTACTGGAGCCTGTGCTTGCTTTATTCGGCTTTGCAATGCTTGCACTTTTAAGCAATTTTGGCGGGCTTGCAACTAATGCCCTGACAGGGGGAGCAATTGCATTGGCTCTGGCACGGAGCTGTGCGGTTTCACCTCGCCTGCCCAGATAATAAAGCACATAGGCGTACTGCTGCAGGTAGGGCACCAGTGAAATTGAATTTGGTCCGCTGAATTTTTCAACCATCAACAGCGCCCTGCGCAAATAGTTGGCAGCCTCAGAATAGCGCTTTTGCTTGGAACAAATAGAACCCAGTGTATATAGACATCTTGATTCGTCGCCGGTTTTTGAAGGCGCATCTTTCCAGAATGTATAAAGAGCTTTTTTATAAAGCTCTTCTGCTTCCTGATACTTTCCTTCTTCAATGAGACACTTCGCAAGTTTGTCGAGACGGCCGTAAACTTTCGGGTCGTTGCTGGGCAGGGTTCTGAGTGTCGTGTTAAGTGCGTCTTTGTAATAGCCTTCTGCTTCTTTTAGGGCGTGTTTTTCCTGACACATTGCCCCGAGGCTGTCATAGCTATTTGCAAGTGAGAGATGTCCTTTGCCTAATACCGTGGACTTTATATCAAGTGCAGCTTTATAGAGTCTGTCTGCGTATCCATAAGCTTTTCTTGCTCTGTAAGCATCAGCAACCGAATCACATGTAATTGCCCATTCTATTAACGGATCGCGCATCGCCGGCGCTGCGGTGCCTGCGTAACCTTGAAGCGGAGCGCCGGCGGCAAGCGCCGATTTTTTTTGATTCTGAAAATGTGCTTCGTTGATTTTTCCTTCCACAAACGCAAGCAGATCGTCTGTTAAGGGATCGGCTTTTTCAGCAGTCCCATAGTTAAGGTAGAACTTTATAAGAAAGCCCATCGGTTCGATAATGCGTCCGTCATCTTTGCCGAAAGCCTGTTCTTTTACAGCCAGCTCCTTTTCATAAAAAGGCTGGGCAGTCTGAAATCTTCCCCTTACAGTATAGAGCCTGCCAAGTTCGCTCAGGCTTGTTGCGAGGCGCAGGTCATTGAAACCAAAAAATTCCGCCTCTTTTACCGACTGCTTGAGAAGAGGTTCTGCAAGCCAGTATTTATTGGCATCGAGAGCATCGCTGCCGCTTCGTTGCAATTGATTCCAGGCAGAATCGCTCAGAGCAGAAATAGCAGGTTCTTTCAGGAAAAGAAATGCAAGAAAAGCCGCTGCAAAAGCAAAGCAGATCAAATAGTCCTTCGATTTTCGCTTAAATTGAATGATGTAGCCTGCTTCAGGCATTAGAGCCTCTATTTTGTGCTGTTCAAACTTCTAATTTTAACCCAAATCGTATGATCCCCAATCAAATCAGGATAATGAACAAGTGTTTCGTAGACTGCCTTAAAAATAAGACCAATAATTGAAATGGCGGGGGAATCACTAATAAGCAGCTCTTTTAAAAAGGGCTGCGATATTTTTCAGGGGTGAGGTTTTTATGGTCGAATTCAGAGCAAATGAGCAAAGTCAGCAAGAAGCAAGCATCAAAGCAGCAAGCATAAAAGATGCGAGCCTTAAAGAAAACGATCGATCAGATGACGGGCCCAGCAAATTGCTAGAAGACAGTGGCTTTCTGGCACCGGAATCCGCCGGCAGAAATCTGGCTCAAAATGCAGACAAAGCAGGAACTGCAGCTAAACCCAGAACTGCAGGCGAAATCGTAGCTGATCATTATATTGTCACTTTGAAAGAAAAACCGCTGGGCAAAGAAAAAGAAAACCCGCTTCTAGAAGACAAAGTAGCCAAGATCATGACGAGGGCCGGACTCATTCCGAGAAATGTACCGGATCTGCTCATATATAAACATGCAATCAGCGGATTTTCAGGTGAGCTCACAGCCCAACAACTGCAAGCCTTGCAAAATGATCCCGACGTTGCCGCCATCGAGCCTGACCGGGTCGTGGGTATCAATCCGGCAAGAGTGGGCCAGGCTCATAATGCCAAAACCGGCACTGAAGTTCCAACAGGTGTGGCAAGAGTGGAAGCAGACCAAAGCACAACAGCAAACACACCCGGCGGTGTGGATGTCGATATTGCGGTGATTGATACAGGCATAAACCTCAAGCACTCGGAACTCAACGTAGTAAATAATGTAAGCTTCATACCAGGTGCAAAAACCGGTGACGACGACCACGGTCACGGTAGTCACGTAGCCGGTACCATAGGAGCAATTAAAGATGGAAAAGGAGTAGTGGGAGTCGCGCCGGGAGCCAGGCTCTGGGCAGTGAAAACCCTGGATAGATCAGGCTACGGCACAATGGCCCAGGTAATAGCCGGCGTGGACTATGTGACTCAGCACGCAGATGAAATCGAAGTGGCAAATATGAGCCTGGGCGATAAAGAGCAGTCAAAGGCCTTTGATGAGGCTATTTCAAAGTCGGTTGAAGCAGGCGTTACCTATGTAGTGGCTGCAGGAAACGAATCTGATGATGCAAAGGATTATTCGCCTGCAAATCATAAGGATGTTCTGACCGTATCTGCTGTTGCCGATAGCGACGGCAAAGGTGGTGGTACTGGCGGGCGCACATGCGAATGGGATAAAGACGCTTATCTGGCTAGCTTTTCAAACTATGGTGCCAATGTAAAAATTGCAGCGCCTGGTTCATGCATTGAATCTACGTGGAAAGCAAGCGCAAGCAATACTGATCGCTACAATACAATAAGCGGTACTTCAATGGCTTCGCCTCACGTGGCAGGCGCTGCCGGGCTTGTAAAAGCAAAGCATCCGGAGTACTCACCAAAAACGGTCATTAAAACTCTGATTGATAATGCTAAGCCTCAAAACGACCCAGATTACGGATTCAAGGGAGACAAAGACTCTTATCCTGAACCGATGCTGAACGCAAAGAAGCTTTAGTTTCGGTTCTCAGTACTTATATGCTAATTCAAGGAAGTTAAGCAAAGTTTAGCGGCAACCCCGTTCAGAAGGAAGCCTGTCACTTAGAGGTTTAGGCTTAATTTCCCCCGGGAAGAACCAAGTTGGTATCAAATTCGAGCTTTAAAGGCAACTGCATGCAAGTAGTTGTCCTTTACGCATCCTTGCAGGTCTTTCCGGCTCATTTGTTTCTAAATTTTCAGAGTTGAATTGTAGATAACTATTTTCAGATAAATGTTAGCTCTACTCTTTTCAATGATTGTAGTAAGCGAACTTGCATTAACGAGCTAAAAATAGCAGAAATTACATGGTTGTTTGACTATAACGACTGCTGATTCTATTACGGAGATCTCTTGATGATATTTCACAAAACAAGGCTTCATACCCCGCAATTTACCAGTGTGGCGTTGTCTTTAACAGTTGCTCTATTTGCTATTCAATCTATGCCAGCCTGTTCCGCTACTGGTGGAACTGACCCTAAGGAATGGTCTTCTTTTAACCCCCAACTTTATGGCAACATGGCTTCTTTGGTTCCCCAACCCGGAAAGGGTATTCCTGCTGGTAGGGAGCGCTACCCTGCAAGACCTCTATTCCCCTACGATCCGGCGAAAAATGGCATAATTTTTGATTCAAACAACAGACCTCTTGTAATTTTTGCGCACCAAGGTACTCCATTGCAGCTGGGCCGTCGCATCATAGCTGCTCCTATTAGAGGGCAAGCGCAACAGGTTGTGATCGAACGAGGTGTGCGCTGCACCGTATATGGAACCACTGATTATACCCCAGTTAAATATCATGGAAAGACCGAAGGCTGTTTCGTTAATCCAGATGTATTAATTTCACCCGACGGCAAAAAGGAAAATGGAAGATACGATCCAAACAGGGTGTTTTTCGAGTATCCGGCAGTTCCTTCTGAAATCAGCTCGGGCAAAATTCCTGTTGGTATAGGATTTCCAAGGTTAGTTTACTTAAGACCTGGAGAAACTTTGTTTATACGTGGGCAGAGATATACACTTGCTTCAAGTCTCGTTAGTGTTGAAGACAGCAACCGAGTAAAGCACAGAGTTTTTATAGAACCTTTGCCTCTAGCGCTGGTTCAGCCTGGAAAAATTGAAGGGTTGAAAGTTCACGACTCAGAACCAGTTACTGGAAGCGTAGGCAGCGGTACAGGCGGAAGCGGAACCGGAGGTAGTACTGGCGGTAGCAGCAGTACGGGTGGAAGTGGAAGCAGCAGTGCAGGTGGAAGCGGAACCGGAGGTAGTACTGGCGGCAGCAGCGGTACGGGCGGAAGCGGAAGCGGAACCGGAGGTAGTACTGGCAGCAGCAGCGGCACGGGCGGAAGCGGAAGCAGCGGTACGGGTGGAAGTGGAAGCAGCAGTGCAAGTGGAAGCGGAAGCGGAACCGGAGGTAGTACTGGCAGCAGCAGCGGCACGGGTGGAAGTGGCAGCAGCGGCACGGGTGGAAGTGGCAGCAGCAGTACGGGTGGAAGTGGCAGCAGCAGTACGGGCGGAAGTGGAAGCAGCAGTGTAAGTGGAAGCAGCAGTGCAATTGGAAGCGGCAGCAGCAGTGCAAGTGTAAGCAGCAATGCAGGTGGAAGCGCAAGTAGCGCCGTTTCAACTATTTGGACTCCCAATGACCCTTTGTTTCCAAAACAGGGCAATTTGAAGCTCAACAAAGTACCAGAAGCCTGGAAACTCAGCAAAGGTGATGGAATAGGATTAGCTATACTTGACACTGCTTGTGATGCCGGTAACTCTGAGCTTCAAAATAGGATAGTAGAATCGCACGACTCTACAGGCAACAAAGGCGGATACAGCAATATCCATGGTACTGAAATGGCAATAGTAGCAGCTGGTGCAAGCGACAACAAACAAGGGACCGCTTCTCCTGCGCACAAAGCCAAGCTGTATTCGGTAAACGTTTGCGACAAAGATGGTATGGTTAGAGAGAGTTCTATTATTGAAGCACTTTTCTGGTGCGGCAATAAGGGAATAAAAGTCGCAAACCTTTCGATTGACGGACTTTTCAACGGTACAACCTCGGCACCATTAGAAGATGCCGTGAAATGGTATCACGATTCCAAAGGTGGAATCATCGTTGCTCGTGATTCTCATTTGGTACGAAGTCCTTGTAATCCTGGTGGGGGACTGGATGTGATATTTAAAAGAGTTGTGAGCATATCCGCAGTAACGACTGTAAAACCGGATTCCTGGGATGGAAGTAATTGCTGGTGTCCGTATATTGGCAATAGGACCTGGTTTGCAATGCCATGGAAGAACATTTATGTCGGTAACCAGGGAATTAGATCTGGAATTGCATTTCCGGTTGCTCAAGCCAGCGGTATCATCGCACAAGTCTGGGGCACAAATCCGGGAAGGAAGAATACTGTTGTAGAGGCTGCTCTTGCTTCTACCGCTCAGAAAATTGTGGCGTCTTCATACTACAAATTCAGTGTTCCTGCAGGAGGTAGCAGCGCTACTTGGAGCAATCAACTGGGATTTGGAAGCCTCAATGCAGAAGAAGCGTGCAATAAGTTGAAATGAAGGAAATGGACGATAGCTGGAGGAAAGTGGAATGAGAGTTGTTCAAAACTTGCTAATACTGATAAGGGGTTTTGTTGCCGTACTATATTTTGTTTGCTGTACAGGGGATGCTCTGGCGCAAGCGGAAGCAGTAGTAAACGTAGGTCCAGTGAATGCGCCTGGTTATATTTTGGCCAAAGTCAAAATGCCAGTTAATCAGGATAGAATTTCTCAAGTTGAAGGCGGTATCAAATACAGCTCACCTCCAAAGATTCAATTGACACGGTTAAGAACGATCTCTAATGGAGAAGTGACATTTTATGAATATCAATGTGATCCAAATAAGCTGATCGAAGTCATGAATGAGATGAATCGCATCAACAATTCCAAGGCTCCGGCGGCCTTTGTGGAAATTCGGCAAGAAAAAGCATATAAATTGATTCTTGAATGAACACGATACCATTTGTAATTGTCCAAAATCAATCTGGACTTCCTTCAGCTTGTTTGTGTAAGGATGCTTAAAATGTGGAAAGACGGCAACATATTGTTAGTGTCCTCAAGGACGGACAATTCTCTTCCTGAGAGTTGCATCAAATGCAACAATCCGGAGTGCCAGTACAGACTAAAAAAAACATACTATTGGCACCGCCCGATGTTGCTATTGTTGATCCCAATGAATTTAGTTCTTTATCTTATAGTTGCTGCATGTTGTCGTAAACGCGCAATTGTTCATTTCTCCCTTTGCCAGCAGCATTATAAAGAAAGGCAGGCTCGCATTGTGCAATCGTGCTTTATGCTTCCGCTGGGACTAATCTTGATATTATTTTCCTTCTTCTCATCGGTAATTTTCCAGGTTTCAGACACGATTGCCGCCGGAATTCTAATTGTTTCCATTTTCTGTGTGGGAGCTGCTCTATTTCTTGTTGGACTAAACGTTTTTCTCAAGCACTTTAATGTCATTTCTCCAACTAAGATCAATGACTCTCTCGCCTGGTTCAAAGGTGTTGACAAAGAAATATTGGCGCCTTTGCCGGAGTTAATTGAGCGATTAAGGTTAGAGTAGCTATCGCTTCTGGCTTCTAAAGTTTGGTTCAAACGGCGAATGATTTTTCTCTCGCTGTTAACCTGAATTTTGGCTGATTGATCTGCTCAAATTATGGATTGGGACTGAACTGCATTTTGCGGGCCAAATAGAATAGTGATTCCGGAGCAACGCGAATAGCGATT
>CAZTQO010000040.1:24329-66092 GCA_964615655.1 uncultured Candidatus Obscuribacterales bacterium | reverse complement strand
CGGAGTGAGTTTCAAATATCTTCAAAAGTATATTGCACTTGAATGGTTCTGCAAGAAGGATGAAGGTCTGGTCTCACGCAGTCTAATGCATGAGTGTTTGAAATCAGAGCCGCTCTCACCTGCTTATTTACTGCACTCCGCTTCTCCGGAATTTGTGTGGATTGTTGCTTGATGGCGCTGAATAGATATGGTACGGCCCTGAATAAAAATGGCTCGGCGCCGTGTAATTCTCATTGCCAGTGTTGAAAGACTTTGCTTGCAAGCAGCCTTTCTTGCTTGCCGCCTGAACTCAAAAACACTGCCGGAGCTTCCCCCGGTGCTTGCACTGTTTCCGGGCTGTCCCCAACTCTCAGCTCTTCGCTTGCTGCAACCTTTCCTATGCAGGTGAAAAATCCGGATTCGGATAAGCGCCCCCAGGCTTCAGGAGTAACGGACGCCAGAAGCTCGTAGTCTTCACCGCCATACAAAGCAAGTTCCATCAAATCCAGGCCTAGCCGGCATGCCAATTCCCGGCTCTCTTCATGACGAGGAATCTTCTCGGCATCAATTTTAAAACAAAGACCACTAGCCTTTGCAGTTTGCAAAAGTGCGTCTGCCAGCCCGTCGCTAGTATCCATTAGTGAGTGTAAATCAGCACCGCAAGTCTCCGCAAGGTTTTCAGCTTCTTTAAGCCTGGGCTCCGGCCTCAAATGGCGGGCAAGCACATAGGAAGAAGATGCATCTGCTTTTTCTCCCTTCAGTATCTGTGCAAGTCCGAGGGCGCTTGCGCCAAAGTCACCGCTAACGATCAATAAATCACCTGCCTTTGCCCCGGTTCTTGAAACTGCGCCGGCTTTGCCGCAGCGGCCCAGCACTGTTACTGAAATGACCAGGCAGGGTCCGCCCGTCAAATCGCCACCTGCAATCCGAGTTCCGTAGTTTTGCGCACATTCGTGAATGGAAAAATAGAGCCGCCGGAACTCTGATTCACCCATGCTTTCAGGCATCGCAATATTTACGATTGCATATTCAGGGATGCCCGCCATGGCTGCGATATCTGAAAGATTCACAGCCATTGATTTCCAGCCGATATCTTCATAACTCATCTGCGGCAGCAAAAAGTGCTTGCCCTGAACCAGCATATCGGAACTGGCAAGCGTGTTTCCGGCAAGCAAAGCACAGTCGTCGCCAATTAAGCTTTCAGACGTGATTTCCTTGATAAGCTCGATTAAACGTAGCTCTTTGCTCAAGGGAGCTTGTTTTGAATTCATCCTCAGTATTTTTACCGTCGACACTGCAGTCGATAATGTTACAATCTTGGGATATGGGAAGTCGAGAGGCGGAAGTAAACCATGCAACAGGCAGGAGCAATAGTTTCAACACTGATTGAGGGGTATACATTTGTCATCATTCTCTGGTGTTTATTGAGCTGGTTTCCAAATATCCGCTGGTACGAGCAACCTTTTAAGAGTCTCGATATGCTTGTGGCTCCTGTAATGGCGCCATTCCGCAAGCTGATTCCGCCTCTTGGCGGCATCGATATTTCCCCCATGATCGCCATTCTCATACTACAATTCATTGCGCAAGCAGCAAGGAATTTCTAGTACGTGATCTCAAGACGAAGCATCCTTCTCAACTGGCTTGGAGCAAATCTTCTGGGTCCTGTAATTTTAGACTCGGCCGGACAGAGCTGCTTTGCCAGGGGCAGAAAGCAAAAAGCAAAACCGGAGCCGGTGCTCGGCGGACCGCGTACGCTCTCCCGGCAGGAATGGCCCCCGGCAATCACCCCCGAATACGTGGGCATAGTAGACAGAGGCTATGCTTGCCTTGCTGATGACATGGGGCGCCTGGCAGTCGTAGATCTCAAACGCGAGGACAACCCGCAGGTTATCGGTGAGCTTTTCGGCATAGGACGCAAAGTAGTAGCTTTTTCAATCACGCAGCACCGGGCTTTTGCCGTAGTACAGGTTGATTCAGGCGCAGACACCATTTTCCAGCTTGTAACTGTAAGTCTGACGCCCGCAAATGACATTTCGATAATGTCACGCACTACGCTGGGAAACTTTTCCGAACCTGACTGCATTTCTTCAAGCGGCGATCAAATTGCAATAGGCGGCAAAGGCTTAAACAACGAAAACCAGATTGTGATTTACACCATGGGCAAACGCAAGTCCGTGGAACCAATGCAGGTCTCGGCGCTTACTATCGAGCGCAGCCCTTTTTTGCTTCTCATGCAGGATCGCCAGATAATGGCGCTTTGCGGTCCCGAAAGCACAGACCTGGTTCTGCTTGCACTCTCAAACCCTCGTGCGCCCGAGCTGTTGAAGAGCATACCTCTTCAAGGCAGCTTCCGCGCAGTCGCCCGCAACAGGGATCAGATCATGATTGCCGGCACAAGCTTTGAAAAGAACTGCCAGGCGAGGCTGATAAACATGAGACCGAGCCCTCAGATAGTAAGCTCAGTGGTACTACCGTCGGTGACAGAGGTTCTTGATCTTGCCGCGCAAAAAGGGCAGTTCTTGCTGCTTGCTAATCAGGGAGCCAGGCAGGCTGTGATTCCTCTTATCATGGGCAGAAAAAATTCAATGAGCCAGGGGAGTGCTGTTTTGCTGCCACAAGGTGCTCAGGGCGGCTCACCCGAGGCACATATAGCAGTCAAGGACAAAGATGCCTATATCGCCACCGACGGCGGGCAGGTGCAGGTATTGAACGTAAATAAAAAAGGCTGGCAATTTTCCTACAGCCATAACATTCCACGTTTGCCCGCATCTGCAGTGGTAATCGACGGCAATCTTGCTGTGATTGCCTGTGCCGAGCTGAAGCTCTATGACCTGAAAGACCCGCGCCATCCGGTGCTTTTAAGTTCTACCGATATTCCAAGCACCATAAGATCGATGCTGCAAATCGGAAATACTTTTTTGTGCCTTTCTCGCGATTCCCTTACGCTCCGTTCGATTACCAAGCCTTCCGAACAGCGGGCCAAGCTCAAAGTTAACGGCAGCGTGCTTGCTTATGACAGATCGCTGGACCGAGTTTATGTTGTATCTGCAAATGAAAAAGGATCAGTGCTCCAGCTTCTCAGCGTTCGAAACGACAGTATAAAAGACGCAGGCAAGCTCGACCTGCCGCTGCAGATCCGAAAAGCAGTTGCTGTACCGGGCGAGCTCCTAGTTGCATCGTTAAGTGAGCTGAGTCTTTATGCAATTGGCGAAACCATGCTGCTTGGCACGAGAAAGCTGCCGAATTTTGCAATCAGGGATATGCTCATGGGTCCGGACAGAAATATTTATCTTGCCTGTGTTGACGAGAATCTTAACGGCAGCCTGCTTATACTCGACGGGGGCAAAGAAGATCTGGGAATTAAAGGCGCCTGCCAGCTTCCACTCGACGCTGGTGCCCTGGCTCTTGCCCAGGACAAAGTAGTTATTGTCGGGCGCGGCAAGAGCGGCAAAGACATGCTTGCCATTGTTAATATCACCAGCCCGAGCCAACCCAAACTTGTCGAGTCTTTTGAAACCCTTGAGGCAGCATCAGCCATAGGTATCAAAGACAAGATGGCCGTAATTGCCGGGCGCGGACTCGAACTTATCGATCTGAGTTGAGCGCGGAACTGAGACCGGAACCTGCGCTTTCATGTTCCACAAGAACAAGTTCTGCTTTTCTTTCTTTCGGAATCGAAAACTCGAGTTGTTGGAGAAGTTTTCCAGCTTTAGCTGCGCTTTCACCATCACTTTTAGCAAATACTCTGCTCAGTCCATAAATAATCAGAGCGGAAAGCACACCGGTGAGAAAATCGGTTAGTGGCACCATAACTGCTGTATAGGTCATCAGAAAAGCATGGAAACGGCTGCTTTTCCAGACTTCCTTTACTTCATGCACTTTAACCATGTTACCGGCCACCCATACAAGAATCCCACCAATACAGGCCATCGGAACCATTTCAAGCCAGGGTGCAATACAAATCGCCAGAACGATTTTCAAAATTCCTTTAAAATATCCGGCAAGCGGAGTTACGGCTCCTGCCTTAATACTGGTTGCAGTTCTGGCAAGTGCCCCGGTACAGGGGAAGCCATTTACCAGTGGCACCAAAGCCTGCACCATACCCTGCCCCCAGAGTTCTTTGTCAGGATCAAACGGTGTCTTTTTGTTTTCGGCCAGACGGTCGGCCATCGATGAGCAAAGAAGGCTTTCAACACTGGAAACAAAAACAATTGCCACTACAAAATAAGCAAAGTCCATGAACAACTCTGTGCTTAAGGGCGGCAGAGACGGTCCGGTAAACGAGAAAAAGTTGGCAGGAATACTCCCGTACCTTTGAGCAATATCTGCAACCCCCCTGCCGTCAAAAACAGTTTCGGCAAGTACAGTGCATAGAACAAGCGCAATCAGCGGAGCTGGAATGAAAACGGATTTTTTCAACAGAAATTTTGTGAGTCCAAAAGTTATTCCAGCAAGAATAAATGCAAAAACGTTGAACTCGTTCAAATGAGCACAAATGGTTTTCAACTTTTCGAAGACATCTCCGCGTACGGCAGCTTGTAGTCCTAGAATCTCTCCGACATTGGACAATGCTATAACTACGGCTATGCCCACAGTAAATCCGACCACAATCGAGTTTGGAACCAGCTTTACATATTTGCCCATTCCCGCAAGACCCATAAAAAGCAATATGATGCCAGAAACAACGCTGCAAGCAACAAGCATGCCGTGTGCCTGAGTAAAATCGCCGCCAGTAGCCGGATGCCCGTACTTGGCCATAAGCCCGGCGATCACAGGAATAAATGCAGCAGTCGGTCCGTAGACCTGATACTTGGAACCGCCCCAGGTTCTTCCCACAAGACAGGCCAGCGCACCGGCGACAATGCCCTGCTCCGGTCGCAAGCCCATTGCCATAGCAAAGCCCATCGCCATTGGAATGGCGGTGAGGGCAACTATAAGTCCGGCCGAGAGATCCCTGTAGATGATGCTCAATCTGTTGCCTTGCCAGAGGTCCTCAAATCGCTTGTCCAGAATGTTGTTGAAAGCTAGAAATCGCTTCAAGATAAGGTTCATGTTAACTCCAATAAAGCAGCTTGAGCTGCTTGCCACTACTTGTAATACCGCTTCGTTTCAATTTGGCAAGCGTTGCCTCAGAATTGAATGCAAGCAATTTATTGAGCCAAGAATCTGCCCGATGCCTGGCGAACAAAAGCAAACCGTCTGCTCTTTCCTTCGCAAGTATATCGATGAGCAGATCAGCTGCTTCCCCTGTTTCAACTCTTGTACGAACCACAAGATGCGGATAGTGCAACAAGACGAGCTCTTTGCATTCGGCAAGCATTGTTTCCATTTTGCGAAGCTCCATGCGATGCTCCTCCAGGAGTTGAATCCCACGAACTCCCGAGTACGGAGGGTTTTTGAACCAGGGAGCAATGACTGCATGAACCAGAAGCAATTCCTCCAGGTCGTTTTCAGCAAGCCATGAAATTAAGCAAGGAATGCTCCTCCGGCTTCTGACCCCTACAACATAGGACTTTGGACTTCTGATATATTCGAGGTCCGGCTCCTTGATCTTGATCTGGCTGCTTGCGCTGCTTGAGTCAAACAAAGCTAGGTTCATCAGTTGTACGACCTCCAGGCAGACATCGACCATTGCGAGTGAAAGCGGGCGGAAGCGACCATCTATCGGTCGCCCCGCTACAAACAAGCAGAAATCGCGACTTCTGCTTCCAGGCAAGACAGCTTTCTTATTTTATGCAGACATATCGTAATCTTGCAATATGACCACATTGCTAAATTAACCAGGGTCTTGCATTTTTGTCAACTGCCTACCTGCAAGGCTTTTACCGAAAGTTTCATGAAACCATTAAGCGCCAGAGCCAATTTCTACAGGGCTGGAGCCTTACACTCTGATAGAATGATATTGCAAAGTTTGCATATTTAAGAGCATGGCAAAATGACAGAAAGAAGGCTGGTAGCCACGGAACTTGCAAAATTTTTCGGTGCACTGTCAAACCCGCTCCGAGTGCAGATAATTGAAGAAATCGGCAGCAAAGAGCTTACCGTAAACGACTTACAAAATACCCTTGGAGTGCCGCATGCACTAGTTTCCCAGCATCTGGGCGTCTTGCGGGCAAACAGAATAGTTGTTGAAAGACGGCAAGGCAAGCATGTTTACTACCATTTGAGGCAGACCGAACTTGCAAACATAGTAAGACAATGCTTGATTTTCGTCAGCCCGGACAAAAGCGAGTCTGACAAAATTCTGGATGCAATCCAGCTTGCATCAAACAAATGGAGCTCTGAGAAACCGAACAAAACTGTTCCAGTCAGCAAAACACGAAAGAGCAAAGAACATTAGTAAAATTGCTGGATTCTCAGAACAAGAAAGATTTCGCCAAGGAAAATTATCTGAAATCTTCTTGGCGAAATCTTGCGTGCAGCTTGCGTTTTTCGGGCAACTTATAAGAACAGCTATTTAAGCGATGCAGCAAAAGCCTGATTCCGACTTCGACCCAGCTGCAAGAGCAAGAGTGCAGCTGAGTTATCTTGCTAGAAACTTGCACCAAAACTTGCTTTTGGCTTGCAAGCAAAACATTGACACCGTTTTTAGCTAACTGATAAGATTGGGGAATTGACATATTGCCACATTGCAATGTGTTCTACTGGAATTGCATCTCAACTGACTTTCACAAGCCTGAAGAACCGGGGGAACTTCCTGAACTAATGCGCAGCCTTTCTGAGAACCGAAAGATCAAATACCACGGCATTAGCTTTGGCTTCATCTTGCTTTTGCTACTTAGTTTGTTTTCTCTCTGCGCGCAGGAAATTGATTGCGCAGAGATGCTCTGGTCCAACATGCCTGGTGAAGAAGTGAGTAATAAATTCCAGACACAAGAGCTCAAAGAAAGCCTGGACAGATCGAATCAGAAAAACCAGGAAAAGTTTGAAGTTGCAGCCTTGGGTTTTATCAACAATCAGAGCCACGACAACCAGAATGTTCAAATTGCAAAAAAACAGAATTCAGTAAGCGTTAAGTTCGTTGCAATGCCTGAGACTGCAACGAATGCCTTACTTGTAGGTGCAAACAATCACCATTTCGCAACTCCAAGCTGGCTGCGACTCAGAACTCTACTGATTTAGAAACTTGCTCAAAATGCCCTGTTTTTGCATGCCTGAATTCTAAAACTCAGGCTCTTCGTTTTAGCAGCAGAGTATTCGCGAGGTGTTTCTTATGACATTGAAGAATGGAGGTCGGGCTGAAAAGTTCGAGGAAGAAAGAAGATTTATATCAAAGGTGCTGGTTATTGGCTGCCCGGAACTTCAGGAACTGCCTTTCTGGTACCTGGAAAAATTCTTTGGAACGTATACAGTTCTCGAAAGCAATGGCGGGATTTTTGACCCGGCGGACAGCAAAGAGCTGGAAGCAAAACTGTTTGAAAATCCAGGAATCGAACATATTGTGCTTTGCCCGCACAATGTTTGCGATTTGCTTGCTGAGTCTGTCGGGCGATTTCTCAAAATTTCCAGGAAACCGGAGCCGCGGCTCTTTGTCTTAAATTCATTGATGCTGATTGAAAGAACTCTTGCTTTTTCAATGGCGGAACTGGGTCTTTTTCTCGAAAAGTCCGGCCGAAAAGAAATCGAAGTACACGGTTGGTTCTATGAGCCGGAGATCGATTGGATTTCTGCCTTTGAAACGGAGACCGGGCATCTGGTACCACTCAATTCGTACACAAGGCTCTATCGTGCATGCAACTTCGACAGTAAAGTTTGAGCTCAAGATTTAATCTTGACCGTTGTGGACAGTTGCCAGGATTGATTGGATATTTCCGGGCAAACCCCTAAGCAATGTTTCGCCAAATCGGGTAGAAAGATAAGTAGATCTAGCCGATTAATATACTGGAGAAGACATGAGCACAGTTAACGAAACATCAACAAGGCGCCGTTTTCCAAGACTCAATTCAACGGCCTTTGAGCACCCTCTGGATAGGGCGGCTCTGGAAGCTCTAAGAAAGATCCCGGTTCTAGACACAGTACTAAAGAAATTCATGGAGCTTGGTGTTGAAAGGATGTTTCGCATCATGCTCATGGGGCAGGCAGTGCATGTGACCACCAAACAATGCCACAAAGTGCACCGAGTTTTTAAAGAAGCCTGCGATATCCTGGACATGCATGAGCCGGATCTTTTCCTCATGAATCATTTCACGGTCAATGCCTGGACATTCGGGGTAGAGCGACCCTTTATCGTAATGCATTCAGAACTGGTTGATTTGCTTACAGAAGAAGAATTGATGGGCGTTTTGGGACACGAACTCGGGCATGTAAAAGCAGGTCACGTACTTTACAGGAGCCTGGCATATTTCATTCTGCAGTTACTTGGCAAGCTTGGAGTTGTATTCGGCGGACTTGTTTCCCAGGCAATTATGATCTCACTTGCTGACTGGGCAAGAAAGTCAGAACTTACCGCCGACCGGGCTGAGCTGCTGGTGCTGCAAGACGTAAATACTTGCATCAACCTGCATATGAAGCTTGCCGGTGGCTCTAAAACCATTTTCGAACAAATGGATGCCAAAGAGTTTCTTCGGCAGGGCGGTTCCTATGAAGACTTCGACTACAGCACCCTGAACAAGTTCTACAAGCTTATGTATGAACTCAATCTCTCTCACCCGCTGCCAATCTACCGGGCCAAAGAAATCAAACAGTGGTCCGAAGGCGGGCAGTACAAAGAGATTCTAGCCGGTCGTTATCCAACCGAAGAGCGCCCCGATGAACACGGACTGCGCGAATGCCAGCACTGCGGCGCCAAGTTAAGCCCGTCCTTCTTCTTCTGTCCGGACTGCGGTAAGAGCGCCCGGGTTTAAGCAGCTGACACTCTGACTGGCAAGTTTACCAAGATCCTTGATTTCGGGATCTTAATTTCGGGCTCAATACATTCCAGCTCTTCACGAAATCTGTCTAGCAGCAGATCTACCAGAACATTCACATTCAATTCTGCCAGCCTGTAAATCGAAGATCCTCTTCATCGGGTAGAAGCTGGCTGGTACTCTGCCCGGCAAGTTTGACTCAGATCCTTGATTGATTTCGGGTCTTAATTTCGGAGTCAATTCAGACTATTCGTCTATGGTCTATTCGTCTATGGGCTCTTCCGCGTCCTTATGCTCTTGTTCAGAATGACCGTTGCCTTCGGATTTCGGCGTTTTACTTGTTCTCAGGTCGCCGCCGCAAAATGCGCAGAAGAGTTTTTCCTGGTTTGCTGGCGCCTGGCAATGCGGACACGTATAGCCGGGTGTGCGGGTGTAGCCAGCTCTGGATTCACTTTTCTGCGACTGGGGCAAATCCGGATCATGCTCTTGTTTGAAGACCTCGAGCTCTTGTTTAATCAGCTCTATTTCCTTTTCGTATTCTGCAATTTCGGTGGTTTTGCGCTTGAGTACATCCTCTCCCACTTCGTCGCCTTTTTCGTATTTGTCGTAAATCAATTTGCCGATGTTTGTAAGTGCCACTGCTTTCTTGGCTTCCAGAGAGGTGATGCGATTTTGCTGCGAAACGTTGTGCATCATTTCCTGGGATTTGTTCTGAATCTTATTAATGCCATCGCCGACCTGCTTGATGCCGGTATTCACGCCTTTTACTACGTCATCTATAAAACCCATTTTTTCTCTCCTCAGTGACTGATGCTGCACCTGTGATTCCTGGTATTTTTAATAAATCCGGCTTTTTCGGCTCATAAAGCTTCCTGGTTCTGGATAGTTTCGGAAACGCAAACTTGATTTCGCCCGTTTTGTTTTGCCTTATAAAGAGCCTCGTCTGCACGCTTAAATAGTTCATCCGGATCATTTGCATGCAATGGGAAATTGGCGATTCCAATTGACGCAGAAATATTGGTTTCCATACCCTCCAGTTGGGTTTCGCTAATTAACTTTCGCACCCTTTCGGCAATCACGACTGATTCTTCCAGGAGCGTGTTCGGCAACAGGAGGCAGAATTCTTCTCCACCGTATCTTGCCGGCAGGTCTATTGACCGTGAAGAATGAGACAAAACACCTGCTACTGCCTTTATAGCATTATCACCGGCTGTATGGCCGTAAGTATCATTGATTTTCTTCAAATAATCGAGGTCAATAACTGCAAGGGTCATGGGCTCCGCATAGCGTCTGGCCCGTTCAAATTCTTTGTAAAAGCTATCATTAAAATTGCGCCGATTTGAAATACCGGTTAAGCCGTCTGTTACAGCCTGCAACTTTTTCTCCTCGTGAAGATCGGCATTTTCAACTGCAACAGAAAGATGGTCGGCAAGAGCTCCAAAAAACGTAAGGTCGTCAATGCTCCAGGGTCTTGGCATTTGGCAGTCTTGAAGGAAAATTGCACCTATTGTCCTTGCACGCATAATAAGCGGAATAATGAGTCCGGAAAGGAAACCAAAGCTGCGCAGAAACTCACGATCAAATCCGTAGGAGGATGCCAGCTCCCCGTCGCCAAGCTCGCAGGGAGCTGTTTTGCTCATGATTGCCTTAACAAAATCCTGACCGGCATTCGAAAGAAACTTTGATTGAACCGGTTCGCTCGACTCATTGTGGTACTCATAAACACGTAGATTCTGGCTCGTTGGTCTTAAAATCAGGCAGCGGCTTAAATGGAATTTCTGCCCGAGATTATTCACTGCGTTTTGAAGCACAGCTTGAATTTCCACAGAACTTCTAACAGCATTGCTCAATTCATAAAGCATCTTGTCACGCTCGATAATTTTCACCCGCAGCGTGTCTTTTACAGTCAGGTCCTGAATTAATTTCCGGGTCTGATCCTCCAGATTGGCGTTTTGATCTTCAAGGTCGTCATAGCGGCTTCGCAAACGCTCGTTTTCCCGCTTGATCTCCCTTATCTCCCAGGCATTTGCAATTGCAAGATAAAGCGGATACTGGCCGAGTTTCTCTTCGAGTTCGTTTTGATCAAAGCTGCCGCCGGCAATCAAAGCAACAGCTGCCATCTTGCCTTCCTGCAAGATTTTCACAAAATGAATCTGCTGGTTTTCATCGCTTTCCAGCTCCGCATCAAGCTCGCCAACACATGGACCATCGCTGTAACCGTTTTGCTCGAGCGCGTCTGCATACTCATTTGCCAGCTCACTCAATAGCTGTTTGTCCGGGCCGAAATAAAACTTATCGCTTACAGACTCGACATCCGGGTCCCAGATCAAAAGCGCCAGTGACTCAGGCTTGCAGGTTGATATGAACAGTTCTGCGACAGTTTCAAGCACCTCGGGGAAGTCCAGACTGCCAAGTAATCGCAAATATAGGTTTGTATTTGACTTCGTGGATTTCATATCAGATGTATTCTTCCCCGCAGGAGCCCGAAAATATCCCTCCTGACATCTCCAAAAGCTCTCGAAAGCACGCGGGTCTACGCAAATCCGACAAAAAGCTGCCGTTTTGTTCAAAAGGGGAAACCCGGAAACCTTGCGGTGGTCTCCGGGTTTGCTTGTCCATGCGTGGGGAAATTTTTTAACAGGCCTGATTTTATTTCTCTATTCGAACTCTTTGAGCAGGTTCAACCTCATGTTGCGACGCTCGTCCCTCGAGAGTTCCGGCGTATAATGCACAGCCGCAAGCAGATTGCTGTGGCTGGTTTCCTGAAAAAAGCGCAAATTGCTCGTGTATTCATCAGCGTCAAGACAGTGTCTTACACAGCTGGCTTCATCAAGCTCCACTAACTCGAACTCGCCTTTGTTCTCGGTGAGGATTGCATAGAGCCCCGGTTCCTCTTTTAAGTTGTGCGCGTCCGCGTACGTATATGGTCCTTCGAACTCTATCGGTCCAATAACAATTCCCATCTTTACTCCCTCTTTAACTTGAAGCTACGCAGAAAGCTTGAGAAATCTAGAATCTGAAGCGCAGTGTAATCTTGCGGTAATACTGACAGTCAACTACTAAGGAGAGGTTAAGCTGGATCTCGATTTTTTGCTGCAATAAGAAAGGTTAAGCACGCCACCATCAGCGGTGCGCTATTCGGCAGAACAGGAGCTGCTTTCAATCGATTTCGCTACCTGTAGAGCCTGCTACGGCTGGTTTTCACATAAAATAATCAGAATTACACTTGCCATTTCAATCGAGCTGATTTTACTGGAACCCGGACAAATCAGGGTTGTTCATCTTCAGCTTCTCTTAAGGTGTCTTTTAAAATCTTGGGTCCGAGCTTGATCCTCAGAATTTCGCCTTATTTCGCCTTATTTATAGAATTTCGTTCTTCGCGTTATAGAATTTCGCGTTGTCATAGTTATATTTGTATGGCTGCAAAGAGAGCTTGAACCTGCTAAATTTAAGATCTCAGGATAAAAGGTGAATTGAAGATGCCCTGGACACGCAATAACAAACCCGGTCCCATGGAAAGAGCCGTAAGTGCGCTTTGCTACGTCACCGGCGGCATCGCAGGCATCATTTATATAATCATCTCCAGATCTAATTATCAGTCGGAATTCTTTCGATTCCACTTTTTGCAGTCTATTGTGCTTGTCATCCTGACCATGCTTCTGAATTGGGCGTTGCAGGCATTCTCTTTGATTGCGGGCACTGCCATTTCGGGTCTTGCCGGAGTTATGGGTGCTGCTGCAGACACTGTAACCATGATTGTCCAGTTCATAAATGTCGCATTTAACTATGCCTGGCTTGTTTACGGGCTTATCCCGCTTTACGGGCTGATTTTTGCCGCGCTTGGCAAGTATGCGGAGATACCTTTTCTTTCAAACGTGGTACGTAATCAAATGCGCTGATACGCTGATTTTCAGGATCAATTTGAATCAGCTGCATAAGCTGGAGCAGCACTGGAATCGCAGTATTGTAGTAGTAGTATCCTGAGTAGTCATATGAACAATGGCTTTCCTTGTCGATATATTCAGGATATATTTAGGGCCGACAATAAAGAAACCGGGTTAAAAATTGAGTCAGGGTAGAACAAACAAAATCATCTGCGTCGCCAACCAGAAAGGTGGGGTGGCCAAAACCACTACTGCCGCCTACCTGGGAGCGGCCCTTGCCCGCCTCAATAAATACGTGCTGGTAATTGACTCAGACCCGCAGTGCAACCTTACTTATAGCCTTGAACTGAATGAAGAACAACAGGAATTCGCTCTTGAGAACAACCTGGCCACGATTTATGAATCCGGTCAATCATCCGAAGAGTGTTTGATCCGCGTTAGAGACTCGCTTACTTTAATAGCTGCGTCATCCGATCTGGTGATGACCGAAATAAGCATGGACAGCAATCCGCAAAGTCTGGCTTCAGAGCCCGAAAGAATCCTCAGAAACTCACTGACTCCGCTCAGGCACAGGTTTGATTACACAATCATCGATTGCCCGCCGAGCCAGGGCATGCTCACTTTGAATGCTCTGGTTGCAGCCGACTATGTTATTATTCCATCGCTTGCGTCTGTGATTAGCCTTACCGGACTCGAGCGCATGCTTGAGCAGGTTCACGAAATCGTAAACGGCGACATGGCATTGAATCCCGAGCTGAGCATTCTCGGTGTATTGATTACGAGATTCAGAAAAGACAGAAACACTGAGATTGAAATGGAAAGCAAGCTGCGCTCCTGCCCTGAAGAATTTCATGTGTTCAAGACTGTAATACCGGACCGCAGCCAGTTCGGCCTGCTTGGCGAACTTAAAATGCAAACAGGCAGACATTTGATGGATCTGTCTATGGTGAGCTACAGCCTGCTTCCGTATCTGACTCTGGCAATGGAAGTGGATAAAATGCTTGCACCTAGAGCCTCAGCACGTGGGCGCAGCAGATAACCTAGAAAAACGGCAAGCATACTCTGTGGTAAAAGGGAAATAGGCCTGAATGATCTTAAGCAGGCACAAGCAAGCAAAGTCCGAAAAACCGGATAAACAAAAACCGGATAACCCAAAAACCGGATAACCAAGAACCGGATAACCCAAAAACCGGATAACCAAAACCCGGATTATGAAAACCGTTCAGCGATACCTGCAATAGAGGCACTGCATTGAATAAGTCGAATGCACTGAGTTATTCAAAGGACGGAATCAAGCTTTCATTTCTGATCTTGATGCTTGGACTATACGCTCAGTGCATGCCCTCCGCATTTTGCGAGTCATACATGGAAGCATTTATCCGAGCAAAAGCCCTGCAAGATCAGGGTGATGACGAAGGAGCATTGAATGCATATATACTTGCGAAAAGTCTTTTTGCCGGCACCAGCGCCGACATTAATGCTGACGCCCGGTTGCCGCTGGCCCGACTTTATGCAAAGTGCGGGCGCTACCAGGAGGCCGATGCCGAATATCAGGGACTTCTGAGCTACGGCAAGCGCATCAAATACGAATACGGACAGTTTTTGCTTAACCAGGGAAAATTCAGCGCCGCTACAAGTGTTTTCAGCGATTTACTTGCTCAAGATGCAAACGATCCGATTGCTTTATACGGAATGGGGATTGCCCTGGAAGCAAGCGATAATATGGATTCGGCGAAAGACTACTATGAAAAGCTTTGCAGTGTCGCACCTGAATCGACCGCGGCCGAATCCGCCAGAGACCGCCTTGAAAGGCTTGGGCAGGCCATCAATGCCAGAAGCAGCGCCAAGTTTTTTCCGGTTGATCCCGAGTTCGGGAAAGCCGGACTTGGCTGGTGGAATCTGGAAAAGATGCCGATTCATGTATATATAGATGACGGCTCTGCAGTGCCGGGATTTAGAACTGAAATGAAAAACAATATTTTCCGTGCGATGGAGACGTGGAAAAATGCATCAAGAGGAAAAATCAGTTTCGTAGTCGACCCGCCGGACTCCAAGGCTGAACAGGCATGGAAGCAAGCCTTCGGCAAAACCGACCCTCTCGTTAGAATCAGCCAGAGCACAGCGCTGCCGGACGATCCTGTTAAAAGCAATCTTCACATACACTGGACCGACAGTCTCGGGGGTGTCGCTCTCGGTCTTACCTGGACAACCCCTCTGCAAAACCAAGTAAATAAAGAAGGATTCAAGGACTGCCTGATCAAGCAGGGACATATATGGCTTCACACAAATTGCCTGGCTGATGGCAGCGAACTGCCCAAGATCACACAGGCAAACACAGCTTTGCTTGAAAAACAGGACCGAGTTTTGAGTGAAGTAACGATACACGAATTCGGTCACGCACTGGGGCTGCCACATTCATCCAACCCCAAAGACATAATGTGTTCAGGTATTTTTGCACTGACTACCAAGGATCTGGTTGAAGGCAGAACGCTGTCGCAGGGAGATATGGGCTCGCTTGCTGAACATTACAATAATTTCGAAGGCACAGGCTTTCCTCAGGAAGCAGAAGTAAAAGCAAGCAAAGAAACCAGCAAAACGAAGGAAATTAAATCCATTATTGTACTGGTGCCGCCAGGCAAGGACGAAGAAATCAATGCCAGATCTGCGGCATCGGCAGAAAACAAGAGAAGCAGTTTTCACAAAGACCAGGAGCTGAATGATGTGGTTTTCGATATCAGCGTCAGGTCATACGAAGAGGGACTGATTAAGCTGGAGAAGATCCTCAAAAGAGATGCTAAGAACCCCAGGGCAATCTATTTGCAAGCCGTTATTTATGTTTTGCAGCACAAATACTCTCAGGCAGAAAGCTCCTACAAACAGGTTCTAAAACTGGCTCCAGAAACGGCACTGGCTGAAAGAGCCAAAAGCGGTCTAAAAAAAATCGTACACTGAGCCGGGGCAGAAAATGTCGGATTTATCAGGTATCTTAACTACTGAATGCTTCTTTCAACGCTGTTCGTGCCGCCAGTTCTTTTCGTAGAGTCACCAGAATATCGGCTTCTCTTGCAAGACGTTCTTCGGTATCCTCAAGTTCGAGCAATGACTGCTGCTCCTCGGTGAGTCCATATACACTTCCTGCTACCCAGTAAGAAAACTCCAGCGGATCCGCCGGCAGATCATCTGGAAAGTCAATATTCTTGTCTGCGAGTTTTGCCGAAAGCTTAACCACATCCTTGAGGATCTCTTTAAGCTCACTGGCTTTTTCTTTCAGGTCCTTTTCGCTGGGGTCGTCGTCAATCCACTCAACCTGCCCTATAATGTACGGCTTTTCCTGCTTAATATGAATCAGCCGAAATCGCTGCTGTCCCACGGTCATTATGTTCATGCGCCCGTCCGGCAGGCGCTTACAATTGACGATAACAGCGGAGCAACCATGCTTCACAGGCGCATTGCTTACAGGGTCGATCATCACGACCCCGAGTCTCGAGTCTGCATCGAGCACTTCGTTAATCATCTGCCTGTAGCGAGGCTCAAAAATATGCAGAGGCAACCAGGCACCTGGAAAAAGCACCACTTCCGGCAGGGGAAAAAGAGGAATTGCTTCGGCCCAGCTGGATGCAACCATGTAATTTCTCCAAAACGGGGTCAAATATACTTTAGCAAGTTTCTGAGCCTAACGCCCTCTTTTCCAGAGCAGTTCTTCAGAGCTCAAACATTTAGCTGTTACTCAGTCCAGATCAAGATTATTCACCAGGAAAGAAAATTATATGCGGGTTCTTACCCTAAAATCTGAAACTCTTTCAGGTTAAATTGGCTTGCTCTTTAGTGCATAATAGGCCTATGGAAGAAACGGCAAGCCAGAGCCAGAGCACGAATGAAACAAGCTGGGGGCCCTACCAGCTCAAAGCAAACCCGCTTGCTATCTTAAGGCTTTCCCTGGGCAGCGCCGCCTGTATCGCCACCGCGTTACTAATACCTGACATTGTTCAATTGATGCTGGTTTCGCATGAGAATATCGGGATGAATCTGAGACGATTCATTTCATTATGGAGCTATGCATACATACTCTGGGCAACCGGCTTCATTTGCATTTTGCACATAATACGCATATTTTCTGCGCCTCTAATTCTTGACTCAACAGGCATAAAGCTTGATCGTTTCGGCAAAAAAATCCCATGGTCTTCAATTGAAGCTGTTGCAATTCTTGAAAAAAAATTGTTTTCGCGCTTTTTTATGATCCCGGCTTATCAGATGACTCTGCACATAATCAAAGAGAATAAGAGCCAGAGTAAAAGGAAAATATTTCCGGGTTTCAAACTTAAAGTCAGCTGGCCGTGGAAATCAAAGAATCAAAACGAGCAAGAAGATTCGGACAGAGGCACAAAACAAATTGCATCTTTTTTGTTTTTGAAAGAAGAATTTTATTCGCTCTTTTACCATATATCCGAATTTGCAAGCGGCGCAAAGCCACGAAGCCTTGACGTTTTTGTTTTCAAAAACGTTGAGAACCATCTACTCAAAAAGCTTGCAGAAGAGGGAAAGCTCAAGCGCCTGGCTCTTACGATCGTGATCTCATTCGGACTTCTTACTTATTTCGGGCGCAAAATCATTGTCAACTACAACTACAATATGGGCAACAAAGAATTCAACCTGGCTCACTATTACAAAGCCATTGGCTACTATGCCGCAGCAAGTGCAATCGAATTTTCTTTTGCACCGGCCTGGGACGGCCAGGCACGAGCAGAGCTACGCGAGGGTGATATAGACTCGGCTGAGGATCACTGGAAAGAAGCACTCAAATGGAAGCCGGATTATGTAGAGGCAAAACTCGGCTTATCGAGAGTGTACATGCTGAAAGGTCAAATAGACGAGGCAGACAGGCTTATTGCCAAAGCCAACAGGCTTGCACCGCTGGACGAAGCCTCCTATATAAACAGAGCACAAATAGACGCTTTAATGGGCAAAAACAGTGAAGCAATTGCAAAGCTGGAAGACTTTGTAAAACAGCAAGTCGGCAGAGAACGCGCAATCTGCATACTTGCTCGTTCTTATATAAGAAGAGGCGACTTAGAGAAAGCAGAAAAGTTGCTATCAAACCCGGAGCTGTTCTCAAACCCCTATACCAGACCGTTTTGTATTGTCGTGCAGGCAGAACTGGCTCTTGAGCAGGGCAAGGTTTCCGATGCTAAGAACTTGATGAAACCGTTACGCCTGGGCGCCGTCCATGACCCGGAACTCATGCTTTTGCTTGCCCGCATAGAAACAGCGAGCAAGAACTATCGCGAGGCAGACAAATATATTGAGCGAGCAGCAAGAATCAACAAAACGAGCCCCTGGCTAAGCCTGGCGAAAGCGGAACTTGCAGCAGCTCAGAACAGGAGCTATGAAGATCAGATCCAAAAAGTCCTTGCCTATAAATACTCTGATTCATGTTTGCTTGCCGCAGTGGCAGATTTTTATGAAAAGAATGGAAAACATGATCAGGCGGTTGAACTCGCACGCAAGGCTCTTACACTTGATCCGGTGCAAATTAACGCAAAGAAGCTGGCAGGACAAAAAGATGTCTCAAAATTGCAGTTGTAAAGGAAAACCGGAACTGATCTTGATGCATAGCTTCAAAGGCGTTGCGCTACTTTTGCTCCGTTGTATTGTGCTGTCGCTGGGCTTTGCTTATTTAATCTCCTTCATGGTCGACGGGGTAGTCACAATAGCTATAAGTCCGACTCCCTGGCCTTTCTCTGCGATCGGACAGTACCAGCCGCGCCTGAATGCAACTGAAGCAGCAAGCGGCTTGTTTGCAGATTTCAATGACTTTGTTTTTTTCTTCAACTGTGCTTTCCCGGCTGCAAGCAGATTAGGAACCGGCATTGGTCTTATAGCAGCTTGCTTCTGGAGCATGCACCTTTGCCCTCCTGAGTGCAGGGTGCAGAGATTTTTTGTCGGTTTATTTGCAGGAGCTCTCATAGGCTTTAGAGCTATGCTGATGGTAAGCAGCTCAGCAAAAGCAGTATTTTTTTCATGCATACTCTTTTCAATCATTTATGCAATATATATGACAGTTGCTGACAGAAAGCCTCAGATTCAGAAGCTCCCACTTGTAAAGGCAGAACTGTAAAAGAAGCAGCTAAGATAATGAGCGAACTGAATTGGGCTCTCTGTTTTAAGAGACTTGAAAGGAGTATGACAGCGTGCTTGTAGCGATAGAAAAGCTTTCAAAAAGTTATCTGGAACATGGGGTGCAGGCGCTCTCAGATCTGAGTCTCAATATAGACCGCGGCGAATTTGTGGCTTTAATGGGTCCGAGCGGTTGCGGCAAAAGCACCTTCCTGAATTTGCTAGCCGGTATCGACAGACCCAGTTCCGGCAGCATATTTATTGCCGATACGGATATATGCAAGCTTTCAGATCGCGAGCTAACTTTAATGCGCAGAGAAAAAATCGGTTTTGTATTCCAGTTTTTCAACCTGCTTTCGACTTTGACTGCCGAAGAAAACATCAGCCTGCCCCTGGAACTCTCAAGCAAATTAAAAAGAGCCGACATAAAAAAACGCTGCACGGAAATTTTGCAAAAAGTAGGGCTGACTGAAAGAGCCGATTTCTACCCGTCGCAGCTTTCGGGCGGCGAGATGCAGAGAGTTGCAATTGCAAGAGCAATAATACACGACCCGGAACTTATCATTGCCGATGAACCCACCGGCAATCTTGACACTGAAAACGGCGAGTCTATACTCAAACTTTTCAAAGGATTGTGCAAAGAAGGTAAACACACTGCTATTATGGCAACACACAGCCTGGAGGCAGCTAGCTATGCCGATCGCAGCATAAGGCTCAAAGACGGCCGCTTGCAGGAGCCTGGCTGAAATGAAAGTGTTTTTCTTTCTGCTTTCAAGATTCATAATACGCGACCTGTTAAAAAACAGAGTGCGCAGCATACTGACTGTGCTAGGCATAGCACTGGGTGTTGCAGTGATGCTTGCAATAAACCTGGCAAATAAAAGCGCGCTTGCAAAATTTCAGGAAAGTATCGATCTCATATCTGGAAAAACGACGCTTGTAGTCAGAGCAAACACTGATGCAGATTTCGATGAGGCGCTGCTTGAAAAACTGAGTTTTCTCTGGGACAGAGACATTAAGTTTACGCCTCTAATAGAGCAGCTTGCAGTTACTGCGCAGGAGCCGCACGAAGTAATTCAGGTTCTGGGAATCGATACATTTGCCGATAGCAAGTTCCGGGAGCTCAAGCTTGAAGAAAAAGATGAGGGAGACGCGACTAAAGACTCCGGAGCGAAGGCTGAAGAACGAGATAATGGGGGTGCAAGTAAAGACTCCGGAGCGAAGGCTGAATCTCAAAGTGATGATAATAATAAGAATGGCGAAAAGCGCAACGAGGATGCAGGCGAGAATGCAGGCGAGAGCTTCGGCATACTCAAACTGAATCATGCTTATGTAGGCAGCCGGCTTGCAGAGCAATACGGGCTCAAGCCCGGCGATAAATTCAATGTACTTGCAAACGACAGGCAAAAAGAACTGATTGTAGAAGGGATTCTTTCAGCAGAAGGACTCGGCAGAGCATTCAGCGGCAACCTCCTTTTAATGGACATCGGTTGCGCCCAGAATTTTTTTGCAATGAACGGGCGTATTTCAAGAATCGAGTTAATTGTTGACGAAAAGAATTCTGAGATTGATTCTATTCAAAACGAACTTGCAAAAGTTCTGCCTGAAAATCTTGTTAGCGAGCGCCCGCAAAGACGCGGTCAGCAAGTTGAAAAAATGCTGCGCTCGTTTCAATATAATCTGACTGCACTGAGTTTGATTGCGCTTCTAGTAGGCATATTTCTCATTTACAACACCATGTCCATAAGCGTAATTCGCAGGCGCTGGGAAATAGGGACGCTCACTGCGCTTGGACTTTCTGCAAAGACATTGTTTGCGCTTTTTGCAGCGGAAGCCGGCATTCTTGGCATATGCGGTTCCGGACTCGGAGTAGGAGCAGGTTTATTTTTTGCAAGCTATGCATTAAAAGCAGTTTCACGTACAGTGCAGGCTTTGTATGCAGACCAACCTGTTAGTTCCATAATCCTTGAACCCCAAACTCTATGGATTGCATTTTTCGCCGGAATAATCTTAACCCTGGCGGCAGCCATAGCCCCGGCAATCGAGGCTATTTCTATTGCGCCAGCCGAAGCCACAAGGCGGGCTTCCTATGAGCGAAAAATCGAAAGCCTGGCGCCCAAACTGGCTGCCTTCGGCTGCCTGCTTTTGCTTCTTGCAGGCATTGCTTCACAGCAAGAAGCCCTTGCCGGCTTTCCGTTTTTCGGTTATCTGGCTGCTGCACTTGCAGTATTCGGAGCCGCGGCTCTGACGCCATTTATTCTGGACATAATTCTAAAGCAAGCAGCAAAATTTATTTCAAAGCCGCTGGGAATGGAAGCAAGGCTGGCTGCACTCAGCTTGCACGGAGCACTCGGACGAACTTCTGTTACAGTAGCTTCTTTAATGGTAGGCATTTCAATGATGGTAAGCCTGGCTGTAATGATCGGAAGCTTCAGGCAAACCGTGATGAGTTGGGTAGACCAGACCTTGCGCTCGGATCTCTGGCTTGAACCTGCTAGCAGAATCACAAGCAATCGGGCAGGCTCTCTTTCGCCGGAAATCGTAAAGACAATCCGCTCTCTAGAGGGCATTGCAGCAGTAGATGCTTTCGGTGAGGTTCCCATCGAATACGAAGGAGAGCCGTGTAATTTGGGCAACGGCGAACTTGAAGTAATGAAAGACTACGGCAATTTGATCTTCTTAAACGGCCGGTCCTGTAAAAAAGTCCTGAGCGATGTGGAAGCGCATAATTCGGTAATAGTATCCGAAAGCTTTGCACTTAAGCACAAAAAGAAAGAAGGGGATTTTGTAAAGCTTGCATCACCTCTTGGTCCAGTTGAGGTAAAAGTTGAAGCTATTTATTACGACTATGCAAGCGACTCGGGTTATATAGTTTTTCCGCGGCCGCTCTTTGAAAAGCACTTCGGTATAAGACCGCCAACAACCCTTTCTATTTTTCTCAAGAAGGATGCAGACCCTGAAAAAATCAGGCGGCAGATTTTCGCCAGCTTGCCTGATACGGTGCGCTTGAACATAAGAACAAACAAAGAGCTGAAAAACGAAGTTCTCAGGATTTTCGACAATACTTTTGCAATAACATATTCGCTGCATGCTATCTCAATTGCAGTTGCAATTCTGGGGGTTATGAACGCCCTGTTTGCAATGACCATGGAAGCAAGAAGAGATCTGGGCATACTAAAATATCTGGGTGGCTCAAAAGAGCAGCTTGTAAGAATGGTACTTGTTCAGGCAGGGCTCTTAGGCACACTGGGAAACGCAGGCGGGCTTGCTGTGGGCTTCATGCTTTCGTTCTTATTGATACATGTAATTAACAAGCAGTCTTTCGGCTGGACAATTCAGCTTGCGGTACCTGTTGAATTTCTACTGCAGTCGTTTGCATTGATTTTTGCCTGCTCTCTGCTTTCAGGATTTTTGCCTGCAAGACTTGCTGCAAGAACCCCCGCGCCTGAGGTCATGAGATCCGAATAAATCGGCTTTTGAGCGTGTCTGCATAGCGGCGTGTTTAGGGCATCTTCCGAATTACTCAATCTGCTGAGCAATTCAAGACATCCCGTAAAATCGAGCTTCCACTAAGGGTCCAGCGCATTGCCACAATTTACCTGCCCACAAACAGTTTAAGGCAAAATATTTAATGGCATGAGAGTTTTTGGAGCCGAAGATCTTACCCAATAGGAAAGATCAATTGAGTTGGTCACCTTCTGAATTCAATGAATAGCGATCTTATCATTAAACGCACTGCAGCTTGCTACTGGAGTTTCGAGGAAAACAGCTACGCAGTCCAGGCTCGGACTCTGTTTCTATCGTTCTTGCTTTTGTTTTTGTGCTTCGATTCAATGCTGTTGAGAAGCGCAGAAGCAGCGGATTCTAATTATGCGGCTACAACGGAAAGTGCCGCAGAAAAGGCGCAAGCGAAGGATATAACACAAGCTCAGTTCAAACAAGCTCTGCCAGGATATAGATTCAGCTTTCCGGCAGACCACTACTCTCATGACGACTACAAAACCGAGTGGTGGTATTACACCGGTCATTTGAATGCAAAGGACAAGCAAAAATTCGGCTTCGAACTTACATTTTTTCGCTCAGGCATAAAAAACGAGCAGGCTGTAAAGTCAGGTCCATGGGCTGTAAACAACATTTATATGACTCACTTTGCTCTTACAGACATAAACGGCAAGAACTTTTTCCATTCAGAAAAGCTCTGCAGACCGGGTGTGGGAAAAGCAGGTGCAAGCCGCTATTCTGACAAAGCCTTCAAAGCCTGGACCGAGAACTGGTCACTTGAAGCAGAGAACGGCAAGCATCATTTGCTAGCCAGGGAAGGCGAATACAAAATCGATCTAGTTTTAGATGAAGGCAAAGCACCTGTGATTCACGGGCTTAACGGCGTAAGCCAGAAAGCAAGCTGCAAAGGCTGCGCCTCTCATTATTACTCTTTTACGCGAATGCCGCTCAAAGGCGAGATAACTCTGCCTGGAAAACAGCTTCAAGTAGAAGGAAATGCCTGGATGGATCATGAGTTCGGCAGCAACCAGATGACAAAAGAGCAAAAAGGCTGGGACTGGTTCAGCATTCAGCTGAATGACCAGAGTGAATTGATGCTCTATGTAATGCGACTGAAAAACGGCAAGCTCGACGAAAATTCTTCCGGAACCATCGTATTTCCCGACGGGAAATACGCGCATTTGAAACTTTCGGATTACAAAATAGAGGCGTCTGGTAAATGGCAGAGCCCGCACACAAAAGCTGCTTATCCTACAAAGTGGCAGATAGAAATACCGTCCAAGAATCTGGTGCTTTTAATTGAACCTGAAATTCAAGATCAGGAGCTTGCAAGTGAAAGACCCGGAGGCATTTCATACTGGGAAGGGAGCTGCAAAGTTTCAGGGAAAAAGAACGGTAAAGAAATCAGCGGGCAGGCTTATGTAGAGCTTACCGGATACGACCGCGAGTTGAATTTGCAGATTTAGTGTGGGTACAGGCTTCGAAGTAATACTGAAGTCCGCAGACAATCAAGATCTTTTGTGATGACCGCCCTTACAACGCCTTCGTCATAGCTAAGCAAGGAATATCAACTCCACCGCGTCTTTCAAAAATCGGTCCTCCTGTATTCAGCCAACCATTTGCCTCATAAAAGCCTTTAGCCGTCAAAGTTGAACTCAGTCTGCCGATAGTGATTCCATTACTTTTCATTTGCTGTTCCACAGTCTTCAGAAGCACCCTCCCTACACCACGACCTGCATGATCCGGACTGACATAAACGGCGCAGACTTCATCAGCGCGGAAAGAAGCAAAACCGACGATGCGGTCTTCGGCGAGAGCCACAAACATGCTTTCGCCGCCTTCGGACATGGCCCATTTATATCCAGCCGCCAAACGATTTGCAGTCCACGCATCAATTTGCTCCTGACTATAGTCAGCCGAACACAATTCTTTGATCGATGCCATGTGCAATGCAAGAATATTGTCTGCATCGTCTTGAAATGCCCGACGAACAGTAATTTGACCGATCTTACACTCGTCGGATTGTCTTGCTAAACGTGAACCCTGTTTCTTACGGTTAGCTGAGTCGATTTCCATGAGCTCATCTGTTGCAAAACCTTGCTTCTCCAGAATTCGGATCAGGAAGTCTGTCTTTCCATCTACGTATACTTCGATATCGTTTGTACGGGCAGCCAATTGCTTTTTCAATGCGGAATACTCGTGTGCGCTATCCGGATTTGCCCGCAAAAATTCTCTTACTGCAATGTGATTCTTGAACGCGATGCAATTTTCCAAACAAACATACAAATTGTGTAGCGGCAGATCACTCTCAGGCGCACGGAAAGCCTCCCACCCCTCAATTCCTAGATTTCCCCTGTGTATGTATCCAATCGCAGCAAGAGCGGATATCACCTTCTCCCTTGCGCCGGGATCTGCAACCACAATATCTATGTCGATGATTGGTTTTGCGGCAAGTCCCACAACACTCGTACTACCCACATGCTCTATACGCAACGCGCATCCTTCCACAACCGGCCAGATCAAAGCAGACAGGCTCGCAAAGGCCAGTTCCCACCCCGGATCGTAATCAACAACTTTAATTTGTCTCTTCAATGTTGCAACCACGCTTAAGCAGGCTCGGATCTAAAATCACAGAATATCCGAACTGTAGGCAGCTTGCAAGCTGGCACACCATAAATGAAATTGCTTCATTAAAAGCGAAGGCATGTTCGTACTCTATCCGAGGATAGGAATTTCTGGCAGGCGTGCTGAATCTCTTACACAAATCATTCACAAATCAGACCGGATTTCTTCCATAAATTTAGAGCACTATCATAAAACCGCTATTTATAAAAAGGCATATTTTTGCTGCCGGCAGCTTCCGGATTACTATCAAACAGAATGATTTGGCTAAAGCGAGGACCTCAGCATGGCCGATTTGGAGCAGGACCATAAATCAAATGACCGCGCTGAGAAAACTGCTGTCAATGATGGAAGCGATTCTTTTGCCAGTGCTGTTCGTGAGACCTACAGCCAGGAAGGAAACGACCTTCTCAAGAATATCAACAGCTCAAAATACAACAATTCAGGCAGCATTTTGGGCGAGTTCGAGCTAACAGACGATGCGCACAATAAGAATAAACGCACAGATGACCAAACCTGGTGGGGTGATACAAATGAGCAATCTCCGCCTACAGAAGGGTGGACAAAAAGCTCCGACAAGAAGTGCTACGAAGGACAAAAAACAGGGCCCCATCAGTATGACGAAGAATCCGAGAAAGAGCCTGATTGGGATCCGGAAAAAGAATCCGAAAAAGATCCCGAACCTGATCCCAAAACCGTTAAGTTAGCAGAAGAGAACGGATTGCAAGTGGATGCAAAGGTTGTTGACGGCAAAACAGTCAACGAGTATTACGTGCCCGGGCCGGATGGAGAGCATCAGGTAGTGCTGGAAACAGACCAGCCCCCTGAAAAAGCAAAAGAACAAATAGATCAATGGGCCAAAGACAAAACCAGAGACCTCGAAAAAACATTCAACGTACAGATCTCAGGCGAAGGAGAAACTGATGTTTACGGGCGGGGCTTGCCCTGGTCTTCTTATGCAACCCGCGCTCCTAATGCCGGTGAGCTGGCGACTCTCGAGCAGGCACTGCTCCGCTCTGTCCCAGATACGCAAACTTTCAGCGGCAAGCCTCTGAAGATTTCATATTTGAAAGACCATGTGCCTGATGAGGGAGTGGGGGCTTTTGCTCGTGGTGAAGAAATAGTGCTCTCGCCTCATCCTACTCAATCTACAATCATTCACGAACTGGCGCATATAGGACAACAGGAACTTGCTCACGACTGGGTGCCCCGAGGACTCGAATCAGAGACCGGCAGAGATAACATCCGCAAAGAGTTTGCCGACAAAATGGGATGGAAGGCCAGCGACAACGGCTGGATCTTGGAAGATAAAGACGGCAACTACTGGAAGCCAGTTAAGTGGCCGGGTGAAGATTGGGTGCGTACTGATGACAATGGCAATCCCGCAGACGCAAATGGCAAACGTACCGACAATCCGTTGAATCCGTTTGATCATGGGGAAGACACAGCCCAGCACAAGTCCAGTGCAGAAATAGCTGAGATTGCAAAAGTAACCCCGACTAGCAGTTATTTCCCGAATCCGGCAGAAATGTGGGCGGAGATGGCTGCAAATTTCAGAAACGGCGAGCAATCGCGGCAAGACTTGTTCGAGCAAGACCCCGATACCTATCGTCTTACCAGGGATCTCGATCAACAACAAATAAACTCGGAGTTCGGCATCCGCGAAGATGGACAGCCTAACAAAATCAGACTGCCGAACGGCCTCGTTGTAGACAACACAGATGAGAACCGGACTGCGGTTGACAGCTTCGAAAAATCAATTGGAGCGTAAAGTCAAAAATACTGAAAGCGGGTTTACCCGGTCTGACTGGGTTGCAGGCATTCTAATGTCAGTGTCGCAATTCCTGCTATGCTTTTGCCGTAAAAAAGAGACTTCAATGGGAGGTGAGTACAATGAGGAGCCTTTTTCTAGCTCTGACTTTGCTTTTCTGCTTGGCACAAAGTTCAATTGCTGCAAGTAAAGTATTGATAATGCTCAATCATGGATATCGACCCGAGGAATATTTTGAGCCTCGAAAAGCATTCGATGCTGCCGGCTTTGATGTTAAAGTTGCCGCACTTTATCCTGGTGAGGTGCTTCCATCCAGAAAACACGTTGACAAAGTTCCGGCTGTTCATGCCGATCTCACTTTTGACAAAGTAGCTGTAGACGACTACGATGCCGTCGTTTTTGTTGGAGGCAACGGTGCCTGGAATGAGATAATCCCAAATAAGGAGGCACATCGCATTCTTATGGACTCAGTCAAAAAGAACAAAGTCACCGCTCTAATTTGTGCAGCTACTGGAGTGCTGGCCACAGCAAATAACCTCGATGGAAGCAGTCCTCAGTTCAAAGGAAAGCATGTCACTGGTTACTTTGAAGTGGAAGGCTTGTTAAAAAAGCAAGGGCTTTTGAACTATGATCCAGGTGAAGCAGGAAAGCCTTTCGTGCTTAGAGATGGCAAACTTATTACGGGACGAGATCCAGTTTCAGCATCTCTATTTGCTGAGACTGTAGTGAAAGCATTGCATGAATGAGCAAATTAAGGATTTTATTGATCTGTGTTTTTCTCCTAGTTGGACTGGCAGCTTCTGCCACAGAAGCTCTGACAGTCCAATCCCAAAAGGGTTTATCTAATGTTGTGTTTCTAGATCCTGCTGAGTTCAACACTGTGATCGGACCATACGACAAACCCAGACAGCTGGTTAAATGGACAGCCATTGAAAAAAAACGCGTGTATGAAGCACTGTGCCTGGTGAATGCCAGAGCCCCAGGCTTGGTTCAACGGGCAAGCAATGGTGGCAGCATTAATTTTTTTCGAAGCCACAGCAAAAGCAATAGCATGGCCGAAACCGATCCCGGTGCGGCTTACATTCAGATTTTCGACAACTGGTTCCTGGACAAAAGAAAAGGCTTCAAAGAATACAGTTTGGCTCATGAGCTTGTACACTATGTTGATAGCAGTTTTCATCTAACTTACAGTCTCCCCTGGAACCGGGTTATTACGCCGCACTTATACTCATACCGTTCCAAACACGAAAAGAGGCGTAGCTCCCGGCGCCGCGAGCTGCTCGAATTAGATGCAACTCGATTTGGGCTTCCAAGCGACTATGCAGCCACTAACACTAAAGAGGCCCTGGCTGAGTGTGCGGCTGCAATGGCCATGTGTTCATGGAGAGCGCCAGCAAAAATTTCTGAGTTCATTGAAGCCAATGTCTTGAGCAGACCTGACTCAATCGATACTCAATTGCAGTTGCTCAAAGAAGCAAGTATAGATGCAATGTTTCGAAAAGATTATTCAAAAGCCAGAACGCTCTATTATCAATTACTTCGTTCAAATCCCGAATGTGAGCCAGCCTTGATAAATTTGACTTACATCTGGAGCGACTGCCAGGAGCCAGAGATGGCTGAATATTGCAGAGTACAGGCTTCTCGTGTATTAAATGCTTCTGGCGCGCCCAGAGACTCGGAGCACGTGATTTATTGTACGAAACTAGCAAAAGCACAGATTTTAAGACAGCTTGCAAGGCTCGCTATGCGCGAAGGTCAGCCAGAGCTTGCATTGGAGCATTTGAACCAGGCACTCGAAATTCAGCCGGACCGAACCGGCGCTTACCTAAAGCGAGGAGAATGTTATTTGAAGCTTGGAGAATATCAAAAGGCTCTAACTGACTACGATCATTACCTTGAATTTCACCCCGATGATATTCAAGCAAAAAGAGATCGAGAGAAAGTTCGCCAGCTAAAACTTCCAGGCGGAAGTAATAAAAAACATTAGCTGCCTCCGAAAACTTCCAATCACTCGTCATCCTTACTTAGCTTATTCAATAATCGGCCCGATACTTCTCTATTGCTGGATAGTTTCGTACATACCCTGCGTTGTCGCCATATGAAGCTACCGCCTTTATTACATCTGGCGGGGTCGGCTTTTTAGATTGCAACTTAGCCTTAACCGTGCGCAATGAGCGAGGAGCAGGTTTAGAATTGCCTGCGCTGGCAAGTTTAGGCACTTTGCTAGATTGACACAGAGGAGGGCGATTTACAACGAAACAAGGAACCGGAGTGAGCACCACGGCGTTAGCACCCAGCCACCCCCGGCGTGAGCACCCGGAGCCCACGGGCGTTAGTACAGTGGCGCCCCCGGGTAAGACGCAGAAAGCAGCTTACGAGTTAATCGGAGCCCGGCCTGACCCATATGCCAATGACAGGCGAAGAATTTCAAAATCTGGTAGCCAGCCTGGAAAAGCTGGCCAGAACCAGGCCGGGCCAGTATAAGTTCAGGGTAGCAGCCCTTGCCCTGCTTTCATACCTATACATAATCACGATCCTCCTTTCTGCAAGCGCAGCCTGTGTTTCACTGATAATGGTCTGCATGGAAGCCCATGGAAGCTATGCCCTTGTTTTGAAGCTGGGTCTTCCGATAGCTCTTCTGGGCTTCTTTATTTGCCGCTCTTTCTGGATTAAATTTGCGCCGCCGGTCGGAATTCCAATATCAGCAACTGACTCGCCCAAAATTATCGAGCTATTGAACGAATTGAGAAGCAAGTTAGACTGCCCAAAAATCGACGGCGTATTTTTGAATGCGGACTTCAATGCATCAGTTTATTCAATGCCGACATTCGGCTTTCTGGGCTCGCACAAACATTATCTCTGCCTGGGTCTGCCCCTGATGCAATCGCTTTCTCCCGAACAATTCCGGGCAGTTATTGCCCACGAACTCGGGCATTTATCAGGCAGCCATGGAAAATTCGGCTCCTGGATTTACTCGGTTCGCAGTACTTCGGCACAATTACTGGATGCTGTGCGCAAAGAGTCTGCACTGGGAAGCTTCATATTCAAGCGATTTTTCGAGTGGTACTATCCATACTTCAACGCATATAGCTTTGTGCTGATTCGCCAACATGAATACGAAGCAGACAAACGTTCAGCAGAAGTTTCAGGCAAAGACGCAGCCTGCCTGAGCCTCATAAATTGCGAGTTGAAAAACAGATATGTTGATCTGAAATACTGGAAGGAGCTTTTCAAAAATGTAGATGAATCTCCGGACCCTCCTAAAACACCTTTTCACGATCTCTCAGAACTGATGCTGAGAGCTTCGATGGATCGAGATGCGTACAAATGGTACAGAGAAGCATTGCGCCGCAAAACAAGCACCACCCAGTCGCATCCTGCGCTTGCCGACAGAATTCAGGCAATCACTCTAACTGCACTTCCTTCAAGAGCAGGGCTTCGTTTACTTAACTATGCCGATCTTACAGAAGATGATTTGCGTGATGTCTGGCGGATTGAAAAAAGCGCAGCTCAAGAGTACTTTCAAAATTCACTTGTAGAGCTTGAAAAGCGGATGGACATAGCCTGGCACCATGCTTATGACGGCAACTGGAAGATGCTTCATCATGAACGTAGTGAAGCAAAAAAACGGCTTGAGGTTCTGGAGAAAAAGCACGATAGCGAGAAGCTCACAAACGAAGAACTGTTGCAGCTGGCACAACTCAGCGTGCAACTGAAACAGGCCGAGGAGGCGATTCCCATATTGAAAGAAGCCGTAGAAAGAGTACCTGATGATTTATCACTCAACTACAACCTGGGTGAGCGGCTATTAAGCGCCGGCGATCTTTCAGGCATAGAAATCCTGGATAGAGTTATGGCACTTCAGCCAATATTCGGGCTGGAGCTATGTGAAATAATCTACCAGCACTTGATGGATCAGGGCATGGAAGAAGAAGCTCAAGGCTATCTTAATAAGAGCTTCGCTTATAGAGACGAATTGCAGATTGCAGCAAGAGAACGAGCCGGACTCAAGCCTTCAGACAGGTACAAAGCCTGTGAAGTGGATGAGAGAAAGCTCGAAGCAATTCTTGCCAGCTTCAAATCATTTCCACAAATTAAACGTGCTTACATAGTATGCAAGGACGTGAGCACCTTAAGTGATCGTCCATTTTACGTGCTTGTTGTGGAGGTAAAATTTCCATGGTATCTGCTTGTATCTGCAGACGAAAAAGCCAAAACCATAAAAGCATTGAGCAATAACATAGCACTGCCCAGTGAGGGCTACATCATAGAGATGAGCTGGGCACCACGCAACTTGAAAAATGCGCTCAAAGAACTGCCGGAAACATTGATTTACGAGCTTTGATCTGCAAGCGTGAATCTGAGCAGAACTGAATTGTGCAAATCTAGGGTTCCACAATTCAGTTCTGCTCAGCCTTAAAGCTGCGAATGCATTGCAGATATCCTTCTTTATAGCCGGGATAATTCAATTCAATCTGCAGCTCATCAAGAATTCTTGAAGCATCGATCTGGCGGCTGCCCCTCAAGGTAGGATTTACCTCAGAGAGCGGTACCGATTCCGGAAGCTCAAGCTCTAGCTGATCGCAAACCCAGCTCACTACCTCAAAGAGAGTTGCAGGCTGTCGGTCCCCAAGCAGATAGGTGCTGTCTAACATTTCATTGCATTTGAAAACTTCATTAATAACCAGCGCAAGATCATCCACATGTATGCGCGAAACATAATTAGATCCATCAAGAGGCATCTTATAGCTGCCTTCGCTCAGGCGTCTGTGCAAGCCACTTTCAGGGCTGTAGATTCCCGGCGCCCTCAGCACCACGGCACCATGTTCTCTCCAGATGCTCTCTGCCTGCAAACGTGGTTTTGCTCTTTCGTTGTTAAGATCAGGCTGAGAGCTGTCGTCGATTCGTCCGCTCAATTCACCGTAAACCGCTGTGCTTGAAACATAAACAATGCGGCGGGCACGGGCACAGGCAGGAGCAATAATGGCATCAGTGCTGCCATCGGGCGGAAACGAAACGAGTACATCCGCATCTACTGCAAGGCTTTCGACAATTTCGGCAGACGGCAGCGGCATGAGCAAGGGTTCGACTTGCAAATCAGCCAGTTCAAAAATCCGGTTCGGGTTTCTCGAGCTTGCAACTATGCGCGGACGCTCCCGGCTCTGTTTAATCAGAGCCTTAGCTACCTGACCAGTGCCCAGAAGCAGTAGATGTGTTAGTTTAGACACGGAATTAGAATGGCGGGAATATGGGAGTCAAAGAGAAATAGGAGTCAAAGAAAAAATAGGAGTCAAAGAGAATTGGGAGTGGTAGTCAAAGAAAAATGGGAGTTAAAGAAAAAAGTTTGCAAGATAGAGCTAGCTATAGCTAGCATTCCTATTTTCAGCTAATCTGGTATCAATTTCAAGGTTAAAGCAAAGCCGGCTGCATAAACTGATGCAATTTACGATCAAAAGAAAAGACGTTGCAGGCGAAATCCTGAAACTGGACCGCTCGCCATATTCAGGTCGGGTGACAGTGAGTCTTGACGGCAAGGAGCTTGAAAGACTGAAAGAGAAAGGCAATCCTTATAAGCTGCCCATGAAGGACAAAAGCTTTTCCAAACTTTATATTAAAGCTCGATGGCTCGATCCGGTGCCCATGGTTTTGCTCGATAAAGAGCTAGATAATACGCCAGGCAAAGAGCCCGACAAGAAACCCGACAAGAAGCCCGGCAAAAAGCCCGGTAAAGAGCCAGCTAAAATTTCCGGTGAAAAAGAATCGCAAAAGGAAGAGATACTTCTTGCCGAAAAGCTGCGCTGGATTGATTATCTCTTCGGTTGCTTCCCGGCTTTGATGTTTTTATTTTTCGGACCGCTACCAACACTTGTGGCATTTTTCATGCTGATGGCTAATTTCAGAATACTGCGCAGCAAATGGAGACCCACAGTTAAATGGGCTGCTATTTACGCACTCGACATGGTGCTTTTCTGGATCGTTTATGCTCTTGTCAAATTCGTTGTAAGGAACAGTTGAATATCGGATTCAGTAATTCAGTTTACTGGAACTTGAGCGGCTGATTACTGGAACTTGAGCAGCTGCACATCAAAAACGAGGGTCGCATTTGCAGGAATGACACCACCGGCACCACGCGGGCCGTATGCCAGATCGCTCGGGATCACAAGCCGGCGTTTTCCGCCAACCTTCATAGTGGAAACACCTTCATCCCAACCTTTAATCACTTCACCCTGACCAAGTGAAAATGAGAATGGCTCTCTGCGATCAAGCGAACTGTCGAACTTCTGCTTATTCAAAAGCCAGCCGGTATAGTGCACAGTAACTTTAGCGCCCTGCACAGGAGAAGGCCCCTTGCCCACTTCAATATCGTAATACTGAAGACCTGATGGCGTCTTGACGACCTTCTGGCTTCCTTCAAGCGGATTTCCATTCCACTGAGCAATTGCCGGTGCTACAGAAGCGGCTACGAAAGCGACAACAGAAAATGACAGTGCCTGCCGCAAGAATGATTTTTTCATGTTTACTCACCCGTGTTGACATTGAAATTATAGAGCCAAAAGCAGAGACTTGCCGCATTGTCGAGAGCGACTTAATAGAGCCGAGGGTGTATTCTTTTGAAAGGAGGACGGCTTCAACAATGATTCGCATGCTGATCGTCGACGATCACCCACCTGCCCGCCAAAAAGCTGTTGCAGACCTTTCTGCCGGAGAGATGATTGAAATAATCGCGGAAGCCGAAACTTCTGACGAAGCCTACAAACTGGCAAAAGAGTTGCTGCCTGATCTGGTCCTCTTAGACCTACATTTGCCCGGTCTAATCAATACATTCGACCTTGTAAAAAAACTTGTCGGTCTTAAAAATGTGAGAGTAGTAATGTACGCAAGCCAGGGCAAGGCTTCGGAAGTTCAAGACTACTTAGATTGCGGAGCCTCAGCTTATGTATTGAAAGAAGACGCTCCGGCGCTGCTTCGCATGTCCATACTCATGGTGCACAGGGGTTCGCAAGGCGTGGTTTCGCCAGCATTGCCGAAGAATTTGCTTACACTAAGCGCCCAGGAAAGGAATTTTCTCAGAGAGATATGCAGAAAGGGCGGTGTCGCAAAAGCGGCAGCCCGCATGGGCATCAGCGAATACGATCTCGACCAGATTCTTTATCACATCGCCAGCAAGTTGGAAATCGAGTCAACCGAGAAACTTGCTAAATGGGCAAAAAAGCAGGGCTTTTAAGTAGCTGCTTCAGGATCGAGGTTTCCAAGAGCCCAGTGGCAGAAAACCCTTATTCAAGCAAAAAAAATGCTAAGCCACAGCAATCCCTTGAAAACCGTCATGGAAAGTCTCCCCTTTGGAACCCGTTTATCGGAAGCATGACAAACCGGCATTCGTGATCGCAAGTCCAGCCAATGTCAAGCCCTGAAAGCGCTTTAATTACTAACTATTTTGCTTGTTTTTTGTTCAGGTCATCTAAGGCATTGCAAAGGTATAATTCCAAGCCTTGTCAAGAAATTTGCGACAAACTGCAAAAGCAGGAAATTTGCGATAAACGGAGTTACTTTTCTGCCGGACGAAAGAAAGCTAGCAAGTAATATCAAAAAAGCGTTCAAGTCGGGACCGCTGGCATGGTCGGTGCTAGCTTTTCTCATGCTGAACGTTGCGTTTTTTGCCTTCGACCCAATTGGCAAGGTAGACCCCGACGCGCTTCCAATCGCAAAGAACTGGGTATGGTGGGCAACCCACGAATTCAGAGAAAGGGGCAAAGCACCCAATGTCGTGGTTTTAGGATCGTCTGTGGTGATGCACCCGCTCTGGCACCACGAAGCTGATTTCAGGAAAGCAAATGTTGATCTGGTGGCCGATCACCGCAGCACTTATCTAGAACACATAATTTCAGAAAACTCCGGCTTGAAAAATATCGAGTGCTTCAACTTCGGCTTGCCGGGAAGCATGGCTTCAGATGATTTCATAGTAGCCAGAGCACTTTTTAACGGCAAACAGAAGCCTCAGGTAGTAGTGCTCGGAATTTCTCCGCGTGACATGATCGACAATCGCTTCAATTGTGCCGGATCTTCAAAACACTTCCAGTATCTTTCAAAATACACTGACATGAACGGCTATCTTGATCTTTCGATGCCTCAATTCTGGCAACGCATCGGCTATTTAATTACGGAGTCGATTTATTTTTCATGCAAGGCTCAAGCCGCACAAGTTGTACTGGGCGAAGGAATAAAGAACATACTCAACCCACTTGCAAGCAAGTTGCCGCCGAGCCCGCTTGATCGCAAATCCGAAGAAGACAAACACTTTGCCATGTACCAGAATGTTGTCGAAAAGGGATTCTGGATTGCAAAACCAAACGCCCCTTTTATTTTTGCCAACGAAACAGCAGATTTGAAGAAGCGCTTCAAAACACCAAATAATCCACTTTTTGAAAACCAGAGAAAGTGGCTTGATCTCTGCGCAATCGAATGCCAGCAAAAAGGAATCAAACTTGTACTGGCAAACATGCCGAACACAAAACTTGCTCGCTCTTTCATGCCTCCAGGAGTTTACGAACGGCATGTAGCTTGCTTGAAAGAACTTGCAGCAAAACGCGATGCCTTATATGTAGATGCTGACATTCCAGATTACTACGGCGAGCATGACTTCACGGACTGGTGCCATCTGAGCGCCGACGGCGGCAAAAAAGCTTTTGCAGTCATTGGCAAAGCACTTGCCACCGACCGGACAACCGTTGCATATCTGAAGGAGGACGACAGCGTTCAGATTGCTGATGCCGAAGCAGAGCAGGCAGCAGAAGGCCAGGCAGACAAAGAGCAGGCTGACAAAGGTCGGGCAGGAAAGAGTCCCTCCGGCAACACCGCAACTGGCAAGACCAAAAATATGAGAATCGCAGAAAAAGCTAGGAGGAAAGATGCTATTTAACAGCTTCGCCTACATGCTCTTTTTGCCTATAGTTGTCCTTCTGTACTGGCTCTGCCCCAAGAAGTTCAAAACACCACTTTTGCTTATTGCAAGTTACGTGTTTTACATGTTCTGGAAACCTGTATATGGCATTTTGATTTTCGCCATGACTGTTGCGAATTACTTTCTCGGGCTCTGGCTGCACAAAAGCACCGAAAACAGAAAGCTGATTCTATTTGCCGGCATTGCACTCAATCTTCTGATTCTGGGCTTTTTCAAATATGCCTATTTTGCAAGAGACACTGCAAACAGCTTCCTGGGATTTTTCGGAGCAGGACAGCTTGCGCAATTCCCGTTCGACATAATATTACCCCTGGGCATTTCGTTTTTTGCCTTTGAGTTCATACATTACATTTCGGATGTGTATAAAGGCTCACCCGCAATTAAGAACTTCCAGGAATTCGCACTGTTTCCAAGCTTTTTCCCGACTCAAATTGCAGGACCTATTAAGAGATTCCAGGATTTTATTCCACAATTGAGCCACGAACAGAAGTTCAAAATGGCAAATCTGAATCAGGGTCTGGAGCTGGTGCTCTTCGGGCTCTTTAAGAAAGTCTGCCTTGCCGACAATCTGGCAGTTGTAGTAAATCGCTGTTACGCGCATCCGGATATTCTGGGCGCTGCAGATATGTGGCTTGCTACCTGGGCATTTTTCTTTGAAGTATATTTTGACTTTTCAGGCTACACAGATGTAGCTCGCGGCTCGGCGTTAATGATGGGCTTCAAAGTTCCGATCAATTTCGATATGCCGATGCTTGCCTGCTCAATAGCAGACTTCTGGCGGCGCTGGCATATTTCACTTTCAACATGGCTTAGAGACTACCTTTTCATTCCGCTTGGCGGCAGCAAATTTGGCGAGTTCATGACCATGCGCAACGCGATGATCACTATGACAATTGCCGGGCTCTGGCACGGTGCCAGCATGAATTATCTCGCCTGGGGTGCTTATTTAGGTCTGCTATTTATCTGCCACCGGATCTGGCAAAATTTCTACCGCCCATTTGAAACATTGAAGAAGCTGATTGCAAGCAAACTCTTCCATTTGTTTGCAATTGCCTTCACCTTCAATACATTCAGCTTCGGTCTTGTATTTTTCCGCTCGCCAGATATGGCAACAGCCTGGTCTGTAATGCGCAAAATGTTATTGATAGACCCGAGCCCGGCAGGAACTCTTGCCTGGATGCCGAGCATTCTAAATACTTCAAGTTCAGTAGTATTCTTGCTGCTGCCATTCTTGCTTGCAGCTTTTCTTATTGCACAAATTGTCGTTTCAAAGTTCAAAGATTCATATGGAATCATGCCTGAGCCGCGCTGGCTGCCCGGCTTCAAGCCGGTTTATCTGGCAGCGCTTGCAATAGTACTTTTGCTTCTGGCACCTGGCGTTACCGCCCAGTATATTTACTTCCAGTTCTAGAACACCCAGGGACAGGGCATAACATTCTCACTTGCTCGAACACAGGAAAGCAGTTCAAGCTCGTATAAAAGCTGCCGGTGACAATTTGAATCGTTGACTGAGTTTCTGTATTTGTTGAAGCGAAAGCTCCCTTTTGCCGCTCAGATATTCAGATACTCTTGAGCTGCTGCCAAAGAGCGGAATAAGGTCGTTTTGATTCAAATTGTTTTGCTCCATCAAGAACACAATTAACTCTCTGGGGGTAACTGGTTTTTCTTCGTCCCAGCGCTCCTCATATTTACCAAGCAGATCACTTAGCACCGAAAGGTAATCCTTTTCTCCCTGACTCAGTTTATCGAAGCGCTCGGCCAGTGATACACATAGCTCTCCTGCTCTTTCGTATTGCTCCTCTGATTCCAGCGTTGGCACCCCAACTACCTCTCTTCTTGATCGGCAGGCTCAACCTTACAGCTAAAAACGTAACTGGGAAAACCTGGAATATGCACAACCTGGTTGCAGTGGCAGACCAAATTTTTATGGCTGGACAATCGCCAGACAAGCAAACGACCGAATTGAGAGCAGTGCCCGGCCAGGCACGTATAGTCAGGATTTCCAAGCAGCTTCACAACTTCACTTTCTTCGGTTGATTGATCGCGTTTTGTCATTGCTGCGAGCTTTTGCAAAGTAGCCCTGGAAAAACGCTCAGTCTCTTGCAGATCATGCATTTTGACCGCAGCAATAATGCCGATGCTTAAGGAAGCAATTAATATGAAGCAAGGCAGCAGTTGGAAAAGCAGCTGCTTGTTTATCTTAGGCATGGGAATAACTGGCATAAGTTTACTTAGCCCCCTTAAAATATAGAAACGCTGATCCTTGAAAAAGAGATTAATTACCAAAGAAGGTTAAAAGCCATTATGCACTTAAACGAGTTCTAACAAAAGTGGAGACCGTCATTATTAGCGGGGAAAACCGCAATACAGGCGGAGCTAATTAATCAAGAGTCTAAGACCTAGCTCTTGTAACGCTACTTCCATGTCCTCTATCATTCCTTCGTGATCCATGTAATGTAAAATTGCTTGTTTGATTAAGCGCTTAGGGCAAAGGAATAATGAGTAAGATGGGTCTCTGTAATTTGAGAATGTATGCTTTTGGCAAAAATACAGATATCAAAAAGTTCCGGACAAACACTCTGATATTCGCAGCTCTTTTACTCTTGCTGAGTACGCCTTTTTTGAGCGCAAGATCCAAGAACTTACTTTTGAAACCCTGTCCAAAAGGGATATATGCTCTTACACCTGCACGTGCGTACCCGACATCTGCACTTCTTAGAGATTCCGTCTGGACAGAAGCGAATCTCGATGGGGTGGTTGTTCGTGCATTATGGAAAGACATAGAACCGCTCCCCGGAAAATATGACTTCTCGCGTTTTGACCAGGCCGTGCTCTTAGCAAGTAAAAACAAGAAACGCCTCGGCATCTGGATTACAGCAGGCACTTTCTCTCCTTCATGGCTTTATGATTCCAAAACCGAAAAACTGGTTCTCAAAAAGAACAGGCGTGCCGGCACTGCAGAGATTCTCCAGATGCCTGCACCCTGGGACAAGTCTTTTCAAGCTCACTGGTTTGGATTAATCACAAAACTTGCTGAACGCTATGACAAAGTACCTGAGCTTTCATACGTTGCAATGTCTGGTATGGGTCGTGGAATGGAAACCTTCATGGTTGAAACTCCTGAAGACATCGAGCATTTTGAAAAAGAAGGAGGTCTGGAGAAGTGGTCGCAGGCAGTCAGGTTCATAGTCGAGCATTATGCAAAATCTTTCAAACAAAGTACATTTGTTTATGTGATGGGTCCCCCCACTCCGACTGAGCAGGGACGCCAGACACTCAATCTGCTTTTAAGCGAGCTTGTAAAAAAGTACAACGGGCGGCTTGGAATTCGCAACGACGGTCTGCGACCAGGCTATGAGAATACTCCGGGAGTTGCGATTATAGACGAGCTGGCTAGCAGAACTTTTGTAGGCTTCCAAATGACATTACCGGCAAAGAATAAAGCTCTTAGCCCCTGGTTTGAAAGCGCCGCAAAACTAAAAGCAAGCTTTGTCGAGATTTTTGAAGGTGATGCTAAAAACCCGCAACAACAAGAGTTCATTCTTAAAGGCAGAGAGCTACTTTTGTCCAAAAAGCCTTAGGATGCAGCCTCTAAAGCCGCCCTCCTTAATAGAGTATCTCTTAAAAGGAAACTCGTGACTAAAGAATAGCCTCAGTTTCCTTAATCAACGGTCTGAGCATCACGAAATATCCAGGGTTATCAGAACTAAACGCCAAGCTGTCTCAATTCCGGCGCCGGCTTGATCAATCTGATCGTGAACGGGTACCTGTAGGTTTTATCAGGATCAGCACAGACGGAAACTATCGCCACAATCGGCAAAATAATCGTTGCAAGAGCAACATATATGAAAAGTAAGATTGAAAGCGGCAGGCCGATGATCGTAAAAATCAAGCCCACAGCAATACAGGTGATGAGAATGATACTGATTGAGAAGTTGATTGCTTCTTTGGCACTGTCGCGAACCAGTGGATCATCACTTAGAAGCAAAACCGCAACCGGAACACCTACAACTATCACAGACCAGCTGGCCAGCGCCGACGCGTGACAGGCAGCCCTCAGAACCTTGCGTTTAGTCATCTCTTCCATTGATCTAGCTTCCAACCGAACCGTACAGATTCATTTTAGCTGAAAGATTAAATCGCGACGAAAATCAACTAAAATCATTTATCAATTTCAGCTGGCAGGGTACAGTTCAATTTTCTAAAGACTCATCTCCAGAGCTTGTTTGGACAGTTTACCCTTATCCAGTACTGAGTTGTCTGAAACAATTGAGTTATCAGGCTCAATGAGTATGGCACGCTGCTTCGAAACAGGCTCACCGTTCTCGTCAAATTTTCCAGGCATTATTATTCCGGAAATCAAATTGCCGTCTCTATCGATAGTCACAAGCGGAAGCTTGCCATCTGCTTCCATCTTATAGAGCTCACTTTGAACTTTTTGCCTGAAGCTATTCGGACTCGCAGATAATATTCCTGCATCTTCCCGCAAAGCTGTCAGTGCTTCTTCATTTTTCGGATCATCTTTTAACTGTTCAACATTGTTTTGAATCTCTTCTGCCATTTTTTTCGGCACTTCAGATTCATGAAATCCAATAGCCATAATATAAGCCCCTTTTCTTAACCTGTTTTAATGATCGCGGGCGAGGCATGAAGAAGTCCGGACAGCTTTGTGTATTTTGCGTGTATTAGAGCTGTTAGCTTAACTACAGATAGGCAGTTCAGAAATCACATGGTGCTATTCTAATTCCGAATTGCAATCTGCTTACTACTTAAAACAAACCGGACACAAACTCACATGAGAACCCATTTGATAATCCGATTAATAATATTAATTGCTATGATCGCATCATGCAGCAACCCGGTGTTTGCAGAAGTGATAAACAGGAACGATGCCGCTATTAACTATGATGCGCTCGATAAATTGGTCGAGCAAGCAAAAAAGTACAACTCTGACACACTTGTTGTGATGCACGACGGCATTTTGATTGGCGAATGGAAATTCGGGCAAACAAACAAGCCTATTGAACTCATGTCGGTGAGCAAGTCTGTTGTGTGTATTGCAATAGGCAAAATGCTCACGGACGGACTTATTCCTTCACTCGACGAACCTGTCTGGAAATATTTTCCCGAGTGGCGGCAGGGTGAGAAAGAAAAGATAACTCTCAGGCATCTTTTGAACCATAGCTCAGGAATTCAGTCAAATCCAACTACAGAAGAAATTTACCGAAGCCCGGATTTTGTGAGGCTGGCCCTTGCAGCAGAACTCACAAGCCCACCCGGAACCAAGTTCAACTATAACAACAAAGCCGTGAATCTGCTTCCGGCAATAGTAAAAAAAGTGACTGGAAAAACGATAAAAGTCTATTTGAAGGAGACGGTTTTTAAACCGATGGGAATCAGTTCTGTGGTCTGGGATACTGACAAATCAGGTAATCTTCAGGGAATGGCCGGCTGCGGACTGAAAGGCAAAGATCTTGCAAAACTCGGACAGCTGATGCTGAACGACGGCAGCTGGAACGGCAAGCAAATCTTGAGTAAGTCGTTTGTAGACGAAGCAGTCAAACCGGCTCTTGGTCCAAATTCAGCTTGCGGATTGCTCTGGTGGATCAATTGGGAATCGACAAAGCTCAAGATAAACAACAATGTTTTTTCGCACTGGAAGGAAAATGGCATCGATCAAGAAATTCTTGCTAAACTTGCGCCTCTGGAAAACAAAGAATTCGTTACTTACAAAGCCTTTGCCGAAGCCGCAAAGAACCTGGCTAGTGAAGAAGGCTTTAAAAAGGTAAATGCAATGGAAAATCCCTTAAAGGGCTCAGAGCGAACTTATGGGCCTCAATGCGGTTACAGCGCCAACGGTTATTTAGGCCAGTACTTATTGGTACTACCTGCGAAGAAGCTGGTCGTTGCCAGGCAAATCAACTCAGCTCGACATATTTCCGATAAGGACGATTTTTCTGAGTTCTTCGAATATGTATTCAAGCTGGTAAAAGCACCGGTCAGTTCAGTAAAGCAATAGCTCTGTATGAAGCGCTCTGTATGAAGCGCTCTGTATGAAGCGCTCTGTATGAAGCGCTCTGTATGAAG
>CAZTQO010000040.1:18306-24229 GCA_964615655.1 uncultured Candidatus Obscuribacterales bacterium | reverse complement strand
CGCTCTGTATGAATTCACTCTCTGAATATAAGACCCCTGAGCATGAAAGCAAAGGGGTCTTAACTTGATTTCCAGTGTAGCATTATAATTCGGGTGCTTCCTTTTTGTTCACTAAAGTGCGTCTGCGTTTTCTGCGAAGCAATCTTTGCTCCTCGACAAACGCGTAATAGGGCTCAAACGAAACACCCATGAATGCCAGACAAACGGACATTTTAAGCAGTTTGTCAGCCAGTCGGCGTTCATCCTTTTCTTTGCTTTTGAATAACTTGCTTAGAATAGGATGGCATTTCAGGAGCGAAGGAATTGAGATTTCGCATACACCGACCAGGGCATTGCTACCGGGCAACACAGCGAGATTGGAAAACCTGCGAAGTGACCCGTCACGTTTCTTGCAATCGACAAGAGCTGACTCTGATTCGGCAACTATGCACTCATGTCCAGGTCGCAAATGCATCTGATTTGGTCCTACTTTTAGCCGTACCGCATCACGTTTGGTATCATACAAATTGATAATCTGGCTGAATCCATTCGTGTGGCAAACGAGTACTACTGAACCTGGACTGACTTCAATATGCACCAGTCCAAGCTGGATGCTTGTGTGTTCTTCAGCCGAGATCAGTGCTTCTCCCTTATTGGTACCAAGACAGAATCGTCCGTTATGGTCACGAGAGAAGCTGGTATCATCGAGGTGCCAACCCAGATAATTATCCATTCGCGTTCTGAGAATATTCGGTGTTGCCTGCATTTTTGCTGCAGCGACAGTCGAATTCTCAGAGTTTTCTTCAACAGAATCGTCTGAATCGCTGAGGTCTTCAGCGCCAACACTTGCGTCCATTCCTTTTTTCAGGTTCTTTCCGGCCCCATGAACCTGGCTTTTCAGGTGCTCCTTCACCCGTCTTTTATGCAGGTTATCCACATGACCCAATACAACTTTCACCTGCCGGTTTGGAATGCTGTTGCAATAGGATGGCACGTATGTGTGCTCGTCCCATTTTTCCATTTTGGCTACCGAGAAGTATTTTGCTGTAATTGAAGCTGTCCCGCTTTGTCCCAGACCGGGCACTTCAGCAGCGGCAAGCACAGGCGTGTTTAAAAATACAAGAGCGAATGATACAAGTACACTGGTTAATGTCAGAAACCTCATGCGAAAAGAATCTTCTTTGAGCGTTTCTGAAGTGTGCAGTCTAAAATGCTGCAGTACAAATCGGGGACTCTCGGAAATGAATTGAAAACTTGAGAGTCCGGGTCTGCTTTTGTTTGTGGTCAACGTCACCTCCCTTTTTTGTCAGTCAATAGTCCACATACTGAATAAGATAGACTGCACTTGTGAGGAATTCGTAAGGGTGCGACGTGAAAGCTAGAAATACAGACTGGATCGGAAGATCTTTCTGCCTTCTTCAATGAATAAGCAGAAGCAAGAACAATTAAGAGACTCTCTTAATTTCTGACCACTGCCACAATTCTAGCGGTGATGCCTTGTCGTATAGTTACCGTGTGAGCCGGTTACGGCCTGAATACATGCGGCCATCTTAAGCATCTTGCTTGTCAGATAAGCATCTTGATCCTGCTCTGACTTCACAAGCGCATTCAGCACTGGTGAGCTTGCCATCAAAGTTATAAGCGAAACTTCCGAGGTCGATACCTGCTTGTTTTCAAGTTTGACATGACGCACACGCCGCCGGCCGACCAGATCCGAGCTGACAACAGTATTGATTGTCTTTTCGTCTTTTGCAAGCAAGCTTTCCTGGCCGGCCCCAACGTCTACATGATTCTTGCCCACAAATTGACGCAGAGATCCTCGCTTCGGCTCCCAGACATTGCGGACTTTCGTAACCAGACTGTCGGTGCTTATAAGAGCAATCGTTCCCACGTCTATGACAATATGGCTGTCACCTGTAATAACCACGGTTTTCTTATCTGCAATAACCAGAGCTTCGCCTCTAAGCAAATTGACTTTATCGCCTTTGAGTTCCATCTCAGCGCCGCGATGTTTTATTACTGCCATTTCAGTCCGCAGAGAACTCAGCCTGCCAAGCAAGGCGCGGGTGGCGCCGCTTGAAGAGCTGAATGCCACGGGTTTCAGTGTTTTGAGTGATTCAAGCAATTTTGCCTGTTTCCGGCGATTATTGAGAATCTCCATAGATTTAGGAGAACCCACCGAGCTATTGGAACCGGAATTGTTCTTACCGGAATTAGCGGGGCCGGAATTACCGGGACCTGGCTTATCAGATCCTGAGCTTCCTGAGCCGGCTCCAGACGTTGATCCTTTGCTAGATCCAAGTGATGCTTTCAGCAGGTCGACTCTGCGCTTTGTGAGGCAGTCGCTGTCCTGACCGCAGGAAAGCAGCCTTTCGTTCTCAACAACTTGCTTGCGATCAATACTGTTTTTCTGCAGGCTCAAACCGGCAACTGTAGTTGAAAGCGGCAGATTCACGCGACTTAGCTGGTCGCCGGCTTTAATATCGGCCCCTGATTTAGCGACCACAAGTTCTTCACCACTTGCAATAGACATTGGGGTTTTTGCATCGTTGAACGTAATCAGCATCTGCACAGAAGCACCTGACAGATTCGTGACCCGGACTATCTCAGGGTTGGTGCTGTCGACCAGAACAACGCTTCCCTTAGGAATATTCACGACACCAAGAGACGTCTCAACTGAAAGATCGTTCTTTGATCCGACCAGAATTGCCAGGCGCCCCAAATCAACTACAAGCTGGCGACTGTCTATAAGCGCAAGTTTGCTGCCTTCCTGACCGACTATTACGGTGTCGTTATCGTCCTCAAGCACAAACGGCTGCGATGGTCCCTCAGCAACAAACCAGCTGCGGCGGTCGCCAACACTAAGTCCCTGGCCAGCCTGCTGAGAAGAATAATCAAGCTGTATGTTGTACCAGATGCGATCTGTAGGCACACCGGTGTTTACGAAACCAGGTTCGCGAACTACAATCGGCAATCCCAGGCTTTGACTGCCTGTATCTGTGGTGCTGGTCGGCGGAAGCACCGCGCTCGAGTTTGAAGGCGGTGGCGGCGAGGCGGGTCCGATTGCAATCAAAGTAGGCGGATCCAGATCAAGATGCGAAGTGCCTGTTTGTTGAACATAAATAACGCCACCCTGCAAAGTAAACTTATTGCCTGTTGCCGGGTCGACATTCGGAGGCAGTGCCGCACTCGAGTTAAGCGCCTGCATTATAGATCCGCCGCTATGTGAGTAATTTGGCGAGCTAGCATCAAAGACCACACCGGGTCCGATGATGGTTTGATCCGTGTAAGATCTACTATTATTTACGAGATTTGTAAGAGCCGCATTAGCACCGCCTGCAACACCACCAGCAAATACCCCGAGCGCGCCACCAAAATAAGTGGGCAGTGGGACACCAGCACCAGTTGTATAGGTTCCTCCGTTATCGTCAAGTTTACCGACCGAAGCCATCTGGGTGTTGTCACCAACTTTTATATTGCCGCCGCTTGAAAGCCAGAGGAAGCCGCCATAAGCAGTCATTGTATTATTCATGCCTACATTTATATTGCCGCCGGCCTGAACAGAGAGGTCGCCTGTATTGGCCGCAGTGGCACCGCCATGAGAAAGTATTGTGACATTGTCATTAATAGTTACATTGCCACCGCCTGCTATTTGCGTATTTCCGTTTGTAATAATGCTGCCTACCGGCATGACTGCAAGTGCGTTTGTAGTGGATTGACCGGCACTGACTGTAGTGGCAGCGCCTGCGAGCGAGCCGAAGTTAAGATCGGCGGCGGCAGTAAGAGTAACGTTGTTTGAAGCAATTGTCGAAGCGCCTGCATTCACATTTACGTTAGCAGCAGTTGAAGTGGCGCTGAAGTTGCCGTTTTTGACATTGAAGGAACCGTTAATGTTAATAGTATTGGCCGAGTTCAGATTGATGTCGCCTGAATTAGCGGTAACCGCAGCATTGCTTGTAAGGCCGGTGCTGCCGGTGAAGTTTGTGAGACCGCCAGTATTTATAGTTCCATTCAAAGCCAGGCTTTGAGCCGCATTAATGGTCATAGCTCCACCTGAACTTAATACACCTGCGGTTTGCAATGTGTTGCCGCTTACACTAAATGTAGTGAGACTGTTGCTTCCATTAATGGTCACGGGCGTGGCAGCCGCTGCAGTGCTGTTGAATGCGATGCTTCCATTTGGCGCGCTGAAAGCAAGCGTGGGAGCAGAGCCGTTTACCGGATTAACGCTTCCAATCGAGCCGTTTGTGCTTGTTAAACTCAGCGAGTTAGAAATGATATTTGCTGCTGCGGCGTTGTCGATATTGCCGCTTACATTTACAGTCACGCTGTTAGCCGGGTTGTTTATAGTGCCATTGTTCTGGAAGCCGCCGCCACCGCCCGCCATGCTCAGGAAGCTCAGGTTGGACGCCGTGTTCAAGACACCTATATTGATGATGATGTTGCCTGTGTAGGAAGTGGTATTTCCTACTTGAATGTTCTGGGCTGTCAGATTACCGAACCCTGGTAAATAGCCAGCTCCACCAAGATCCACATCCTGAGCGCTGGTTACAGGAACTATGATTATGTTGCCTGATGCCGCGCCTGCGTTCACCTGTCCGGTCAGAATAAGTGAATCTGCATTCAAATTAATTGTTGCATTATTTGCAGTAACTGAATTGCCGCCCGTAACATTTAGAGTGCTGCCTGCATCAAGTGTAAGTGTGACACCGGCAGGTCCTGTGACATTTCCAGCGAGGGTCACATTGCCTGTGTTGTTCAAACTTACAGTCCCGTTTGCGCCGCTTGAAACTGCCGAAAAGTTTGTAAGGCTTCCTGTATTTGTTATATTGATACTGCTTGTAGCAATACCGCCTGCAGTCGCATTTATAGTATTGTTCACCACAGTATTTAACGGACCGACACTGCCGCCGACTGCGCCTAAAGTCAGGCTCTGAGCAGTTATTAGAGAAGCACCGCTTATACTACCAGCTGTTGAAGTAAAGCTGCTTGTATCGGTTGCAGAACCGACCGCGCCATTGAAGCTGACTGAACTACCGGTGACGTTTATAGTGCTGCCGTTTGTGACAATCGGACCGAGATTGGCTGCTCCACCTACGTTGATAGTGAGCGGATTGGCTCCCATTGTCAGAGTGTTGCCGCCTGCGTTAAATGCAGCGGCGCCTTGAAGCAGCTGCAGTCCGTAGTTGTTCCCGGACAAATTCAGATCACCGTTTAAGTTTATTCCGCCTGTACCGGCGCCCGAGCCAATCACCAGAGTTCCTGCACTTATGCTTTGCAGTTCTGTCTCGGTCAAATTAAGACCACCGACACCACCTGCTAAGTTTATGACCGTATTGTTTTGCACCGGTCTTATTGTCACCGTGCCATTGCCTGCGTTGATTTTCGGAGCGGCTCCGGCAAGCGCTACGTCATCCGCACTTATATTGATGGGGTTATTTGTAGCCGTAATAGTGTGAGCACCACCTACTGTGAGCAGTTCGCCGGCTCCGAGCGTCAGTGTCACTCCACCAGGTCCGCTTACATTTCCGCCCAGTGTCACTGAACCATCTGTTGTCAGTTCTACCTGACCGGCCGCTCCACCGGCTGAGGCCGCAAAGCTTGATATATCGCTTCCAGTGTTTGATAGAAAGACGCCGGCGTTTGTGCTTGTTGCTGTAAGTGTTGTTGTTCCGCTTGTCTGTACTTCAGTGCCGGAAGCTCCGATAGCTCCGGAGGCACTGAGCCCCACTGTTGCTGCGTCTATTACGCCGGCACCTCCTACTATTGCGCCGCCTGAGTTCAGATTAACCGTGCTAACTGCGCCGCTTCCAATATTTCCGTCTACTGTAATGTCATTAGCACCGGTTGTGGTTAGATTGATATTCGGTGCTGTTATTGCCCCTGCCAATGTTCCGGTGCTTAGTGGCCCACCTGCTGTCAGATCAAACAAGCTCGCTGCCTT
>CAZTQO010000040.1:0-18206 GCA_964615655.1 uncultured Candidatus Obscuribacterales bacterium | reverse complement strand
ATGTTCCGGTGCTTAGTGGCCCACCTGCTGTCAGATCAAACAAGCTCGCTGCCTTTCCCGATACCAGATTCACTGCTCCAATGCTTCTTACATATACATCGCCACCACTGCTTTCTGCTGTGAGGGCCCCGACAGCTGTTTGTATCTGATTAGGACTTGCGGCTCCAATATTTCCTGTTGCATGGAATAGTCCTGTATCGGCTGTCACTAAACCGGTGCCGGTTATTGTACCGGCGCTTCCTGCTTCGTTTGCTGTTATATCGACAAGGCTCGTTCCGCCTGTTGCAAGCGTAATTGCATTTCCGATTACAACGTCTTGCGCAACTACCGTTACTGTTGTATCGCCACCATTTATTACTCCCAGTGTTGCTGCTCCGGTGCTGTTTATCGTAAGCGTCTTTGTTCCAAGCGTTGTTGTGCTTGCTCCGCCTATGTACGCACCACCAGTTGTGAAATCTAAATGATACGCACCGGCCGGTCCTGCTCCGCCTACATTTAGATTGCCGGCTCCCTGGGTTATGTCTCCGGATGAGCTGTTTCCAACTATCAATGTACTTGCAGTAATATTTGTTAGCGTTGTCCCGGAAACATCAAAGGCACCAACACCACCATTTATTCCGATTGTTGTTCCATTTGTATTCGGCTCTAATGTGACATTCGCATTCCCGGCATTTATTGCTCCTGTTGTATTTAAATTCACACCCGCAGCGCTAACTGTAATGTCGTTATCAGTTGCGATTATGCTTTGCAGATCGCTTACGCTTACTGTTCCGGCTCCGTCTGTCGTTAGTGTCACTCCGCCAGTACCGGTGAGGTTTCCTCCACTTACAGTTATCGAACCGTCATTCAGATTAGTCGATATGTTTGCAGTTCCACTTGCTGATACTGCCGCATTAATATTTACTGTGTTATTGCTTACAAGCGTCAGATTGCCGCCCACGCCTGATGCATTGACATTTAACAAACTAGCGCTTGAATTTGTTACGCTGGCATCGCCGTTCTGAGTATTTACTCGCAGATTCGTTGCGGCTACTATCACTGAATCTATATCGTTGCCGGCTCCGGCCCCGCTTGTATCAAGATTCACGCTCTCTGCTGTAATTGAGCCACCACTTATAGTCCCGCCGGCATTATTAGTTGCTGTCACATCCACAGTGCTTCCAGCATTTGCCAGCACTATATTGGCACCGATTACTACATTGCCACCATTGATATCTACTGATGTGGCGCCACCACCTATGGCACCACTTGTTGCCTGGTTGACACTGTCTATTCTGAGCGTCTTCGTTCCAAGCGTTGTTGTGCTTCCGCTGCCGTCATACGTATCTCCGCTTACAAGCCTTACATTATACGCACCTGCAGGTCCGCCTCCGCTTACATTGAGAATCCCGGCTTGCGTGAACGCCCCTGAAAGATTATTTCCTACTATCAATGTGTTTGCAGTAATATTTGTCAGCGTTGTTCCGGAGATGTCAAAGGCTCCAACGCCTCCATTCAACCCAATTGACGTACCTGCCGCATTTGGCTGCAATATCACATTTCCGTTTCCGGCATTTATTGCTCCTGTTGCATTTAGATTCACACCCGCTGACGAAATCGAAATATCGGTATCGGTTGATTGAATTGACCGACCGTCAGCTACATTCACGATTCCGCTGCCGCCGGCTGTCAGTGTTACACCCCCAATACCAGTCAGGTTGCCGCCACTTACCGTAATATTTCCAACACTTGCTATTGTGACTGTTGTACCTGCCGACACCGCCGCGCCTATATTCACTGCATCATCTGCAAGCAAATTGAAGCTGCTGCCTATAGTTGAAGCTCCAAGAGTTAAGAGCGCTCCGCTTGTATTTGTAACTGTCGCGCTTCCATCGTTTGATGTATTTACTGTCAGATTTGCAGCTTTTGTCGTAATTGCGCCTATGTTATTACCGCTACCGCCTCCGGTCGTACTCAGGTTTACATTCTCTGCCTGCACCGTCAGACCTGATACGGTTCCGTTTGTTCCATTGCCTGTCAGATTCACTGTGCTGCCTGCGCCCACAAGCGTGATATTTCCAGCAGAAACACTAGCTCCAGTTACATCTACGGCTGTGGCGCCGCCGTTCACCGTGCCTGTTGTTGCCAGCCCCACACTATTTATAGTGAGCGTCTTTGTCCCCAGCGTCGTTGTGCTTCCGGTGCCGTCATACGCGGCTCCGCTTATCAGCTCAAGATCATATACGCCATTTGGACCTGCTCCGCTTACATCAATTATTCCTGCTTGCGCAAAGTCTCCGGAAGTATTGTTTCCTACTCGCAGCTTGCTTGCTGTTACATTTGAAAGACTCGAGCCCTGTACACTGAACGCGCCGGCCGCTCCATTTAAGCCGATTGTTGTTCCAGCTGTATTCGGCTGCAGTGTCACAATGCCGTTTCCGGCATTTATTGCTCCTGTTGTATTTAGATTCACAGACCCGGCAGTTACTGTAACATCGTTGTTTGTTGCTATTACACTAAAGCCGTCACTTACATTTACGGCTCCGGCTCCGTCTGTAACAAGAGTCACACCACCGGCTCCGCTCAGGTTTCCACCCGTTACTGTTATGGAGCCGCCATTTGCATTTGTTGTCAGACTCGCAGTTTCACTTGCAGACACTGCTGCAGCTATATTTATCGTGTTATTGCTTTCAAGCGTCAGAATGCCGTTTCCACCAACACCAGCTATGTTCGATGCATTTACATTTAAAAGCGCGCCACTGGAGTTTGCTACGTTCGCACTTCCGTTGTTTGTATTCAGAGTAAGATTCTTTGCTGCAAGCGTAAACGGAGTTAAGGACCCAATGTCGTTTGCCCCACCAGCCCCTGTAGTGCTTAGATTGACATTCTCAGCAGATACAAGCCCGACGGTATTTATAGTTCCACCAGCACCAAAAGTGGCTTTTGCATTCACTGTACTTCCGACTGGAGCAAGTGTCAGGGCCGCCCCGAAATCTACAAAACCGGCAGTAATATCGACCGTGCTTGCTCCGCCGTTTATGATTCCTGTGGTTGTCTGACTCACACTGTTAATGGTCAGCGATTTTGTGCCTAAATTTATTGTGCTTGTAGATCCCTGATATGTGGCTCCGGTTCTCAAATCGAGGTTATATGCTGATGCAGGTCCGCCTCCATTCAGATTTAGAACTCCGGTCTGGTCGATAAAACCAGCAGTAGCGTTTCCGATAATCAGGCTGTCTGCAGTAATATTGCTCAATAAATTGGCACCGACTTGCAAAGTTCCGATACCGCCATTGATGCCGATTGATTGATTGCCGGTACCCTGGATTGTTACTGTGCCGGTGCCGGCGTTTATACTGGAGCCGTTTGTAAGGGCTATGTTATTTGCTGTTATATCTATGGCGCTATCTGTGCTTGAAATTGACTGAGCTGCCGCACTGCTTAAATTACCGCTGCCGTTTGTCGTGAGCACCACGCCGCCGGCGCCTGTCACATCGCCACCAAGTGCAATGCCGCCATTATTATTAGTAACCTGCAAGGTCGCCTTCTGACTGTTGCCCGCGCTCACATTTGCCGTTGTGGTTATTGCATTAGTTGCAGTCAGGAAGAACTCACCGCCGGCACTCGCTGTTCCCAAGCTTGTTGTACCTGTGTTTGACACATATGCGTTATTTGTCCCGTTTGCCTGGATATTTAAGGTAGTGGCACTTGTATTGATTCGGGTTCCGCTTGCACCAATATCACCACCTGTTGCATTGAAACTGAGAATTCCGCCTGCAACAGTACTTGTGGCAGCGTTTGTAATTGCACCGGCTGTTGACTGAATCAAGCTTTGCTGCGTGCCGCTAGTTAAAGTAAGCGTGCCGGCTGTATTTAAAGCCACTGAACTGCCGGACAGTGTAATCTGCCCGTTATTTGTTGCAAGCGTGCCTCCTGTACCGCTAACTGCATAGGCTCCGCCATTGTTATTGGCAGCAAGCGTAGCTCCGGCTGTTTGCACTGTAAAGCTGCTTCCAGCTGTCAGATCAAGAGTCGGGCTTCTCAAAACCACGCCGGATAAATTAGCGCCGCTTGCTTTAAGTGCAGAAGCTGCATTCAAGCTCATGGTACCGGCGCTCTGAATCAATACGGATGTCGGCGCCGCACCGGCTGCCACAAAAGAGCCGGAGCCTGTAAGTGCAAGAGCGCCGCTTGAGCCGACAGTTATATTATTTGCACCGGTCCCGGTGCTTGTAATTGTTCCGTTGTTTGTGAGCGTGCCGCCATTTACATTTACGGTTATCGAAGTATCGTTCTGGATATTTAAGTTCGCAGCAATATCTGTATTGCTGCTGTTGATGGTCATGGTGCCGCCATTCAAGAACAACGTATCATTAGCAGGGTTTGTGGTTCTAAAAATAGCGTCGCCTGTACCCGAGGCATTTGCATTGAAAACAAAACTGCCACCGTTTGTTGTTAAAGTACTGCCGGTTGAAGTCACTGAATTATCTATTTGAACTGTTAAGTTACCGGGAGCCGGATTTGGTCCTTCTACTAAGAAACCTGATGTCACATTGCCGGCTGCAATTGCAAGATTTATGCCATCGAGCAATTGAAATGTAAGCGAATTGCCGGCTCCTGAATTTGTGGAGTTTATGACCACGTTATTCCCGGCACCAGGATTAAGAGTCTGACTGGCATTTATAACAACACTTGCATTTGCTGCGTTAAAGTTATCTTGAAACAGAATTCCGTTTGAAGCAGTAACTGTACCGGCGCCTGCCCCGCTTATGGTCAAGCCTGAACCCACAGCAGCAAATCCAGTGACTCCGTTTGCTAAAGTAACTGAGCCGCCGCTCGTGTTGACAGTTCCGGAATTGTTTATTTGATTAGAAACTATCTGAACATTGCCTGTTGCCTGGACATTACCTGTTCCGGCACCAATTACAATTGCGTTGTTTGTTGTATTGGCATTGTTTACAAGATCCACAGTTCCGGCATTGGCCGTAATTGCGCCGACTGTCAAAGTATTTGCAACAAGCGTGCTTTGCGGATTTATCGTAACTGAAGTGCCGGTTGCATTCACAATACCTGTAAGATTTCCACCGCTTACTGAAACACTTTCATTTGTATTTACGTTTGCAATTGAAGGTACACAGGCTGCACATGTATTGAAATTGATGTTACCGCTAGCTCCTGCAGAAATCACCCCAGAAGCCCCGTTTGAAATCACTATCGTTTCGGCGCTGCCTGCAGTCGTGTACTGGTTAGTGATATTAACCACGCCGCCTGAACCGCCCGTAGCTGTGATGCTGCCACCCACATAGGTATTTCCGATCGCCCCTGAGCCAATCGAAAAAGTTCCGCTATCAGAATAAGTAAGGCTTATGGTCCCACCAGCGCCGGCCCCATTACCGAGCGCGCTGAGATTGCCTGAAATCTGAAAGTCCTGGTTGGTGTTTGCACTGCCGATACCGTTTCTGATTTCAATTACGCCACCGGCACCATTGCCAGCGATCCCGTTTACATTTACATTGCCGCCGGAAAGTGATGTGATGCCGCCGCCGGCAAGTATTCTCACAGAACCGCCATCACCTGCGGCAGTACCACCTGTAGCAGTTACCGTCCCAAAGGAGTTCATTGCAATGTCGCTTGTGCCACCGGTCTGAACTGTTATGCTTCCGCCCTTGCCGTTAAGACCGCCGGTGCTCTCCAGATTGAAACCTGCACCACCTGCCGCTATGCCGCCTGTTCCAGTTAAAACAATACTTCCGGTATTTGCGGCGCTTGAATTAGCGCCGGCGGCATTTGCACTTAGAATGCCCGCCGCCGGAAGTGACAGCAGACCGGAAGCTGTGAGATTTATATGTCCGCCGTTGCCGCTTGTAACTGAAACATCAGGCAAATTGGCAGATTGCAAAGTCAGATTTTTGGCACTTACATCTATAGTCCCGCCGTCACCACTAGTTGCTCCGCCCCGGGCACTCAGGGAAGTGACAGTATTAATACCGAGAACTCCCGCACCAACAGTTATGTCAGCCGGGGTTGTGAGTGTGACTGTGCCACCATTACCAAGAGCAGCTCCGTTTGCAGATACGTTATTTAGGGTCATGCCTGCACTGGCACGAATATCAACAGTGCCACCAGTTCCAGCCCCAGCTCCTGTGCCGTTTGCAGAAACAGCGCCTCTAATAGCTATCGAGGATGAATTAGCAAAAACACTGCCGCCTGTTGCACCGGATGTATCTATAGTGATAGCACCTGAGAGGAAAGAGCCTATCGCGCCGGTTGGCGTTGCAACAGTACCCAGATTGACATTACCGCCGGTGCCGGTATTTGAAGTGGCATTTAGATTTACCTGGCCGGCACCTGAAATGATAAATGAGTTGCCTGTGGTTTTCAGATCGATAGTACCACCGTTTCCAGCACCCGGTGCATTTGCATTTATGTTTACAGTGCCGCTTGTAATGTTCGCAAACACATTAGCACTGGCTCCGGCCGTAGGGTTGAAAGAGATAGTGCCACCGGCTCCATCGTTGATGCCGTTGGCACTTAAAGTCACGGTCCCCGCCGGCAGCCTCGTATTAATATCACCACTTGCGCTGTCTATGCTAATTGAGCCCCCGGCAAAGTCACCCGCACCACCTGCATTTGCGCTAATGTCAGAAAGATTTATCGCACCGCTTACACTTGTTAAATTGACAGTACCAGCCTTGCCGTTTGAAGAGCTTAGATCAATTGCTCCAAGGGTTTGAGTCCCGGTGCCTAAAGTAGATATCCGCACCGATCCTCCGGAACCAGCGCCATTGCCGCTTGTGGTGTCGGTTATAGATCCAAGGCGGATGTTGCTGTTTGCCGAGCCGAAAACTGCAACGGACGAAACACCCGGTGCAGCTCCATTAGTCACACCGGAAGTATTGATATTTACATTTCCAGTGGCAGCAGCACCTGAAGCAATTCCTCCTACCGGTGTTGTTCCGCTAATACCGTTGTTAGTGCCAATCCAGACAAAACCACTCTCACCACCTGTTGATTGCGCGTTCAAAGCAGCAGTTCCAGAGAAGACTGCATTTCCAAACAAGCTGCCGGAGCTGTTCATTTGAATAGTGCCGCCTTTGCCGGCACCGATTGAGAGTGCATTAACTGTAGCAGTTCCGCTTGTAAGCCCGCCAAAAATCTGCCCGCTTCCAGTGCTGAAGCTTGCATTTCCGGAATCTCCCCCAACTGAAGCTACAGTTGCTGTGAAAGCTCCGGTGCTCAAGCCGTTTAAAATGCTGCCGGCCCCTGTTGTAGTGAACTCGACCGTACCACCGGTTCCACCACCACCACCAAAGAAATTGAACGCATTTAGAGTAAGAGAGCCGGATCCCAAATTTGTGGGAAACAGATCTCCACCGCTTGAAACAAAACGTATTTCGCCTGCAGTCCCTGTGCCGAAACTCAATGCATTTATAGTGAGGCTGCCACCAGCGCCATTTACGTCCACGCTTCCGTTTGTTGTGCTTACAAGAAAGCGGCCTCCTGCAAAGTTATCTCCGGCTAAACCACCTGCATTCAAGTTAACAGTGCCGCCTGCGTTGGGCAGTGTAATTGCACCGCTTGTTGTATTGAGGCTTATTGTCCCGCCGGCTCCTCGTGTAGCACTGGCAGATAAATTCAAAGCCGGATCAAGAGTTACTGAGGAAGTCCCTCCATTTACAGTTATCGTGCCACCATCACCAGTGCCGGCCGCGCCATTAGCATTGAGAGCCGAGCCCGCCGTTCCAATTGTAATGGCGTTGCGCGGGTTGAAGGTAATCTGCCCGCCATTGCCGTTATTTCCCGCTGCAGCTCCGCCGTTTGCAGAAATAGCTCCGAGGCTTAAAGTGCCGCCGGTAATATTCACCGTGCCGCCGTCTCCATCTCCGCCGGAAGCTGATACATTAATCAAGCCAGCCGTTGTATTTACATCGCCGGCGCTTGAATTTATTACTAAAGATCCGCCACCCTGAGTCCCTTTGGAGCCGCTGAATCCGGTAGCAGTAATCGTGCTTGTTGTGCTTATAAGACCAGAAGCCGAGTTAAGTGTGACAGAGCCACCGATACCACCGGTCGAGCTTGCATCAATTGCACCAAGTGTTTGAGTGCCGGTTCCCAGCGTCACAATTTTTACCGAGCCGCCGGGCGCAGCGCCATTCCCGCTTGTAGTTGCGTTTATAGTACCTAATCTTATGTTGCTGTTAGCAGAGCCGAATACTGCAATGGAAGAAACCCCCGGCCCCGCACCGCTTGTTACCCCAGAAGCACTGATATTTACATTTCCGGTGGCACCGGCACCTGAGGCAATTGGTCCTACCGGTGTTGTTCCGCTAATGCCGTCGTTGCTGCCGATCCAGACAAAGCCACTCTCGCCGCCGGTTGAGACGGCATTCAAATTGGCATCACCGGAAAAAGCCGCATTTCCAAACAAACTGCCGGAGCTGCTCATTTGAATGTTTCCACCTTTGCCGGTGCCGAACCCGAATGCATACAAATTGGCAGTGCCGCTTGTTAAGCCACCAAAGAGCTGACCACTACCGCTTGAGAAATTAAGATCCCCGGCATCTCCAGCACCTATAGAAAAGGCCCAGGCATTTAAAGTTCCTGTGCTCAAACCATTAAGAATGCTTCCGGCACCGGTGGTGGTGAAATCGATAGTGCCACCGTTTCCACCAAATGAAAACAAATTGAGTGTACCGGAAGCTAAATTAGTCGGAAACAGATCGCCGCCACTTGTTGAAACAAAGCGAATCTCACCGCCTGTACCAGTCCCCACTGGGTTGGCACTAATAGTTAGGTTGCCACCACCCCCGTTCACATCTACAGTTCCTGTTGTTGTTGTTACAAGAAATCTGCCACCGTCAAAATTATCGCCGGCTATACCATTTGCATTGAGATTAATAGTGCCGCCTGCGTTCGGCAGTGTAATAGCACCGCTTGTTGTATTGAGGCTTATCGTCCCGCCAGCTCCTCTTGTGGCGCTGGCTGATAAGTTCAATGCCGGATCAAGAGTTACTGAGGCAGTGCCGCCGTTAACTGTTATGGTGCCGCCGTCTCCAGTACCGGCAGCACCATTGGCATTGAGAGCCGAGCCCGCCACTCCGATGGTTATGGCATTACGCGGATTGAAGGTAATCTGCCCGCCATTGCCGTTGTTCCCTGCAGCAGCTCCGCCGTTTGCTGATATATCGCCGAGGTTTAGAGTGCCGGCTGTGATGTTTACAATACCACCGTCTCCATCACCACCGGAAGCAGACACATTAATCAAGCCAGTCGTTGTATTTACATCGCCGGCACTTGAATTAATGACTACAGAACCGCCACCCTGTGTGCCTTTCGAGCCACTGAATCCGGTAGCAGTAATCGTGCTTGTTGTGCTTATCAAGCCGGAAGCCGAGTTAAGTGTTACACTACCGCCGATACCTCCAGTCGAGCTAGCATTTATAGGACCGAGAGTCTGAGTACTGCCACCGTTTGTGGTCACGAGTATGGAACCGCCCGCATTCAAGCCGTTTGCAGTGGTTTTGGCATTTATGCCGCCATTGATTCTTACGTTACTGTTGCCAAAAACAGCAATTGTACTTTCGCCTGTAGTTACCGCAGTGGCGCCATTTGCAGTTAGGGTAAGAGTCGAAGCGGCGTTAGGTGCCAGGTTGCCGATGCCTGTGGCCGCAGTTTTGCCGTCTGTTGTACCGAGCCAGATAAAACCACTCTGACCGGTATTAGAAGACGCCGAAAAAGTAGAGCTGCCGGTCAGGGCATTAAACACGGTTCCAGTTGTGTTGATCTGGATCTTGCCGCCGGTGCCCGAACCCGGCGCGTTGGCGTTAATATCGATTGTTGCGTTTGTTGCATCCGAAAAAAACATACCGCCATTATTCGAATCATAAACAAAATCGCCACCGGAGCCGGTTCCGGAGCCGTTCAAGTTGAAAGTAATCGAAGCACCATTCGGATTGGCCGTGAGATCCCCGTTACCCTGGCTGATATTTAAATTGCCCCCCTTTCCGGAAGCACCGCCACCATTTATGTTCCAGGTGCCGGTCTGGAAATCGATTCCACCTGTGGTAGTTGTGAGATTTATGGTTCCAGCATTTCCACTGGCGGCACCGACATCGATGCCATAGTTTCCATCCAGTGTAATCGCATTATTATCCGAGGAAATTGAGATTGTGCCGCCATCACCAGACGTGCCGCCGCCGCGCGCACTCAGCACGGAACCAGCTGCTCCATAAGTGTTGGGATTACGAGCAGTTATATCTAGCTGACCACCGTTGCCATTGCCGGCAAGGCTACCGTTTGCTGAAACGTTCTTGGTGGTGATTGTATCGGACCCAATTGTGATAATACCGCCTGAACCGTCTCCCCCACTTGCAGAAGCATTGAGATCAGCATTTGCAACGAAATCGCCGGCGCCGGTATTTGTTATTGTTATGTTTCCCCCGCCCTGTACTCCTGCAGCACCACTGAAACCTGTAGCTGTTATACCGGAATTCACGGTTATGGTTCCGGTCGCCCCATTGAGAGTAACCGTTCCGCCGATGCCGCCAGTCGAACTTGCATCAATGGGTCCAAGTGTTTGAGTGCTTCCGCCTGTAGTGTTTATAAGAACAGAGCCGCCATTATTAAGCCCATTGGCAGTTGTTTTGGCATTTACACCGCCATTGATTCTGATATTGCCGTTTCCAAAAACAGCAATAGTGTTCTCCCCTGTGGTGGCAGCCGTCGCGCCGTTTGCAGTTAGGGTAATGGTAGAAGCGGCATTGTTTCCCAGGTTGCCGATACCGGTCGCTGAGGTTTTACCGTCCGTAGAACCGAGCCAGATAAAACCACTTTGTCCGCTTGTTGAAGAAGCAGAAAACGTGGCATTGCCGGTAAGTGCATTGAACACTGTGCCGGTAGTGTTGATCTGGATCTTGCCGCCTGTACCGGCACCCGGCGCATTGGCATTAATACTTATGGTACCGTTTGTTGCATCCGAGAAAAACAGACCGCCGTTATTGGAACCATAAATAAAATCGCCGCCCGAGCCGCTTCCTGTGCCGTTCAAATTGAAGGTAACAGAAGCACCGTTTGGGTTAGCAGTCAGGTCACCGCTTCCCTGACTGAAGTTGATGGATCCACCATTGCCTGCGGCACCAGCACCACTGGCATTCAGAGTGATTGTTCCGAAATTGATATTGCCTGTGGTGGTAGTGAAATTAATATCTCCACCCTTGCCGTTTGCCGGCACCGTCGAAATACTATTGTTTAAGTTCACGGCGCCGCCGGTGGTAGCAACGTTGAGGTCACCACCACTGGTGCTAATCACACCACCCAGAGTAATTGCACCACTGGCAGTGCTCAGGTTAATATCACCACCATTGGTGCTTATAGTATTGAGCGAAATTGGACCATTTCGAAGCGTGCCTATTCCTGGTAAGGCAGAGGTTTTTCCATTAGTAATGGTTATGCCGTTGACACCCGTTGGTATGGCTGATGCAATCGTTATGTTCCCGGTACCTGTGCTGGTGATGGTTCCGGTAGATCTAGTGCCACCTCCGCCATTGTTGTCCCGGGCTGCAATAATCAGAATATCGCCGTTCTGGGAAGAAACAGTACCACCACCAAGATTCACCAGCCTTGTAGCCTGCAAGGTTATCGTGCCTGTGCCGGTAGTCTGAAGATTCAGATTGTTTCCCTGAGGATTTATGTTGCGGTTATTTGTTACCGCATTCGTAAATGTAAGTGTCGTACCGGTGTCGCCAGGGTCATTTGCCGGAAAACTGCCGATATTTGTGCCGCCGCTTTTGTTGAATGCAAAACCTGCACTCATAAAAATACTGAAATTCGGAGCAGTTGTTTGAATTGTGGTAGCACCGGTCGTATTGATATTGCCGGATGCAACAATTGCAAGGTCGCCTGCCACAGTGGTGAGACTTGAAATTGTTATGTTGCCTGCATTATTAAAATAAGTGGGGTCACCGGTGAGCAACTGATCGCCCAGGTAAAGATCACCTTCGGTGACCGAGACATGGGCAATCGATCCTTTAGAACTCAAAGTCCCGTTCACGCTGTCAACATGGGCTTCCATGTCTCTGCCGAAGAGATTGACACCCTCGTTGGCATTTAAAACACCGCCCCAGACTCCGGCATTTGCAAGCTCGAGATCAGGACCATCAGAGCGCAGATTTATCACGCCCGATTCCATAAGCCCGCTTGCAGGATTCAGCGCACCAAGCGCCTCAAGCACCCCTCCGGTATTATCGATAACAAGATCAGTGGTCGGGTTAAGAGTATTGAGATTCAGCGTATTCATCGCCTGAATCAATCCTGAATTGACTATGTTGCCAGTGCCGGTAAGTAAATTGATGTTCTGCGCAGCCATCACAGCCTGCACATTGTTCACGGCCTGATTAACTATGCTTCCACCGGCAACAATGTTGAGAGTGCCGGGGGTGGTAATAGTTCCCATATTCAGCACATTGCCTGCTACATTTAGGTTCATGCCTGCAGAAGCAAAAACGCTCGTGCCCAGGTTAACATTTGTCGGCAGGTTACCCGAAAGTAAGCCACCCGTACCCACGGTAAGCGATCCCAGATTTAAGACCGCGGCAAGATTGGCTGCTGTCTGCAAGGCGTAAACAGAGCCAAGAATATTAGTATTACCGCTTATATTCAGGGGGGCGTTGGCATTGTACCCAATGCCATTTATAGAGACATTTTCCGGGACCACAAGCGACGCAAAGGAATTCGCATAAGTGGGTCTGAAGTTTGCATAACCACCAACAGCAGCACCCTGATCAGAAATAACCAGGGTTTGATTGCCGGTGTAAACGACCTGCTGAACTGCTATGTATTGAGCAGGAGTTAGAATCTGCCCGGGATTAACAAGCGAGGTCACGCCGCCCGTGACACTGCCGTTAGTCAAAGTTCCCCCGACATTTATTTGCACAGGAGCACTGTGGCTGTTCTCCATGGAAGCCTGGGTAGAAGACAGGTCAATCTCACCAGTGAGCCCGGTTCCGGTTCCAGATCCACCAGATCCTGAAGAAGCCGATTGTGAGCCACCATCAGCAGACTGAGCTCGAGCATCCAACGGAGAAACCAGCGGCGTAATCGCAACAGAGAGCGCAATTATCCAGCCAGAGAAACGAGTTGTTGCCGGGAAACTAAATTTCTCCATCAAAAAACTACCGAACAGATAACAGAGTGCCCCCACTTAATCTATTCTCATTATAGGCCTTACTACTTTAATTTACATCAGTCAGTTTGCCGATTTGCCCTTTGGTCTAAAATCCTCACGTAGATTTCACTTTCAAGTTTTCAATACAAAAAATCTAGCTACCCCATAAATCCCCCCGCTATCAACCATCTGAGCGATGATTTTTCTTCGTAATTTAGCAACTCAACTGCTTTTGAAGAACCTGCATTATTTGATCTCTACGCTCAACAAGGGCTCGGACAAGCCATTTCAGGCAATCTGGTTTTGACAATATCTGACGGAGAACAGACACTAAAACAAAACTGCGACCACATGCCGAATCGTCACTAAGAGGTGACTACAAGGCTCTCCAGTTCCACCAAAATCAGACAGATGCAAATCAAAAAGAAATTTGCTACCACGTCCAGCGATTGCATACTTTCTCCGACAAGCACTGGAGATGGGTACAGCAGACAGCTGTATGCATTCACACAGATCCGACATTATTTTGCTCGCAACTATTTGCGATCGAGCAAAAATCCCGAAACTACATAGCCCAGGTAGAGTCCGCCCAAAATTATCGACAGAAGTTCTTTCAAACTGAAGCCATGACGGGTCAGAAGCCCCGGCTCTTCGACTGAATCCCAGAAGCGGTTCAAGCAGTTCTGAACTAACGCAAGCGGAATCACAAAAAGGAAAAAGAGCAGATAAAACGCCTGGGGAAGATGCAAAAGCTCAGGCAGCAAAGAGAGCATCGATAGCCCCGAGAGAAGCAACACCATTGCTAATGCACTTAAGTATGGGTGTGTTGCAGCAAAAGATTTTTTGTCCGGATCTAAGCGAGCAATACCCAGCGCCAGCGTAAAAAACAAATAGTTGTTCAGATAGGGAACAAAGCAGAGTAAGCCTCTTAAATGCGGGCTTGCATTTTTGAAACTTGATAAATGCGCCGGCAGTATTTTTTCAAATAATGAAATCGGCAGAGCTGCCTGGCCGCGCTGCCCTGCTTCAACGCTCGCCCCTGATCCCGGCTCACCCTGGCTACTTGCTTTTTCTGCAAAAGCACAGAGATCGCGCCAGTTTTTATAAGCCCAGTAAATGAAATAGAGCTTGAAGCTAACAATAGCAAGAACAATCACATGCCAGACAGGCTGTTTCAATGACAACGGCCTGTCGGCCAATTCCTTTTCTAGTTCTTTGCTTGCCGACGATTCTTCCGAAACTTTATTGGCTGAAAATGAAGTAATAATTCGTACCCCGATTTATATATAGCGATTCGATATGCATTTCAGGTCTATTGACCAGCATATTCTACTTGCTAAGCGCTAATTCTGTTATCAATAGTGAAAATTCACATAGTTTTGCCCCTGCAAAATCTCGCTGAAATCCGGGATAATTTGCAGGTCACTTTTTTTCAGGGGTTACCGGGGGTAAGCCATGGTAAATGCTGTAATGCTGGTTGGACGCGCCGGAAAAGATCCGGAGATGCGTTATTTTGAATCAGGCAGAGTTAAAACAACCTTCAGTGTGGCGGTCAACCGTCCCACTAAAGAGAAGGAAACCGACTGGTTCGACATCGAACTCTGGGGCAGGCAGGCCGAAATCGCAGGGGAGTATGTGAGAAAAGGAAGCCTGGTCGGTATTGAAGGAAGGCTCGATTTTTCAAGCTGGACCGATGACGGGGGTGTCAAGCACAGCCGTCCTTATGTTCATGGCAACAACCTGAGGCTTCTTGGCAGCAAGGGCGACCGGTCGAATATGGATCGCGCTCCGCAAGACTTCGACTGAGGCAGGGCTCCTTGCAAGTCGGATTTGTCGATTACAGCATAATCGTCATTTACTTCGTTTTCGTGCTCGCCATCGGCTTTGCTCTTAAAAAGCAGATGGTCAGCACCGAAGACTTCTTTCTATCCGGGCGCTCTATTCCCAGCTGGATCACCGGACTGGCTTTTCTCTCAGCTAATCTAGGCGCCATCGAAGTGATGGGCATGGCAGGCAATGGTGCCAAATACGGTATCATGACCACCCACTTTTACTGGGTCGGCGCCATACCGGCGATGCTTTTTCTTGCTGTTTTCATGATGCCCTTTTACTACGGCTCGCGCATTAAAAGCGTTCCCGAATATCTAAAACTCAGGTTCAATGAAGCAACCAGAGGTTTGAACGCCATCTCTTTTGCCGTGATGACCGTTTTGATGTCCGGCATCAATATGTACGCAATGGCACTTGTATTCAAGCTTCTGCTTGGCTGGGACATGAATGCTTCCATCTGGGTTTCAGCATCGGTGGTTCTTGCTTATACAGCACTTGGCGGTCTTACATCTTCAATTTACAACGAAGTTCTGCAATTCTTTCTGATTGTTCTTGGTTTTCTGCCTCTTACTATAATCGGGCTTACTAACTTAGGCGGCTGGCAGGCAATGGCCGCCAAGCTCCCCGAAGGTTTCGTGAACTTATGGGCACATACCGGGCCTGCGGCAAGCAATCCGATGGGGGCCGACTGGCTGGGCATTGTTGCCGGGCTTGGCTTTGTGCTTTCGTTCGGTTACTGGTGCACGGATTTTCTTGTGATTCAAAGAGCGCTTGCAGCCGAAGATCTGCCTGCAGCCCAGCGTACACCGTTGATAGCTGCATTTCCCAAAGTGCTTTTTCCGGCAATTACAGTGCTTCCAGGCATGATGGCGCTTGCAATCTTTCCAGAAATCGGCCACAGCAAAGATCCGAATTTTCACTATGACATGGCACTGCCTTTGTTACTGGGTAAGTTTTACCCGCCAGGCATGCTCGGCATCGGGCTTACAGCAATGCTTGCTAGCTTCATGTCAGGCATGGCAGGCAATATAACCGCATTCAACACGGTCTGGACCTATGACATTTATAAAAACTATTTTGCTAAGGAAAAAAGCGACCAGCACTATCTGGTAATGGGCAGGCTTGCAACTGCAGGCGGCATTTTAATCAGCATCTTCACTGCATACTTTGTGATGAATGCCGAAAGCATCATGGACTACATGCAGACAATTTTCGGCTTTTTCAACGCACCTTTGTTTGCAACCTTCCTCTTAGGGATGTTCTGGAAACGAGCGACACCCTGGGGAGCTTTCATCGGGCTGGTTCTGGGAACAGTTGCTGCCGCGGTTCATTTTCTGCTTTCGACCTATCCGGTTCATGATGAAATGCTCAAGTTCTCCTCACCGATGGCTGGCAATTTCTGGCGTGCTAGCACAGCCTGGATCGTATGTTTTGTCTCAACTATTTTGATTTCATTTTTCACAAAGCCAAAACCGGAAGAAGAGCTCAAGGGTCTTGTCTGGGGAACCGGTCCAGTGATTGAAACCGCAGCTCTGCCCTGGTACAAAAAACCGGTTGTGCTTGCTGTTATTACTGGTGTTTTTACTCTCGCGCTCAACTTCATTTTCTGGTAGATCTATTTTCTAGAAGAGAAAAAATATGCTTGACCTGAGATTACCGATAGGAGCCTATTTCCTGCTCAACGCCGTGATTCTTGTAATCACCGGCGTGATAAGTCCTCACCAGAGCCAGGTCGGCAACCAGAACATAAACCTGGACCTTGTGTGGGGTCTTGTAATGGGAGCTTTCGGCATATTCATGCTTGCACTCTCATTTATGGAAAAGAAATCAAAATCCGGAAATCAAAAAGCCGAATGACTGAGTTTCTAGTATTCAATTTTTTTCCGGTTGTATTGATAGAGGCTCTGGTATTGCGCCTGGTGCGCTGGGAAAGAGCCTGGATCTGTTTATTAGATTCTTTGATGATGAATTTCGCCTCCTTCATCTGCCTGATGGTCGGGCTTGCACCGCCGGTTTTGAGCATGCAGCCGCTTGGCATGCTACTCTTTTTTACATATGCGTTTCTGGTTGAAGCATTCGTGCTTTTTTTGCTTGAAAGAAATACGTTTAAAATCTCGCTTTATTCGGCAGCCTCGGCAAATCTGGCAAGCGTGCTTTACCTGGCGATTGATGCCAGCGTAACGGGCGCGCAGTGAAAAGTCACAACAGCAAAGTGTTTATGAGTGTGACCTTTACTGAGATCCGGGAATCTTGTACAATATTCTGTACAAAAAAAAAAAAAAAAAAAAATGGACCAGCACTATGGCTAGTAAAATTCAAAAGCGAGTAGGAAAAGCCCAGGCACGGGATGAGTTGTCGACGCTTATTGAAGCGGTCAACAGCGGAGCCGGGGCCATCGAAATTACCGACTATGGCAAAGTTGCCGCGGTTCTCGTCAGCGAAAGAGAGTATGAATGGCTCTGTGCCTGCGCTAAGAAGAATGCGATTCCCAAACGAGAGGCACGCGGCATTATAGTCCTTTCCGACGATAATGCCCTGGAGGAAGCGGCCAGAGAAATGGCGGCGGAGTTCAACGCCTCTATAATCAAAACGGCGAATGAGTTGTGAGCGTGAAATTCCTGGTAACCGACACTCACCCTCTGGTCTGGTACCTGGCGAACAAAGAGAAAGAGCTCTCAAAACGAGTTCTGGCAGCTTTCAAATCAGCACAGGAAGGCAGTGGAACGCACATATGGGTGCCGTCGGTCGTTGCCTGGGAGCTATCCGAACTGATGCGAAAGACGGATCGAATCAAATTGCATGCCCCATTTGAGGAGCTGATCAAAGAAAACTTCTATTTCAAAAGCATGACGTTGACTGACTTGCAGCCCAACGATCTTGTAATCGGTCATTCGCTCAACTTCAATCGAGATCCTTTTGACAGATTGATCGTTGCCACGGCACTCAGATTAGAACTACCTTTAATCACCGCCGACACAGACATCACTTCTGCAAAGCCGTGTGAGATTTTCTGGAGATAGAATTGCAACATGGATTTATACGTCACAATAGGAGTCATAGCATCAGGAGCCGCAATAGCCCTATGCTGGCCAATAATTCAAGGCATGGTGTTTAAGACCTGCAACTGCTACTGCGGTCCGGGAAAATGTGAGTGCAACTGCGGTTGCAAAGAAAAGTGCCCCTGCTATTACCGCAACAAAGAAGAGTATTACAGAGAATTTCGCGAGCGCGGCAT
>CAZTQO010000039.1:0-68712 GCA_964615655.1 uncultured Candidatus Obscuribacterales bacterium | reverse complement strand
CCCGCTCACCACGGGATCGGGTTGTCACTATACTATATGTATGACTAGACCAGGGAAAAGCAAAAAGCAAAGAAAATGCTGCAGGAAGGGGGCGATTTCTCACCCCCTTCCTGAGCATCAAAGTCCGAAACTCAGACTTTTCTTAACGCCTCAGTCTTAAGACTGGGCTGCGAGCTTTTCGAACTCGCTGATATAGCCGGCAAACACATCAAGCGCCTGCTGGATGGGAGCAGGGCTCGAGAGGTCAACCCCGGCACCTTTCAAGAGATCGAGGCTGTACTGAGAAGAACCACCGGAAAGGAAGCGCAAATAGCGCTCCACAGCCGGCTTGCCCTCAGACAGAATCTGTCTTGAAAGCGCCACTGCCGCCGAGATGCCGGTGGCGTACTGATAGACGTAGAACGAGCTGTAGAAGTGGGGAATTCGCGCCCACTCAATCTCGATCAGGTCATCGAGCTTGACCACCGCGCCGTAGTACTTCTGGTTGAGATCTTTGTAAAGACCGCAAAGAAGCTCGGGCGTAAGTGCCTCACCAGCCTCAGCACGGGCATGGGCTTCACGCTCGAACTCGGCAAAAAGAGTCTGCCGGAAAAGCGTGCCGCGGAAACCGTCGAGCGCATGGTTGATGATGTACATCTTCAGCAGACGGTCATCGGTGTTCTTGAGCAGGTAGTGCGTAAGCAACATCTCGTTGCAAATCGAAGCGACCTCGGCAACAAAGAGTGTGTAGTTGCCGTAGCAGTAGGGCTGGTTCTTGCGGGTGTAGAACGAGTGCATCGAGTGTCCAGCCTCATGAATGAGGGTGAACATCGAATCCATGCTGTCCTGCCAGTTGAGGAGCATGAACGGGTGCGTGCCGTAGGAACCCCAGCTGTAAGCACCGGAGCGCTTGCCCGTGTTCTCATGCACGTCGACCCAGCGCTCCGCAAAGCCCCGACTCAAAGCATCGACATAGTCCTTGCCCAGAGGAGCAAGAGCAGCCAGACACTCAGAGCGCGCTTTCTCGTGCGCGATTTTGTAATCGACTTCCTTGACGATCGGGACATAGAGATCGTAGATTCTGAGATCATCCACGCCCAGGATCTTCTTGCGCAGCTCGAGATAGCGGTGCAGGCTCGGAAGATTCTTGTCCACGGTCGCGACCAGATTGTCGTAGACGGTACTTGGGATATTGCCCGGACCAAGAGCCGCTTCCAGGCTCGAGCCGTACTTGCGAGCCCGTCCGAAGAAGATGTTCGACTTCACCTGACCGGCATAGTTTGCCGCAAGCGTGTTGCGCAGCGCGTTGTAAGACCCGTGCATCGCATCGAAAGCCGACTTGCGGACATTTCGATCCTGGCTTTCCAGAAAACGCGACGCGTAGTTGCCATGGGTGAGCTGCACATCCCGCCCGGTCTCATCCTTGATCACCGGCAGCTTCAGGTCGGCATTGTTCAGCATCTCGAAAACCCGGTCAGGAACCTGACCGATTTCAGATGCCTCAGCAAGCAGTTGCTCCATCTCGCCGGAAAGCACATGGGGGCGCTGCCGGTCGAGGTCCGCGAATTCGTGCTCGTAGATCTTGAGAGCCTTGTTGCGCTTCATAAAGCCCTGAATCTTCGCAGACGGCGTCGCCAGAAGCTCCGGAGTCATGAAAGACGAAGCTGCAGAAATGCTGACCTGCAAAGTAGCCGCACGAGCTGCCAGAGCCTGATACTCGGCAACAGTCGTGTCCTGGTGCAGGCGCATGTTCGCGTAAACATAGAGCTTGCCCATGATCTGGCCAATCTCGTCACGCAGCTTCAGGGCTTCAAGCAGGGTCTTGCCGCTCTTTGCCAGCTTGCCCTTATAAGCAGCCAGGCCGGGAATCATTGCCGTAACACGGGCAAAGTCGGCTTCCCAATCGGCGTTCGTGTTGTAAACACTTTCGAGATCCCAGGTATCTTGAGCCAGAAGCTCAGCACGCAAGGGAAGAGTTTGAGAGTTCATCGTAAAACCCCTTTTCTGAAGGTTTGGGCGTTTTTCGCCGAGAATACAGTTTCGCTTTTTCAAGCTGATAATTCCAGTCACAATTCCAAGTTCCGGCATTGCTGCAGGATTTGATTAGCTTGAAATCAGGAACAGAATCGGGCCGGGAGTTATTTCGCTTGAGAAGAAGAGGAACGTTAGTTTCACCCTAGGTCTTCGCCCGCAAGCAAGTAAATGGAATTTTTTCTGAGACTTATGATTTCAAGCTTTTCAATAGCAACAAAACCCCAAAAAAAGCGTAGTTACAAGCAGCAGAAAAACTGGGGAGCACAAAACAAACAACTAGTGCAGCTGACTCAAGACAGGCTTTCTGAGCTGCGTCTGGCAAATAATCAATTTCCAATTAGAATTGGATTATAAAACCCAATTATGGACAAATACACCTTGGCAACTCAAAAATCTTTTGCTTTCAAATCAGTCGAAAAACCCTTCAGGCTCTTGATTTTTCTACTTTTGACCGTGGCGTTTCTTGCTGCGCTTTTTCTTTCTAAAGCAAACGCAGGCCCACATTTAGTGCTCATACCAAAAGTGAACTTTCCGGTCAAAGAATTCGATCTTGGCACCGTTGAAGAGGGTATTGAAGTCAGGCATGTATTTAAAATCGAAAACCTGGGCAAAAAAACCCTCAAAATCACAACTGCATTTTCAACCTGCGGCTGCACGGTCCCTGTGATCAAGAAAAAACGCATCGAGCCCGGAGAGTACGGCGAGCTTGAAGTAATCGTTGATACAAGCATGAAGCAGGGTGAGGTAATAAAACCTATCGAAGTAAGAACCAACGACCCCTTAAATCCTGTGTCCACAATTTATATCAAGGCAAAAGTAATCGGGCCGCATGAGAATTTAGGCAAAGACAAAACGGCAAAAATTTTTACCGGCAAGTGTGCTCGCTGCCATGTCGACGAAGGAAAGGGCAAGTTAGGCGAGGATCTTTACAACGCCGACTGTGCCATGTGCCACGGTTACCGTGCAAAAGGCATACCGGCTGTGGCGCCTACTTTGATTCCATTTCCCTGGGAAAATAAGGAATTTGCAGGGGCCATGAAACAAATAATTTCAAGAGGGAGCAAATCTCACAAGTCAATGCCTGGCTATCTTAAAGAAGCCGGCGGCCCATTAGACGAAAAAGAAATTGATTCGATCATAGATTTTTTGCGTAAGAAAAGCGCCCTTGAGAAAAAATCATAATCAGGCGGCGCGGCCCGAGGCATAGACTCTTTCTTCGGTAAGAGCTGCAAGCTCTGCGCATTTCTTGCCTGAAGGCCAGATCGGATCTGAAAAAACTATTCTAGCTCTGCCCCTGCCCGGCCATTTAGCCCCTTTCGGCAAAATATCATAGCCTCCTTCGATAAAAACCGGCAAAACAGGAATGCCCTTTTTACAGGCCAGTGCAGCAAATCCTTTTTTGAAACCGCAACTTTCTCCAGGTTTGCTTCTTGTTCCCTCAGGATAAATAAGCAAGCTTTTGGCGGAACCAAGCAGCTCGAGCGCATCATGCATTGCTTTATGCGGATTATGCCTGTCAAAAGGAAAGAGCGGCATCAAAAGCGATAGCAAGAATGCAGATATTTTGTTTTTGAAAAAATAGTCACTGGCTGCTGCAATCATCAGATCTCTTTTTAGATGTTCCGGAAGAGCAGCAAGAAAAATTGCGCTATCCGCATGACTTGAATGATTTGCCACAAACAAGCAGGAACCTTCGACTTTCTCAAGTTTTTCAAGCCCTTCTATTTCTATTTTTCCGGAAAAGCAATACAGAAACGGAAAAAGCAAAAGCTTCTGACTAAGAGATCGGACCAGGTGAAGCAGCCAGCTGCTCTCAAGTGCTCTGGCTTTGGTCGACTCTGGCGCCTTCTCAGCAAAGCTGGGAGCCATAATGACTGCATCCATAATGCTCACCTCCTATAGCAAGGCTTTAACAAGGTAATAAACAAGCGGCAAAACAAAAAGCAAGCTGTCGATCCGGTCAAGAGCCCCGCCGAAGCCCGGCAACCAGCTACCGGCGTCTTTCACCTTGAAGCTGCGTTTGATCATCGACTCAAATAGATCACCGAGCACGCCGGCTATTGCCACCACCAGCGGTATCGCTACAAACAAAACCGCAGGCATATGCAAGAAAGTGACCTTTGAAATAATTCCGAAACCACAAAATGCACCCGCAAGGCTTCCGAGCGCACCAGTCCAGGTTTTGTTGGGACTCAAGTTTTCAGCTAGTTTAAGCCCGCCAAAAATTTTCCCGAAGACAAAAGCAAAAATATTTGAAAGAGCACTTGCACTAATTACACTTATTAAAAGCGCTGGGCCGATAGCGTCGATTTTGTCCAGAAAAACTGCATAGCTGGCGAATACCGGCAGATAAATCAAGCCTGCCAGACTCAGACAAAAGTTCTCAAAATTACTGCCTTTGACCATGCAAGCAAGTGCCAGGATCATAAAAGCAAGTATGGCAATTACAGGCAAAAGTTTGGCAGAAACAAGGGCTGCAAGCGGCATTAGTGCAGATACTATAAGCAGTACAAGTTTTTCGGCACGGGTTCTTCCAGTAATTCTGCAAAACTCAATTACCGCAATACTTGTAATAAGGGCTGTCAGACAGGCAATAGGAACTGCACCGGAAAGCACCGAGAAGATTGTAATTGGCGCTATCAAAGCCCAGCTCAGCCATCGGAGAAACAACACATTGCCAAAAAGCGATTCGTGTTTTGAACTTACTGCTATCGATATGGCAGACAGTCCCAGCCCCAGCAGCGCTGCAAAGGTGCAGACAAGAGAACTGAATAAACTATGACTTAATGGATTTAAGATCATCATGAGTCTTTTTCGCTCTTTCGATAATGGTTAAAAGCGACCCTCCTAGAACAATGAAAGCAAAACAATCAAGAACAAAGTTGCAAGAGCAAACACCGGTTTTTGCAAGCACAAATGCCAGTGGTCCGGCTAAGGCAAGCAAGATCATGCGATCGGCCTTGCCCATAATGCCGCCATACTGCCGCCTACCGCCTGCCGCCTTTGAAAGAATTCCGAGATAACTTGCAAGCAGCACCGAAATCAACGATGAAATCATAAGCGGCCCGCTGCATAATTTCGACATTGCAAGCCCGAGAAAAAGAGCCAGGTCGGCAAGCCGGTCGGAAAATTCGTTCAAGACCTCTCCCCAGGGTCTTGCAAGTCCGGTGTCTTTGGCAACCATGCCGTCAAGCGCATTTAAAACCGTGCGCCCAAGGCTTACAAAAGGCGTACTGCAGAGCAGAAACAGCAAGCCCTCTTTTGATGAAAACACAATCAAAAGTGCTCCAACTACTGAAAGGAGCAATGCCGAAAGAGTAATCAGGTCCGGATGAATGCGGCAGGCAATCAAAAAAGCTTCTGCCGGCCTGAGAAAGTCTTGGAACTTCGGTTTGATTGCGTAGATACCATTCATGAGAGCTTCCTTGAAAAGTGCATGGCGAACACCTTTATTCACTCACTTTTGGGCAAAGCCGGGACAATTGAGCAAACAGATTCAAAACTGTATGGTGGCAAAATCAAAGCTTTCTACAGGTCTTCGAAAATCGACAATCGGCCTTGCTACTAGTTGCCTTAGTATCCAAAATACGAAGGAAAAGAAGGGGACGGAGCCTTTGGCAACGTCCCCTTCAGAATGCAGCTATCTACTTAGCACGTTGCAGGTCGCACGTCGTCAATTGTGCTCAGCAAATAGCTTTTCGCTCAAGCAAGGCCAGCTGCCAGGCTGCAGATTCGCTGCTTGAGCATTTCGGTGGCTTCGCTGTCATCTTGAGGCAATTGATCCGAACTCAGCGGCTTGCCCACAACAACCGTCACTCCTCTGCGATAGAAGCAGGCAAGCATGAAGATAAGCAGGTACTCAAGCCGTGGATCAAGCCGGGTAATCCACTTACCGGGATATTTTCCATATTTCAGGAAAACCGGAACCAAAAAACTCGGCCTGCCGGTTTTTGTAGCAGCTTCCCTGGCAATACGGACAGCCCCCTTTTTGAACTTGCCCATATGCCCGTCCAGATGCGCCCAGCCTTCAGGAAAAATCACGAGCGGATGCTTGCCCGCAGCAAGAATTTCCACAGCCGCATCTTTTGCAGGACCACCCTTGCCGGGAGTGAGGTCGCAGGCAAATCCGCCCATCGGACCTGTAAGCAAGCCGCCAACGCCACCAAAGGCAGTCATTACACCCCTAGCCGCCATGTAACGGGCTTTGCGATTGAGCACCAGAGGCACAACAGCAAGGTCGGCGTAATGCGGATGATTCGGGGTTAGGAGAAATGAGTCTCCCGCAAACTCGAGATTCTCTTGCCCGATAACTCTGATCTGCCCGACCTGCACGAATGTAATACAGCGTGCAAGATGCATCAGCCACCTGTGCCCCCTATCAGTCGGCGCATCAGGCAGGTAACCGCAGGTTTGCATAAGCCTGGCATAGTCCCTGGCATTTTTCAGCCGGGGTATTAAGTAGTTCCAGAGCTTATATCCAAGCAAGACTAGAAAGAAAAGCAATGCTGCCAGAAGCAGCATCTGTGTTGGATTCATAATTTACCTTCGCTTTCAGCCCTTCTGGGCTTCGGCAAGCAGCACTGCAATTTGCCGGCGAATCGCTTCGATTGCTTCCCTGGGATCTTCAGGAAGCTCGCAAAGCGGAATTCGCTTGCCCACAACCACAGTGGCGCCGTAAAAAGTTCTTGTTTTTACGCTGTCCGGAAATTTACGGAAAGTTTTGAAACCCACGAGTTTCATAACGCTATAGAGCCAGCTTGCATGCTCCGGGTTCTCGTCGTAATGAATCGCCACAGGCAGGAAAGAAACCCTGGTCCTGCTGCTTGCTGCACACTGCTGGGCAATTCTAACTGCACCGGTACGAAAATCTTCCGGGCGTAAAACATTGTCGTAGACAAGCTTTCCCTGGGGGAAAAGCAAGAGGTGTGAGCTTGCAAGCGCGCCGGCACACGCGTCAATCACTTCCTGCGAACCGCCTGTCGACTTGCCGCCTTCAACACGAGCAGCAAAATGCCCGGTGAACACAGCAAGAAAGCCGCGGATTGGATTCTTCATTTCAGAAGCTTTGCCCAGATGCCTGTACTTACCAGGAATCACCCGGGACATCGTTGCCACATCGAGCTGGAACTGGTGGTTGCCCACAACCAGCAAATGCTCGTCTCTGTCTGCCCGAGCATTCTCTCTGCCTTTAACCTTGACCTTGCCGACGAAAAGGAAACAGAAGATCCGGCCGAGCATTCGCAAAAAGAGATTGCCAGCCATCGTGGGCGGCGGCGGCAAATAGCCACCGGAGACCATCTTGAGCGCTTCTTTGCGCCAGAAATTGAATCGATACACGGCAAATGCTGCTGCCACTGCAATTACAACACAAACCGATAGGGCGACACTTATCATCTGCGAGTCTCCTTATTTACAAGCCAGTACGCAAACTGTCCTGTATGGAAGTTCTCTCAAGCCCCCTGACGTTGCCTTCCCGCTCTTTAAGCGAATTCGCTTTAGAGTCCGCATCGCGGGTGCTTGAAAATCTGCGGGCTGGTTTCTGTTTGCTTTGCTTAGGGTTCGCGGGGGAAGGTCTTCTAAATTGGGGAATTGAGTAGCACTTTTGCTTAAAGGCTTTGCTTATCAAGAGTCAAGAAATCCAGTCTCGAGAGACCGTTAAAGGCTGTTCAAGTAGTTCTGAATATGAATTGAGAAAGCGCCTCAGGCTTGCGCTCCGCACAAGAACGAAGCGAAAAAATTCAAATGTTGCGATCTGCTTACAACTGGCAAGGTAAGCGCGAAGGGGTTGTCAAGCCAACCCCGGCACGTTTCTTTCGCCTTTCTTTCGGCTTTCTTGGATTTAGAGTTCAAAAGATTCGCCGGCAGGATAAATCGAATAAATCATGTTCTCCACACTTGCAAGCCTGGCTTGCGAACTCTCCGCCAGCCGCGAACTGAAATTTTCGGCTCTTTTGTAAACGTGGGCTACGCCTTTGCCATGCACGATTGCTTTTCTTGCTCTGATTTCACAGGCAGTGTCTTCATCCAGTCCTATACCCCTGGTAGCAGGAAGCATTGATAGAGCAACCATGAGCCTGTCATGCCTGGCTCGGGCACTCACGTGGGTATCAACTACATAACCCGGCAAAAGCGCAAGTCCGTCTGTGACCATCAACGACTTCGATCTCGGTAAACCGTCTTCCATTCCACCGGCTATCATTTGAGGCGCCACCGCAGCGGCTCCGGCACTGGTTCCGCCCACAAGATTCCCCTTTTTCATCAAAAAATTCTGCAGTTGTTTTACAAGGCTCTCGCTCATGAGCCGCATCATGCGACTCTGATCACCTCCTGTCATAAAAACGGCGCTGCAATCAGGAAGATCACGTTTTTCTCCGGGCATCAGCACTTTTGTATCTTTAACCCCAAGTGCCATAAACGTATTGCAAAGATCCTCGGCGCTTTCTTGCGGCTCCGAGCTTGAATGAGGCAAAATCACTATTGATCCGGATTTTCCACCTGCCAGTTCTGCAAACCTGAATAGAGCTGAGCCGGCATTGCCTCCTATGGGATAAAGTGTCCCTTCGAATTCTGCTTGAGAAGCGTTGCACTTACCCTTTAATGCCAAGCAGAGCATTGCTCCTCCCGCTCCGACTAAAAACGTCCGGCGCCTGATACTGCTTTCTTTCTCATTTTTCATTTTTTTTGCACTTAGTTTTGCACTTGGATTTAGAGCCAACACCCGTTTGCAGACAACTGCATAATTATGCAGTTAATAGTACCGGATTCCACATACAAGACCTGCTCTTAGCAACATACTATTGTTTCGGGGTGAGTTGGGCCGGATGTCGGAGTTTTTTACTTACGGATCCGCCCATATGCAAACACAAGACATGTTCTGGACCACATATGTGGACCTTGGGGCAAATGCCCAGAAATTTGGACATACAGAAATAGCAGACAAAATGCTGGGTGCGGCACTTGAAGAGTCAAGGCGCCTGGGACACCTGAACCTGCCACCACCGGCAGTGTTTAATAAGCTTGCGGCCGCTTTTTATCAAAAGAACGATTTCAAAAAAGCAGAAGCTGTATATAAAAGCGCTCTTGCAACTTATGAAAAGCGCCTGACAGAAGACCATCCTCATCTGAATAACATTCTGCTCAATTTAGCGGAGCTCTATTTTTCACAGGGAAAATATGCACTTGCCGAACCGCTATTTGAAAGAACGCTTTTGATTGACGAACAGCGCTTCGGCGGACTGCATCCGCAAATGTATCGCCGTATGCTGAAAGTAGCCTGGATTTACTGCAACCAAAACAAGCACAGTAATGCTTACGGAATACTCAAAAGAGCTCAGGAATTGAAAGAAAAATTCAAGCTTGAAAGACCGGAAGCTTTCGAACTCAGCCAGGCTGTATAAGGCTCTTAATCCTGGCCCTTCTCAGTAAGTGAATCCAGATATTTCAAATCTTCTCTGCTGAGATCAAGCTCTGCAAGCAGTTCAGGTCGTCTTTCTTTTGTCCGTTTCAAAGACTCCTGACGGCGCCAGCGTTCAATTTCTTTATGATTGCCCGAGCGCAATACTTCGGGCACTTCCATGCCGCGAAACTCAGATGGCTTCGTATACTGCGGGCCTTCAAGCAAGCCGTCTTCAAATGATTCATGCACTAGTGAAATGCTTTTGCCGACCACGCCGGGCACCAGGCGACCCACCGCATCAAGCACAATCAAAGCAGGCAGCTCGCCGCCTGTAAGCACATAATCGCCCACAGAAAGCTCATGGCTTGCCAGGCTGCAGATTCGCTCGTCAAAACCTTCATAATGCCCGCAGATCAAAACCAGATCCTCCTCGATTGCAAGCTCTTTTGCAATTTTCTGTGAGAATGGCTTTCCCTGGGGGCTCATCAAAATAACAGGGCTATCTTGCTTTCTTTCTATCGATTCAAATGCTGCAAAAAAGGGCTCCGGTTTTAAGACCATGCCGGCACCACCGCCATAGGGTGAATCATCGACCTTTCTATATTTGTCTTTACAAAAGTCTCGCGGGTTGTAAGTTTTGAGCCCCAGCTCACCTTTGTCGATACCGCGGCTGATGATGCTTACTGAGCAATACTTGTCGATCAGCTCCGGAAACAGGGTAATTACATGGAATCTGAGCAACGGGCAATTCCTTCCTGAATGCATGCGAAGCGGCTCATAAGCCGGGTTCTGTTTTGACCGCCATCTATCTGGGAGCTTGATTACTCAAACCCTCTAGCAGCATCGGCACCTCAAGATGGCGGGCCACCATTTACCTGAGATATACCTTAGCCTTGCACCTTTAGCGGGGTTTACCTAGCCAGAGCCTCTCGACTCTGCTGGTGACGCTCTTACCGCACCGTTGCACCCTTACCAGGACAAGCCTGGCGGTTTCCATTTCTGTGGCACTATCCTCACGCTCACGCGCACTGGGAATTACCCAGCAACCAGCCCTGTGGCGCCCGGACTTTCCTCATCCGTTTTTAAGCGGACGCGGCGGTCTGAGCCACTTCGCACTCTTGATTATAACCACTTGTCATTTACAAAGCTTCGCTAATAATCTTTCCGACAAGATTCCCCCTTTTTCCCTCTTAAGCAACTAGCGCGAACCAGCTGCTTACAGGTGGCATTGCTTTCAGGCTAATTAGCCGCAAACTAAACAAGCCTTTCCAAATTAAGTCTATAAAAGCTTTTGCATTTTGGTCGGCGATTGACTCTTTTGCTAGTTTGAACTGTCAAAAATCTTCATCAGAAAAAAGAAAACAAGTAAACAAGTTCTTCTTAAACCACGCCAGGCAAATCAGCCCTTTTGCGTTTTCAAAGCGAAAGCCTGTTGATTACTGCCTTCCTGACCTAAGTGGATTTTTGACTGTCGCAACTTGCAAATGAGGTAAATGGAAAATGGCTCGAGAAAATCAAAAGCAAGGCAAGAACTTCCATGCAAACTTCCAGACCGAAGAATCATTTGAATCACTTCTCGATTCTTATTTGCCGGTGAAAAGCCCCGCTGCCGGCAAGAAAATCCGCGGGCTTGTCGTATCCAGAAACGAAAAGGGTTTCTGGGTTGCATATGGAGGTAAAGGCGAAGCTTTTGCGCCAGCTAATTCGTTCGGAAACAACAAGCTCGAAATCGGAATCAAAGCTCTCTTTCAAGTTCATGGCTCAAGCGATCATGAGAACCTCCTTACACTCAGCCTCGAAGGCGGAGAACCCTGGGAGGAGCTTTATGCAAGCAAAGAACAGAACCAGACTCTCAAAGTCAAAGTAGAAAGGCTGATTAATCGCCAGAGCAGGCTAACGGCTCTATTAGTTCGCTACAAAAAACTCAGGGGTATCATTCCAATGTCCTTGCTCGGCCTTGCTGCTGCAAGAGCATCAAGCCTCTGCGGTGAGGAAATTTCTGTGAAGGTAGAAACAGTAGATTTCGAAAACGAGAGGCTGATTTTCAATCACAAGCGCATCGTCGAAGCCGAAAGGCAAGCGGCCGAAGAACTTCGCAAGAACTTTATTGCGGGTCTTAATGAAGGCGAATTGCTTGCCAATCTCAAAATCGCAGACATAGCAGTAAGCAAAGAAGGAAGAGAATATGGCCTGTTTGTCGAGCTTGCACCCGGCATAAATGGTCTGATTCACAAAAACGAAATTCCGAAAGAAAAGTGCAAAGAATCTCTTTCAGCTTCGTTCAAAAAAGGCGAGCTTATTGATGCAGTTCTTTTACCCTTGCGCCAGGGCAAGACCCGCATGGAAATTTCGCTTTCGATAAAAGCACTGCAAACGCTGAAAAGAAAAAGCTTTTTTGCAGAGCGCAAAACTGGTGACATAATATGCGGCAAACTCGAACGTCGTGTTAAATACGGCATTTTTGCGAGTGTTTCCGAAGATGCAGGTCTTGACGGGCTGATTCATCTCAAGCAGTTTCCTGAAGGGGTGGAGCCTGAACTCGGAGCCATGGTGAAACTCAAAATCATCCACATGAACCCGCTTGATTTCACGCTTGGTTTATCGATGAAGGGTCTCAATCAATAAGACCTGTTTTCGGCAATCGGAAAGGTGGCAGGGATTTTTCTCTGCCCTTTTTCGACTCAAAATTATTACTACCTGTCTTAGTATCTGCCACGGGACAAAATAAGACACAAGCAGAAGCGCCAATTTCAGGCGCTTCTGCTCTATCTTCTTCTCAGCGCTTTAGCAGAGAAACCGAAAAACGACCGCCGGGGCGACCGCGAATCTCGCTAAAAGTAACGCGATAATCGCGCCCACGAAGCAACTCTACCGCTTTTTTGCGCAGATTCTCATCAGGCAATTTCAGCAGGTAAATAAGGGCTTCGTCTTGATCCGGGTGCAAGGTCGCATAATCCCAGTAGCTTGTTTCGACCCAGTCGGCAAGCTCTTTTGCCTGCCGCTCGAAACGGGGGATATAAGGTCCGTTCGAGATCAGCGTCACCTTTTTGAGCAAATTGCGCAATTTGCCCAGACGGCTGTGAAAAACCGCAGGTCTTAGCGGATTCGGATTATCCACTACAAGCCGCAGCTCAGTTTTCGTTATCTCAGATCTGTAAGTCATTGCTTGCTCCTTCTGAAAGTTCAGACAAATCAGAACAAAGAGGAGCAAGCCTGACGACGGCTCCTCTTATTACGACCAGCATCTCAGATTCGAAGCAGTCATCGTCTTGTGCTCCGTTAATCAGGGGTTCTCGAAATACGCTCCGCTTGCGCATTGCCTGCGCAAAGGAAACATCGCTGGTACTGTGTCAGAGTGGTTTTAAAGCGGTTTTTGAGCTTCCCCAATTGAAAATCTGTTTATCTGTTTACAATTCAGATTTGCTTTTTATGCTTGTGAATTACAAGCCAGCCCTGCGCAAATCACACATACACGGGCGAGAATCGCCTAGCGGCGATAAATCAGCTGCGTAAGCCGCGCCAGCTGCTTGACCATATGCCGCGCACAAGCAGGGCACCATCTATGGTGCGAATTTGCACAGAATACTAGAGTTAAAATTCGCAGACAAAAATGCTAGGATTACTGCATTCAACTGCTTAATGCCCGCTTGCTTTAAGAATTCGCTTTATCTGGAGAAATAAATGGCCCGAGTGTTGATTTGCTTCTTGTTCATTGCGATCTTTGCTTGCGGAGGCTTTTTTTACTGGACCACCACACCGCAATATTCTGTGATGAAAATCGCAGAGTCGATCAAAAATCACGACTTGCAGTCTTTTAAGTATTATTTTGATGTCGACAGCGTTTCTCAGAGCGCCGTGCAGGATCTGATGTCCGGCAGCATCCAGGAGGTGGGCGGCCGGGGTTTATTGCAACGGCTGATCGGTGTCACGATCGCCGGTTTTTTTAAACCGGAACTTGCACAAATTCTTGCCCGAAACATCTGTACTTATGTCGAAGGCAGCCCCGAGGAGAATACAAACAACTCGAATTCAGAAAATATGCCCCCGAAATCCAGCGCCGAAAGATCGCAGCCCGGAGAAGCATCAAATTTTCAGGACAGCAAAGCTGGGCCGGTCAAAAGAGCTGTTAAGGGCTTTTTCAAAACGCTGGTGGAGGCTATCAAGCCCCCCTCGCTTAAAGACGTTCTTAAAGAACTGGGGCTGAACAAGAAAAACTTTCGTGGACTTACCGCTTTTGAAATTTCAGGTTCACTCTGCCATGTCGGCATGAGATTTCAAGCACCCGAGAAGAAAGAAGTCGTAGTCGAAGTAGAACTTGAAAACACAGACAATCACTGGCATGTTACCCGTTTTTCAAATATTGGGGCTATTGCGCAGGCAGTATCGGGAATTTAAGCGCAGATCCCCCCTGCATGGGGAATAATAGACCTGACCCCCTCTCAATACGTAGCCAAGACTTGATTAGGTTAATAGAACGGCTGATCTATCCCCTCTTTTTCGTGACCGTGGTTCTCGGTCTGGCTTACTGGTATTGGACAACCACACCTACATATGCGCTGTCACAGATAGTAGGAGCGGTTAAAAACAAAGACATTGAAACTTTCGAGAAGTATGTCGATGTGGAAAGTATTGCGTACAGGGCCATTGACGATGTACTCAGAGGGCCGGCCAGGCAGTCGGGAATGTTCGGCCAGTTCGACAGCATGATTGGGGTGGGCATCATCGGCATATTCAAGCCCGAAATAGCTGAAATAGCTAAAACACAGGTTTTAAAATTCATCGAATCGGGCGCCCTGGTTAACGCCATGGGCGAAGCCGGCAAGAATGCAAAAATCGCAAAGGCCGGCATGAACACCGGCTCGATCAGCAACGCTTCGGACAGTGCTTCAAGCCCCGCAGAATATGCCGATCCGGGAGATGCTCTTTCAAATGGCGTGTCCCAGAATTCGATGGTAAATAGATACGCAAAGAAGCTGAAGCTCGGCTCACAGCTCAAAGCATATGGAATTTCCAAGAACGGCTTCAAAGGAATTGATTATATAAAAACAGACGGCCCAACAGCGCTTGTAGGATTCAAGTTTCACAGCGAGAAATTCGACCGCGACATCATTATTGAAATCAAAATGGAAGACGCCGGTGGTTACTGGAAAGTCACCGAACTTTCGAACCTGAATGACCTGATAAACACATATTTGGAGACAAGAAACCAGCTTGAGTCCTACTCTAAAATTCCAGAAAAATTTACGAGCATAAGATTTATTGAGCAAATAAGTTCAGTCTGAGAAAAATCGCCGCTTTCTCAATTGCGCTAGTCGGAAATGGACCAGAAAACGGCGCTAAATCAAGCATACTCAGATTCAGGCAAAAAGAACATGCTGCTTTTTGCAATCAAAAGCACTAGGTTCTTGGTACTCATCCTTCTAAGTAACGCCCAGAAAAGCACAAACCTTACAAGCCATCACTAACTCAAACACAGGACTAAAAGCAAGTTGCTGCTTGCTTTGTGTTTGCTTGTGCTCTGCTACGGGCTCCTTCCACGGAGAAAAGCATGGAAATCTTCAGCACACCGGGACTGCTCCTGGGTCTGCTCACGCTGACCACCATGGAGATTGTCCTGGGTATCGACAATATCGTTTTCATCTCGATTCTTGCCGGAAAGCTCCCGCAAAAACAGCAGCGAGCTGCAAGGCTTTACGGTCTAGCTGGTGCAATGTTCACCCGCATCGGCCTGCTCTTTTCGCTTTCCTGGCTGATGACCCTCAACACGCCTCTTTTCACAGCACTGGGCCACGCTGTCACAGGCCGTGATCTGATTCTTGTTGCAGGCGGTATTTTCCTGACCTACAAGAGCGTAGTTGAGATCTACAGCAAAGTCGAAGGAAAAGACTCCGAGCACGGGTCGAAAAGCAAAGGTAGCAGTTTGATGGGCACCATAGTGCAAATCATGCTGATCGATATCGTGTTCTCGCTTGATTCGGTAATCACCGCGGTGGGTATGGTCAACAACCTGACTGTCATGATTGCAGCAATTGTGATTGCCGTGGCGGTGATGATGCTCTCAGCCGACAGAATCGCCGGCTTTATCGAGGCTCACCCCTCGGTCAAGATTCTGGCTCTTTCGTTCCTGCTGATGATAGGCGTCCTTCTTTGCGCTGAAGGATTCGGGCAGCATATCGAAAAAGGCTATGTCTACTCTGCCATGGTCTTTTCGCTAGCAGTCGAATTCCTGAACATCAGGCAGAAGAAAAAGCTCAAGAACTAGCCGGCAAAATTTGAGGAGTAGCAGGACTTCCTTATAGGAAGAATCCTGCTACTTCCTTCTTTCCCTGCCTTTTTGCAATTTTCCAGCGCTTTTTTAGGTTTAAACAGTTTGAGCCATCAAAAGGGGCTGGCGTCCCAACCCCTTTTTTGTCTTTTTCTAAGCTTTTTCGCCATTTTCCAGGCTTTTTCTCCTGCAGCCGAGACACTCAAGATCAGTCACTGCGAGGCATTAAAGTATGAGTGGAATCTGACTCTTTTGTGTGTCCACCACAAACATTCTTCAAGTCCTCGCTTTCAAGCTCATTGACTTTTACAAGTTCAGGCAACTTTATCTCTTTCTGCTTTTTCCTGCTTTTCTTATCTGGCTTACTCATTGTCCTGTCCTCGCTCTGGCTTCTTTCATTCACTTATGAAAACTCAAGGTGTGTCACTATAGGGCAAACTGCCATAGGTGGAGTTGTTGTCGCAGTATTTGTGTCCACCACAAACATTCTTCAAGTCCTCGCTTTCAAGCTCATTGACTTTTACAAGTTCAGGCAACTTTATCTCTTTCTGCTTTTTCCTGCTTTTCTTATCTGGCTTACTCATTGTCCTGTCCTCGCCCTGACTTCTTTATTAAATAAGCCAATCGTGTGGAAAGCATGAGGGCAGGCCTGAATATGCAAAATCTGTCATAAACAGCAACAAACCAGTAGAAAAGGGTTTGCTGCCTGTAAGCCTCAGCTGTAAAACTTCAATCTTTCGTTTGCATGTTTTTTCAAAAGCTCACAGGGCTTATATCTCGAGCCTTCAACCTGAGCAAGCAATTCCAGTTTGTCGCAGAGCAGACCCACGCCTTTTGAGTCTGCATATTTGAGAATGCCGCCTTCAAACGGAGGGAATCCGATTCCAAAAATCAGTGCCAGATCGAGCTGGCTGGCATCCTCTACTATGCCTTCTTCAAGGCAGCGCACAGCTTCATTGAGCATCAATAAAACCAGTCTGTCCTGTATCTGACCGCGTTGAATCTTTCTTGATTCAGCTTTTATACATGCCTGAAAATCGGGGTTTACGCCGTCTGGCTTTTGTTTTTCGTTATACAAATAAATCCCTTTGCCGCCTTTTTTGCCAAGCAGTTTCAGCTTTGCAATCTCAGCCATTAGAGACGGCTCGGCCATGCGCTCTCCGAGAGCCTCATACATCACATGCACTACTTTTGCAGCTATATCAAGACCAACTTCGTCTAATAAGGCCATCGGACCCATGGGCATTCCGAAATATTTCATCGCCCGGTCTATTTCTTCAACAGGAACTCCTTCACCTGCAAGAACCGCTGCCTCGCGCATATAAGGCGCCAGGATTCGATTTACGATAAAGCCCGGCGAGTCTTTGCTTATGACTGTTGTTTTATCCAGCTTCATTGCAAAATCCATTGCAAGAGCCAGAGTTTCGTCATCTGTTTTTTCGGCTTTTACTATTTCGACAAGCGGCATTTTATGAACCGGATTAAAAAAATGAATACCCACTACTTTTTCCGGATTGCGGGCTTCAGCAGCCATTTTACTTACCGAAAGCGATGAGGTATTGCTTGCAAAAACAAAGTCTTTTTCTATTACTGCCTCCAGCTCTTTCAATACAGTTTTTTTGGCTTCAAGGTCTTCAATTACAGCCTCAATCACTAAATCGCAGTCTTTTAGAGGCGCATATTCAGTAGCAAAAACCATTTCAGACATAATTTTGTCCATTTCTTCCTGCTTCATGCGTTTCTTTTCAACAAGACCTGCAAAAAGCTTTCTTACTGTTTCCTTTCCTTTTTCAAGAAACTCGGCTTTTACATCTTTGACAAAAACTCTATAGCCGGCTTTTGCAGCTGCCTGAGCAATGCCTGCGCCCATGACGCCTGCTCCGAGCACTGCCATTGTTTTTACTTTCTGCGCCTCTTTCAATTCAAGAGGAAGCTTTTTGCTTTCATTTTGCGCAAAAAATATGCCAAGCAGATTTCTTGAAACATCTGTCATGGCAAGGCGCGCAAACACCGCTGATTCAAGCTCGAAGGCTTTGTTTTCAGGCATACCCATAGATTTGATCACAAGATCAAGTGCTTCTTTATGCGCCGGATACTTGCCTTTTGTTTGAGCCATCATCGACTTATAAGCCATGTCTCTGATAATCGAACGCCCCAGATTATTGCTTTCCAGCAATAGCTTCATGATGCTTTCTGTCAGGCTTTCCTTTTTGGATGATCTGGCACCGCCTTCGCGGGCTATTTGCATTGCACGCGCAAGCAAGTCTTTGCTATCTACAACTTCGTGAATAAGTCCTGCTTTTGCTGCTCTATCTGCACTTAGAATTTTGCCTGACAAAATCAGATCAAGCGCTTTTGCAATACCCACTAATCTGGGTAACCTTACAGTTCCGCCCCAGCCCGGGATAAATCCGAGCTTCGTTTCGGGCAGTCCTATTTTCGCATTTTTGCTTGCTACTCTATATTTGCAGGCAAGCGTAAGTTCGGCTCCGCCGCCCAGGCAGATGCCGTTTATTGCTGCAACCGTGTTATAAGGCAGAGCTGCAATTCTTGCAAATAAATCCTTGCCCAGTTTAGATGCTTCATGCGCTTCGGCAAGCGAGCGTTTTTGAATTTCCTGAATCTCTTTAACATCGGCCCCGGCAATAAAGCTCTCATGCTTTCCTGATGAGATCACAAGCCCCTTTACCTTGCTGTCTTTCTCAAGCAGCTCAAGCAGATCGGCAAGTTCGCCCATGCTTTCACGACCGAGCGTATTGACCTTGCTGTTTCTTAAATCGATACTCAAACAGGCAATGCCCGAATCAAGAATATCAAGCTGCATGTCCTTTTCAACAGTCGCTTCAGCAGTCATTATTTATGCACCTCCACAAGCGTGGCCACTCCCATGCCGCCACCCACGCAGAGTGAAGCAATGCCATAACGCAAATTTCTTTCTTTCAACTCATGGGCAAGCGTGAGTATAAGCCTGGCCCCGGACATGCCGATTGGATGACCGAGTGCAATTGCGCCGCCATTTACATTTACTTTTTCACGCTCGAGACCAAGGAGTTTTTCGCAAGCCAGATACTGAGCCGCAAATGCTTCGTTTATTTCAAACAGGTCTATGTCTTTGAGCTCTAAACTATTTCGCTCAAGAAGCTTCGCAATTGCAAAAACCGGTCCAAGCCCCATCTGCTCCGGATCAAGACCAACGACAACGCTGTCATGCAGCTCGGCAAGCGGTTTTAAGCCGTGCTTTTTGAGATAATGGTCGCTGCAAAGCGCAAGCATGCAGGCACCATCATTGATACCGGAGCTGTTGCCTGCCGTAATGTCTTTTGTTTTTAAGACTCCCTTAAGTGAAGCCAGTTTTTCAAGCGAAGTATTTTCTCTGATATGTTCGTCTTGAGCAAAAAGACCTTTGCCTTTCAAGACAATCGGCTCGATTTCGCGCTCAAAGCGTCCTGAGCGCCTGGCTTTTGCAGCAAGTTCCTGCGAGCGCAATGAATACTCATCTGCTTCGCTTCTTTTTATGCCGTAGGTATCCGCTAGCCGTTGCGCCGTGGCTGCCATATGTGTGGTTTTTGGGTCCCACAAAAGCGGTGTCGGTACTAATCCGTCGTCTGCAAGCTTGCCGATAACAGGACGCGGTCCAAATGGAAAGTGTTTGGCAAGTGGTCCTTTGAACCTGAGATTAGCAGGCAGCAAATAAGGTACACCAGACATAGATTCGGCCCCACCTGCAAGATAGAGCTCGCCGTTATGCAAAGCAATGTCTTTCATTACAATACTAACCGCTTCCATACCTGAGCCACACTGGCGCTGCACGGTCATTGCCGGAACCGAAGCAGGCAGCCCAGCAGCAAGAGCTGCACAGCGCGCTGTATTTGGAGCATATGAAGATTGGTAGCCATGACCGAGTACCAGACCGTCTATTTCTTCACTTGATATTTGAGACCGGCGAACGCAGGCTGCAATTGCTTCTTCGGCAAGCTTCTCCACCGGAATATTTCTAAGTGTCTTCTTGAAACTTCCGATTGCTGTGCGCAGACCTGCCAACAACCAGGCTTTTTGCCTTTCCAATTTAACCGCCTCCATGCGCCAACTAAACATTTTATACGGCATCTCAATTAGCTTTGCTTCTTGATAAATACAAACTCGTTATATACTATCCCTGCTAGTATCTCAAGAGAAACTGAAAAGCAGCAGGGGCAAAGGTATAAATACCCTCACCCCCACTGCAGTTTCAGCCGTTCACTTAAGAACGGGCGCCGTCAGGCAATTACTTGCCCTGATTGCGGCGCTCTTCCAGGCGCTTGCGGATTTCCTCGCGCTCCTTGTTGCGGCGCGCTTCCTCGAGCTTGCGCTCGGTCTCGGAACCCTGGGCGTCCTCGAAGCGGGCCTTGGCCTGCTCGTACTGCTCGTCGATCTTGTCGAGGTCGCGGCCGATCTCGGACGTGGCCTTGGCCATGTCCTTCGTGGTGTCGAGCACGCTGGCAGCGCTCGTGATCGCCTTGGTGGCGACATCGCGGGCAGCGGCGGTCTTGACCTTGTTCTGGAGCTTCTTCAGCTCGCCGGCAGCCTTGGCGACAGCCAGACGGGTGGCGTCGACGGCCTTCTCGATGTCGGAAACGACGACTTCCTGGGCCTTCATCGCTTCCTCGGCAACGCCGATCTTGTCGATGCAGTCGGACTCAGCCTGCTCGCCGAGCTTCTCGGACTTGGCCAGGTCGTAGTCGGCCTCGGCGGCAGCCAGCTCGCCGTTCAGGGCCGTGAGCCGGTTCTTCTCGTGGTTCAGAGTGCCGCGGAGATCGGAAGCCTTGCGCTCGTTCTCCTTGATCTCGGCAGCCAGCTGAGCAACGCGGTGCTCGGCGCGATCGAGCTCGGAAGTGCTCGACTTGAGACCCTTGCCGACGAGAATCGCCAGCGTGTCACGCACGGACTGGCGGAAAGGATTGGGGACAATCGCGAGAACCGCGACGACGGCTGCGAAGATACCAGCGCCATAGGCGACGAATTCGAAGGTGTTCATGACGTTTTTCCTTTTAAGAGGATGGTGTTGTGAAACAGTTACGGGTTCGCCGACACAACGGTGTCGGCATTGACATTGACGAAGGAGAAACAAAGCAAGGGAGGAGGAAAGCAATGCTTCCCCCCTCCCCGCTATTCACTTACGCTTGGATTGAACGGGAGCTGAACCGGGACTTACTTGCCCTTGCGGCGCTCTTCCATGCGCTTCTTGATCTCCTCGCGCTCCTTGTTGCGGCGCGCTTCCTCGAGCTTGCGCTCGGTCTCGGAGCCCTGGGCGTCCTCGAAGCGGGACTTTGCCTGCTCGTACTGCTCGTCGATCTTGTCGAGGTCGCGGCCGATCTCGGACGTGGCCTTGGCCATGTCCTTCGTGGTGTCGAGCACGCTGGCAGCGCTCGTGATCGCCTTGGTGGCGACATCGCGGGCAGCGGCGGTCTTGACCTTGTTCTGGAGCTTCTTCAGCTCGCCGGCAGCCTTGGCGACAGCCAGACGGGTAGCGTCGACGGCCTTCTCGATGTCGGAAACGACGACTTCCTGGGCGCGCAGCGCTTCCTCGGCCTGACCGATCTTGTCGATGCAGTCGGCTTCGGCCGCCTCACCGAGCTTCTGCTCCTTGGCCAGGTCATAGTCGGCCTCGGCGGCAGCGAGCTCCTTCTTGAGGGTGCCCACCTTGTTCTTGTTGTGGTTCAAAGTACCGCGGAGATCGGAGGCCTTGCGCTCGTTCTCCTTGATCTCGGCAGCCAGCACCGCAACGCGGCGCTCGGCGCGCTCGAGTTCGGAAGTGCTCGAGTTGAGACCCTTGCCGATCAGAATCGCCAGCGTGTCACGCACGGACTGGCGGAAGGGGTTGGGGACGATCGCCAGCACGGCGACGACGGCGGCAAAGATGCCAGCACCATAAGCGATGAATTCGTACGCGTTCATGTTCGTTTGCTCCATTTCTGGGTTTGTCGACTCAGTCGACGGTTTTGAGTTGGGAGCAGGCAAGTTCTGAAAAGATCAGTCCTGCCTGCCCCCGGTAAAGAAACGACTCTGTCCTGGCTGAAAGCTGCTACTTAGTAGTTGCCGCCTCCAGCACCACCACCCCCGTAGTTGCCACCACCGGCACCACCGCCGTAGTTGCCCCCACCGGAGTTATTGTCGTCACGCCGACGGCGATCTTCTTCTTCCTGACGCCGACGACGATCTTCTTCCTCACGACGGCGCCGCTCTTCTTCTTCGCGACGACGGCGCTCCTCTTCCTTGCGGCGCTCTTCGGCCTGCCAGCGCGAGATCAGCTCCTGAGCCATGAGCGCAAGCTGCGCATTGGCCCACTCCTCGGCCTTGTCAGCCGACCGGTCTGCACGCTTTGCCGCCTCGATCGCGCCCTCGTAGTCACGATTGCGTAGATCGGAAGCTGCCGCGCCAACATGACGGTTCGCTTCCGAAAGGTCGAGAACCGTTGCCAGCGAAATCACCTGGCTGTAGCCGCGCCAGCTGACCGTCTGAGTGAAGCTGCGGATTGCCAGAGCCCGGATACGGCTCTCGACTTCGTCGATCGCACGACGAGCCTGATTGGCCAGGCGATGGTCCGCCTCGGCAGCCTTCTGAGCCGCAGAAGCCAGTTCCTTCTTGCTCTCGACCTTGCGGGCAAGAGTATTCCAGTCGGACTTGGCGACCTTGTACTCAGCTTCGACCTCGGCGTATGCGCGAGTGGCATCATCAAGCTTACGGCGCGCCGCTGTCCGGGTATCCGGATTGGCGACAGCACTTGTGGCCTGATAGATAGCCGCACGCAGCTCTGCGATACGGGTACCGGCAAGCTCGTAAGCCTTCTTCTCCGTATCGATGGCGCCGTCGATCTTCTTGAACTCGGCAGCCAGCTTGTCGGCGTTTGCTGCAGCCTCGGGCCAGTCGGTGACGTCTTTTGCAACGTCGGCCTTCTGGGTCTTGAGCATGGGCAGCAAGCGCACGTAAGCCTCGTCCGTGCCACGGGAAGTGGTGAACGAGTTGGCGCTGAGCTTGGACTTGAGCGTAGCGGCAAACTGCTCGCTTTCGGCGATCACCTTGCGCGCATGGGCACGCAAGTCAATCAGCTTCAAGAGCCGGGTGGCAATCTCAACGAGCTTTCCACGACTGTTAGAAATCTCGCCGCCGACGTTCTCGAGCAAGCGGCGGGAAGACATGAAGCTCTGCTCGAAGTAGGCCTTGCGGACTTTGGCGAGCTCGGCTTCGGTGGAATCGGCGACTTTCTGCGCGCGCACGAGCTTTTCGGGCTCGCCTGCATAGTTCTTGGCCAGGAAGTCGGCCTTGAGCGCGTCGACCTTCTTGCCGGCTTCCGGAAGCTCGCTCTGCAGGCGCGTGAGGTTCTGGCGAACCGGAAGCACCTGCTTTTCGACAAATACCTTGGCGTTGAGGATCTCCTCCACCAGAGCCACCGCTTTTGCAGAGGCAGCACTTGAGGCAGCCTTCATCTTTTCGGCCAGCTCAAGCTTGCCGTCAAGCAGGGCCGCACGGGCATCAGCCAGGCGGAGCGCGGCTTCCTGGGTGTCGTTGTCCGGATTGAAGCCGTGTTCGGCAAGCAGGAACTTCTCGCCTGCCTGCCTGTCATCGGAGCCGGCCTTTTCCGGGTAGTTGTAACCGACATTGGCTGCACGAACGTCGCTGACACGCTTGCGGGCGTCCTCGACTTCCTTTGCAGTCTGAGCCAGGCTGCCCGAGAGCTTGATTGCATGCTCGATGTCGGCCTTGAGCAAGCGCGCCTTCTCTTCGACCTCTTCGCTGCCGGCAAAGGCAGAAAGCGGGTCTTTGTCAATGAGAGCCAGAACCGCATCACGCTCGCGTGCGATTTGGCTGTGGCGTCCTTCATAGGGCTTGAAGCTCAGTCCGGCTTTCGCAAGACCGTCGCTCTTGAGAGCCTCGACCTCAGCCAAAAGCTGAGCGATGTCCTGCCGGTTCTGGGCAGCACCTTCGAAGGCTTTCTTGATCTGCGCCAGCGCCTTGTTGGTCTTGGCGAAGAGCTCTTCCATATTGGCAAGCAGCTCAGCAGGCGCGTATTTGGTCTCGACCACCAGACCCTTGAAGAGCTCGGCTTCCTCAATCGAGAGGTTGCGGTCGCTGACCGTTACTTCCTCGACAGTGAGGATGGCGATCGTACGCTCGAGTCCGCCGGTGAGAGGCCAGCGCGCCGAATTGAACGACTTCTCGGCACGCTCGAACATGTCTGCCGCAGCCAGCTTGCGCGTGGTCAGGTTGGCGTACCAACCGACAGCCTCAGCAAACTGCTTGGCGGTCTTGCCCTTGGGGTCGAAGCGCTTCTGCCAGTCGGTCTGCCGCTTCAAGAAGCCGAGATAGGCCTCTTCCAGCTGCACATACCAGTGGCCGGCGTTCTGCAGTTCGGTCCGGGACTTTTCGAGTACTTCAGAAGCACGAGCACGCGTGCGCCGGAAACGCAGGGTCAGGAAGATGAGCAGACCGATAAGAGCAAGCGAAGGCAGGCCGTAAAGAGCAATCGTCTTCATCTGCTCGGCACGCCTGGCGTTCTCGACCGCACGATGCTCGGCCTCGATACGATCTTGCTCGGCGCGCTTTTCAGCAGCGATACGGTCTTGCTCAGCGCGCTTTGCGGCTTCGATGCGATCCTGCTCGGCCTGCTTTGCAGCGGCGATTGCCTGGTCAACACCAGTGTTGACGTTGCGGATCACCTGGAGCATGGCCTGCTGCGGGTCTTGCGGCATGTATTGCTTCAGGGCCGGAATCACGGGCCCGTAGACCCGGTCATTCATGCGGCTCTTCGTAAAGCCGTAGCCCTGCAGCTTGTTGCCGGCGTATGCAGCGACAGAGCCCTTGTTCGGGTTGGTCTCCTGCCGCACCCAGACAATCACCAGGAACTTCTCTTTCGAGAAGTCACTGCGTCCGGACCAGCGTGCCACCAGATCTTCGGCGATTTCGGCGGCAATCACGCGGTTGGGGTCGAAGTCGCGTTCGGTGGCGACGACATATACGTCAATGCCGTGCTTTGTCGAAAGCGAATTGACCTCTTTTTCCATGCCGGAGAAAGTCACCGGATAGGAAGGGTGCTTCGAAAGAGCCGGGTCCACGTAAACGTGGGTGCCGCGGTCGAAGCTGGGAAGCCAGGTCGAGCTGGCTTGCGCTTGCGCGGGAGCAATCACTGCTGTCAGCAGCAAGATCGCTCCCAGAAGGAAGTTTGTGATCTTGTGAATCATTCGGTTCTCCAGTTCAAGCCGAACTTAGAAAAGTCGGTGTTTCAGTTCAGTTGCGCCAGGGCAACGTTAGTTCGTCGTCGTCTTCTTCTCGTTCGTCTCCACAGGCAGCGGAATGTCGTTGTCCGGGTCCGAGTCGAGCTCGATGGCCAGGAAGCGGAGCACACGCAGGACGTGCGGAGCGCCGATCCCGACGAAGGTGATGTAGACGGCGCTGACCACGGCATAGCCCTGCCAGCCGAGCAGCCAGACCGGAGCGGTCATCAGCGAGAGAGCCGCCGCCATCAGGCAGAGGGTGACCACGAAAGCAGTCTGGCTGTTGCCGGTCTGCTTCTTGATGAAGTTGTAGATGCGGGTACCGGCAATCCAGGCACCGATAACCAGGGGAAAGCCGAGCAGAAGCGCGGGGATGAAGAGCAGAAAGCCCATGTCAGTCTCCTTGTTTGAGGTTCACGCAAGAATCCAGCTCCAAAACTCTGGCAAGCGCTGACAGCAAAGGGCAAGAAGCAAGACCCCGGGGGATCTTGCTTTCAAATCTGAAATTTCTTGTCTTTACTTGGTCGGGCGCCTGGAAGAGAGAATGGAACGTGTTGGATCTACAAACTATGAATTTCGACCAGCAGATGGCAAGAGACGGTCCTCTTTGTAACTTCTTTGTTTCAAATAATCCTGGCCCGGGCTCACGCAACTTAGCAGAGGATTTCAAGCTGAAACTCTGCGCAAGCTTGCAACTGCGTGAGTCTACGAAACTAAGCAAAAGCTGAAGGCAGAGTGGCAAAAGAATGAAACAGGATTGAAACAAGCAAGCTTGCAACTGCTTAACGAATTTACAAAATCTGCCAGAAGCACCAGAAACAAAACAGGGACAGGCGCTGAAGAGCACCCATCCCTGTTTCAAGAGCTTTTCGACTTAGAACTTGTAGTCCTTCTGGCCTGCCCACTGCCACTCACCGTTCACCACCAGGTAAACAGTCGCGGTTCCAGTGACCTGCGGAATCTCGATTTCCCATTCGTAGCGCTTGCCGGCAAGCACATCTTCCGAGAAGATCTCTTTGCCGTTGTAGAGCACTTTGACTGTCATGTCCTCACTGGGTTTGACAGCTAGTTTCATCACGGTTTTTGCCGTCATAGAACTCTCCTTTTTTCGTCAGGCTGCTTGTTTGAATGCAGCCTCCAGACGTGTCATGGTTGCGACTTTGCCGTAAGCCACCATCTGGTCCTGGCTTTGCCGCGAAATGCCGAAACTCATACCGGCGATTCTCGGAGTTTCCATTTCCACTACTATGTGATGGCCTGCAGTGTTATCAACGGCGCTTGCCTGGAACTGGTTGAGTCCCAGCATCTCACGCAGATGACCGTAGTATTCGACAGGCGATAGCCTTTCGGCTGGAAGCGCCGACGCAAATCCGAGCTTGCTAACAAGCGCGGGTCCGCGGCAGAACTCCACCGGGTTGCGATGATAGAGCGCACCGTCCACATAAAGGCCGCGACCGTCTGCTGAATCGACCGGCCTGAAAGCACCGGGAAGCGAGCAGCTTGCCGCAAGCGCCAGAGCCAGGTCATAGTTTGTGCCAGCAAAAAGCACCGGCTTGCGCTCAATAGCATCGAAAGCCAGAATCTTGAGCTCAGGATGAGGCTCGAGTCCTAGCTCCTTTACCATTTCACGCATCGGCTCAAGCAGATCCGGATACCAGGAAGCCTGGTCTCGAACTGCTTCACGCACACTGTCTTTGCTCAGGCCGAAATCGACATTAGGCTTTCTCGGTTCGCCAAGCGAAGTAAATGCGTCTTTGAGAGGCTGGGGTCGATAGCCCAGCAAAGCAAGAGCGAGCTTTGAGTACGGAGTGTCGCCGCTGTAATTTCTTGCAGCTTTGATCATCTTCGTGCGCAATCGCTCGCCAAAAATAAGCTGGATTTCATCGGGCTTGAAGCCGTTACAGTGCAAGGCAGCCACAAGCGACCCGACCGAAACGCCGAGCACGCTTGTGAAACTGACCTGCATCAAACGGCAACCCTCAAGAAATCCGATGTGGCAGAAACCTTTCACGCCTCCGCCACCAAGAACAGCCTCCATTCGACGATGAATGGTCATGTCCTTCTCCATTGTTTGAGAGCCAGGCAATGCCCGGCTGGGGCTGCCAGAGAAAAGAAAGTTTGATTTCATTTGCAGAACAAAAGTTTTTTGTTTTTTTTTACTGTTCTGAAGAAGCGGTTCTATCCCCATAATGCGCATTAGCTAAGACCCTGAGACAAGGGCGCTATGCTGAAAATACGCATAGCCCCATGGCTACATAGCTGGCTTTGCTAACCGATCTTGCGAAAACCGCGCTAGACTGCGAATCTTAACAGTTCGACACTGTGTTAAGACACCGTTTAGAAAAGAAAAACGTGCTACTGCCGGTGGTAGCACCAGCAGCAAAATACAAAATGCTTTATTTACGCAACTTGGATTTGAGCGAAAGAACCCGCAACAAAGCTTGCAAGCGATCAGAAACACTTGCTTTGTGAAGCAGGTCTATTCCTGCTTTCACATAATCGCGAGCATTTTGAGAATACGGATAATGCCAGTCTCTTATACCCTCAGAACTCAGACCCAGATTCTTTACGGAAACCAGATCAAGCAACTCGTATTTTGAATGGGCTTTGCCGAAGCCGGATTCTTTAATGCCTCCCCAGGGAGCATCCGGACATACGTGAGAATACAACCCTTCGTTTACCCAGACAACTCCGGCTTCAAGTTCTTCTGCAAGCTCCGTGCCCCGCCCGAGATCAGCGGTCCATACTGAAGCAGCCAGTCCGAGCTCACTGGCATTTGCCGCTTGAATTGCCTCTTCAGCCGAATCAAATTCATAGACAGGCAAAAACGGACCAAAGATTTCTTCCTTTGAGATACGCATTTCAGGTTTCAGACCACCTATTACAGCGGGCTCGAAAAAATAGCCACCCAGATCCTCACGGGATTTGCCGCCACATAATATTTCTGCTCCCTTTTCAGTGGCATCAGCAAGCAGATCTTTCATCCGTTGAAGCTGTTCTTCATCTATAAGCGGGCCGACATCGGTATCAGCATTCATACCATCCCCGAGTCTCAGCTTTGACGCTATTTCGACAGTTTTTTCAAGCAGCTTTGGGTTTAGCGGTTTTACCAGGTAAAGCCTGTCTATTGAAGCACATGCCTGGCCGCCGTTTGTAAAAGCGCTCCATACTATGCCTGAGGCCGCAGCCTCCGGATCTACGTCAGGCAGCACGATAGCTGCATGCTTGCCGCCAAGTTCAAGAGTAAGAGGCACAAGCTTTTGAGAAGCGATCGACATTATTGCTCTGCCGCCTGAAACAGAACCCGTAAATACAACTCGGTTTACTCCTGCAAGAATGAGCCTTTCACACTCTTTGTTCTCACCCTGCACCAGGCCAATTAGCTCCTTTGGAAAGCCAGCCTTGTAAAAAAGCTCTACAAGCGCAGCTGCTGTAAGGGCGGTTTTAGGCGATGGTTTGAGCACCACTGCATTTCCTGCACAAAGAGCCATCAGCATTGAAGTGGCAGGAATTGAAAATGGATAGTTCCAGGGTGAAATGACTGCTATTACACCAAGAGGCTCAAAATGATTATATGAGCGCTTGCCTGTAAAAAAGATCTGATTGAGTTCCACAGACTCGTCTTTCAATATACTTTCAGCTTTGTTTTCAAGCCACTGGCAGGTTTCAAGCACGGCAAAAACTTCTGAAACCATGGCTTCTGTAAATGGCTTACCTGCTTCATTCGTAATCAATTTGCTAACCGCATCCTGACCGTGTGAAAGCAGTCTTCTAAACTCTTTTATTAGCTTAAGCCTTTCTGCAATCGACTTCTTCTTCCAGATTTTTTGAGCTTTTTTTGCACCCCGAACAATTAGTTCTATCTCAGCTGGCTCTGTAGCTGCAGTTTCTCCCAGCTTTTCTTTAGTGGCAGGATTTATAGACACAAGCAGTCTGGCTTGCTTGCCGGTCTCAATTGCCATTTTGCCTCCCTGCTATGCTTAGATTCTTAAGTGCAAGAACTACTTTACTTGATTTTGAAGCTTCGCAAGTTCTTTTACAAGCTCAGGCGGCAGTTCAGAAACAGAACTCTTACTTACAGTTTCTGAAGCCATTTTGATACAGGCTCTTGCACCATAACCATCGGCGATTCGCTGAAAAACTTTGCCTGCAGCGATAATGGCAGCAAAACGATCTTCTGACTCTTGTTTTTTTAGATCTGTTTCATTTGCAAGCAGTTCGTCAAGCATTTCGCGCAAAAGCTCCCGTCGTTGCGGTCCGCCCCTGGTAACTGACTGAAAACGGCCACTCATGCTTCGGGGATTTGTAGGTGGAGATTCATCCCAGCAAATTCGCAGGGTATCGAGCTCTTCTTTCACCAGCAGATATTTTTTTTCACGGGCATGCAAAATCAGTTTTTGCATGAGCAAATCCTGCCACTGTATGCTGCCTTTCCCCCAGAGTTTTTCAGCAGCTGCAAAAGCAGTTTCAATATCATTATTTGAATCTTCGATCCTGCCTGCAGAAAACTTTGCCCGACCTTGCAAGATCAACACCCGAATCTTTTCTTCTGCTGCGGTTTCGCCCGTAGAATCGCAAAGCTCATAAGCTTCGTCCAGTAATTTCAGGGCTTCTGCGAGATTTCTTGCTTCTGTTTCAACCCGTCCCAGCCAGGAAAGACTATAAACCAGCTCTCTTGAAGCGTCCTGCTTTTCTGCTTCAGTTTTTGCGCTTTCAAGCTGCCTCCTTGCATGAAGAATCATTTTCTCCAGACGCCTTTTCTCGCGCTCAAACTGGATTCTATTTTTCTCTTGCGTTGTTTTTATTTCGATTACGCCATCTGCATGATTTTTTGCTTTCAATAGCGGATAGAAAACAAACAAGCAAGCCAAAGCAAACAGCCCGGCAATAATGGAGCAGAGGGCCACCCCCGAAATCCTTTTGCGGACCTTGCCCGCACTTACATGCTTTCCAGATTCAATAGCTTCAAGATCTAAAAGAAATTCTTCAGCACTTTGATATCTTTGAGCAGGATCTTTCGACATTGCTTTTCTTGTGACCATTTCATACTCAGGCGGCAGATCCTTTCCGGAGGCAGTGCTTGCAAATGCAGGCGCCTCCTCTTTTGCTTGCTTATAGAGCACTCCAACAGGACTGTCTGCATCAAATGGTTTTTGACCTGTGAGCAACTCATAAAATATGCAGCCGGCAGAATAAATATCGCTACGTTCATCGCATGCCAGTCCTTTTGACTGCTCAGGACTCATGTAATGAACACTCCCTATCAAAAGTCCTGTTTCAGTAAGTTTCTCGCTTTCATTTCCCGAACAAGTAAATCTGGCCAGACCGAAATCAACAATTTTCAAATGTCCTGACTCGGAACCGGCAAGCATTATTATGTTTGCCGGTTTCAAATCGCGATGAACTACTCCTTTTGAATGTGAATAAGAAAGCCCGGCAAGCAGTTGTTTCATGATCACCATGCTTTCTGAAACCGCAAACGGACTGCGTTCATTCAGTAGATTTGCCAGGTTTTTTCCAGGCAAAAATTCAAGCACTGCATAAGGAAGGCTCCCTGAAAAACCAAAGTGATAAAATCTGACGATGTTTATATGGTCCAGCGTTGCCAGCGCTTTTGCTTCGCGCCGAAACCGAGCCAGGCTATTTTCATCGTCGTTGCTTAGCTCATGTAACAGCTTCAAAGCTACGAGCCGGTCGGCATCAGTTTGCCTTGCTTTATAAACCCTGCCCATGCCACCGTCACCAAGCAAGCAGATAATTTCATACCTGTTTTCAAAAACACTTGCTGGACTTAGCACCTGAGATCTTTCCATTTTGCCGGCATCAACATATTAACATTCATGGAGAAACCATTGATTCAGGCTGAAAACACCGTGGAATGAAATGATTCATTGGAGAAAAACCATGTCTGCACAGCCAAAAGTCGGCGAGCTATTTCAGGAACGTTACATGATTCTGGCAAAGCTGGGCTCCGGTGGCATGGGTTCCGTTTATCACGCCCGGCAATTAGACAATGGACGTGAGCTCGCTCTTAAATTTTTGCACAGCGACGCTCTCAAAGACCAGGAAAGTATTGCTCGCTTCTACAGAGAGTTCAAACTTCTCTCAAGGCTCGTACATCCTAATATTATGACTGTTTATGCTCTGGCACTTGACGAAGACTCAGATCCTTATGCTGTTTGCGAATTTCTCAAAGGACAGAGCCTCAGGCAAGCCCTGGGGGAAGGAAAGCTCCACTGGTCAAGAACTCTTAAAATAGCCGTTCAAGCAGCGCAGGCAGTGCAGTCCGCCCATGATCTAGGCATTTTACACCGAGATCTCAAACCGGAGAATATATTGCTTGAAAGCCTCCCTGAACCTGATTTCGTCAAATTGATAGACTTCGGGCTCTCGAGCTTCGCTTCACTTGCGGACAATGACAAGATTGATCTTGAATATCAAAAGCTGACAGCAACAGGTCAGCTATTAGGAAGTCCCCATTACATGAGCCCGGAACAGGTTACTGCAAAGGCTCTTCCAGAAAGTGATCTTTACGCACTTGCCTGTGTTTTGTTTGAAATGCTTAAAGGCGAAAAACTTTTTGATGCCGACACTGCCGTGGGCGTACTCTACCGCCACTGCAACGAGGACCCGGGAGAACGCATTGAATCACTTGATCCGGCTATTCCGACTGCTCTAAAAATCGTTCTTAAAAAAGCCCTGGACAAAGACCCCCGGAAAAGACAGTCTTCAATGGCGGAATTTGCAAACGAACTTGAAAGCTGTTTTTCGGACTCAGATGCGCCGTCAGACAGAAAATCAGCAAAGTCCTTCAATTCCGCCATACTCACAGCCTGCGCTCTTGCCGCAATTGCTCTAATTTCTTTTTTTGCACTTGCTGTCGATAAAACCAACAAAGCCACCGAGCTTTTAGAAGCCGAAACAAGCGGGGTTCTTAAGCAGAAAAGACCTGAGATCAAAGCTCTGAGCAAAACCCTTCATGAAGCAAACAAGCTAAGCCATGAACACCAGTATTTTGAAGCAATTACAAAATACAAGTCTGTGATCAAACAATCAAAATCACTTGCGACAAACGAAGCACGAAAAAAATTAGCTTACCAGGCAAGCTGCGGCCTGGCAAATTGCTATGAAAAAACAAGAGACTATCAAGATGCTGTAAGTGCGTGGACGAATGCCATTTCAATTTATCCAGGCGATGAACTCGCACTGCGCTCAGCAAGACGGCTGGCAGAATCATATGCCAGGCAAGGAAAAACAGAAGAAGCAAGAGCGGCCTTCATCAAGTGCATAGAAGACTATAAAGAACTCAATCAGGAAGATCAGGCGCTTGCTCTTGCCTATCTAGATTATGCAGCTTTTCTTGCAGACAACGGCTCGCACAAAGACGCCATAAAATGCGCGCAGCTTTCTCTTAAAATAACAGACAAACTGCCCAGCCAGCGAAGCTGCAAGGGTGCTGTAGCTGCGTCCTGGCTTTTATACACGGAATTGAAAAGGCAGGGAGATTTGCGGGCTGCAAAGCTCGAGATTGAAAAAACCAGACTCAATCTGCTTCACTTGCTGAAAACAGATCCGCGCGTGGCCCGGGACCTGATGCACTGGGCTGAATGGGCACAAAAGAACGGGCTCAGCAAAGAAGCCTGCCCGATCTGTAATATTGCATTGCAGCAACTCGACAGTTTATCCGCAGCTGAAGCGGCACTGGTCCAAAACAAGTGCAAAAAGATCCTTGCACTAAGCCAGGAAGCCCGCCAACTAAACGAGAACTCAAAGCCCTGAGAGTTTATTTGTCTTCGTCTTTGTCGGCTTTAGAATCGTCGCCTTTGTCTTTCTTGCTTGATTTAGCACTTGACGCGGCAACTTCTTTCTTCTCTTTTTCAGGAGCTTTTTCGAATTTGAAGGCGTCACCGTCAAGATCGGTGGTGATTGTATCTCCTTCTTTGAAGCGTCCCTGCAGAACCTGCTCAGCAAGTGCATCTTCAAGCAAGCGTTGAATGGATCTGCGCAGAGGTCTGGCACCATAAGTCGGGTTGTAGCCGTCTTTGGCGATGAAGTCCTTGCACTCGTCTGTGATAACGAGCTCCATTCCCTGAGCTTTCAGGCGGCTCTGAAGATCGGCAGACATGATATCGACAATCCGGCGAATTTCTTCTTTGGTGAGCTGCTGGAATACGATAATTTCATCGATTCTGTTCAGGAACTCTGGTCTGAAGGTTTTCTTCATCGAATCCATAACCAGGTCGCGAATCTTTTTATAACGCTCGGTGTGCTCGGTTTTGGTATCGGACATCTGGAAGCCGACCGAAAGCGACGACTTGTCGATGAACTGCGCACCAACGTTGGAAGTCATAATGATGATTGTATTCTTGAAGTCGACAGTCCGGCCTTTGCTGTCTGAAAGGCGACCATCATCAAGAATTTGCAGAAGCACGTTGAACACATCCGGATGCGCTTTTTCAATTTCGTCGAAGAGCACTACCGAATAAGGCTTGCGGCGTACAGCTTCAGTAAGCTGGCCACCTTCCTGATAGCCTACATAGCCGGGCGGTGAACCGATAAGCTTGGAGGTCGTGTGATGCTCCATGAATTCGGACATGTCGATACGGATCATGTTGTCTTCCGAACCGAAGAAGTAGCCTGCAAGAGCTTTGGCCAGCTCGGTTTTACCCACACCAGTCGGACCTGAAAAGATAAAGCTGCCGATCGGGCGGTTCGGATTTTTCAAACCGACACGAGCCCGGCGGATCGCCTTACAAACGGCATCCACTGCGTCATCCTGACCAATGACTCTCTGGTGAAGAACTTCTGCCATGCGCAGGAGCCTGTCTGATTCGCCCTCTGTCAGTTTCAAAAGCGGAATGCCTGTCCAGGTGCTGACCACATGAGCCACTTCTTCACCTGTGACCACGGGCTTTTCTGTTTCCTGCTTGGCTTTCCATTGCTGCTGAATATCGCGAATTTTCTCTGAAAGCTTAGTTTCAGATTCACGCAATGATGCTGCCTTTTCAAATTCCTGATTGCGAATCGCCATTTCTTTGTCGCGTCTTACTTTGCGCAACTCTCGCTCAACTTCCTTGCCTTCCGGTGGCAGAGAGCTGGCTCTCAGTCTTACGCGCGAAGAAGCTTCGTCGATGATATCGATTGCTTTGTCTGGCAAAAAGCGATCACTGATATAGCGATCAGAAAGCTTGGTTGCCTGATCTATGGCTTCATCTGAAATTATCAAACGATGATGTTCTTCATACTTGGGTCTCAAGCCGCGCAGAATTTCAACGGTTTCTTCAACACTGGGCGGGTCTATGATCACCGGCTGAAAACGTCTTTCAAGGGCAGCGTCACGCTCGATGTGTTTGCGATATTCGTCCATGGTGGTTGCACCGATACACTGCAATTCACCGCGAGAAAGTGCCGGTTTCAAAATGTTGGCTGCGTCAATTGCGCCTTCGGCAGCACCGGCACCAATCAAAGTGTGAAGTTCGTCGATCACAAGCATGACATTGCCTGCACCACGAATTTCATCCATGATTTTTTTCAAACGCTCTTCGAATTCACCACGGTATTTGGTACCTGCAACCAGCAGCCCAATGTCAAGCTGAACAATTTTCTTGTCCATGAGAATATCCGGAACATCAGCGTTTGCGATACGAATCGCAAGCCCTTCTGCGATGGCTGTTTTACCAACACCAGGCTCACCGATAAGAACCGGATTGTTTTTTGTGCGCCTTCCCAGAATCTGGATTACACGTTCAATTTCCTTTTCACGACCAACAACCGGGTCAAGGCGGCTTTCTTGTGCTGCTTGAGTGAGATTGACCCCGAACTCGTCCAGAGTAGGAGTTTTTGAGCGACCGGTTCCGGCGGATGTGGTAGCACCGGCAGTAGCAGCGCCGCTTTCTCCAAGCAAGCGAATAACATGGCTGCGGACTTTTGTCAGATCCACACCCAGGTTCTCCAGCACCCTGGCGGCGACTCCCTCTCCCTCACGTATCAATCCAAGAAGCAGGTGCTCGGTGCCGATATAGTTATGACCTAGCTGCCTGGCTTCATCCCAGGAAAGCTCCAGAACCCGCTTTGCCCGCGGAGTAAATGGAATTTCCACAGCAACAAATCCGGAACCACGCCCGATTATTTTTTCAACTTCGACCCTTGCATCCTTCAGGTTTACACCCATGGACTTCAATGTCTTGGCAGCGATGCCTGTACCTTCACCAATAAGACCCAGAAGGATCTGCTCTGTACCCACAAAGTTGTGCCCGAGCCTGCGGGCTTCTTCCTGGGCGAGCATGATCACTTTGATTGCCTTCTCTGTAAAACGCTCAAACATGGCGTTTTCGCCTCCCGTAGCAGCTTTATCTAATTAATTCTAACACCGGCAAATAGGCCTTGAGCCCGGTGATCCCCAAAATCTGGGCAATTTCTCCCGATTTTAGCTTTCAGAGCTTAACCTATTGATAATGATTTTGCCACGGCTTGCCGCATTTCAAGCGTCGTCAAGCGTGGGTTTCTTTACCTGTGGCAAGTTGCGTAAAGTCACATTCCTTGTTCGAACAGGCAAGCTGGTCACCTCTTTTCAGAGTCTTGTAAAGAAGCAATGCCTTGCATTTTGGACATGCCGTGCTTCCTTCCGGTCCGCCAGAAAGCAGGGGAGGATACCAGTAAGCCATCGTGCATTTGTTCAGCCCGTAATGACTGCAACCATAGAACATTTTTCCGCGTCGGGATTTTTTCTCGACGATTTCACCGCCACAACCCTCCCGCTGGCACATGACGCCGGTTGATTTCACAATTGCTTGCTTTTCATTACATGGCTCACAGAACAGGTAGTCGCCATACGGGCCATATTTAATCACCATATTCTGACTGCATTTTTTGCAGGGCTCTTCAGATGGCCTGTCCGGAGGCACTGGCTGCCCGTCTCTTGTAAGCGCAATTTTAAAGCTGCATTCGGGGTGGTTGGTACATCCAAGAAAAAGCCCGAATCTGGAAGACTTAACAGCCATCGGCAAAGAGCAATTTTCGCAATATTGCGGCGGGTCAGCCAGAATCACTATTTTTTTCATGCTCTCTTCGGCTTTTTTCAAGGTTTCGCCGAAGGGTTTGTAGAAGTCCTTAAGCATGCCATGCCAGTCGACTTTATCGTCTTCGATCTGGTCCAGCTTTGCTTCCATTTCAGCCGTAAATCCTACATCTACTATATTGCCGAAATGTTCGACCAGCAGTTCGTTTACTTTTCGTCCCAGCTTGGTCGGCAAAAGTGTTTTTTGCTGTCGTTCCACATATTTTCTATCGATGATAGTCGCCACTGTAGCTGCATAAGTAGATGGTCTACCGATTCCCAACTCTTCCAGGGTTTTGACCAGGCTTGCTTCCGAAAAGCGAGGTGGCGGCTGAGTGAAATGCTGCTTGGGATCAAGAGCTTTGAGCTTAACGCTGTCACCTTTTGCAAGTTCGGGCAGGTGATCGGTCATTTCATCTTCATCTTCGTTTTCCTTGGACTCACGGTTCAATACAATCGTGTATCCAGGAAAGGTGATTTCAGATGCTGATGCACGAAATACTCCCTTGCCGGCGCTGATTTCAACAGCCCTTGTTGTCAGTTCGACCGCGGTCATTTGGCTTGCAATGAAACGCTCCCATATAAGCTTATAAACCTTGAACTGATCGGCTGAAAGATACTGCTTCAAGTTTTCCGGTGTTTTGTAAGCACTGGTAGGTCTGATTGCTTCGTGAGCGTCCTGAATGCTCTTGCCTTTGCGCTCGTATATGCGAGGCTTGTCCGGGTAATACTTTTTACCGTGCTTTTCTAGGATATATTCTTTTGCTTCTTCCTGTGCCTGCTGAGAAACCCGGGTAGAGTCCGTTCTCATATATGTAATCAAACCGGAAGGACCCTGGGAACCGAGTTCCACACCTTCATACAAAGACTGGGCAATTTGCATGGTTTTCTTGACTGTAAAACCAAGAGTGTTTGCCGATTCTCTTTGAAGCGTCGATGTAATAAAAGGAGCTTGTGGCTGGCGCTGGCTATTTTTCTGGCTAACAGAGCTAACAGTAAACTCCTCGCCTTCAAGAGCGCCGGTTATTTTCTTGCAAGCCTTTTCTGAATCGATGATCATCGTAGTACTGCTACTCTTGTCTGAAGCAGCTATGATGCGCTTACCGTCGTATTTGACAAGATTGGCCTTAAAGGCCTGCTTTACGCGTGCCTTGTTAAAATCGGCTTTCAGCGACCAGTATTCTTTGGCCTCGAACTTCTCGATTTCACACTCACGTTCGCAGATTATCCTGACTGCCACGCTCTGAACCCGGCCGGCTGAGCGTCCATGAATCTTGCGCCACAAAAGCGGACTGATTTTATAGCCTACAAGCCTGTCGAGCAGCCTTCTTGCTTGCTGCGCGTCTACAAGACGCCCGTCTATATGTCGCGGCTTCTTTATTGCTGCCAGAACCGCTTCTTTGGTGATTTCGTTGAACTCCACCCTGTGCAGCTTCTTGGCTGGAATATCAAGAATTTCGGACAAATGCCAGGCGATAGCTTCTCCCTCACGGTCAGGGTCTGGCGCCAGATAGACTTTGTCTGCCTTTTCTGCTGCTTCTCTTAACTCTTTAACTATCGACTCTTTGTCTTGAAGAATTTCATACTGTGGTTCGAAATTTTTCCGCACATTCACTCCCAGCTTATTTTTGGGGAGATCACGCACGTGCCCGACACTGGCTTTTACCTGGAAGTCCGTGCCAAGAATTTTGCTTATTGTTTTGGCTTTGGCAGGAGACTCTACTATTACAAGCGATTTACCCATATGGCTTTTTTGCTTTTGTCTTTTGAGAAGGGATTTACTGGTTATTCAAAATGACATGTTTCTTTTAAAGCGACAAGAAAAATTTGTCTGCTATTTGCAAAGGCCTGTCAAGAACCCAGCAAGCGGTGAGTATAACACGCCCTCCTTTTATATACGGTTCTCTTTCCTGCTTTTACCAATTCCTGCCTTTCGTACAGGAGACCGCAAGTGACTTGTCAAGCCTGGGTTCTGGAAGGCTTCGCAAGCATTGTCACTATCCAACAACTTAAAAGCTCTCAAGCTGGCAAGCTGCTTCCATAAAGAGCGATTTTTCCCTCTTGCTAAAACGAATCAGGTTTATTTACTCTCATAAATTTACAATTTTATTTGAGATTTTCCGAAAGCTTGCTGCAAATATCGTCCAAAAGCCTGCTTGCGCTGGCTCCTCTGGATGATAAGCTAGCGCCCCGGCCTTCACTGCTGCTTAAATACACTATCTCTATGCGTAGCTGATCGTATGAGTCGGCAAATTCTTCCCATAAATTTATCCACTCAACTAGCACAATCAGATTATTTTCTTCCATGATCTCATCAAGTTCTGCTTTCAGACTCTGAGCAGCCCGGGAGCCGGCATCAAGATCTTCTTGCAAGCGATATAGATCGAAATGATATAGCGGTATTCTCCCGCTTTGATACTCATTTAGCATCAAAAACGTTGGGCTGGAAACTGATTCATCAATCTCAAGGCCTTCGGCAAGCCCCTGTGTAAATGTGGTCTTGCCGGCCCCCAGCTCTCCTGTAAGACCGATCAAATGCTTTCCTTCAAGCAACGATGAGGCTGTAAGAACTCCAAGCCGGAAGGTATCTTCAGCACTATTTAAATGAATGCTCACGCTTTGATTAATCAAAATGCTGTCTCAGCCGTGGGACCGCCGCAGTTTTTTGACCCGGAATAAATCCAGGTGGGTACCCTCCGTAACGTATTCCATTTCCTAATTCCTTCGTAAAAAACAAAGATTCATAGGTCTACTTCAACGTATTGAGTCGGATTCCCTTAGTTTTCAAAGCTGTAGGACAAAACTTACTCAGCTTCATCCTACGACCGAGACTAAGGAGGATCATAGCAGATCAAAAACCCGATCAAAAGTCGTTTTTATCTAGCTGTTACCTGCGCTTTTTTGCACAAAATAAATGTCGCTTTCCTTCTTAATCAGCCTGCCTTTGACTTCACTTTCTGAACCATTACGCAGAGTTCTGGCCATGTCGGCAGCTCTTTCTTTAGCCAGCTCGGCTTCAGTCTGGCTGCCGGCCTCTCTGATGCGGCAAGTAGCAGGGCGCGTCTCCGGCAAGTGACTTTCCGCAGGCTTTCCGTAATAACGGACATAAAGCCCGGTTCCCTGGGTTTGCAGTTTAACACCGCTCGGACCGGTCGGCTGTTCAAGTTGGGTTTTTAAATTGGAAGCTGCCTCATCAAGGAGAGCAGCCCTGTCTTTTCGCCAGGCATCGTATGGTTTACTCCTGTCGTCAGCTTCTCTAACCAGACGTTCTTTTTCTGCCACAGCACTACGCCTGATCTGCTCTTCTCTTTCTTTCAAAAGCTCGGGCATTGCAAGTAAGCGGTTGGCCTGGGGGCCGGGAGTATAAACAATCGGCTCGTGTAGCTTTTGAATATCAGCTTCCATTTGCTGGTCTATAAAACGCAGTCTTTCCTCGAGTTGAGACCTTATCGATTGCTGGCTGCGGCTGGCCATTGAATCATGCTTGTCTTTTTCAAAATTCGTTTGCTTTTCAATCAGGGTTTTTACACGTTCTAGCTCGGCGCTGCCGTCTGCTTTCCGGGGAATCGGTTTTTTATAAGCAAGCAAGGCCTGCTTTGAAAACAAGCCGGTGCTATTTCCAGAATCAATTAAATAAGCTTTTTTGTATTCCTCAGCGGCTTTTTCATGCTCATCCATATGAACAAGACAGTTCGCTAGAAGATAGTGATAGAGCTGCTTGCCCGGTTCATTTCTGGCAGCCTTTGAAAAAGCATCTGCTGCTGATTTGTAATTTCCAGAATTGTACTCTTTTATCCCCGCTTCATAAGGCGTCAGAGCACCGGCCCCCGGCTGGCTTAGAGCAAGAAGCAAAATAACCGCTAGTTCAGATCTCTTCTTTGTCTGCACAAGTCCTGAAAAATACAGTCTGGAATATATCTAGTTTAGCACTCAAATTACATCTGGCTATCGCTTCTTGATTTAGCCAGGCGTTCCAGAGAATCCTTGAAAAACAGGGTATCCGGGTCCTTTTCACGGGCGATCCTGGCTTCGGCTTCGGCTTTGCTTAACTGGCCGCGCAACTCGTCAATCATTGATAAACAGGCATGAGGTGCAGCAAGGTTCTTGTCCAGCTCCGCTGCTTTTTTGAACTCGCGGTAAGCCGAATTTATATCGTTGCATTTGGTCTGCGACAGTCCCAGACCAATTCGCAGTTCAGCATTATTAGGATCCTGCTCTACCAGTTGCTTATATAGATCAAGCGATTTTGCAAAATTGTCCGAACTCAAATATGCTGCCGCCAGACGATTTTTGGCTTCAAGATGATTAGGAGCCAGCCTGAGAGCTTCTTGAAGATGCGGAACTGCTTCTTCAATTCTGCCTGAAGCCTGCATCACTGCTCCAAGGCTCAAATTAAGAGCAGAAGAATTCGGTTTTAATCTCAACGCCTCTTTCAAAACTGCAATTGCTGCCTCCGGCTTATTAGTTCTATAAAGCAAAACTGCCTGACCTATTTGAGCATCCAATAGAGCTGGATTCAATTCAATTGCTTTCTGGTAGCTGGCAAGCGACTCTTTAAGCTCCCCTTTCCGGGCAAGAGCCCAGGCTAAATTACAAAGCGCCACACTGTTTTTTGGGTCGCTTTCAAGCACAAGGCGCTCTTCGCGAATCTGCCCGTCTAAATCGCCGCTTGAACCAAGGGCAACCCCCAGGCAGGTTCTAGCAAGCGTGGATCTGGGGCTGTTTTCGAGGGCCTGTTCAAAAAAGCGCCTGGCGGTGTCGTATTTGCCATGCCTGAACATATTCTGGCCTCTGCTTATAAGTGCTTTTGACACAGGACTGTCCGAACTCGAGCCATTCTGTTTTCTGGTATCAGCAAGCTGCGGTGGCTCCAGTGCCGCCGGTTCGGGCTTGCTGCGCCACTGCCTGAGGTTCAGGGCTTCAAGATTTTTTCTGGCGATTTTATTCTCCGGCTCTAATTCCAGAGCCCGCTTTAAATGCTCCTGAGCAGCGCTTCTGTCAGAAAGCTTTTGTAAAATCCAGGCAAGCTCAATATGTGCAGGCACATAATTCTTGTCGATTGCAAGCGCCTTTCTTTCGCATTCTGCAGCCTCATGCAATCTGTTGCAATGAGCGTATGAAACGGCCAGATCGTGCAATGCCACTATATTTGACGGATTCAGCGCCGAGGCTTTTAAAAACGCATCGCTTGCTTGCTTCCAGCGCCCGGCTCCAGCCAGGCTTTCGCCTTCTCTGATCAAACCCGACTCATCGGCGGCAATGTTATCAGCCTGAGCGCTCTGAACAAAAACCGCTGTTGAGAGTAATAAACCCATTGCCAGTACTTTTTTCATACGGATAGAACACCTCTAACAGTGAAGATCCTGGAATAATTATCTTCTATTTGCAACCTCTCTCTATTGTCAGCCTGCCTGCAACAGTTTAGGATTTCAGCTGCAATGCTAGATGGTAACATTAATGCCCTCTTTTTTATACTCAAGATTCAGCTTTCACACAGGCCTGCTTCTTCTGCTTTTCGGCTTCAACAGCACGTTTCCGGCACTTGCACAAGAGGGTTGTCAGGTGCCGCTTGAAGAGAAGGCTTCTTTCAAGCCGCCTTCTCCACCCGAAGCACCCGGACGCGCATTTCCGGTATTACCGGCGGTGCCGACTGCAGAAGCAGGGAACCCGCCAACCAAAGAAGGAAAAGCGTCACTTTCCTGGAGGCAAAAAGCCCTCATGCTTTCTCTTGACAAATTTAAATCCACTGGCCCTGAAGCTTCGCCACTTTGCCGTTCATTCGATTCTTCCTACGCCGATACACTGAGCGCCCTCCTGAGCTCATTGGAAGCGGCAGGCCTCAAGGTCGAAGTTTTAAGAAGCGCCGCCGGTGAAATCCTGGTCTCGTCAGGAGAACCTTCCCTGAGAATCATTTTCACTGCCTGGGAAGCGCCCTCCGGAAAAACCTGGCTTAAAGCGGGTCTTGAGCGCGGAGACAAGAACAGCGGCGAAAAACTGATCCTGTCGATTCTTGATACTACAACAGATACCATAACTCACAGGGGAAAAATCTGATGGTGAGCACCATAGGTGATATCTACGGACCGTCGGTAGCGCTCCTAACAGACCTCTACCAGCTTACAATGGCTTATGCTTACTGGCGCTCCGGCACTTACAAGAAAGAAGCAGTATTCCATCTATACTTTCGCAAAGCCCCATTCCATAACGGTAGTGCCGTTGCATGCGGACTTCACTACACAATAGACTTTCTAAAGCGTTTTCGCTTTGACCAAAGCGATTTAGATTACCTGAGCACACTTCAGGGAGCGGACAAAGAACCTTTATTTGCAAGAGAATTTCTTGATTATCTCAAAAGCCTGAAATTCACTTGCGATCTCGACAGTGTACCTGAAGGTACAATTGTCTTCCCGCAGGAGCCATTACTTCGCATACAAGGGCCTATTGTCGAGTGCCAGCTCCTTGAAACAGCACTGCTTAATATCTGGAACTTCCAAACTCTGGTTGCAACAAAGGCGAACCGCATCAGAGAAGCCGCCGGAAGCGACCCTGTACTCGAGTTCGGTTGCCGCAGGGCCCAGGGAGCCGACGGGGCCCTGACAGCCAGCTGGGCAGCTCATATAGGCGGTTGCGACTCCACTTCAAATGTTCTTGCAGGAAAGGTATTCGATATACCTGTATCCGGAACCCACGCTCACAGCTGGGTTATGAGTTTCGATGACGAGCGCAGCGCCTTCAAAGCCTATGCAGATGCAATGCCAAACAATTGCGTCTTTCTTGTTGACACTTATGACACCATCGACGGTGTGAGGCATGCAATTGAAATTGGACGTGAGCTTGAAAAAAACGGACACAAACTTCTGGGCATCAGGCTCGACTCGGGCGACCTGGCTTATCTGAGCATCGAAGCTCGCAAACTGCTCGACGAAGCTGGTTTCAAGCAAACAAAAATTGTTGCAAGCAACGACCTGGATGAAAACATTATCTCGAGCCTGAATTCTCAAGGAGCCAGAATCAGTACCTGGGGCATAGGCACCAAGCTGGTAACAGCCTACGACCAGCCCGCTTTAGGAGGCGTTTACAAACTGGCGGCAACCAGAGAAAACGGAGGCCCCTGGAAATATACAATCAAACTATCGGAGCAGGCAGCAAAGATTTCCACACCCGGCTTGCAGCAAATACGCCGATTCTTCAAAGACGGGCTCTATGTGGCAGACGGCGTGTACGACAGCAATTACAGTCTCAAAAATCCATTTGTTATTGTCGACCCGCTGGACCAGACAAGAAGACGACTGATCCCGGAAAACACGGAATACCACGATCTCCTGCAGCCAGTTTTCCGTAAGGGTCAGCTAGTATATCAAGCACCTGCTGCTTCCGAGATCAAAACTTATGTTTCCGAACAGCTCAATCACTTCCACCCTACTATTAAGCGTTTGCTCAATCCGCACGAATACCCGGTGGGTCTTGAACAACATCTCTACAAACTGAGAACCGATTTGATTTTGAAAGCAAGAGGCATTGAAGAATCAAACTGAATCAGCTTTCCAGAAACTTGAGAAATTTCACAAAGAGACCGCCCTTTTCTTTTCCGCTCTTTTTGTCTGCTTGATTTTGAGCAGGAACTGCTGCACATGGCTTTCCGCATTCACCGCAGAATTTGGCGTTAGCCTCCAGTGGTGCCCCGCAGCCTTTACAAGCCATTACTCGCTCCGGCAGCGAATACCCGCACTCGCCGCAAAATCTGGCATTTGCCTCCAATGGGTTGGCACATGAAGGGCACGCGGGCGCAGACCCCGTTGTTGTTTCCTGCGGTTGGTTCAATTGCGCTTGCAGATTTTGTTGCAAGAAAGCATTGTTTGTCCTGAGAGCCTGCAATGAAGCTGTATCAATCTCGCTGCGATATTCGTGCGCCGCATTGGGATTGCCGCTCTGTATCTGTGCAGGTTCTGCGTTTACTAACGGAAAAGCAAAAGCCCCTGTGCCGTAAGCTGCACTATCAGCCGCTGCCGGTGTTCTTGCCCGGCCTGGTGGCTGCGGCGGCTGCGGTATTTGCGGCGGCTGAGCTGGCCGAGGTACTTGCGGTGGCTGCGGCGGCTGGGGTATTTGCGGCGGCTGCGGTACTTGAGGAGCTTGCGGTATTTGCGGCGGCTGAGCTGGCTGAGGTACTTGCGGTGGCTGCGGCGTTTGAGCCGGACTTCTTTCAGCTTGATTCTTAAAGCCTGAAGGCGGTCCCTCAGGCACTGACCGGTATTGTGAAGCTGGCGGATTGACGGCTGGCTGTTTTTCTCCAGTTCTTGCATGATCCTGATCGGCTGGTTTTTCAAAGCCTTTTGACGGAGGCAGCTGCCCAAGCCTCTTGCTTAGATCGTTCTCTTCCTGAGTTTCAACATATGGCGCAAGATTGCTTACTCTGTCTTTCTGGACATAGTATGGGTCGCCTTTATCAGGCAAGCCAGGCTCCTGCTTTTGCATTTGCACCGACTGACCCTCATGCTGCAAATGAGCCGGTTCAGGATTTCCGGCACGACTCTCGCTGACTGCAGCAGCTCCTCCAATCGCCTGATTTAGATGTATTTCTTCCTGGACTACCGGAGCCAGCGTCGCCGGCGCAGTTCTCAAAGCCGGCGCAACAGATACAGGAGCCTCTGCTTGAGCCAGCCTCGCTTCCAGAAGAAAACTTGAAACCATGCATTCTTTGCCGGATATTTTAAGAGGATAACTCAAGTAAACGGCTTCGCGGGCTCTTGTTAGAGCCACATAAAAAAGTCTTCTCTCCTCTTCGATGTCAGCACTATCTGCCAGCGGCAAAATCCCTTGCGAAAGTCCGGAAAAGAAAACAATCGGAAACTCATATCCTTTTACATCAAATATAGACTTGACATGCACTGCTTGAAGATCCGCGCTGTCATCGTACTCACCAATTCGCTCTTCTACGTGCTGAACAAACTCCACTACTGAAGTGAATTTTCTTGCTTCCTCCTCCATTCTCGAAAGTTTTTTCAGTGGTTCGTAAACTTGATTGGGCGGCACTTTGATGTTTTTATAATAGTCATTCAGCCTTCTTGTGCGGCGCAAATAGCCAATCGATTCTGCAGGCGGCAAGCGATCTTTGTTCATTGCCCTGATTATTCTTACGAGTTGCTCCAGCTCGCGGCAGCCCTGGTCTGCAGTCGCTTCCGCATAAATTTCAACTGCCTTCAAATACGAAAGATTGTTTGCAGCAGCAAAGCTGTCGATTGTTGCTGATAGCTTAGGATCAATTTCTTTGGTTCCTAGCTGGCAAACACGCTCAAAGGCTTCTCTGGCACGAGGACCATCAGGATCCATTACCAGCTTCAAAAATGCAAGCATGTCTCCCAGCTCATCTGGAATCAGAGAGTTGTCCGATAGACTTGCATGAAAACGAACACCACAATTAGCCAGCTCTTCTTCCAGCATATTTTCATAGCGGTTTTGCCTGTACAAAACCGCTATATCACCGGCGCTGCGTCCGGCATCCACCAGAGCCTTAACCTGGTTTGCTATCCAGGCTGCCTCCTCTGCTTCATCAATGCATGGCTGGGGACCGAAGATTGCCGCATTTTCAGGCCTTCCCCAGGCTGAAACAAAATCCTTTTGAATTTTACGTCGTTCCAGATATGCAAGTAAGAGTCTTGCATGCTCCACGATGCTGGGATGGCAACGCCAGTTGTGCTCCATCACTATAGTTCTGCCGTTCGGATATCGCAAACTGAAATCAGAAAGCAGCTCCGGGCAAGCATTACTGTTTGACTCGCTTATTGTCTCGTCCTCATCTCCTGCAATGAATAAATTGTCCTGGGGGCTTGCCAGGATTCTTGTAAACATATCTTGGGCGACTGTCAGTTCCTGATATTCATCAACCAGCACAAACTCAAAGGCACTCTGATACTTAAGTCTGAGCTCCGGCGACTCAAGCAAAATTTGAACCGCCAGCCTTTCCACATCGTTCTTGTCTATGCGGTTGGTTTTCTGCAGCTGATCTTCGTAAGCCTGATAAATTCGCGCAACCAGCTCTTCATTTTCACCGGCGGCATCTTCTCTTGCAGCTCCCGGCGAGATCAGATGGGCCTTGTACATAGCGATCATCGCAAAAATATAAAACTCATCGATTTCACCAGCCATCTCGAGCTTTACCGGATCATAATCTTTGCGAATCTTGGCAAAGAGCTTCTGAATAACCTTTTGTGGAGCAAGCTCAATTTTCAACGGCGGTTTTCTTTTGATCAAACTCAGGTTTTCTTTCAAAAGCTTCATTCCCAGCTCATGAAAGCTCATGACCGTAAGCCGTTGTAGATTCGACTTCTCGATCAACGATTCGATCTTCTGCCTGGCAAGGCGGGCCGTCTCGGCCGAAAAACTAAGTACCAGAACACTGTCCGGGCTAGCACCCTGAGACAACAAATAAGACACGCGCTGGGCCAGACACGAGGTTTTGCCGCTGCCAGAGCCTCCCACAAGCGCCAGCGGGCCGCCACCAAATACAATGGCGCTCTTTTGAACATCGTCGGCCGGCAGTTCCGGTGCTTGCGGCAATGAATTCGCACTTAATAAGCGCCCGCACTCAGATCTTTTCCTGCCATCCTTCCAGATGTCTTCAATCACGTCGGTACAGGCACTTGTTTTGTTTAATAGCTCCGAACTTGTGAATTTTAGAATCTGCCAACCGTCCGAAAGCAGCACGAAATCACGTTTTACTTCTTTCGTATTGATTTCGTGCCCGCAAAGTACCGAAAGAAGATCACACTCGATGTTCAGTCTTCGTTCACCTTCAATCAAAGCAAAATCAAGAAGATAGTCACCGAGAACATGCTGGGGAACAGGCTCAAGACCGCGTTCCAGACAGGAGAGATAGAGCACCAGCTCTGGCTTAAGCATCGGCGGCACCGACTCTTCTCTTGCAAGCTTGAAGAGGTCTTGATTTATGCAGGTGGTTTCAAATAGAAAAAGTAATTTTTCCCAGTTTAGCGGATAGCCGCCATAGTCAAAATCAGGGCAGTTTCGTCCTTTCTTCAGAAACTCCGCATACGAAAGCTGTGTCGTAAATAAACATACTTTTCCAGATATGATTCTCGGAAACAATATGTAGTAAAGCAGATACCAGATATGACTGGGATGGCTCGGAGCACCAAGCCCATCGATAATGACTATGTCGTTTCCAGATAGTTCAAGCTCAACTTTTGAAGCCAGTGGTCTGCCGAACTGAACTTTCTGCCTGCTTTCATCAAAAAGAAATTCGGCTTGCTGAAACAGTGTTTCGCCTGCCATTACAAAAGGCTGAAAACCTCGCGACTTGAGATTAATGACCGCGGCTTCCAGGCTTACCGATTGCTCTTCACCCCATTCAGTCAAAAACAGGCCCCTGGTCGATCCTGAGTAAAGTCCATAAGTGTTCACGAACCACTGCAAGATCTCGCGCCAGTCACTGGGCGCGGGCATCATTCCTTGATTTACAGCTTTTTTACGAGCTCTGGCCAACTACTTTGTTCCGTTCTGCGGCTGATAATCTCTGTCTGAAAAAATTGTCTTTACGACACTCAGAACCTATATTGCCAATATTCCCGCCACGCAAGGCAATAAAGCACAGCGTTACAGCAGTAAGAAGAAGGAAAAAAAGCTGGATTGAAAAGATCAGGATAGCGGGTACATTTACAATGCAAACTTGACGTTTCATCAAGGGCGTTGAAGTAGTACAATCGTTTAGGTGTCATAAAACCTAGTCAAGGGTATGACTACCGCAGACCGGTAAATCCAACGAAAGGAGAGAATCTCCAATGAAAAAGGCGCTAGTTTTCCTGGCCGCTTTGTCCACAACCTCTTTACCAGCGTTTAGCCAAGCTTGTGGTGACGAAGGGCGTTATTTCCACCTCACACCGCCAGACTACTCAATTCCAAGCGCAAGAAGACATGCTATCCACAGATATGCAAAAGCTCTTCGCTGGTATCATGAGCATCTAGGCGACAAGCCACTCTGTGTAAACGGCAAACCCCAGTAATTACGGGTTAAAGCAGCATCAGAGCATCTACCGGGTCAAAATGCCCGGTCGTATATATCATGCTGATTTAGCCAGATAAGGCTGCTGGACAAAACAAATCAGGGGGGTCATCCAGACTCCCCCAGTTGTTTTGCAACTTTTTATCTGAGCAAGCAGCCTTTTTAGCCACCAATTTTTGCACTGAAAAAGTAAAAGCATGACATCATAACCATCATCGACGATGTCACTCCCAGCCAAAAGGAAGCGATTACAATCTGCCAGACTATCAACGCCTGCCTGGCTGTAAGACTTACAATAATACCCAGCCTGTTGATCATATAGAGCACGACTGCAAGTATGGTCAAAAGCAGGGGCAAGAGTTTCAAACCCGGCGCTACCGGCAGTGCGACTGCGGCAACCAGGCTCATTATACAAATTACAACCAGACCGATAGTTACGTAGTCCGAGATTCTCTGTCTGACCGACTCTGTAACGGAAGCTTCGTTTATGTGCTTGATAGCGGCCATAACATTGCGCAAGCCGCCTCGACGTGCTCCTTCGAAGTCGCTTTCATCCCCAGCTTCTTCTTCGCCAGAACTTGGTTTAGTAATATCTGACTCAGCCACGCAGATCCTCCCAGTGCAAATTCTTGTATTATCAGTCGTACTGGACATGGGCTTCCTTTTCGATCATGCCCAGCTCGGATGTGGATTAACCAAATGCAATCAGGTAAACAATGAGCCAGATTGACCCGCAAGGCAAACAAGAAAGCGTCTGGGTTGCTGTTTTGCACTACCAGGACACAGAACAAACCAGAGCTTGTTTGAAATCAATACAAAAGCTGGATTTTCCGCATTTCCAGACGCTAATTATGGATAACTGTTCTCCCGATCAGGCCAGTTTCGTTCTGGAATCCGAATTTCCAGAATCTCATTATTTCAGGCAAGCAGAAAACCTTGGCTTTGCAGGCGGTGCCAATGCAGCAGTCAATTATTGCATTGAACATGGTGCCCGCTGGATCTGGCTTTTGAACAACGACACTGAACTAGATAAAGACTCGCTTTCCGTTTTATACAGGGCTGCCCAGAAAGAGCCCAGCGCTGGGATTCTAGGTGCTTCGGTCTACACTCCTACAGCAAACGGACTTGTGCGCTCAGGTTCCGGACAGATCGATTTTTTGAGGGCAAAAACATTTGAAAAAGGTATAGTCGACGAGCAAGAGGAAACCATTGCCTGCCAGTGGTTATCCGGCTGCAACATGTTTTTCCGAGCAAGCGCCTTTCAGGAATTAAAAGGTTTCGACGAGAGTTTTTTTCTTTACTTTGAAGATACCGATTTATGCTGGCGCATGAATCATGCAAACTGGACTTGCTTGCTTGTGCCGGGCGCAAAACTCAAACATCAGGGAAATGCCTCTACACAGGGAAAACTGGCGATCTGGCGTGCCTATTACTACACCAGAAACAGGCTTCTCTTTTTTTTGAAAGCAAAACGAGGAATAGCAGCCCTGCCGATTCTCTTTTCAATCGGAGCCCACATGCTCAGGCACAGCATCGTATTACCTTTTAGAGGCGAAAATGGCAAAAGGCAGCTCAAAGCAGAGCTGCTTGGACTGAACGATTATATTTGCGGAAAATTTGGGAAGGCAGAATGTCTCGATTTCTGAGTGCAGCGCCTCTTATTCGCTTTCTTCTTTAACTTCGTGTTCGCTGCTACCTTCACCTACATAGCTTATGACTATGCGCCGCTCAGGGTCTTCTCCCTTACTGTTGGAAGAAAGTTCCGGAAAATGCTCTTGAAGGTATTTATGCACAATACGCCTTTCAAAAGCAGACATAGACACAAGTTCAACTTCTTCCGATTCACCATTCAGCACGGCAACAGCGCCTTCTTTAGCTTGCTCAACAATGGTTTCTCGCCGGCGCTGCCTGTAATTGGCCACATCAAGAAGAAAATGAGTTTGTTCGATTCTTGTTCCTTTGCACATCTGTCTCAAAAGAAACTGCAAGGCCTCAAGCGTCTGGCCTTTTTTACCAATCAAGAGTTTGGCGTCGGAAGGTTTGCAATCAATCCGATAGCAACGAGTCGATTCATCAATATCTTCCTCGTGAATTACGGCGTCTATATCCAGGATTGCCAGCATTTTTTCCAGGTAGCTCCTGGCGTTTTCATCATGCAATGTATTCATGAGAAATTATTTTTTCCTCTCTTTTTCCTGATCAGTGATCTGTAACTTTACGGGGTTTTCCGCAGAATCGCCAGTTTTCATTTCTTTCTTGTCATTCGGCACAAGATCTATAACTTCATTCTTTGCTGCCTTTTTCTCGCTCTTTTTTTCTTTCTTCTGATTTGGTATTACTTCAACTGTTTTCTTATCTCCGTCATCATCATCTAAAAGCTCGGGTGCCGGAGACTGCATTAAAAGCCAGGTCTGCAGTGTTTGCACCACATTTGAAAAAACCAGATAGAGATAGACACCGGCTGGCAGCGGCATGAAAAAGAACATTGCAGTAACAGTAAACGGCATAATTTGTTGCGTCTGCTTTTGCACCGCGGCCTGCTCCGGATCCGTAGGAGGAGTAGTAACCATAAGCTTTTGAGAAAGATACATAGTTACCCCAAAAAGGATGATCAAGGAAAGAACATCGAAATTTTCCGGTTTAATCAGGTCCATACCTTTAGCTACTTTGCCGATGCTGTTAAGAAACAGAAAGGGCTCATCTTTGGCCTCGCCCGGTATCATCGCATCAACGGTAACTTCGCCCTCATGCCGGAAAACAGCTTTACCGTCTTTGCTTATAGAACTTCCTTTCGAATCTTCCAATACTTTCCACTCGGCCTTGAAGTTTGCAGGCAAACTGCCTTCAAGTGTCCGGACATGGAAAACCGCTCCTTTTCCGGCAAGAATAGTCATGTCTCCCGGTTCAACAGCTAGCTTGAGCGCTTTGCCGTCAACAGTGGTTTCCAGGACTTTTTCAGAATGTTCTTTCTTCTCTTTGATTGCTTCTTCTGAAGAAGAACCGGGCAATTGCAAGCCCTCTTCTTTTTTGGGCAATACCTTCACTTTTACATCGATTGTTTCTTCTTTTCCACCGGCTACTGAAGCAGGAATCACTGCTCCGATAATAATTTCGCCGTCAACCGGAAAATGTGCCTGTCCTTCTGAATTGATCGTGGCTCCGTTTGGATCCATGGCAATTTTCCAGCTGGGGCTGAAGTCAGCAGGCATTTCACCTTGACTGGCACTGACCGAGAAGTCAACCGTGTTGAATCCGTCTTCAGTAGGCTGACCTTCCTGCTTGCCGAAAATAAGAGTGGAATCACCTGGATGAACCACGAATTTGCATATTCTGCCGTCTTTGCCTACATAAGCACTGTCAGCAGCTGATGTTGGAGAAAGGGTAACTGTAGTTTTGTCTGCTTTTTTCGGATCAACAAGCTTGACTTTTACGGGAATTGCTTTGTCTTGAAAGGGCGGCCCCGTAAAAGTACCGAAGAGCGCAAATAGAATAGGCAGCTGAACTAATAAGGGCAAGCAACCACCAAGGGGGTTGATCTTGTTTTTCATGTAGAACTCAGCCATCTTCTTCTGAAGTTCTTCGGGCTTGTCCTTATATTTTTCCTGCATTGCCTTCAACTTGGGCTGCAGTTTGCCCATTGCCTGCATCGATTTTGTTTGAGCAGAAACAAGCGGCCAGACAAGAATTCTTACTGCAAGCGTAAGCCCGATAATTGCCCAGCCGTAGCTCCCGAGCGTCTTATGCAGAAACTCGAGTACAGGCAACATGAAAAGGTAAGAAATATCCACAATTACACCCGTTTGCCTGAAGCGGCACCATATTTACTGAATACAATAAATCCGGCTGGAAATTCATCCGGAACCTCGTCCAGACCACCTGCACTTAAAGGCTGGCAGCGCAACAATCTCCAGCATGTCAGAATCAAGCCTTTCAATACACCGTGCTTGCAAATGCATTCACAGGCGTAAGAAGAGCAGCTTGGATAAAAACGGCAAGACGCAGGTCTGAACGGCCTGCTTAATTGGTATAGACGAATAATCATTAAAAGGACTTGTTTCATAGGCCTTTGGAGGAGGCCCTCTTAACCCCGAATTTTTGATTGGCTTTTTCAAGACACAGGCGAACCGATTTAACGATGTCCTTAAAATCCCCATTCAACACACCGCTCTGTACCACAAAGACCATGGCGTACCATTGTTTAAGCTGAATACAATCCGACATGTCATCTGCATCCTTCAAGCCTGAGCCTGATTTGACGGCTTTATAAGCCTCTCTGAGCCTCCTTTTGGCCCGGTTGCGGTCGCTGGCTTTGCTCAGTGTTTTTTTGCCGGCCACAAAAGCCGTAAGCGGCAGACGAGGAGAACTCTTGGCCTGTCTGGGCAGCACGTATAGCGAAATAAGTTCGGTTGAAACAGATTTCCTGGCTGTATAAACACGCTGAATGAGTCCGGACTTTCGCAGTCTTTCAGCCTGGCCGAGCACTTTACACCTTACATGCTGAGCCGGTAGCGTCCTTTGGCTCTGCGTGCTTTCAGCACATTTCGTCCGTTCTTGCTTGACATGCGAGCCAAAAACCCGCTGCTTTTCTTCGCCTTGCGAATAGAGCCTCTAAGTGTGCGTTTCATAACGAATTCGAACTCCGTACGATATATTTTTTGCGCAATTTCCGCTAAATGCTCAACTTCACGAATGCAGCTTCCCAAGCCACATTGCTTATAAATAACTTAGAAGTTGGCAAGTAATTGTTTATGCTATCATCTCGCTCAGTGTCTTTAAGCCGTACGCGCAAGCGTCCTGGTTAAAAATTTACGATTTGGTCGCAAATTTGCGGCTCAAATTACCGTCCCACGCCTGCTCGCCCGGCATGCTCGCTCCTGAATCACTCTCATAAAAAGCTCCTAAGAATTGGGCTTAAACTTTACAGAGTGTGGATCTCCAAGCTGCCAGGCTCTAGCCTCACGCCAGATAGAAAACCGATAACGAATGAATAATCCAGATGACATTTGCCTCGACAGACCAATTACGGAAATATGGAGCCAGGCCAAGGAAATCCTTGCCAAGAGACTCAGTGAACCGAATTTCAATTCATGGATTTTGACTGCCGAGCTTGTTGAGCTCAGAAGCGATCAGGTTTGTCTTGCGGTCAGAAACGATTTTACAAGAAAACATCTTATTGATTTTACAAGCGATATAGAACAGACTTTTGCCGAAATACTGGGCAGAAAAGTAGAGCTGAAAGTGCTTATCGACCCGGAACTGGTCCATTCGGAATACAGGCCTTCCATAGCCTCCATTTCAGTAGTACCGGAAAAAAGAAGAGCACTAGAGCAAGAAAGATCAAGCATCAGTTTTGGCCGAGATCCACGGCCTTCGGCAAGCAACCTGATTTCCAAGCACGTATTCGACACATTTGTAGTAGGGGCAAGCAACAGGTTCAGTCATGCTGCAGCTCTTGCTGTTGCAGACAAGCCGGGTGAAACCTACAATCCGCTCTTTCTTTACGGAGGCGTCGGCCTGGGCAAAACCCACCTATTGCACGCAATTGGAAACGCAATTATTCAAAGAGCACCACATACGGTGATTCGCTATATGTCATGTGAGAAATTCACCAACGACGTGATAAATTCCATCCGAGACAACAAAATGGCGGATTTCAGAAAAAGATACAGGCAGATAGATTTGCTTTTGATGGACGACATTCAGTTTATTGAAGGAAAAGAATCAACACAAGAAGAGTTTTTCCACACTTTTAACCATCTCAGGGATAGTGGCAAGCAAATAGTACTTTCAAGCGACCGACCGCCAAAAGCGCTTGCCACTCTTTCAGAGCGTCTGCGCAGCCGATTCGAGTGGGGCTTGATCACAGATATTCAAGCTCCTGAATATGAAATGCGTCTTGCGATTTTGCGCAAAAAAGCCGAGCAGGAAAAGCTGAGCGTGCCGGATGAAGTCCTGGATTATATAGCCAATATCTTCACGAACAACATAAGGGAACTTGAAGGAGCGCTTCTGAGAGCCCATGCATACGCTTCTCTTACTGGAGGAACGTTATCGCTGGTTTCTGCAGCCCAGGTCCTCAACCCGGGGGCACCCAAGAAAAAGGATCGGCCACCGCTAAATGTAGAAAAAATAATCGAGGTAGTGGCGGCTTACTACAGGCTGGAGGCTGCAGATATAAGATCAGCGAAGCGCTCTCAAGACCTTACCGTCCCCAGGCATATCGCCATGTATCTTGCCCACGAGATCATATCGTTGAGCTTTCCTAGAGTTGGACAGGCCTTCGGAAATCGCAAACACACATCGACTAAATATGCTTACGATAAGGTAAAGCAATTGATCTCGCAAGACCCCGAAATTGCAGGGGCAGTTCGCGAAATCACCCGTCAACTGGTCGATTGAGTGCCTTTAGAAAAGTTGTAGAAAACCTGTGTAATACGTGTAAATGATCTGTAGCTCGGGATCGAGCACAGTGATCACAAGTAGATCGAATTGAACAAAGCAATGACAGTTTTTCTACAAGCGGGATCTAGATGGAGTTTTGATTTTCAGACTTATCTACAGAAATCGCTTTTGCTTACTACGTCTATATATTGATCTTAATTGAGTAAAGAAACAATCGTAGAAATAATATGAAAGTCCTTTAGCCATCAGCTTCAGCTCTTGTAAATAGGTTACTCTTTGGGGAGCTGTTCTAATCACAGGTATTGAGCCATGCACTTTGCCATTCAGAAAGATGTTCTAGTCAAAGCTCTCAGAGATGTAAGCAATGCAATTGCAACTCGCGTTGTTCAGCCTGTTCTGAGCAATGTGCTGATCGAATCAGTAGACAACGTGACTCTGAGATTCACAGGCACAGACCTGGATCTCACGATCAAAACCAATTCACCTGCTGTTGTATATACAGAAGGTGCTGTAACTCTGCCTGGTAAAAAGCTGCTTGAAGTGGTTTCAAAACTTTCAAACGATCTTGTTTCATTTCAGGTCAATCCTGAAAACCAGGAAACAACAGTTACCTGCCAGAAGTCAAAATTTTCGCTTTCCGGCCTGCCGGCGTCGGATTTCCCGAAACTAGCTGAAACCAAGTCCAGTGAAGGCTTTCTGATGCCCACCGAGATTTTGCGCCGCTCAATAACTCAGACTTCATTTGCTGCGGCAAGCTATGATGCAGGTAGTATCATGGGCGGAGTTTACTTGCTGGTTAACAACGGAGTCTTTGAAGCGACCGCTACAGATTCAAGCCGTCTTGCTCATAGAAGAGAAGAGCTGAGTGTTGCAGCGCCGGTGGCAAGAAAAACAGATTCAGACAAAGAAACTGAATCAGAAAATAAGGCCGGCACTGCAACCATGGAAAAGCCTCACGAACTCAAGGCAATTGTTCCGGCAAGGGCCTGCACCGAGCTTTTGAAAATATTCGACAGCAAGGAGGCTGGCGCCCGGGTTCGCATAGCAGTGCTTGATGGGCAGATAAGTTTTGAAAGCGAAACACACTTTGTTTGCAGCCGTTTGATAGGTGGTGAATATCCGCGCTATCACGAGCTTTTCCCTACCGACTTCAGTTACCTGGCACAGTTTAAGCGAGAAGAGCTTCTGCAGGCTGTTGAAAGAGTGGCTGTCATGTCGGATGAGAGAACCAACCTGATCAAGCTTCATTTCGAGGCTGAAATGGTTCAGGTAAGTTCAAACACCCCTGATGTTGGTAAGGCCCAGGAAGAAGTGGCCTGCCAGTTTGAGGGCCAGGTGCTTGATATAGCCGTAAACGTTCGTTACGTTCTTGATGTTTTGCAAAAGCTTAACTCTGAGACCCTGCGCCTCGAGATGACCGGCCCCTTGAAGCCGTTGATTTTCAAGGGTGAATCCGACGATAATTACAAATATCTATTGATGCCAGTGCAGGCACGATAGTCATATGTTATACTTCAATCCTCGGCTCACGTTTGTGAGTCCGGTTTGAGTGAACAATATCTGGGATCGTAGCTCAGTTGGTTAGAGCGCCTGCCTGTCACGCAGGAGGTCGCGGGTTCGAGCCCCGTCGGTCCCGGATTTTTTATTGCTCGCCCAAGTTTGCTGGAATGCAGGCCAGGCGCCTGCGGGAAAGGTAAATTTTCAGACCTCTAACCAGTGCTATTCGAACTGTGTGTAAGTCAAAGGACAGGTCCGCAGGCAGTTTGAATCTGTATTGAAATTTTTTCTGCCCAGGTCTTTCCATCACTCTTTCTATTACCTTGCCCTTGCCTTTGTCTTTGAACTCGAGAACTGTACAGCCCGGCTCAATTCCATTTAGTTTTTCCTTTCCAAAAGTCAGATTCAAGGTTAGCTCCTGACCTGGTCTGCAAAATTGAGGCAGGCAAATATCTAGAATCCCGCTAGAGTCTGGAAAAGAGTCAAGCGGCCCACAGGTCAAACACTCTAAGAACGAATATTTCAGTTTAGAGGCTGGGTGAATTGCCTGAAGAGAGCTCAAGTCCGAGCAGCAGCGCCTGCACTTCCTTTTTGACTCGCTTTCGGGCTGCAGCCTGCAAGCAAAGCTCAAACATTCTTCAAATTCACCTTCGAACAACAAGATACTGCAGAGTTTTCCAACAAGACTATCCCATTCATTTACGGCTTTTGCGCAATCTAGCAGGTGTTCGATGACAAGATTTGACCATAAAGCATGGCGGTGAATTCTCTCTAGTTCGTAAAAACCCTGAAAACAGATGCTTCGAATCAGACTCTGCTTGCGCTCGAGCTCATTCAGCTGCTCGAATTCACTTTCTCTAGCCAGCTTCTGAAAATAGAATTGGTTCAGCGACTGCAAGAAGAAATCGGACCATAAAAGCCTGTCTTGCAACTCGCTGAACCAGCTGAAAGTCTCAGCCCAGCGCTGGTCAAATTCAGGTATGCTGCAAACTTGCTTATTCAAAAAGTAAATTGCTCGGTGGCCTCTAATGCAATCATCCCTGGAAGGTCTTAAAGAAATCACTTCTTTGTCTTGTAAGGCGGTAGCTTCAATTGCAAACTCGTTGTATTGAAGCGGATTTTTGTTTTCCGGAACAAGGAGATGGGCTATTCCATGAACGAAAAACGACCGGCGCTTGTACTGCTGGAAGCAAACATCGTTTGTAAACCTGAGAACCTTTTCGAAATCTCCCGCAAGATTCGCCACTCTTCCCGTAACAAGCGCATTCTTGTTATTGAACTTTATTGAGCTGTCATTAGCGACAAATGTACAAGCATAACCCTCACCCAGACCAAGCAATATGCTGCATTCAGATGGATAAAGTTCACCTGCCACCGAGAATCCATTGCAAGAAAGCAAGCAGATATTTTGTGCCAATAAGTCGCTTGCCTGAACAATCCTGACTTTGTCATCCCAGACTCGTTTGCACTGCACTCTAGTTTCATTGTTTTGGCAAGCAGCAATCTCAAAACCTGAAAAATCGTGCTCTGTTTCGCGGGGCAATCCGCATATTACAACAGAATCGAGATTGACATGGGCCCCTTCGCCATGCGCTTGCAGAATCAGGTTTTTCCAGCTTCGACTCAGGAGTTCATCAAGATTCTTTCTGGAGAATTCGCAGCTCTCAATCGATTCACTCTGCTGGTCAAGAATGCAAATCTGTTTGAAAAGAGCATCGATCACTAGTGTACCTGCATATGAGTTTTCTCCTTCTACAAGCTGTTTTGCAAATAGAAAACACAGTCCTTCTAGATCCAGAGCGGTTAGTATCGAAAGCAATTCTGTTTTCTTTGACAGCTCTCTTAATACACGTCCTTTGATTTCTGCAGGATGAGCAATGGTTATCAGTTCTACGGTGCTATCGGTAGTTTCGAAAAACTTTTCTAAGTCAATCAAATCAGTTTTGAAAAGACGTGCCAGGATTTCGGCAAATGCATGATATGAACCACTTGTACCCAGTATCAATGAAGGGCGAGCAAACGCTCTGGCGCTGCTATCCCCTGATTTCTCGCTTACAGGCTCTGGACAGGAGTCAATCATCGAGAGCCCGTATGAGCTCAGTACTCTTTTCCACCTCCCTGAGCGCCTTTTGTCAAAAGGGTCAATTAGAGGAACGGCTTGACAAGTAAGTGCTTGTTCTATTTCCTGGCTATATGTTTTGAAATCCGGAACGAAATAATACTTTTCAACGAGCATTTAGGGCAGCTTCTTGGTATGGTTTCAGGATTACACTAAAGATAGCGGTAATGGAATATCAGAGTTTGCCAACAGGATTTTTACATGCACCTGGATCGAATAAAGCTTGGAAACCTGGAAGTCTCTCGCTTAATTGCTGGAAGCAATCAAATAAGTGGATTTTCGCATGCTTCGGCTGAACGTTCTCGTGAAATGATTGAATATTTCACAGTAGCGCGAATAAAAGAGCATCTTGCTGAATGCGAAAAACATGAAATAACAGCGCTTGTTGCTCGTGCAGACAACTTTATCATGCGTATTTTGGGAGAATACTGGAAAGAGGGTGGCAAGATAAAATGGATTGCTCAAACAGCTCCGGAACACCGCGATCCATTGCGCCTGATTCAGCAAGCAGCCGGCGCTGGCGCCTCGGCGATTTACATACACGGAGGTCAGATTGACCGGCTTTGCGCTGAGGCAGATTTTGATCAGATTAGAACCCGGCTCGAGAAAATAAAAGAACTTGGTCTTCCTGCCGGAGTTGCAGCGCATGATCCTTCTAACCTGCTCAGGATTCAGGATATGGCGATGCCAGTAGATTTCTACCTTGTATGTTTATACAACATTTCTGGTTACCAGGGTCGCAAGGACATAGAACCGGCTGAAGAATTCAACTACAGTGACAGAGCTTACGCCCTTGAGGCATTGAAAAAGCTGGAAAAGCCCTGTGTAGTGTACAAAATTTTTGCAGCTGGAAGACTTTCCAGATCGGAAGCGTTTCAAGACCTTGGTCCGATCCTGCGAGAATCCGACGGCGTTCTTATCGGCATGTTTCCGCCGGACAACAGGATGATTATAAAGGAAAACGTTGATTCAGTTATTGAAATGTCGAGATCAAAACAACCTTAATCGGATCTGTTTCTATGCGATTCACTTGCGTAATTTTCGATCTTTTCGGAACTCTGGTTTTTCCTCCGGAGCGCACAAAGCTACAAGAGGCGCTGCAGGAAAACAAGTTAGTGGATAACGAAGCCGAGCTTGCGTGGATTCTGGCAGGCTTTCCCCTTGCTGCGCTTATTCTTGAAATGGGAATTTCGCCGCTCACGGCAAACCAGCTTCTGCTGAGGAATACGAGCAAGAACTTAGAAGGCATAATCGAGCTCTTGCAGCAAGCGCACCCTGAACTTGGTGAACCCAAAAAAACTTCATTGGAAAAAAGCCAGATCGTTTGCCAGCTCTATTGTAGTCTGTGTACCCGTGCAAATAATGCACTTGAAGTTCTTGCTGAAACAAGACAAAAAGGCTGCAAACTAGGATTACTTTCGAATCTGACCCATCCTTTCATTCCTTTAATAGAGCAATTAGAATTAAAAGATTGTTTTGATTATCTTTCGATCTCAGCTGAAACAGGGCTCTTAAAACCTGAGCCTGAAGCATTTAAGCTGACGCTGGACAAACTGCATGAAGTCCCGGCAAGTTCTGTTATGGTGGGAGATAGCCTGGTATCTGATGTGCTGGGTGCCCTTTCTGCTGGTCTCTATGCCATTCACATCGAGACTTCGATGAAGCAGGACCTGGTACAGAAATCTAATTATCTTCAAGTGCGTGAACTCATGACGCTCTTGGATTTTCTTACGCAAGAAATCTAGCATACAATGACCTGATGGATTCAGGTCTGAGACCCAGACTGCTGACAAGTCCTGACTCGCCACCATTTTCTTCCAAACACCAGTCGATGAGATTGATTGCAACATTGCCTTCGAAATCAAAACGCCTGGCGTACTCTTCTTTGCTTAGCCCTTTTTGAAGCCAGTATGATTGCAGCATATCAATATCATTTTTGAGTAGAGTCGCGGATAAAGCAAAATCTGCTGCTATTTCAGCTGGGGCTATTCCAAGGAGCTGAAGGAGTAAGGCAGTAAGCACACCGGTCCGGTCCTTTCCCAGGGTGCAGGCATACAAAACCGGTTCTATGTCTTTGTGCACAAGCAAAGAGAAGAACTCTATTAGCTGCTCGTTTGCTGTTCTTACAAGCTCTTTATAGCTTGCCAGCATGTCTGCGGGAGTATGAACAATTTTGCTAGAAAGACTTGTTTGATCTTCCGGAAACGGAAGCCAAACATAATTAACTCCTAGTTTGACAAGGTGGCGTGGATTGCCGTCCCGGCTGCATTCGCGCTCATTTCTGAGATCTATGAATGTCTTTAATGAAAGCTCCGAACAAAGCTGAAACGTTTCATTTTCGTCAAGTGCAAGCAGGTTACCGGAGCGAAAAAGCAAACCTGCTTTGACGGTGCCGGCCCTTCCCTGCAGGCCGCCCAGATCTCTGAAATTTAGTACAGACTTATATCTCTTACTCATTGGTTTTGCGAATCTATTGTCATTAGCAGGTTCGAAACAGCTTTTCTTTTTTTCAAAATCAAAACTGGGATTCCAGCAGCGTCTAGAAGTCCCATTATTTCTCTCCTTGTATGATTTCTGAAATTCAGCACAAAAAACCAGAATCTCAATGGATCTGGAGCAGATCTGAAAACTCTTTTGCTTTGTTTGACTTTCAGAGGCAGGGAGCTGAAATCACCCATCAAGCGGCGAATGTCTCTTTTGATTACAGATCTAAAACATACTGATGTCGTGAAATCGAAAAATATAACCAGCTGAGCTTTTTCAAGACGCGGAGCAAGGCAGCTGGCATAATTTCCGTCAATAATCCAACTGTCTTTTTCGATCAAGTCCTGGAGAAGTTGATTCCAGTCCTCGGCCGCCGGTCTTTTCCAGCCCTCCAACCAGTAAAGATCATCAAGCGAGAACAAAGGAAGGCCGAGCTTCTTGGAAAGGATTTCTGCAAAGGTACTTTTGCCTGCACCCGGACATCCGATTACAAGAATTCTTTTGAATTTGGACCAGGTCTCAGGGAAATGTGGTACAAGGACTTGCATTGAATACCGTCTGGTTAATCGCAATGGAAAGACTCGCAGTCAGCAAAAGTGAGCTCCAGGAAGGATCTGTGAATATATCCGGATTCAAGCACTCTCTGGTTCCTATACTTGCAGGCGCAGCTTTACTGGATGGCAAGTTGACCTTGAAAAACTGCCCCAGGCTGGAAGACTGCCTCGTAATGACGAAGATTCTAGATGAATTAGGGGCTCAGAGCAAGTTTGAAGCAGATACCCTGGAAATCGACTGCAGCAAGCTCCAAACTCATGCAATAAAGGAAGAGCTTTCGTCGAGAATTCATGGCTCCATTTATTTGCTGCCGGCCATACTTGCCCGCTCAGGATTTTGCCAGATTGGTTCAAGCGGTGGTTGCCCAATTGGTGACGGGGAGAGCGGCAAACGACCGGTTGAACACATTCTGTCATTACTAAAACAATTCGGTGCCCGACTCGAGCAAACCGGCCCTGAAATCAGCGTTGCTTGTAATAAACTGCAGGCTTGCAAAACTGATATTTCCGATTTTGCTTGCAATGGAGTGGCAGATGGAGGTCCGCTGCTTTCAGGTGCAACTAAAACGGCTATTTTGCTTGCAGCCAGAGCCGCAGGCACAAGCGTTATCAAAAACCCGCTTTTAAAGGCTGAAACTATAGATCTACTGAATTTTCTGGGCAAAGCTGGTTTATCTTACGATCTTAAACCGGGAGAATTGGAAATTTCAGGGACAGAAAAACTATGTTCGGTAGAATATGAGCTGCCGTCTGATTTGATTGAGATCATAACTTTCATTTCTCTTTCTGTTTCCCAGCATAAGACAATTAGGATGAATACAAACTCAGCGGTGCGTGTTTCTGAAGGATTAAAAGCCGAGTTTGATTTGCTGCAGAACCTGGGTGTTTCACTCAGATGGAATGATAACGAGCTGATTTGTGAACCGCAGGAAAGAATCTCAGGGAATCAGGATCTACAAGTTAGCAACAATTCAATTTACAGTGACTCACATCCGTTTTTTTCTTTCATTCTTTTGCATGCGGAAACTCCGTCAAGAATTCAAGATCTGGTCTGGCTTCATCGCACTGACTATCTTAGATGCTTACAAGCGTTTGGTTACCAGATCTATGAGGATAAAGGCAGCATTAAGATAGTGCCGCACTCAGTTGATCATATAAGTGCATGCAATGTAACTGTAAGCGATGTCAGATCCGCAGCAGTAGCGATGCTTGCTGCCTTAAGAGCTCCTGGTCGCACAATCATTGAAAATACCCAGCATTTGCACAGAGGATATGTAGGTTTTGCCGACAAATTGAAATCGCTCGGCGCCAGTGTTGAGTTTTTGAATTCATCAGATCTTGACACAGCGTATCATTAAATAAAAAGGCAATATGCGCCATTGCCAGAGCAGTTTGGATGGATCGTTCCTGCAAACTGTTTCGTCGGGCTGGGGCTCTTCCATGCGATCACAGAAAAAACGGTTCTTACCGAGGGCGTTTAAATAGTCCGATACTTTACGTGGATGACACCATATCTTGAACGGCTCCTTTGATGCCTTCAACCCGTCTTCCCTGGTAAAGGACCAGACGTCCTGCCAGGGAGTCTGGTCGAAATAGCTTTCCAATTTGGCTCTTACTGGAATTCCGGCGCTGTTATTTTCAAATTCCAGCTCTGCACGGTCTGAGACAGGATGCGTTACACTGAACACAAGAATACCTCCCGGCCTCAGAACTCTCCTACACTCAGCTAAGGCTTCCATCAATCCAGGAGAATCCATGAGAGCCATGACTGAAACAATGAGGTCGAATTCCTGGTCCGGAATACAATCCATTTTTTCAAAGGAGGACACAAAATATCTAAGTCTATCGTTTTCTTGTGAGCTTGCTTTTGCTGCTGCAATCAACTTCTCAGAAATGTCCAGCCCGGTGACTCTTGCTCCCATGCTCTCCATTTTGCGCGATACAATACCCTCACCGCAACCAATGTCCAGCACTGAAAGATTATTAAGCTCGGGCAAGAGATTGTAAAAATGAGGATCATGAAAGAGTTTGCGAAAGCGATCAAGCCCGCTTCGAACTCCCTCAATCCAGGCTTCTGCATTATCGTTCCAGGCGCTGGAAATCTTCTGGGTCATCACTATACTCCTTGGCTTTCATTCTTCTGAGCAGTTCAATTACGGGCTTCATCGTATGGCGATCTGCGATTGTCATTCTTATACAAGAAGAAAGCCCGGTTAGCGAGCTGGTATTACGAATTCGAATATTGTTTTTCAAAAACAAATCCGTAATTGATTGGGCTTCTGCACCACTGCCGGTTTTCACATTCACGAAATTGCCCTCAGATCTGAGTGTTTCAAAATCCGGAATTGATTCTTTTACTTGTTTATAGAAGACATTTCTGGATTCTTTTATTTGCTTATGTATATGTCGCAGCTTACTTTGATTGTCCAGCATGTAGCGCAAGAGTGAGAGGGCTAAGCCAGATACCGGACTATCGCACTGCCACTGAGATAGATAACTCGCAATGTTTTTTGATGCGATAATTGAAGCAATTCTTGCCCCGGCAAGGCCGAATGCTTTGGAGAAGGAGTGAAGTATGATAACACTGCTGCACTCTTGAGCCAAACCATTGTGATTTACATCGGAAAAAGATTGATAACATTCATCCAACAAAAACAAGTGTCCATATTTTTCGCAGCTACTTGCAAGGAAGAGAATCTCTTCTCTGGAAAAACAAAAGCCGGTCGGACTGTTTGGATTGGAAAGTACAAGAATTGCGGGCAAGGATCGCCTTAAAACATATTCGAAGTCGGCAAGCTCAAAGGTGTTGCTGACGCTACTGCCAAAGCCTATTTTTTGCACGGTCATTCCTTTGAGCCTTGCATATTCTTCATAATTGTCATAATTGGGATCTTGCAGGATGACCCCACCGGGTGTAGGAGAGAAAGCATCAAGAATATTCTTTATAGCATCATCTGATCCAGCAGATATCAGAATTGAGTCAATGTCGACTGAGTGATAATCCGAAAGCAATAGCAAAGTATCGTGAAAATAAGGGTAAGTGCTTACATCTTCGGTGCACAAGACCGAACTTAGGGCCTCTTGCAGGAGTGGCTTTAAATCAGGATGGATCAGCTCGTTGCTTTTCAGATTCAGAAAAGATCGACTATCAAATTCCGGCGATCGCTCTTTTCTAAACGAAAGTATCTCATTGAAGCTTAGCATTATCGATGGATCTTTACTGGAATTCTCGCCATCACCCCGGTGGGCTTATATTCCACCCCGTGAGCAAGTCGAATAAACTGCTTTCTTGTTACCGGATCAAGTCCGTTACCATTGGCAAAACATTGTCTGTTGAATGAAAGAACATTTTGCTCATCCATGTCTGGGCTGAGTTCATGATAAGGGGTGTAGATAGTCGGGCGGACCCTGGCGCCGTTGTTCCTTACAAGCTCGATCGTATAAGCCGCATCGTCAACAGTCTGGCCTGGTAGACCTATCACCACGAAACAGTTGAGCTCAACACCGGCTTGCTTGCAAGCGTCAGCAAGCTCAATAAATTGCTTTTCTGCAACTCGTTTGATAGCCGGCAGTTGCGTTTGCCCCGGTGCACCCAGTGTTTCCAGACCAACTGAAATGCGAATACAGTTTGCATCAGCCATGTGCTTTACAAGCTCCCTGTCCAGATGAAATGTTGTGGTTGTGCATTTCCAGGGAATGGTCAGTTGTCGGTTTTTATAAGCGCTTACAAAGCTATTGACCCATGCTTTGTCCAGAGTAAAGGTAGGAGAATACATAGAAACATACTCGAAAGGAACCTTCTCGATGGAAGTCTCCACATAATTCAAGACTGATTCTACAGTTCGACGCCTTTCTTTCTTTCCCTGTTGAGCTGTGACCTCGCAAAAGAAACATGCTACGGGGCATCCTCTGGATACTTGCACAACAAGCTCTCTTCGTTGCGGTATGCCGCAAAACTTGTTTGAATCATCCAGATAAAGACGCTCATAAGCATCATAGGGAATCTCGTCGATTGAGGGATACTCCCAGTCTTCGGCTGCAAGCAGTTTGCCAGGCAAGGCTTCCTGCCAGACAGCATTCTGTTTCACCAGTACGCCCTCAGGAAGCTGTCCTGTATCAACAAAGTTTGCAAATGAAAGCAGCGCCGCTTCAAAATCTCCGGATGCAACAATCCCATCCAGGTCATAACGTTTGAAAAAGCCAGGTATTTGGTGGCTTAAACGTCCAAAAGTAACCAGCTTGCTATGAGGCAAAAGCTCACGACTATAACGTACGAAATTTGATACAGCATCCGGAATGCCATAATCATTCATGATAGCAATGAGATCATAATTGTTTTCTGAAAGTAGATTGCAAATGTCTTTCCAGGACTTGTTTAATGCACCGGCATCAAGAGCTGTAAGCTCAGAGGCAGGTAGATGTTTGCGCAAGTATGCAGCAGCTGAAAAAACATGCAAGTGATGGCCGGCATTGAAATAATCCGGCACATGCGGAGGAATGATGCATAGTACTTTCATGCAATGCATATACCACAGCCCTAAAAGAGTCCAAACCAATAGCCCAGGCGAAATTTAATTTCTGAAAGAGAAGCCTTTGGGGCTCAAGCGGGTATATGAAAATGGTCGTTCTTTACGGAGGAGTGGATATGACAGCCAACAGCGGCGAAAACTTTGAATCCGGAGCAGAGGATTCGAGCAATAATAACTCTGATAATCAAGAAGCACTTGCCTCCATCATGGATGAAGTAAATACGCAAAGAGCAAGCAGCACAGACGACACTTCAAACGACAGCAGCAAGGCCGATAAGACTGCTAATCTTGTGTTACCTCACGACGTTCTGGCAGCGTGGTGAGAAAGAAAGCTCATTTTCCAGGAAAGCCATCATGCCCCTGGGTATGGTGACTTTTCGCATTTAGCATCTCATGATCATTGAACAAAAAGCTGTTCTTAACACAGATGCGTTTAGGAAGTCCTTTTTCTATTCAGATCCCTATCATTTCTGGGTGATGGATGAAACCTGCAGCAGTCCGGACATAGCTAAAGAGCTTTGTCAGAGTTTTCCGGATTCCGGTTATCAATTGCTTGAAAGAACACAAGGCAAGAAAAAGCACAGGCTTCAAACGCGTCCATTGATCAAAGACAACTTAGTTTCTAGCAGTGCTCAGTTTCTTGATTCAATCTGGCTAATGCTTGCTAATCAGTTGCTTAGTGGGGCTTACCGGCAAGCACTGGAAGAGCTTTGTGGCACTGATCTTTCGGAAACGAGTCTAGAAGCTTCATTTTACAGGCAGGCAAAAGGTGGATTCATAGATCCACACCCTGATAACCCGGACAAAGTCGTGACCCATTTGCTTTATTTTGCCTATCAAGACTGGCAGTCTGATTACGGAGGATGTTTGCGCATTCTCAGATCAAACGATATTGAAGATTTCCAGCACGAAATTTTGCCAAGAAACAATAAATCAGTAGTTTTTTTGAGAAGCGAAAATTCCTGGCATGGCTATAAACCCATAAACGTAGACTCCGAACGCTATTCTCTTCAAATAGTATTTCATAAAGCAGGAATGAAATACTCCACGGAATGAACTTATCTCAGAGTTGATGATCTGTTTGGGAGCCGAGTTTTAGCTGCCAGCTTTGATATTGGCTACTGTATCTTTGAAAGTCTTTGCTGTCCTGGTGCCGGTCAAGAAAGGCCTTCATTTCTTTGATAGCTGCGGCGGCTTCTTTCTTATTTCTGCTTTTTAAGTATATTTCGAGTTTAAGCTCGATCAGGTTGAACAGTTTGTCTTCATGATGGCTTTCGATGGACTTAGCGGCTTGCCATGGGTAGCGACAACATTCAAGCGCCTTTTGATAGTCAAACAATTCGATTTCGATCTGACATAGCTGAACCCACAGCTCTATGTAATCGTATTCACCAAAACACGGGCCTGTATTTTGCAGAACTTGCATGGCTTTATGCAATGACTTTTCGATAGCCTGTCTGTCGGTTCCACAAACTGCCAGATATACTTCTGCCAATGCAAGATAGGCGCTTTTCATCTTTTCCTGTTCTTTGTTGTTTGCTCTGAGTTCAGCTGCTACTTGAATGATCTGGCTAACTTTTTCGGGTTTTTTGATTGTAGAATATGATGAGGCTGCCTGCAAAAAATCATGCATGCAGCCGAAAAAATCTCCGTAATCCGAACGCAATTTAGCAAGCATGATGTAGAGCCTGCCCTGGTCTTGATCAGGAAATGCAAGCGCATTATGATCGTTTTCCATCAGATGAAACTCAATTTGATGGAGTTGCAATTTATGCTTTCTGGTTTTTGCAAGAACCGGCTCAATATTTTCGAGAATTCCTAGATCTTTCAGAGCAAATTCCTTGCTGATTGCATCATGTGGAAATGTTTGGGCAAGAGTTAGAAGAGCTCTTTCGGCTGAATCGTTAGCACGTTCGGGTCTGCCGGATTTCAAGTAGTTCTTTGCTGTTTCAGCTAGAAGTGCTGCTTTTTTTTGACTTTCGATTCTGTTTAGTTGCGCCCTGCTTTTTATGGTTCTTGCCGGTAGGCATGATTGCTCTATGCTTTTCATGGCTAAATGAAGAGAAAGTGCAATTGAGATAACTAGAATCAAGGATATAAAGGTAATTTGAGCAGTTTTGTTTTTTTCTTTTGATTTGGCATGTTCGATTTTTCCCAGCTTTAAATTATTGCCCCGGCCGCTTCTAATGAGCCTGAGCACAGATTCGAATTCAGACATTGTTTTGAAGCGATTCTCGGGGATTTTTTGTATGGCTTTGAAAATCGCAAGCTCAAGTTCAGCTGGAACCGGTTCCAGAAGCGGTTTTGGCAGTTCATGCACATGTTTGTGCATGATTACCAAAGGGTGTTCGGCATTCAGTGGCACCCTGCCGGAGATACATTCGTAAAGTATGCAGCCGAGTGAATAAATGTCGGATTGCTCTGAGGCCCTTTTACCCAGGCAGATTTCAGGGGCCATGTAATGGACAGTTCCCAACAATGCTCCGGTTTGTGTTAGTTTCTGTTCATCGACCGATGGATAAAGTATTTTGGAAAGGCCGAAGTCCAGTACTTTAACACTGTTTTTTTCGGGTTTGTCTGAAAGCATGATGTTCTGCGGTTTCAGATCTCTGTGTATGACTCCATGCTCATGAGCATAAGAAGCAGCCTGGCAGACCTGGCATATGATATCCACAACTTGCTCCCAGGGCAGTTTGCCTGCTTCTGCCAGAAGCAGTGAAAGTGTTTTGCCCTCAATGTACTCCATGGCCATATAAGGCTTCTTATCTTCAATCAGTCCAAAGCTATAGACCTGTACTATGTTCGGGTGTTCGAAAGCTGCCAGTATTTTGGCTTCTTGCTGGAAACGTGCCAGGCTCTGGTTTGAGTCTTCAAGTTCGTTTGCATGCAGAATTTTAATTGCTACCAGCCTGTTCAGTTCGCTCTGCTCAGCTTTTAAAACCACGCCAAGACCGCCTTCCCCCAGGACTGAAAGAATAAGAAATCTATCGTCCAGAGTGGTTGAAATCAGGTTCTCGTAGAGTTTCTTGAGCATGTGTTTGCATATTTTAACCCTGATACTATTGATTCGAGCAAGCAAAGTGAACTTCCCCCGTTTTGGTAGACAGGTGGCCTAAGCGCAGTCGCTTTGGGCCAC
>CAZTQO010000038.1:38951-69063 GCA_964615655.1 uncultured Candidatus Obscuribacterales bacterium | reverse complement strand
TCGCACGGATTTGTGCGGGGGGTTCCGGGTAACCGGAATCCCTACCGCGACAGAGCCTGATAAATCCAAATTAGCAGTAGTAGGCAAGCGCCGTAAAACGCTATCAAACGGGCGTTTGCTTCCTGTTGGCAGGCCGGAGCTCCTCATTCTTGAATTCAGGTAGTACCTCTTTGGCTATCAGTTTCATAGATTCCTGCACCTTTTCATGAGGCAACCCGCCGAAATTCATGATCATCAGGACGTCAGTAAGCCCGGCATTCTCGTATAGCCTGGCCACCCTGACAATCTCATGGGGGTCGCCGACTGCAATCAGGTTCTTTTCAAGCAGTTCGTCGAACGGGCGCTTCTTTGCATATAGTCTGCTTTCCACGTATCGATCCATAAATGGCTTTGCAAACTCTCGCGCTTCTGCAGTTGTTGGGGCGCAATAGCAGTGTAAGCCGAATTGAATTCGCGGCGGTCCGTGTGCAGCGGCGCCGTTCGTGCTTCCTGCTGCTGCGCCGTTTGCGCTTCCTGCTGCGGCATGATATTCATTCAAGTAGGCTGTGCAGGTCTCCCTCAACTCATCGACGTGATTGGTGTTTGCATAAGGAATCATCAAGATTCCCATTTGCTTGCGACCGACAAAAAAAGCTGCTTCATTTCTGAGCACCGCAACGAAAACTGGAGGTAGCGGCTTCTGGAGCGGCAGAACATTCAATTGAACTGAGTCGACTTTGAAAAATTTGCCGTCAAAAGAAAAGCGTTCACCACGCCAGCTCTTGCAAATCAGTTCAAGTGCTTCGTCGAATCGACCGCGTCGTTCCTCCGGATCTAGTCCGAAGCCTTCGTATTCGTGTTTGAGATAACCGGAGCCGACTCCGAATTCAAGCCGACCGCCTGAGATTATATCGAGCATTGCGAAGTCTTCTGCGGCACGTAGCGGATTATCAAAAGGCAGCACCGCAACCGCCGATCCCAGCTTTATAGCCTTTGTGCACTGGGCAATGGCTGCAAGAAGCATGGTCGGTCTTGGCACCACCCCATATTCATGAAAGTGGTGTTCGGCAACCCAGAAACTGTAGTAGCCGAGTTCGTCTGCAAGCCTGGCTTGCTCTCTTAACTCGGAATAAAACTCACTAAGACTCCGCGCAATATGATCGGGGTAGTGATCGCTGACTGAAAATATACCGAAACGCATTGCTGAATTTTAGCATGTGCTGCAGCAGCTACGGTCTTAACTCAACGTTTGCGTCCTCTTGCCATGAACTGCCCAATCAGGCTCTGAATGTCCGGAAGCGGTATTGGCACTTCCGTGTTCGAGCCGTCGCGACCTTTGATGTTTGCATAGAGTGTGGGGTTGCCGTCGCCTATATCGACTCTTCCGGAAGTCACTTCACCCTCTTGATCGCCGCTTAGCTGCAATCCGCTTATATCGCTGAGTTCTGGCCCGTTTGCTCCCCATTTCATATTGAAACCGAGTTTCTTTCCTACTTGCAAATTAGTTCCAGGAAGTACGTCCGGAACTGTGTGCGATTCTTTCAGATCTGCTTCGAGTCTGTTTTCACCGTTCTGACCCTGGCTCAATTGCACATCATTGAGCATTGAAGAAATGAACTGTTCTGCCATCGGCAAGTATTGCTGTACGTATTGAGCATACTCGGGTGGAAGAACGCTTTGCAAAAACTGGCCGATTTTTGAAATTATGCCTGCAAGCTTGTCACCGAATGACTGTTTGTCTGTGGGCTGTTGCTGGTCATTTGAATCGGGCTTCGGAACTTGATTGTCTGTTGTTTTGTTGTCTGCCGGATTATAGTCACCGGGATTGTTGTTACCAGGTTTTGCGTCTGTATTCGCCGGTCTGGAATCGGGGTCCGGCGGTCTGAAATCAGACGGATTTGCCTGTTTGTTATCCGGTTGCTTATTGTCTGGAGGGCCCTGGTGCTTGTCGTAGTTATCTCCGCCTCCGGAATCAATGCTGAATCCTTTGAGCATGCTGTCCTTCTCCGGACTCCGGCTGGCTTTAATAAGATCAGTTGCCTTGCTTCCAGCAATCGCGGCACCGGCAATCGCAGCACCGGCAATCGCAGCACCGGCAATCGCAGCACCATCACCGGCGCCTTTTGAAAGCGAATCATTACTGGCAGCGTTTTGTTTATCGAGTGCAGGTGGCGGCTCGACCGCCGAGTATAAATCTGAGAAGCTGAAAGGAGAACTTTCGGTTTCAGGCTGTTCTGGCGCTGTTCTTAGATCTGATTCTGGAGACGTTGGCATAGACTGGGGATCCCATACCGCTTACCGTAGACCATCATCATATGCGCAGATTGTGAAATAGATGTGACTATGGCGCACGAGCTTGCCTGATCTTGCGGCTATGGCGCACGAGCTTGCCTGATCTTGCGACGACTTCGCCTGATCTCGCTGCGAACTTGCCCTCGTTCGTTTTATCTCGAGGCGATTTTTTGCGCAAGCTGGTTTCTGTTCTTGCTTTCTGCAAGCTGTTTCACCCACAGCAGACGGGCTTTCATCTTCGGTACCGCGAAAGCATCCAGAATTCTTTGTGGTATTGGGAGATGCAGCTTCAGGTGATTGCTCAACTCCAGCATGGTCGAGTCGGAACTTTTCTGAGTCAAAACCCAGCTGCCTTCAAATTCTTTTATACGGTCCGATTTGATCAAGTTGTAATCGATTCGCTTGTTCGGGTTCTCATCCAGCTTCAGGGTGCAAGTGGTGGCGCCGAAAAGCGGTATGGAAGTGTATTTCTGTTCCAGCAAGCGTTCAGTGTCTGAAATATCTGTGAACTTGCTGTATTGAACATCCGGGTCGCCGAGACGATTTTCTTTAATCGCTTCCCAGACGAGTTCCGGTGCGGCCTCTATGTAGATCTGCATTTTCAATGCTCGGTGGCCAAACCTGTTTTTTTCGCATGCTAGTGAGAAACCATCAAACTTGCTATCAGCAGAATCCGTTTTGCTTTCTTCTTTTGAAAAAGCTGAACACTGAAAGAGCGAAACGGCTGCGATTGAAATAAAGAACGCAGAAAAAAATGGACGCGGAAGCAGTTTTGTCATTTGGTACCGAGGCAGTCTGAATTCAAGCTCAAGCAGCGAAATCACGATACTGCCGGCCGATCGCAAAAAAAGGTGGATAGACGAATGTCCGGCTAATATATTCCGAATTCGTGGCAGAGTTATGAAATAACTCAGATTTAAGAATTCTTTTTATTCTTGTTTTTCTTGCCCTGCTTTTGCAAGAACTTGTAGACTTTCAGTCGCACTTTGTCCATCTTCTTTGTATCTTGATGAATTGCGTTTGCAGCGTTTGCAATTGCGCGATTGTCGTAGCGCTTTTCACTCGTAAGTGATTCCAGTTGCTCAAGATTGCCGCTCACATCGCGGATCAGATCCTTCCACTCATCAAACCAGGGCTGCATTACTTTTCGCTCCTCATCACTAATGTCGAGCCGCGCACGTCCTGTTTCGAACTCATCAAGGTCGGCTTTCAACAAATGAATGATCGGGCGCATTTGATTCATTGCCATATCAACACGTTTTTTCTTCGGTTGCGGGCCAGCGCCTGTAGGGGTAAATCCAACCGGAAGATTTACCACGGTTCCGTATCCGATTACTGTAGGCATGGTGTTGATAGTAACCGGTTGTATGGTCACTTCATCATAGAGGCTGCTTGACGCTTTCATCACGTTTTTCAGGTCAAGTCCTAAATCGCGCAAATTCTCAAGATTGAGTTCGATCATTTTTACGCCTGAAAGCAGCTTTATGCCGCCTGAGGAGTCGGAGCTGTCTGAAGAATTCGAGCTGCCTGAATTCGAATCCGAGCTGCCTGACTGCGCATCCGAGCCGCCTGAAGTATCCGAGCCGTCTGAAGTATCCGAGCTGGCTTTACCCGAGCTGGCTTTACCCGAGCCGCTTGAAGAATTCGAATTACCTGAATCCGAATCACCTGAATCCGAATCACCTGAAGAATTCGAATCACCTGAACTTGATTCAGCTGAATTCGAATCACCTGAAGCTGTCGATTTGCCGGAATCAGATTCTGCTATTTTGACTTTAGCTTGCGGCTGTGCAGCAGCCGGAGACCTGAGCTCTGACTCAATACTTTCGCTGCAACTCTTGCCCTGCTTGCGATGAGCTTCGCATGCATAGCTTGCAGGCATTGCCGAAATTACAACAGTAGCTGAAAGTAACGAGTTTCCCAGAATCAAAGCAGCTCTTTGCACAAACTGCTTATTTCTTGAACTTAGTTTTGTCATGATTTGAGCCTCTTTTTGCATTTCTTCAGAACGCAGTTCTTTATCGCTTCCGGTAACTTCCTGTAACTTCCTGTAGCTTCCTGTAGCTTTGTAATCGCTTCCTGTAACTTGCTTATCGCTTTCTGCTTGATCTTAAATCAGGCGCTGGTCAGGAAATGCACTACATCGCCGTCTTTCATCAAGTAGGTTTTGCCTTCTGCGCGCATCAGTCCTTTTTCCTTCGCTGCTTTTTCAGAACCGCAATTTACGTAGTCATCATATGAGATAACTTCCGCTCTGATGAAGCAGCGCTCGAAATCAGTGTGGATTATGCCCGCGCATTGCGGCGCTGTTGAGCCCTTCTCAAAGGGCCAGGCACGCACTTCTTTTTCACCTGCTGTGAAATACGTAACGAGGCCGAGCTGCTCAAAGGCCGCGCGAATCAGATTGTTTACGCCTGAGTCTTTTACACCTAAAGTTTCAAGATAAGATTGTCTCTCTTCGAGATCAAGTGCGGCAAGCTCAGCTTCAATTTGAGCCGAAATAACAACCACGGCGCGCTTTTCTGTTTTTGCATGTTCTTTGAGCTTTTTAAGCAGCGGATTTGCATCCGGGTCTGCAAGCTCGCTTTCTTTCACATTTGCAGCGTAGAGAAGCGGCTTTGTGGAAAGCAGCTGCAGTTGCGGCAAAATCGCACGCTCTTCATCTGTTAGCAGGCTTAAATCGACAGCCTGAGCATTTTCGATAAAAGGTGTAATTTTTTCAAATATCGAGCATTCAATTACTGCTCTTTTATCGCCCTGCTTCTTTTGCTTTTGCAGGCGGTCCATACGTTTTTGAATGGAAGCGAAGTCGGCCATACAAAGTTCGATTGTAATCGTTTCCAGATCTCTTACAGGATCGATTGCGCCATCGACATGCGTGATATTTTCGTCTTCAAAACAACGGACCACATGCACAATTGCATCTACTTCTCTGATGTGTGCAAGAAACTGATTGCCGAGCCCTTCACCTTTGCTGGCTCCGCGTACCAGACCTGCTATGTCTACGAATTCGAAAGCTGCAGGAATTACCTGCTGCGGGTGCACCAGTTCTTCGAGTTTGTTCAGACGCGAATCGGGTACTTTAACAATGCCTATGTTCGGCTCAATAGTGCAGAAGGGGTAATTGGCGCTTTCTGCTTGATATGACGCCGTTAATGCATTGAACAATGTAGACTTGCCAACATTGGGCAGTCCGACAATTCCAGCTCTTAGCACAAGTGCTTCCTCGTTGTTTGCAAATAAAAAACTAAATCAGCAAATGCTCATGCAAGCAGAATGCTGCTACTAACGCACATCATCGAAGATGATGACGCTGCGATTAGTGTCGATAGTATACTTTAGTTTGCCGTAGAAGCTCATGCCAAGAAGTGAGTCTTTACTTCCTTCCGTAACACTGATTGGAGACGGTGCCTGTTCTATAGGTCCGAGCTTAATAGAATTTGCATTGAAATAATAAGAATTGGTTTCGCCAAGTACTCCTATCGCTTTGCCTGCGTAAGCGTCGGCCGGTATCTGGAAACCGAGTTTTTTCCAGTCTTCCAGGGCAAAAGATGTTTGCTGGCAGCCCGTGTCGAACATGATATTGAAGGGCCTGTCGTTTATTTTTATGTCTACATACATGTGCCCACCGCCTCCTCTCTTAAAAGGAATTTCAACCGAATGGTAAGCTGCACGCCCCATGTCTTTTGCCGCGGTGCCGGACTTCTTGGCAAGCAGGACCATGCCTGAGTTGCTGTCTACATTTACATTGAAATATTTGAGGAATGTTTGCCCGAGCAAAGGCTTTGAAGGCATGTTGTCCATAATCGTGCATGAAAAGTTGCGGCGGTAAATAGGTCCGAGCTTGAGATCGAGATTTTGCTGCCAGCCTTTTGCCTTGCCGTCGCCCACACCGCCTATGTCGAAACTGTCCTTAGCTTCGGCAGTGCTGATGCCCCACTCTTTCAAATGATTGGCTCCCATGCACACGGAAAATGCACCGGTATCAAGCTTAAAAGTTTGCGGCTTGCCGTTTACGGCCATTGAGACAAGTATGTCGTTGTTGATTTTTTCAAATGGAATTCTTACAAGGTCCGGCACACTTCTTAGATCCGCTTCGGCTTTTGCCGCTCCGGGATTTGTAAGCGAATTCATTGCATCGGCAATTGCCTTGTCCAGGTTCGGGTTGCCGGCGGCATTTTGTGAAGAACCCTGGATGTTCGTTTGGCTGGCCGGCGAGCCCCCACCCAGTTGATTCAACGCTGTTTGGGACATAGGCGCAACTCGAGACTGCGGAAAATTGACGGTTATATACTCAAAAAGCTGTTTTGCTCTTGCTCTGTTATTGCTCAGCTGATGGGACAGGGCGCAGTAATAGAGAGCGTCTGAGTTTGCCGGGTTTACTTTTATCACCTGCTCGAACTGGGCTGCGGCTTCTTTATAGCTGCGGTTCTTATATAGATTGACACCTGCGTTGAAGCCGTTATCTTGTGATGAAGCTGCGGCTGCGCTATTCTTGCTTTGCTTTTCTGCAGCAGCTGCTGCTTGCGGCGCTAAGTAGCCGCTTAGTGAAAGAGTTCCGTAAAGCAATGCTGCGCAGACAAAAAAGCTGGAGACCTTCATTTTCTACCCTTTTGCATGGGACCGTGCTAGCAGAGCGCCTAAAGCTATTAGTTCCCGATTTTAACTTGATTCAACAACAAAAACATCTTTTTAATTGTCCGGGGGCGGTTAAAGCTGCCAATTACCCCTCTCCCCCTCGCGAATCACTCCTGGCGAATACCCCTGGCGAATCACGCCTGGCGAATCACTCCTGGCGAATCACTCCTGGCGAATCACTCCTGGCGAATCACGCCTCGCGACTCACCATTTGCAGGTATGAATTCAATCCGCAAATGTAATTGCGCATCGCCTGTTTGTTCTGTAGCTGCCTTTGCTTGCCGCTCATTTTTTTCACTTGATCAAAGACAGCACGAATTTGTCGCTTTCTTCTTCTGGGAATATTGACCTTTACGTTAACGGTGAGTCCGGTTACTGTCTGGCAGCTTCGTTTGCCCTGTACGCGGGTCTTGCTTTCGTTGATTTTGAAGCCTTCTTCTTCAAGAATGTTTTTGAGAAAAGCAAGTAATGAATCTGTGATGTAGCTTGCACCGGATATGGTGATATCGTCGCAGTAACGTGAATAGTTCAGGCCTTTTGACCTGGCGAAGCCGGCTAAACGGCGGTCGAGCCTGTGGCAAATCAGATTTGCAATCGCCGGCGAGCTTGGTGCTCCTTGCGGCAGTGTGTTCCTGAAGGTCGAAAGCCTGGCAAGCAAAAGTGCGACTTCTTCTTCAAAACCAAGCGAGATAAAAAGACCGGCAACCCTGGCAGTGTTTACAGACGCAAAGAAGTCTTTTATGTCGATGTTGAGCACGAAACGCTGGCCGACATGTCTTCTTGCGTTGTCCACAATTGAGATCCCTCGCTTGTATCCTGTGCAGGAGGGATGTGTTTCTACCCTGTCGAGGATTTCGCTCTTGATTTTTTTCTGGATTGCTTTGAGATCATGGGCCGGCGCGCAAATTTTTCTTTCGCCTTTGCCGTGCTTTTTTGCTCTTGTAAAACTGTGATAAAAGCTGTTGTTTCGGAGGCAATAGCGCTTCAACTCAAACTCCGAAAGCTTCAGAAAATTTGCAAGATCTTTGCTTGTGTTTATGACCGGCAGTGTTGAGGAGAATGACGGCATCTCTGCTGTACCGAGTTGAATGAACTGGTCTGTGTGTGGTGGTGGTGAAGGGCTGAGGGAGCTGACTGCGGAGCAGGCGAATACCGAATGCCCGTTTTTCAGTCCCAAGATTTGCTGGTTGACGAAACATCAACCTAAACCGCGCATGCGGTCCAGAGACGCCTGCCATCTCCAATAAATCACTGCTGGAATCAAATCTAGAATCTCTCCGAAGCGCTGTCAATGCGGATCATGCAAGCTTAGAGAATTATCCTTGAGAGTATATTGCCATTCCTGTTTTTGTATATGCGCGTCGTATGTCTTGTATCTTCAATCGATTTTCATGTTTAAGCTTTCGTGTTGAAGCGGCTTTCAAGGTCCACTGCGTCTTTCAGGATTTCCTTCCAGATATCTTTATTTGCTGCGATTCTATCGCAAATGCTTTGCTGATTGAAATCTTCTGGATATACTTTGTCTAGTTCTGACCATTTCAGAGGGGTTGAAATGCTTCCCGTTGGAGTCAATCTTGGAGAGTAGGCGGCTGCCAGAGTTTTGCCTCGTGTGTTTGCCTGGTAATCCAGAAAAACCTTGCCTGATTTTTTTGCTGCAACTGCGCTCGTGGATATTTTTTGCGGATTCTGTGATTCGATGTGCCTGGCAATGGTTTCTGCCAGCGTTCTTAGTTCGTCGAATTTTAACTTGCGCTTTATAGGAATGAAGACATGCAGGCCGTTTCTTCCGGATGTTTTCAGATAGCTGGGAAGTTTTATCTGATTTAAAATCTCCTGCAATATAAATGCCGCTTCGCTGGCTTTTTTAAATGCGTCCTTATCCAGGCGATTGCTTTCTTTCTCAGATTCTTCTTTATGAATGTCTATGTCAAAGACCATGAAGTCCGGGTATTCAAGCAAGCTTATGTCGGCGCGTTCATCACCCTGGGTGCATCTTTGCCAATGGGGCTTCATTCGCGAAAGCCAGCAGTGATATTCGAGAATGTTGTGTTGAGCAAGAAAGAGCAGTGCCTGCATGTTATTGCAGAGCAGCTGATCTTTTCTGGATGGATCTTCGGGCTCTGTTTGCAGCGTTTCGATAAAATCAGGTATGTCCAGATTCCAGTGTTTTTGATAGAAGCTGCGAGAACGAAGCCCGCTGGGCGCCCTGATCATAGTAAGTGGTCTGTACTGGAGGTGAGTCAGAATATAAGGACCAAGAAATGCCAGCAGTCGCAAAAAATCACGCTTTGTAATTGCGGGGCTCGTTTCTGTTGCCGGGTAAAGAGTTTTATCGAGATTGCTAAGTTTGATGCTTTCGTGATCGACACTGAGTGTTAGTCCGCGCTCTTTGCCTCCTAACTGCGCAAGCACGCTTTTGGAAATTGACTGCCAGTGCTTTATTTCAAGATCAAGGCTCTCTTCGGGCTCATGTTTTTCAAGCTCATCTGTTTCAGACCCTTGTTTTAGAGAATCAAGTCTTTCAGGCACAGTCTTTTTAAGTTCAACTTTGACTCGTTCGTGTTCAATGAGTTCAGGATTCTCGATCCCGCGATTTTCTGCGTGCGCTGCCTTATCAATGTTCTCAATTTCTTTCTGGCTTAGCGGACTTATCATCCTTACATTGATAGCTTGAATATCCTGCCTTAAATGCAAGAAGACCGGATTGCGCAAATGCCTGTCATCGGTCCAGTCCATGAACTTGATTTCGGCGACTAATTCAGGCTTGAGCCATACAGCGTCTTTTTTGTCATCCGGCTTTTGCAGAAGCGGGCATTGCTCAATTTTTAGCGGGCTCATGCGCCTGAGCATTTCGGCAAGTAAACGCTCGTCAAATCCCGAGCCGACGCTGCCTGCGTAATGGAGCCGATTTTCGCTGTCGTAAAATCCGAGTATTAACGAACCGAAAGTGGCCGAGCGCGAGCCCTGACCGGGGCTGTACCCGCAGATCACAAACTCCGAACTTTGCTGGGCCTTTACTTTAATCCAGGATGGCGAACGTCTGCCCATTTCATATGGGCTGCCTGTGCGTTTTGCAACTATGCCTTCAAAACCATTTTCAATGCAGGCTCTGTATGCAAGTTCGCCGTCTTCTGAGAAATGCTGCAAAATTATTACACGGTCGGAAGGCTGAAGCAGCGCATGCAAAACTTTTTTCCTGTCTAGTAAACTGCATGCTGCTATGTTGTAGTTTCCTGCGTATACAGTATCGAAAACAAAAAAATGCACAGGAATGTTCTGGTCTGCACGGCTGATATCCTGCACTTTCAGCAAGTTCATACGTTTTTGTAGAAGCTGGAAAGAGGGTTTGCCTTCTGAATTTAGCGCGATGATTTCACCGTCTAAAACCAGCCTGCTTTTACAAAGACCAGGCAGTTCCTCTGCAAGCGCAGGATACTGAGACGTTATGTTCTGTCCGCGTCTTGAAAGCAGTTTTACTTTGTCACCATCGACAAAAGCAATGCATCGCATGCCGTCCATCTTCGGCTCATATATCCAGCCGCCTCTGCTGAACGGATTCTCTGCAAGGCTGGCGAGCATCGGCGGAAAATATGTTGGAAACTGAGCAGGTTTTGCAGCTTGCAAATTCGCTGCAAATTCAGCAGTCTTGCTTCTGTCCTCAGGCATTCAGCTTTTAACCGGTGGCTGCCTTCTGGGCTTTCATTTTCTCCATGCTGGCCGCAAGTGCATCCATCAGATCCACAACTTTTGCTGGTGCTGCCGCCGGTGCTTCGGCAATTTCCCTGCCTTCCAGTTTTGCTTCGATAATTTTCAATAATGCTTCCCGATAATTGTCTTTGTAGTCTTCGGCTTTGAACTCGTGAGTCATCATGTCTATGAGCATTCCTGCCATACCAAGTTCTTTATCGGACACATTTACATCCGGAAGATCCTTGCCTTTTGAGACCCGAATCTCGTCCGGATAAAGCAAGGTGTTCATAATCAGAGTTCCGTCCATCGGGCGCAGCGCGCAGAGGCGCTCCTTGGTGCGAAGTGTGATCGTGGCAATTGCAGTCATGCCCTTTTCGCTGATAGCTTTCATGAACAGAGCATAGGGTTTCTTTGCTGCTTCATCAGGCTCGATGTAATAAGTTTTTTCGTAATGAATCGGGTCGATTTCGTCGAGTTTTACAAATGCTGAAATTTCAATGTTGTTTTTTGTAGGCAGCGGGATTTTTTCAAGGTCTTCTTTATTGATGATCACATATTGACCTTTGGCGTATTCGTAGCCTTTTTCAATCTCGTCTGTTTCGATTTTGCGGTCGCAATTGGGGCAGACTTTCTGTTCCTTGATTCTTGATTTGCATTCTGCGTGCAGCTGGTTGAATGAAATGTCTTTGCTTTCGGTTGCCGAATACAACTTTATCGGAATGCTGACCATGCCGAATGTGATAATTCCTGTCCAGATAGCTCTTGCTGCCATGATTTTGTCCTCTATATACGCTAGAACTTGCTGACACTGCCTCATATGCCTGTCTAGCTGTATTCCACACCCGGGGAATGTCTAACCGGCATACGTTTGGATGGGAGGCGAGGGACCGGAGACGTAGGGGACCGGAGAGGTAGGGGACCGGAGACGTAGGGGAACGGAGAGGTAGGGGATCGGAGAGGTAGGGGACCGGAGGGGCAGGGGAACGGAGAGGAAGGGGATCGGATTTGGCATTCGTTTAAAGTAATGTGGCTCAAAACCAGTCAAAATTAGACTGCTTGAAATTTCGTCTCAAATAATCGACCTGGTTTTAAGCAAGCAGATTTTTACGTGTTTACCAGCAGAATTGAGCAATCTATTGTGCATGACAAGTCTTAAGCGTTCTCTGACTGCAGTTTCAATTGCTTTGCTTTTAAGCCAGACGGCCTGGGCTGCCGGCCCTTTTGACGAAGCGTTGAAAGACGGCAATTTGTTTCTAGATCAGAATCACTTTCAGAAAGCGCTTGCCTGCTTTGAGGAAGCTGTAAAGTTGAATCCAGGCTCGGCACAGGCCTGGGCTAATCTTGCGGAAGCGCGGCTTGCAAGTGGTCAGAGTCCTGAGCAGGCACTTGAGGACGCCAACAAAGCTGTGCGTCTTGATAAGAAATTGGCCCTTGCTTTTTATGCACGCGCCAAAGCCGAAGACAGCGCCGGCCATAAGCTGGAGGCAATTGCAGACTACACAAAAGCAATTGAAATTGATCCGAAATATTTCAGAGCTTATAGAAAACGTGCTGCGGCGTTTGATGACTTGAAAGAACACCAGGAAGCTCTCAAAGATTACGAAAGAGCAATTGAACTCAACCCTGCTGATTACGGTACTTATGACTACAGGGCGTATTCTTATAAAGCGCTCGGTCAATACAGAAGAGCCGTCGCTGATTATTCAAGAGCATTAGCTTTAAATCCTGCTGACTTTATTGCTTATCACGGCAGAGGTACTGTTTATTATGCTCTTTGTGAAAGCCAGAAGGCAATTGATGATTTTACGAAAGCTCTGAGTATAGATCCAAATGATGTCTCGGTTTATGCCTGGCGGGCCGGAACTTATGAGTTTGCAGGACGTTTTGCCGATGCTGAAAAAGACTACCGCAAAGCGCTTGCGCTTGCTCCAAATGATGCTTATTTGCATTACAAGCTTGCAAACGTTTTGCAATTGCAGAAGCAGCTGCCGGAAGCTCTTGTTGAGGCAAACAGGGCTCTTGACTTGAATCCGCATGACTACAGAGCATTTAATACACGAGCCTGGATTTATCTGAATCTGGGCAAGTTTCATAATGCCCTGCAAGACGCGAGCCGTTCAATCGAACTCAATAAGGATGGGCGGGTCCAGGCTCACTATACTCGTGGTCTGGCACTTTCGACACTGGGTTTGCACAGGCAGGCGATTGCAGAATTCACGATTTTGAAAAATCTGGGCAGCCGGGATGCAAGCGTTTATTTTCATCGTGCTGCTGCCTTTTACAGCCTGGGAAACAATCGGGCTGCTTTTAATGATCTGGCAAGGGCGATTGCGCTCAATCCTGAATATGCAGAAGCATTCTTAGATCGCGGGCGTTTGCTTCTGAGTGCCGGGGCTTATGAACAGGCAATTGCAGATCTTGAAAAAGCAATGGAGCTGGAGCCGGGGCTTTCACGACTTGTTTATCTCAGGCGAAGCCAGGCATATGAAAAACTCGGGCAGGGTCAAAAAGCAATTAAAGACCTGACTGAAGCAATAGAGATGAAGCCTGACGACCCTGTAGCATACTGCAATCGGGCTATTGTTTATACGGATCTGAAAGACTTTCAAAAAGCGCTTGTTGACCTGGGGAGAGCTATAGAATTGAATCCGGCGTATGCTTTTGCATACAATGCCCGAGCTTTTGTTTATGCTGCTTCCGACGATGCTAAAAAAGCTATAGCCGATTATTCAAAGGCCTTAGAAATTGACCCGCAAATGGCTCCTGCTTATACAAATCGCGGGCTGCTCCATTACAAAAACGGCGAGTATGAAAAAGCAGCAAGCGACTTCAATAATGCAATTGCATTCAGCAGCATTGTTACGGACTCCCGGGAAGCACGGGCTTACCTGCATAAGAACCTGGCAGATGCCTACAAAAAAACAAGCAAGCCTTACCGGGCAATTGCAGAGGAATCAAAAGCGCTATTCTTAAGCCCAGGCACAGGCAAGAGAATTCTTGGCTGGATACTGCTTTTCTTATTTTCGTTTTTTATTGTCTGTTCTCTAAAGAAGCTGATCAAAACAAAAGGCTAGTTTGTGGCAGTTTTTGCTAGTTTGTGCTTTCGTCTGAATCTGTGAGTGCCACACGTGACGGAAGCGCTTTTTTGCCGGGGCTCTTTCCCTCTGTGGTGGCAAGCTGCTTTTGCCCGCGGCTCTTGCTCTTTGTATTCTTGTTTTTTGTATTCTTGTCTTTTGAATTTTTGCTATTTGTATTCTTGTTGTTTTCGCTGGCGGCTTCGCTCGTGCTGCCATTGTCGGCAATTTGAGTGTCTTGAGTATTATCATCACCGTGCGTATACTTATCGCGTTTTTTGTACATTGTGTTTACAGCTGCTGCTGTTTTGATAATCTCTGAAAGCAACTTTTTGTCTTCTTGAGCCGGGGAACTGCTCAATTGCTTGAATATAAGGCAGTGCTTCATGGCGTCTGCCAGTGAAAATTCGAACAAAAGCGCTTTGTACTCCGGAGAAACTGCAATCGATTCAGCATTACGAAAGCGGATCACATGCTCGTTTGCTTTTTGATCGGCATCGTCCGCCTTTGCACCTACAACTGAAAGCTCTTCTCCCGGATTGAGCGCTACATGATTGCTGTCGAAGATTACGCGCACACTGTCATGTTTACGGTCGCTTAAATTAAGAATACGTGTGGCATCTGCTTTGGCGCCGATCACAATGGTTGAGCCGGCGTCTGCAAAAACATTTGCTCTACAAGTAGAAATATAAATCGGCTCTTCTGTATGTACAAGAATGCAGCCGCAGCCGAGCTTGTAATGTCCTTGCTCCTGCCGGTAAAGTTTTGCTTCGCCGCTAAGACTTATGCCTCTTTGAGCTGCGTCTTCAGGCAGCATCAGCGGTGTGTAGGAAGTGTTTGCATCTGAGGCTGCAGGAATTTTTTCAGTATCTTTTTCTGTGATTGCTGTTTTCAGCTGAGCAAATGTCGCAGGCGCCCAGAGATTGATTGAAGCAAGCAAAACTAAACTGAGCTTGAGCTTGAAATTGAACTTGATCTTGGAACTGGAACTGGAACTGAAATTAAAATTGGAATTGGAATTGATTGCGCGTTTGTACAAAGACATGGCTGATGCCTCACACTCGTGATTAACACTCACAACTCAATTCACCCTTATTCCATTGTGTTTATATGGGCTTAGAAATCCAGTTAGATTGGTCTTAACTTGGGGCTTCCTCGGTGTATATAAAGGCTGCACAAGCAAGGCGGGGATCTTCTGGGTCTGAAAATATTGTGACAAAAGGAACATGGAGCTTGTTGAAAGCATCAGGGGCTAGGTTTTGAAGTCGGGTTCTAAAATCAGAAGCAGCGCTAGATTTCTCAGGCGCTGCTTCTGACCTCGTTTAATTGCGCTTGTGAGGCGCTGGCGGTTAAAACTTATGTGCTGCGGTATGACCTTGCAGAAGCAAGTACTTCTACGATTTCGTGAGCGAATTTACTTGCTCTTGCATAAAAAACAAGCTGTTGCATATGAATCGGTCCCTTGCTTTGATAGAGGGACTGAGCAGGATTCGGCCCCTTGCTTTGATAGAGAGATTGAGCAGGACTCGGCCCCTGGCTTTGATAGAGGGATTGAGCAGGATTCGGCCCCTTGCTTGATACTGGCTCCGTGCGTCTGTTTGCCGATGCGATCAACAAATGATAGCCTCTCATTGCCTGGGTGTTCGTGCCCGTGGGCTTAATTTCTTCGGTGAGTTCAAGTGCCGTATTGCCGTCTGCAAGCTTCACTGCAAATGCAGTCACGACCCGGCCTATTAGCGGAAAAACCGGAGAAATAACTTCCTGAGCCTGGGCAGGTGGTATCGAGCCGGTTATTGCGGTGATGCGCTTATAAATGTCTAGATAGTCGTTTGAAACGGAATTGACCGAGCGCATCCAGGTAATTGAAAGCGAAGGGTCATTAGGATGTGCGAAAACCTCAATATTGTCGAGGGCGAAATCGATTTCTGATGGGTGTTTTGCAAGAACTTTCCAACCGAGAGGCAAACAAATATTCCAGCCATTTTCTGAACTGAAGCCTCTTTCTGGTTGGATTGTGATCATATGCCCTTCCCGATTTTGAATCTGGGGTTGAAAAAATGTCTTTGCTAAGCGTCTTGGATTGTGCTGAAACTTGCTTTTGCTTTAGTTCTTCTTTGGCCTGTTTCCAGCGAAATTTCAGCTAAAACAGAGTTAAGAAAAGGCTATATCTTGATAAGTGGATCCGGCTCAGATGCCGGATTCTTTCGTTTCTCTTAAGGCTTGTTTTGCTTCGGCCTGTCCCAAATGATCTGATATCTGGCGTTTAAAATTCGCTCTTGAGTTTTGCCGATTCCTTCTACAAAGGCGATTCGGGAAAGCTTCTCAGTTCTTGTTTGAAATTGAAGCGCGTAGCTTCTTTCTGTGCTGTTTCTTGTGCTTTTGCTGTTTTGCAAAAATTGAGTTCGATACGGCATATCAATCACCTCCGCTTACGACTCGTGTTCGTAAGCCACAGCCACCGGGGCTTCTTCCTTCCTGCTTCTCCTGCGCTCCGTAGACAGTCTCTTTGTCTGTTGCCCATCCAAGTGAACGCTATTTTGCGATCACTTGAGCGGCGATTTTCGAGGAATCGTCGCCGCGCTATGTTCCGACAGGGAACTACCGCTTGAGCAGCTGCTTCCGGAGCAACTACTTCCCAAACCCTTATGCCAACTTTAACCCAGCTTCAACAACTATCCTCCAGTTAATCTTAGTCAACAATGGCATAGGAAGCTAAGTTTACATCTCGCAATATTTATTCCGCTTAAGATTAAGCTGCGCTTAGAAAAGAGGATTCCGAGCCGGAAAATTTCGGGCAGCAGCACATTGTCAAGGATGGGTTTGAAGCTCTTAAGACTGTGGAAAATCAATTTGTGGTGGAGCGCGCTGGGGCGTTGCCGGGTGGAGTCTGGAGTGAAGTCGCATGTCAGATTGGGAAGATGATCTTTCCGACGATTCTGAAACTGGTGTGGCCACAGAAAGCAAAAAGAAGACGGATAAACCGCCGCTCTTCAAAGTGTTGCTGCACAATGATGACTATACGAGCATGGATTTTGTCGTATTCATCTTGATGAGTGTCTTTTATAAAGACGAACCGAGTGCAAGAAGAATCATGCTAGAAGTACATAACAGGGGGATAGGCGTAGCTGGTGTTTACACCTATGAAGTTGCCGAGTCCAAAATAAACAAGGTGACAGCAATGGCCAGAGCCAACGAGTTTCCCCTGCTTTGCACAATGGAAAAGGAATAATCAGTCATAGTCAGAAGCCCGCAAGTAAAGAGTAAATCAAGATGCTAAGCGCAGAATTGCAAAAAACACTAGAGTTGGCCTACAGGGAAGCACAGGCCAGGCGGCATGAGTATTTGACTCTTGAGCATCTTCTTTACGCCTTAGTAGACGAGAAAACAGGCGCAAATGTTATTCGTAATTGCGGCGGTGACACCAAGAGTTTGAAAAACGAGCTCGAGCAATTCATGCAGAACAAGCTTGAAACCTTGCCTGAAGGCGTGGTTGCCGACCCGGAGTCAAGTGCGGGTTTTGAAAGAGTATTGAACCGGGCAGGTACGCAGGCGATTTCGTCCGGACAAACCACCATAGATGGTGGCAACATCATTGCTGCAATGTATGAAGAACGAAATTCATACGCAGTCTTCTTGCTTGAAAAACAGGGTATCACCAGGCTCGATGTTTTGAATTTTATTTCTCATGGTATTTCAAAAACCGAATTCGGAATGGATTCGGCTCCGGGACCGGGTGGTGATGATGAACCGGCTCACGCCGGGCGGGAAGGCGAGGAGAGAGTCAATGACCCGCTTGCAATGTTTACCGTCGATTTGATAGCCCGCGCTCAGGAAGCGAAAATCGACCCGCTTATAGGCAGGGAAGCCGAAGTCAAACGAACCATACAGGTGCTCTGCCGCAGGCGAAAAAATAATCCTGTTTATGTGGGTGAGCCGGGTGTCGGCAAAACTGCAATTGCAGAAGGACTGGCACTTAAAATTCACCGCAACGAAGTACCAGATCCTCTCAAAGGGGTCGAGGTTTATTCTCTGGATATGGGCGCACTTATAGCCGGGACCAAGTACCGGGGGCAGTTTGAGCAAAGACTCAAGGCTGTTATAAAAGCACTGCAGCAAAAGCCAGGCGTGATTTTATTCATAGATGAAATCCACACAATTGTCCGAGCCGGCGCTGTTGAGGGCGGGACAATGGATGCTTCAAATATACTCAAACCGGCGCTTGCAAACGGCGAATTGCGCTGTATCGGCTCCACGACGTTTGCCGAATACAAAGCATCTTTCGAGCGTGATAAGGCGCTTGCAAGACGCTTTCAGAAAATTGAGGTATCCGAGCCAAGTATTGAAGATACGCTTAAGATCTTAAAAGGCTTGCAGAGACACTACGAAGAGCATCATAAAGTCACTTATACTGAAGATGCCCTGGTTGCAGCTGCCGAGCTCTCGGCAAAATACATTTACGATCGTTTTCTTCCGGATAAGGCCATCGACACCATCGACGAAGCCGGCGCGGTTGTGAAACTTCTGCCTGAATCGGAGCGCCCGGACCGGGTTGTTGGTGTTTTAGACATCGAGGAAGTTGTGGCCGGCACTGCAAAAATTCCGACCGAGTCTGTTTCGGCAACTGATAAAGAGCGCCTGCAAAAACTCGAAAGCGAGTTGAAGTCGGTACTGTTTGGCCAGGATCATGCAGTCGAGCAGGTTGTAAGAGCAATTAAGTTGCAGAGGGCCGGGCTCGGAAACCAGAACAAGCCTATTGGTTCATTCCTTTTTTCAGGGCCTACCGGTGTGGGCAAAACCGAACTTGCAAAGCAAATGGCCCGGGTGCTTGGAGTTCAGTTTATTCGCTTTGATATGAGCGAATACATGGAAAAGCACACGGTGTCTCGTTTAATAGGCGCCCCTCCGGGTTATGTGGGTTTCGATCAGGGAGGCTTGCTGACAGACGCGATCATCAGGACACCGCATGCGGTGCTGGTGCTTGATGAAATAGAAAAGGCTCATCCAGATCTTTTCAGCATTTTGCTGCAAGTAATGGACAATGCGACTCTGACCGATAACAACGGCAAGCGGGCAGACTTCCGCAATGTGATTTTGTGCATGACTACAAACGCCGGTGCCCGCGATCTCGTTTCTGAAGACATCGGCTTCAAAGGCACTGTTGCAGCCAAAGAAGCCTTCAAGCCTGGACAGCAAGTGATCCAAACCAAATCAGGAGCCTTTTCCGCCTTTGGTGCCGGCAAGTCGAAGTCAGCCATTGAAACAACTTTCTCGCCGGAGTTCAGAAACCGGCTTGACGGCTGGATTGCATTCAACCAGCTTGGTCTTGAGCATATAAAGCTTGTTGTGGACAAGTTCCTGAAAGAATTGAACGGGCAGCTAAAAGCAAGAGATGTCGAAATGGAAGTAAGCGAACAGGCTCGCAGCTGGCTTGCTGAAAAGGGCTACGACCGGCTTTACGGTGCCCGCCCGATGGCGCGCCTGATTCAGCAAAAGGTCAAAGAGCCGCTTTCAGAAGAACTCTTATTCGGAAAACTCGAGCAGGGCGGCCGGGCAGTGCTTGTTGTTAGAAACGACGAGATTTTCATTAAGTGCGGCGGGCCGGGAGTTGAACTCGAAGCAGAGCCGGAGCCGCAGCCGCAGAAAAAGCCGGAAGCTGCGTCCGGACCTGAAAGCCTGCCTGAGAGCAGGCCTGAAACCGGACCGGAAGCGCAAAAACCAGAAGCCTGGCAAAACGAAACTAAACAAAGTGAAGGTAAGGAGAAGCCGGATAACGGCGAAGCTCTGAGCCTGGCGGCAAGTGAAAAGGAGGCAAGTGAAAAGGCACCGGCGGCAAGACCCGGCCGTGATCCAGGCTTAAGAAGGAGCCCCCGAAAAGAAGCAAAGCCCGAAGCGGAAGACTGAGCTTTCCAGGCTAAGTTGTAAAGGCTAAGGCTATTATAAGGCTGGGATTTCCAAAGTTTCTAAGGCTTAGACTTACAGAGTTCTTAGTCTAAAGGTCTAAACCTTGACCACGATTTTTCCGTTCTGCTGGTTCGATTCCATGTAGAGCTGCGACTCGACTATTTCTGAAAAGCTGAATACCCTGTCTATGATTGGTTTCAGTTTGCCGCTCTTCAGACCTTCGTAAACATATTTTTTTGCGCGCTCTTGCATCTCAGGATCTTTATTTAGCTGGAAAAGAGTATAACCTCTTACACAAAGTGATTTCTCCAGGCTGAGCATTAGAGGGAAAGGTGTGGCTTCCAGGCTCAAAGCACCGTATTCGAAAATCGTCGCTCCGTATGCTGCTGCTTTTGCAAGCTGGGTAAGCATGGGTCCAGCCACTGCATCAAACATGATCTGAGCGCCCTTCTTATCGGTTATTTCGCGGATGCGGCTTACGAGATCTTCTTCGTTTGTCACAATTACATGGTCGGCACCAGCATCGAGCAAAATCTGCTTTTTATTTGCACCGCGAGTAGTGGCGATTGAAATGGCGCCGAAGTCTTTGCAAAGCTGAATTGCTGCATAACCTACGCTGCTGCTTGCTGCTGTGATTACGACAAAATCACCGGCTTTGATTTTGCCAAGCTCGACAAGCGCCCCGTAGGCAGTCAAATACTGCATCCAGATTGATGCGCCTTCTTCTGGGCTCAAGTTATCCGGATAATGGGCCACGGAGCTTGCCGGAACTATCGCGCACTCGCCATAAACCCCGTATTTGCTCATTGAAAAAGACGGAATTGTGCTTACTTTGTCGCCGATTTTGAAGCCGCTGACGGCAGGACCGATTGCGTCAATTATGCCTGCTGCTTCATAGCCGATTCGGGAGGGCAAATGAGGCTTCTCGAGATAAAGCCCCTGCCTGAACAGCACTTCTGCCCGATTTAAACCGATTGCTTGCACTTTGATGCGAACTTCGCCTTCGCCCGGCTCGCTTAACGCTTCGTCTACTATTTTCAGCACCGCTGCATCGCCGGTTTTTTCAAATCGAACAATTTTTGACATCGTTGCCTCCCTGGCTGCGTAGCTGCAATAGCTCATATCCAGCTCAGGATAGCAGGACAAAAAGAGTGACCGGCTGTTTTTTCTTCTCAATTAAGAAAGCTGTGATTTAAAGAAGCTCAGCTGCTGATTATGTGGCTGGTATCAACAGCGGGAGCTGAAAACGGCAATTCAAAGCCCTGCTCTTTATACTTGTCGTTTTGAGCATTGAAGTCGTTTTGTGTTTGCTCTGCAGGACTGCAATCGACATCTGCTTCGGGGATTTCATTTGTGGCAGCCATTGAAATTCGTGAGGTGCATACCTGATTGCCGCCGCTGGCAACGGCCTGTTGAGCTCCTGCTAGAGCGGCACCTAAAATATCGAAGGGCTGTCCGCCGTGTTCCGGGTAGGAAGCCACGCCTATGCTTACGGTAGTTGAAGTAAAATGACCAACCTGCTTGAAATGAGTGCTTGCAATCAGATTTTTCATTCGCTCTGCTTCACGAATAGCTTCTCCCAGCGATGTTTCCGGGCATATTATCAAAACTGATGGCTCGTCGAAACGACCGAGGATATCCACTTCGCGAATACTTTTTTTCAAGAGCTTGCAGAATGTCGCGAACAGCATATCGGCAGCCAGTTCAGTTAGCCCCTGTGCGCTCGGCAATTTGTCCATTTCAACGACAATCACGCTGAACTCTCGGCCGAATCTGACAGATCGTTTGACTTCTTTTTCCAGTTTTTTAAGAATAGTGCGAGTATTCAACAAACCGCTTCTTTCGTCAATGAAAGCCAGCCGTTCAAGTTCGTTGTATTCGGCCGAGTCATGCAAAAGCGAGCTCAGTTTTGAGTCCATGGAGGGGGTGTCGAATTCGGCGCTGGGCTTTTTCAAGAATTGATTCGACTTTAATTGCGGTTTTTCAAAGGAGCCGGAAGTGCGAAATTCTCTCAAACGCTTATCAAAGACCGACTCCCTACCGCTAATTCCGGTCTGGGGCGTTTTGACATCCGGATTTTTCAGATCATCTCCCATACATACCTCTTTGATAGTCGCCTCTTCGGTCCTTGACAATGCCCCTAAAGCCGCACTAGCTTTGGTGAAGTCGTTAACATGATAAGTTTGCCATCTTCAAGAACTTAAGGCTAATTAAACGAGCCTAAGCTTAGCGTAGTTTTCCCCCTGCCCTACGTAAATAGGACGTTTTCAGCTCCTGACTGCGGGTATTAGCGGTTCAGGCGTGAGTAGCAAGACAGCTCGATGCAGCAAGCAGTCTCTCCCCGGTCTGCTTATGTGCACCACCGGGTGTCTAAATAGGTACGTCGCCGGTTAGGTGCGTCGCCGGTTAGGTGCGTCGCCGGGGAGCTATAGAAGTGCGCCACCGGTTAGGTGCGCCGCCGGTTAGGTGCGTCGCTGGGGAGCTATAGAAGTGCGCCACCGGGTTTTCCCTGGAAAATAAACATGGGAAATCGCCAGATCCGTCTCTGTTTACCCGCTTTGAGACTTCGGCTCCCCGGCTCTAGAATGGGGATAGCTTTCCGTATTGGGGAATAACAGCTTTGTGGGCCATTTTTGAGGATTGAATGCCATGTTTTGGAAAAGAGATCTTGGCAATGTTGACCTGAGTGGTTTGGGGGGCAAGCAGCTTCCACCCAAGCCTAAAATCGGCCCTGTCTTTGAAAGGTTCTTGGTATGGTTTGGGGTAATTCTTCCGGCTCTGGCAATTCTGTTTGAGTCAGAGTTCCATTTTTGTGCACGCAAGTTTTTCGATCCATTTCCCAGCAACACCCACATGCTGCTTTTTGCAATTGTGCCTTTTGCCGGTTTTTTGAGCTGGTTGAGCCTGTCGAGGAACCAGGAGTCGCATTTGGGCTTGAGTCTGTTTTTAAACGGCATGGCTGTGGGCATTGCCATTTTATACACACTAATGTTTTTGCCGCTGATGCCGGGGTCGCTTGCGGCAATCATGCTATTTGGACTCGGATTACTCGGTCTTGCTCCATTCTTCTCACTCATCTCACTTTTTTTTACCGGCAAAAAACTTGCAAGTGTTGCAAGTGAGGCGGGAACGGCTTTTCACCCGCATCAAGTAAAGCATGCAGGACACCTGGTGGTACTGGCCCTGGTGCTGGCTGTGGAGCTGCCGTCAACTCTCACACGAGTGGCACTCAGCATGGCATGCGAAGAGAACCCTGCAACTAAGGCCCAGGGGCTCTCATTGCTGCGAAGCTTCGGCAATCACGAGGTGATGCTGCGAGCTTGTTATGAAAGATCCGGGCGTGCAACCGACGTTCTCGGGTCGCTCTATGAAGTATCGCACCCTCCGGATGTCGAGCTGATGCGCAGTATCTTTTATAAAGCAACAGGACGCACATTCAATTCTTTTCCGATTCCGGATTCGGCTCGCGCCACCATGAGGCATATGGGCACTCTCGCCTATGACGGCGTCGATCAATCTGAATCCGATGAATTCGACATGGACCCGGATATCGCAGGCGAGGTGGTAAGCGGTGTTTCACGCGGTCTTTTTGTAAGCAAGTCGCTTATTGATGCGAAAGTAGATGCCGATGCATGTGTCAGCAAGTTAAGCTGGCATCTCGATTTTTCCAATAAGTCAAAATATGATCGCGAAGTCAGAGCCCGGGTGCGCTTGCCTCATGGCGCTTCTGTGAATCATGCTTGTCTGATAGTCAACGGCAAAGAATATCCTTGCAGAATCACTGTAAAAGAAGAAGCAAGAGCAATTTATCAAGCTGCAGTAGAAAGCAAGCAGAACCCTCTTTTAGTAAGCAGCTGCGGCGAAGACACAGTACTTGTCCAGTGTTTTCCGGCTCCTCCCGGAGACAAAATCCAGCTTCACTTCGAGGCTGTGGCTCCGCTTGCACTCGACCGCCAGCAGCAAGCTGTCTTGAGCCTGCCGCAGTTTGAAGAACGAAACTTTCAAATAAACGTGCCGCATTCGCTTTCGATTGAATCCAATCACGAGCTTTCTACAAAGTGGGGGCAGTTCAAAACTGAAAAAACAAAGGCAGGAAATTTCTTGCTTACTGGTTCCATAGACGGCGGCGAGCTTGCCACCGGCAGCGGTATCATTAACTTTAAGCGCGGTAATCAAAACAGCTTTTATTGTATTGACCGCACCATTACTGGACTCGCCTTTAGATCAAGAGGTCCGGCACTTATTCAGGAAAACACAGGCAAATATATGCCGTCAGCACCAAAGCGACTGGCTGTTTTTGTTGATCTTTCCAGCCCGATGAAAGAGCATCTGAAGCAAGTCACAGAAGCGCTTAAAAACTTGCCTTCGGATATGCAAGTTGCAGTTTATTGCGCAGGCGATCGCGGCAGCGAAAATCTCAGTGCTGCAAAGTACCTGAGCGTTTCTTCCGCCGAGTTTCAGAGCTGCCTGAAAAAACTGGCTGAAAAAGAGTGTGTGGGTGGACAGACTGACTATGGTGTATACGACCTGCTTGCATCATCGCACGCAGGTGATGCTCTGCTCTGGATTCATGGCGCACAACCAATGAGTGCCGGTGGCTATGAGCTCAGCAACTTGCTTAACCTGCCTTACTGGAGAACAGGTCGTCTTTACGACATGCAGCTTGTAAGCGGTCCGAATCAATTTCTTGACGGTGTTAGAAGCTCTTTTCTTACAAAAGTGCCGCGATTCGGCACAGTGTCAGAGGATCTGAATTTTCTCTTTGATGAATGGCGTAAACCGGGCAGCATGCTTGCGATGCGCATTGAGCAAATTTATCCTTTTTATATGCCGGCAGCACAGGCTCAGAATACGGCTCACAAGTGCGCTTCGTCCGGGGAGATTGCGGAGCCGTTGCCCTATAACGGACCAGCGCCTGTAAGCACCAGAGACAACTGCGGTCCTCTGGCAGCTTCCTCGGCTTCCCCGGCTTGCTTTGCCGGAGCGGCCCCAGGTTGCGCACCGGCTGAGATAGCTTGCAGTGAAGAAGCAGCTCCGATTGCACGCGGATGCGGGTTGATTGATGAAAACCCTGGTTTGCCGACAGCTCAGGGACGAGAAACGATGAAAGAACTCGTTCAGGTCTGGGCTTCTGAACAAATCAATTCTTATTTGAATTCCGGCAATGAAGCTGCGGCGCTTTCACTTGCAAGAAGATACAGCCTGGTCACTCCGGTTTCAAGCGCCGTGCTAGCAGACACCGTACCGGAACTTGAGCGTATGTCCTGTCCGGCTCCTCTGCGGGAGCCCAGTACTCATGATTGTCTGATGCGCTTCATCGACCAGTGTTTTGAAGGAGTGATGGCAGCAATCGGCGCAAGGCCTTATGAGATGACCTGCTGCAAGGGTGGAGCAGCGGGTGGCAGTAATTCTCCTTACAGTGGACCGCTGGAGCCGCAGGTCATATCTGAAGGCTGTGACGAATCTGGAGCGGGGTGTGGCGTCAGTGGTGTCGCTATGCCATGTGAAGGAAATGCGCCGCCTGATGAAGGGACGGAAGGCGGAGGCTATGGTGTCGGCGGTGACGACCAGGCTGGAGGCGAAGGTGAAGGTGACGGCGACCCAGGTTCAGGTTCTGGATTCGGGACAATCGGCGGTGAAATAAGTGCAGTCACAGTCAAACCGACTTCGCAAGTGGTTGATAAAATTTCGCAGTTCAAACAGCTCCCCAAATCTGAACGCAATTCAATCGATAAGGAGTCAATCGATATGGGAGCAATGCTTGAGAAAAGCAGGGCTTTTGCTGCAAGAAAAAATCCGCTTCCGAGTCCAATACCAATGCCGGCAACTGCACCGGCACCTGCACCGAAAATTAGTCTTGCTGAACCTTTTGTTGTTGACTCTATTCATGTATCAGGCAAAACAAAAGACATTTCCGGCTCTTATAAAAAAGAAAGAGAAGCGACTGTGTATGGTGTAACAAGAACAGGTGTAACAAGAACAGGTGAAAAGAAAGCTCAGGCACAATGGCGAGCAGCGCCGCTTAATAAAGGCGATAATCTTGCCGGAGCAAAAGAATACCGTAGTCCGGCACTTCCGGCTTGCTCGTATTCAGGTAGCGTGGCTAGAGCCAATCAGGCACAGCAGGCTCAATTTGATGCGCCGGTTCCGCGATCTGAAGGGCAGTCCACAGCTTCCGCGGCAGGAAGACCAGCAGCTTGCTGCCTACCGCCACCTGCTGCATTCTCAAATGGTCAGGTAGCAGATGGCAACTATCAAAATCAAGTCTGCCAGGAGCAGATTGCGCCTGATCTGCAAACTGATATGGACTGCTGCGATGAGGAGGCGCCTGCCGCCTGCTGTCCTCCTGGATCTCCAGCTAATAATCCATCTCCAGCTACTAATCATCAACAAGCAAAAAATCAGGAACAAGAAGAATCGCTTTATCTGGATAACGGTGAGATCAATATCCCGGTTATGCTGAAAAAATTCTGGCTCATGCTTCTGGGCATGTTCGCCCTGATCTTCAGCCTGGTGCACAAAACTTTCCAGAAGCTTGGTCTGGAAAAAGAACCCGGACTTAGAGACTGAGACCGAAGCTGAAGCCGTAATGATCAAGGGCTGACCGAGGCCCTGCTAAATTAGCGAGTTCTTTCAGATTACTGCTGACCGTAGCCCTGCTGGGGAACTGCCTGGTTTTGAATCAGGTTATTCAAGGTGCCTTTCATGAAGCCTCCAAGACCACCCTGTTGCTGCTGCTGCATGCCTGGCTGCTGCTGCTGGTATCCACCTGGGGTGGTCATATTCTGTTGCATCCCTGCTTGTTGCTGCATGCCGGGAACAAGATTCTGCAGCGCTCCTCTAAATCCGCCGGCGCCGGGCTGATTCTGTAGCTGCTGGTTCTGCATCTGTTGTCCGCCCTGGGGAATCGAAGCAAACATCTGCCCATTGCCGTCAACCATTATGTAATAACCCTGGCCGCTTGCCATGTTCGTCATCATGTACTGACCTGGAGGAAGCGATGTTGAGCCGGCAGGCTGACCCTGTTGCCCGGCCATCCCCTGGTTCTGACCCTGACCCTGCAATAGTCCTTCACCGAGTTTTTTCAGGAATTGCGCCTGAACCGGCATTGTGGATAGCTGCACCAAAAATGTCAGTGTCAGAAAGGAAAATAGTCTGCGTTTCATATCTCGTCCTTAGATTCGGCGGCTCTGAAGACCCGGCAGCTCTGAATCCGTTTGTCGCTGTTGTTGATAGGCTCGAAGATTGTAGCACATGTCCGACCCTGGGTCTGGCGATATCGGCTTGTGGAGCCTGAACAGCGCTTTGACTGAATGTCGGGCTTAAGGGAATAGGACTCCGAACATGGTATAAACGAGGGCTTAAAACTGGTGAAGCAATTGCGATTGCTTGGCAACTGCTTCCTACAAGCTTCTGGAGAGAAATAATGAGTCGAATTAATGCAGTAAATCCTGATGAAGCCACAGGAAAAGCCAAAGAGCTTTTTGACGGCATAAAATCTAAACTTGGCCGCGTTCCGAATGTTTTCACGTTGATGGGTAATTCTCCTGCAGCGCTCGAGGCTTACTTGAAGTTCAGCGAAGCTCTGGCAGGCGGAGTTCTTGATGCCAAATTCAGAGAGTTGATTGCAATTTGTGTGGCTGAAATCAATGTATGTGAATATTGCCTTTCTGCTCACGTGGCGATCGGCAAATCAGTCGGTCTTACAGAGGAAGAGCTTAAGCTTGCAAGAGATCAGCGCTCGAATAACCCGAAATATGATGCCGGTTTGCGTTTTGTACGCATCATGGTTACAAGCCGGGCCGAAATGAAAGATCCGGATCTCGAAGAACTCAAAGCAGCCGGCTTTAACGATGCTGAAATTGCAGAATTAATTGCAAATGTGGCTCTGAATCTATACACAAACTATTTCAACCATATCACCAAGCCGGAAGTTGATTTCCCGAAAGTAAAGACAGCATTCCCTGTTTAATCGATTTGAACTCAAAAAGCAAACCCTGACGCAAGAGCTCCTTTCCGGACCTCTTGCGTTAGTCTTAGGATGGTGGATAATGGATTTAAGTGGCAAGGCGATGTATTCAAGGAGTGTCCATGTCCGAATCCGCAAGCGGTTCAAACGAAGCTGCACAGTCTCTGGTACAGACAGTCTTTTCTTCAATGTCTCATGAAGATCCAGTTTTTATTGAGCTAAAGACTCTGCTTATGCATGGACGACGAAGTGAAGCTCTGAGTTTGATTCGCAGGTATGATAATCGACTTCAAGATCCTCAGGCTCAGGAACTGGTGGGCCTGATCATGAATACTTTGAGCGATACGATGATCGATCCCTGATGATTGATCCCTGAGAATCCGATTCTTTCTGTTTGTTCTAATCGAGCTGATAGTGAGCCAGTGCCTGGTTATCCATTAAGTCCTCTACGGATGGTGGGCGGTCTTTGTTTTGCGCTTTGAGCACATAGGCAAAGCCGAATTTCTGTTCTTCTGCTTCGGCTGAATTGGCGCTATAAATTCTTACAGTTCCCTGAACATCTACTGCAATTCCTTCGCCTTCGCGGTTGTTGCTAATGCTTAGAGGAAATATTTCAACTTCAAGCCGTCGTTTCGGGCGTGTATTTCTTGATCCCTGGCTTTCGGCTTTTAGGGAGCCTGCATCGAACCATGGCAGCTTCTCGAGAGCTCCTCGTGCTTTTTGCGAGCGCAGATCTTCATTAAGAAGTTGGTCCAGTGATTTTTTCCAGTCGCCGGCGCGATACTTTACAGAAAGCAGCTCGTTTGTTAGCCGAGTGCTTGCGTCTACAATAGAATCCTGCTGATCCGGAGCCAGGCGGAGCTGATTCTGATGCTTTGCTCTCAGGCTGTCCGCACGCTGCCTGTAAGCTCCGGACTCCTTCTCTCTGCCTGCTTCTTGCAACATAATCGAGCAAACATCCAGTTCGCGAGCTGCTTCTCTAATGCCGAAGTCGCAAACAGGCGAGGACTTGCTGCTTGCAGTAAGCGTTTTTACGCTCTTCTCGAGTATCGCGCAAGCTTTTTGTTGCAGCTTTATAGCTTCATCTTTCTTGCCCAGCTTTACTTCAATATGCTGAAGTTTATGCAGCCTGTCTATGAGCTCCACCGGATCAAAAAATGTCGGCTTCATTTCGCTCAAGTTGATTTTTTCGCTTTTGAAGCCGAGTAGTTTTTTGTAAAGCGGTTCTGCTTTTTCGTATTCGCCCTGGTTGCGATAAATTTCTGCAAGGCTTATCAGGCTCTTTTCTCGTTCATAGGCAGCATCATAGGCATTTCTGGCAAGTTGATTCTTGTCCCAATTCATTGAAATTTCTGCGGCACTTTTCAAATAGTTTGTTGCAAGTGCCGGCTTCCTGTCGGCAAGTGAAGCCTTCGCCTTTAAGTTAAGCAAGAGTACGTTTACATAGTCGTCTTTAATTCCGGACTGTTTCAGGGACGAAAGGGCTTTGTCCGTGCACCAGTCCATCTCATTCATCTGCCCGTTGCTTTCTTCGAAAGCCAGCGCATAATCTTTGTAGACTTTGCAGGCCGCATATTCACCTAGAAGGCTTGATTCGAATTTGGCAAGAGCGCTTATCTCTTTTAAGGCAACAAGTGTCTGACCGTGTGCATTATGTTTTGCGATATCACGCTCTGTAAATTGTACCTGGGTCAGAAAAGCTACTACTGATACGGTAAACAATGTAATGACAAGCTTTTGGCCGACAGCAAGCCGATGACTAAATTTCAGGACCTGCTTAATTTTTTCGGCGGTGCTGGTATCGCCACTGGTGGCAAGTAACTTAAGGTAGTCGGAGTAGCATGGATGCAGCCATGGAATTTTGACCAGTGACTGTTGATAGCTTTCAAATGATTCTTTGAATGATTCCGAGGCTTCATCGAGCCTATCCATATCGAATTGCAGGCTTGCAAGCATTGCTTTTTTTTCGGAATAATAGGCGTTTTTTGTGCCGAAAAGCCTGCGATGGATCGCAATTGAGAGCTTGAGTATGTTTTCAGCCACTGACTCTTCGCGGACTGAAGCGATTGTGCGAGCCCAGAGATCGAAAAGATTTACGCAAAGCGGCACGGCAAAAGCAAGTGAAATCAGGAGGAAGCATGATGCCAGAACCGGCGCTCTGTAATACTCATTCAATACATGTGCGATTCTAAGATAAAAACCGGCAAGGAGCGTGTGCGCTACAAGAACGCTGCTTTCTTTCCAGAACAGCTTCCATTTCGGTGATTGCTTCGGCGCTTGAGACATGAAAATAGCCCTTAGACTAGCTAAATGCCCATTTTTGCGCCTGCCGAATCACCTGACTCTTGAAGCACCCGGTTCTTGAAGCACCCGGTTCTTGAATCACCCCGGCTCTTGAAGCACCCTGCTCTTGAAGCACCCCGGTTCTTGAATCACCCCGGTTCTTGAAGCACCCCGGTTCTTGAATCACCCCGGTTCTTGAAGCACCCGGCTCTTGAATCACCTGGCTCTTGAAGCACCCGGTTCTTGAAGCACCCCGGTTCTTGAAGCACCCGGCTCTTGAATCACC
>CAZTQO010000038.1:30459-38851 GCA_964615655.1 uncultured Candidatus Obscuribacterales bacterium | reverse complement strand
TCTTGAAGCACCCCGGTTCTTGAAGCACCCGGCTCTTGAATCACCTGGCTCTTGAAGCACCTGGAAACCGGCAGTCAGCCAGGCGCTTGCTTACATCTTCTCGTACCAGACCGGTCCGTCATTGGCGGAGCTTGTTTCTTCGGCTTTTTTCAGCGTATCCTGGGATGACTTCAGGATTACGTCAAGCACTTTCATGTAAGTGTGTGAAACCTTCTGTCGTTCCTGGTCCGTCCAGTCGAGCTTGCGGAATTGCTCCAGGATTTTTAACAGCTCACGCCCGTTCCTGGTTTGCTGGATTTTTGTGACCCAATCGTCAACCGAAGCTTTTGTTTCTGCCATTTATTGCTCTGAACCTGCCTGAAAATTTGCTTCTGAACCTGCTTACAAAATCGGCCCAGCCCCGACAAGAATAGCCGGGGCTGGGTCAAATAACAAGCAATTACCCTATTTTTTAGTCGCCGCCGTCGTAGTCAGAACCCATGCTGAACGACTGGTGCGTAAATGGATTGTTGAATCCGTGGTTGAAGCCGTTCTTGACTCCGTAATACGGTCCTGTGACACCACCCCAGACAACTGCGGCCGGGAGTGTCACCAGGCTAACCAGAGCACAACATGGTCCACAGTCCTTGCCGCCGACTTTATCAGCCAGATCCGGGGTCCATTTTGTATATGCCTTGTATGTTTGCCTGACCGCTGCTACAGGAGTACCGCCGGCGGTGCCTGCACCTACTCCGGCAATTCTGGTGACCCACTCGCAGCCACCGACTGCCTTCTCAAGACCATCATCTCCGTCTGCAAATGCAGGAGCTGCTGCTCCCAGTATTGCCACCATTGCCAGTGTTGTGGCGAACTTTGATCTCTTCACAACCTTCCTCCTCACTCACAGGATCCCCTGCTATTTCTGCCCCAGAATCCGGACGTCAAAACCATAGTAATCGCTACAATCCTACTGCAAAGTCTCGAATTTGTAAGCAGCTAATTTATCAATCGTGTGCAATTGAAAATTCTTCCAAGGCGAAGTCACTCACTACTGACTTCTTTAATGTAGGCCACCACACGGTTTTCGGCCCAGTATTGATCGAAAGCTTTTTCCTTTTCATTTAGCATCTGGAAAAATCCGCCATGACCGCCATGTTCTGTTATCAGCAGCTCGATATCCGGAGCAATAGATTTGATCTCGCGAAATGAGTCAATGGGTACCAGTGGGTCGTCTTCGGCACTTATTATCAGTGTAGGTATTCTTAGTTGTTTCAAATAATTGAATGAGCTTGCTCGCTCATAGTAGTTGGCTGCATTTCCATAACCGCCGCACGGAGCAGTGTAATGATCGTCGAATTCTCTGATTGTTGAAACGTGCTGAAGTTTGTCCGGGTTGTAAATATCGGGATATTGCCTTGATTTCATAACTAACTTCTTTTTCAGGGATCTCAAAAACCAGTTCTGGTAAATGCGGTTTTGAGGTTTCTCAATTGCGTTTACAGACTCGCATAGATCAATGGCCGGTGACACAGCGCAGACCGCTTTGATCTGGAATGACTGGCTTTCGTTGTCGTGTCTTGCTGCCGCATTCAAGATCAAATTACCGCCTAATGAATAACCGGCAAGCATAAATTCGTTGAACAAACCTTCCTTGTGCAGGATTTGCATGACGGCAAGCACGTCTTCGTGCATACCGGCGTTGTACAGTGTGCGGGCATGCATTTGCGAGCCGCCGCAATTTCGCATGTTCAGCCGCAGCACATTGAAACCGTGCATGAATGCCTTGAAACCTATGCCCTGAACATGTGATGACTCGCTAGAGCCTTCAAGACCATGGAGAATGATCAGAAGCGGCTTTTTCTCTTCATGGCTTTGGTATGTCTGAAAGTGGCAGTGCCCGAGGAGCTTTGCCTCCTTGTTAATTTCGAAAAGCCTGGACTTACCGCTCTTTTTGAATGAGTTCAGTTTCTTCCTGGGCAGGAAGCCTGGAACAATGGTCATCAGATGCTGATTTTTTAGCAATGGATGGGGCACAAAGCCCCGGGAGCGCCAGTCTTTGCTATTGTTAATCTCAGTTTGATGAAGTTCAGGCTTCATGGGCAGGCAGATCTCTTGAGAATTCCTATAGATGTTATAGGATGTTATTTGGAAGCTTGGTATATCTTCCGGATTAAAAAACTAATGAGCCAATGGTGAAATAAGATGTTCGCTGACGGAGAACCGGCATTTTTTGTTATGTTTGCTGTTTTTGCTTTGCTCGTGTTACTGGGTATCGGAGCAAACCTGGGCTGGTTTGGTCCTACCACCCTTTAATCAGCTTTTTTTCGGAGCGAGCTGAGCAAAGGTGATTTTTGAAGGCATATCAAAGCTAAACAAGAAAAAGCTGATCGGCATTTTGTCCGTGTTCTTAGTATTGGTTTGGGTTTCAACCAGTTTTCTCGGCTGCCACAGGCCTGATCCGGATAGCGATCAACTCTGCCGGAATATCCAGCTTGAGCTTGTGGACTGGCATATCTGCGGGCTCTGGGTCATCAATGCCCCGGTTGCCTGGGTAAGAGTCCGGAACTTAAACAATGTGCCGGTCAAGGAAATCACTTTTGAATACAGAACCTACGCGGCTGACGGGCGGCCTTTAGATCGCGGAACTTTTACGCTTGAAGGCACTGCTCATCCGCATGTGACCAAAAACTTTATCGAGCTGTATCTGGGTCTGGTTGACCTTTACACGGAGAGGCTGAGCATAAAGCTCTTAAGCGCAGCCAGAGCCGAAGAATAAGCTGTTTAGTAGTGTTTGTCCTGTTCTTGCTTCCAGGCTGACTTGAATACTAAGTAAGCCACCCAGCCATAAAGGAGGATCAGAACTCCAAACATGATCATCGGTAATTTTTCGAAGATTCTGGCGAATGGTCTTGCCACAAAATCAATCAAGAAGAGGCCAACTGCTGTGCCAGGCATTGTGATTTACTCCCAGGTATCTAGAGTACAGCCATACCCACAGCGCATATTTTAGACCAGTGTCGTCAAGAGGCAAGTTAAGGCTGCATTATCTCTTTCAGCGGCCCTGATCGTGATGGTTGATATAGAAAGTTTGTTTTTCCCAGAGCGATTTAAAAATCGGCAAAATCAGGTCGGGCATCATTACGCTCAGAATCGCCAGAAGCAATGCCAGACAAAGGCTTATAGATATTACTAAGACCATAAATCCTGTATTGGGGGGAGGAATCGGGCCACTTTGGGCTGTCTATCATGTGCTACGACTGTTTAAGGAGAGGTTAAGAGATTCGCTTCGGGCTGCTGTTACAAAAGTTATATTTTCCTCAACTAAATTCACGAAAACCCTTGTTCTCAGTTATTCAGCTCCAGCGCACCAGAACTGATTCTTCAGCAAGGGGCTCCTCAGGTTTCCGGCTCCGGATCATCAGAAAGCTGTTCAGCATCTGACGGCAGCTCTTGAAGAGAGAGAGCCTGAACTGCTTTTAATTGCCCCTGCTCGAAGGTCCAGACAAGCGAGCTCAAAGGTACGGCTGAGCGTTTCAAGATCTGCTGGGCAAGAACACCCAGCTCCACGATTGATTCTTCGTTGTTGTCAATGCTTACGATTAGCTGGTCCTGGGCAGGCATTACTGCAATCAGACCGTTCTGCGACTGCAGTGTTTCTTCAAGTGAAGCCATAACCGCGGTGATACAGCTGAGAGCCGCCACCGACGGCTTGTAGCGTTCATCAGCCAGACCTACAAGGTAAGACCTGGCTCTCAGGCTTTCGAACTGCAGAGGCGTTGCTGTGATGCCCCGTTCTTCGGTGGCAAGCGCCAGGTTGTGAAGTGAGAGCTGGGCAAGCAGGTTGGCGTCCGGGATGCAGGGCAGCGTATCGCCTTTGTGCAGCGGAAGATAGGTGCTGTCTTTGAAAATATTGAACTGCATTACAACATATTCGTTTGGAGCTTTGAGCACATCCTCGAATACAATCGGTCCCTTGGGGCTCTTTTCCAGCTCGAATTCATCCGGCGGCGTGCTGTCAAAATTGCGCAGAACAGGCAAGCAGTGCTCATAAAGCTCTTTTGAGGCATAGCGAGGTTCTTGAATCGTCCAGTTCAGGTCTTTTAAATAGGGCTCAAAAATCTGTGCCAGTGGCTCGGCATTAGCCTGGTAGCGGGCATATGCTTCTTTAAGTGACAGGTTCAGAACCGGTTCGTCGTCTCCGTAATGAAGTTCGAGAATCAATGGTTCTTTACAGCTGGGGGCTAGATTGTAATCTTCTATGGCTTCTCTGAAACGCTCTGTAAATTCGTTTTCGCTCAGTAGATCTGGCATTTTGCTCTCCTTGCCGGCTTATCTCATCTTGTGCCCTTAACTTACTGTGATTATCCGTCTTTCAAGAGAGCCAAAAAAAAGATAAGATAACTTCCTGGCAAGAGCCGCAGTAATTTCTGCGCCCGTAGCTCAGCGGATAGAGCATCCGCCTTCTAAGCGGAGGGTCGTTGGTTCGAATCCAACCGGGCGTGTATTATAATGGTTCTGCCGGGTCATTAGCTCAATGGTAGAGCAGTTGCCTCTTAAGCAATTGGTTGAAGGTTCGAATCCTTCATGACCCAAAGTTTTCTTGTTTTATTGATATTGTTATTTGGCGGCAGCAGATTGCGCTTACCGAAGCCCAATCTTTGGATTGGGGTGAATTTGCTTCGGTGTTTGTGCTGAGGAGATTCGCTTTCGTAGCCTGTGCGAAGCCTGATGATCTGCGTAGCCTGTTGCTCTGCGAAGCCTGATGTTGGCTGCGAAGCCTGATGTTGGCTGCCACCAGATTTAGTGCCGGGTTGTTTTCTAAGCGGGCGAAAAACAGGGGCTTGCTTGCTGTGAGCTTACTTCGCTTATTTACTGCGCAACAGATTTTGAAGATAGCTCTTTTGATCGAAGCTCAAGAACCCGCTTCTGGCGCCGGTGCCGTTGTCAAAGAAACCTTTGATGCTGGGTCCGGCACCGCCTTTTAAGCCGGGTCCGAATCCACCTTTGAGGCTGCTTCCTGAGCCAAAATTGATTCCAGTCCCAGCTCCGGTTCCGGGTTTGTCTAACTGCTGCATTTTGAAGTTGTTTGCACTGTCGAATTTGAAGACATGCAGATCCAGCTGTGTTTTGTGCTCGGTTTCAAGGAATTGATTGTTGATTGCTTTTAAAGCCTCGTCTTCTTTGCCGTCGGTTTTGATGCCGCCCCGGGGCAATTCGAGAAAAATTGCCTGCCCTTCCATGCTTTGAGGAATTGATGGGTCCAGGCTTTGCATCATGCATTGTTCACCTTCGCATATTGATGTTTCAGAATGCACAACCAGCGGCAAATTACGCTCTTTAGCCGCTTTTATGGCTTTTTCCATGTCTTTCTGGTTTTCTGCTTTAATAACCGATTCTGCTTTTTCAACCTTTTCTGCTTTTGCTGACTTAAGCAGCTCCTCAAGCTTCTGGGCTTCTGTCAGCTCGGTATTTGTATCCGGCTTGCTTTCCGGAAGCTGCGGCAGCTTTCTTGAAAAGAAATCTTCAAAAGCGCTCTGTTGCTTTTTCGGCTCGGCCTTCGCCTCTACTTTAGCTTCAGGCTTAGCTTTTGCGAGGTTCGAGTTTATATGACTCTCCAGGCTGCTTTGAGCCCAGTTGCCGATTGTAGAATTTCCGTACGGCTTTGAGAGGTCGTTTGGATTGTAAATTGCAATTCTTGGAACACTGCTGCCATGAGAAAGAACCTGTCTAAGCATGCGTGCATTTTCGTCATTGCGCCGCATAAGTCCGTTTGCCACTTCGGATGTCAGTTTTACCACGACTGCTTTTGTTTCATCCTGACCAGCCATCTTGTCGGCAATACTATTGAGCTTGGCCGAAGCCGCCGGGCAGTAGTGGCAGAAGTTTGCACCTGTATAAACAACAAGCGGTAAATTGTTTTCCTTAGCAAGAGCAACTGCTTTTGAAAGCTCAGCATCTGCGAATTTTATTTGCTCGAGCTTGACTTTCTCGGGCGGCTTCTCGCTTTTGTCATTATTCTCACTTGTGTCTCTAAATGGTGGCAGCGGGTTTGATTCGCGCTCTTTCTGGTCAGTTTTGGGTTTGAGCTCCTGCCTGTCCTGCGGCTTTTGATCTGTGTTCTGCGGTTTTAGATCCGGGCTCTGGGGTTTTTGATCCGTGTCTTGTGGTTTCTGATCTTCAGGCTTCTTTTGCTGATCTTCGGGCTTTTGATTCTGTTTGTATCTAGCCATTTCGTCTTTGCCGGTTTTAATCAGGCTGTTCAGAAACGCTGTGTCACCGCCGTAGCCATTGGAGTCCTTCAACGGCTTTGAAGTATCGTTTGGATTGTATACTTTCACATCAGGAAAGCTGCTTCTGTTTGGTGGCATGATCTCGTCGATAAGCTTTGCAAGCTCCGGATTGCTTCTGTGCAGTTCCTGCGCTTTTTCCCAGTTTAATTTGACCACCACAGCTTCGGTGGTCGGGGCTTTTTTGAGATTATCTGCAAGGCGGTCAACAGCAGCACTAACCGGCGGGCAGTTACCGCAGAAATTAGCACCTTTATATACAACAACCGGCAGGTTCTTTTCTTTTGCCAGCTTGAAAGCATCGGCAATTTCTTCAGTATTGAATTTGACTTTGTCCAGTTTTACAGCTTCGATTTCTTTCTCTGGAGCTTCTTTTGGCAAATCAATAGCGTCTGGCTTTTGCTCGGGCTCGGGCTTCTGCTCGGGCTCGGGTTTCTGCTCGGGCTCGGGTTTCTGCTCGGGCTCGGGCTTCTGCTCAGGCTCGGGTTTCTGCTCGGGCTCGGGCTTCTGCTCAGGCTCGGGCTTCTGCTCGGGCTCGGGCTTTTGTTCGGGCTCGGGCTTCTGCTCGGGCTCGGGTTTTTGTTCAGGCTCGGGCTTTTGTTCAGGCTCGGGCTTTTTCGGTCCCTGATTGAAGTCATAGGGATCAGTGTTTTTTCTTGGACCCTGATTGAAATCAAATGGATCGAACTCACCTTTTTCTTGCGGCTTGTTTTTCGGCTCTACTACCTGGTCTGCGCCGTCTTTCGGTTTTTCATCGGTTTTTTCGTTATTTGTGATTATCAGCTCCGGCAGCGCCGACTTCGGGTCATAGCTTTCGGATTTGGCTTTCAGGCTGTGTTTTGCATTCTTTTCGTTGAAATCGGCCCCGGAAAAGGTGCCCACATAGTTGTCTTTGATTCGGTTTACGTCGCCGCCGGCTCCCATTAAATTTGCCAGAGCCCAGAATTCGTTGCTTGCCATGCCTTCCCGCATTTTTTGCGATGCGTGATTCTTGTCGATCAGAAGCAAGTTGTAGTCGTCCTTCAATTGATCGAGCTGGCTGCGGCTTGCTTCGTCCAGTCCATTTTTGCCTATGTTCATGGCAAGAATCGGCTTGCCGTTGTCTTTTGATGCTTTGATCGCATCAAGAACCTGGTTTTCATTAAACTGCTTGCCGCTATTTTCAGGCGCGCTTTTAGCCTCCTTGCTCTCAAGCTGCTCTTGCTTGCTTTCTTTTCTTTCGCCTTTGCTTCCATCTTTTGCTTCGTCGGTATTGTCGGTTTTGTTTTCGGACGTTGCAAATAATGTTGCGAGGTTGCTTGCACTTTCTAGCGCAGAAACTCCTTTCTTGCCGCTTCCAAGCTCGTTTGCGTCAAACTTGCCCACAAAGCCGTTCTTGATATTGTTAGTATCACCGGCGGCACCAGCGGCGTTTGCCAGAGCCCAGAATTTGGACGTTTCCATGCCGCGATTCATCATCTGATTTGCCTGCTGGCGATTTATATTGAGATAAACCGCATCGTCTTTATGCGCCTTCATTTCATCGACAGTTTTCTGGTCGAGCTTGCCGTCGTTGCTTACAATCGAAACCAGTGGCAAGCCCAATTCGGCTGAGCGTTTGATAGCTTCTGAAACCTGTTTTTCGTTGAAAGTGCTTAACTTTGAGTCGTCGCTTGCGGAGGCTTTTGCAGTCAGCGAGTCATTGCCGACATTCTTGCCGGGCTCGTCTATTGTTTTTGAGGGATCTCGGTCTTTATCCTGGGGTGACCATTCGCGGCTCACTTCTTCTGTGAATGCTTCGCGGGCGTTCGGGCTTTCTGTTGTAGTAACTTCTTCAAAATTCTCGGGCTTGTCTTTCTCGTTATCGAGTTCTTGTCCCATGCTTTTCCCCCAGACTAAATGCAAAGGCGCCGGTCTGGCAAATATTGCCGACCGCTTCAGGCTCATGACTCATATTAAGCCTCAATTGTGGAAATTTCGTAGCGAAATGCCGAAATTGCCTGTTATCACAACTTTAGCCACTAATGCACTGCATTAAAGAGCATTCTGACGTACATTACGTGGCTATATTAAATGGAGCCGCGTTAAATATAGCCGCGTTAAATATAGCCGCGTTAAATATAGCCGCGTTAAATATAGCCGCGTTA
>CAZTQO010000038.1:3360-30359 GCA_964615655.1 uncultured Candidatus Obscuribacterales bacterium | reverse complement strand
AGCCGCGTTAAATATAGCCGCGTTAAATATAGCCGCGTTAAATATAGCCGCGTTAAATTGAGCCTTCTTTCTGCTGAAGCAAGGGCTGCATTAAATTGAGCTTTAACAGGCGGGCTTAAATTGAGGCAGGGCTGTGGCGGGCCTGTATAAAATTGCGGAGCCAGGGCTGCATTAAATTGAAGATTAATTGGATTGCAATAGGTTAGACTTTAGAGCATGCCTGAAGCTCTCCACTACCCGTCGCTTGCCTGGGCGCATCCACTGGTGCGCGACTGGTTTCTGGAAAAATTCGGCAGCCCCACCGAACCCCAGGAAAAAGGCTGGCCTGAAATAGTCAAAGGCAGAGCGACTTTAATTTCGGCACCTACTGGGTCAGGAAAAACTCTGACTGCATTTCTTGCTTGCATCGACCGGCTGGTCAGAAAATCTGTTGAAGGAAGGCTCGAAAACAAGACTGAGGTTGTATATGTATCGCCGCTCAAAGCTCTGAGCAACGATATACAAAAGAATCTCGAAGAGCCGCTTGCTGAGATTTTTGAGCTTGCCGAAAAGCGCAGTATTAAAATGCTGCCAATTAATACGGCGGTGCGCACCGGCGATACGCTTCAGGCCGACCGGCGCAGCATGCTCAAAACACCGCCGCATATTCTTGTGACGACTCCTGAATCTTTATACATCCTTTTGACTGCTGAAAAAAGCAGGGCAAATCTACAGTATGTGGAAACGCTCATTGTAGATGAGATTCATGCAGTTGCCGACGACAAGCGCGGCGCTCATTTGAGCCTCTCTATGGAAAGGCTTGAACGACTCTGCCGGGGAAAAACCAGGAAAGATTGTGCCAAGAAAAATTCTACTGAGAAAAGTTCTGCAGGGAAAAACTCAGCAGATAAAAACTCTGCCGTGAAAAACTCTGCCGGGAAAAGTTCTGTAGAGAAATATTCTATTGGATACGATCGGGAGGAGATTTCCAAAAAAAACGCTGAAGAAAACCATCTAAAAACAGTACCGGTAAGAATAGGTTTGAGCGCTACTCAAAAGCCGATTGAAACTGTGGCTCAGTTTCTTGTGGGCAACGGGCGCCAGCTTCCGGTAATAGTTGATGTCGGCCATCGACGCAAAATTGATGTTTCTGTTCTTGTTCCTGATATGCCACTTGCTGCGGTGTCAAGCAATGAGCAATGGGAAGAGACTTATGACAAACTTGCCGAGCTTGTAAAGGAAAACAGATCCACAATCATTTTTGTAAATACGCGCAGGTTGGCCGAAAAGCTTACTCTTAACCTGGCAGAAAGACTCTCAGAAGAGTCTGTTGCCGCGCATCACGGCAGCCTCTCACGTAAACTAAGGCATCAAGCCGAAAAGAAACTTAAAAACGGCGAGTTGCAGGCGCTTGTTGCTACGGCCTCGCTAGAGCTTGGTATAGACGTTGGAAGCGTGGACCTTGTGTGTCTTGTCGGTTCTCCCAGATCAATTGCAGTTGCACTGCAAAGAATCGGACGCGCCGGTCACTGGCGCGGCGCGATTCCGAAAGGGCGAATTTTTCCTGGCACCAGAGACGAGCTTCTGGAATGTGCCGCATTAGTAAAAGCCATTCGCGATGGTGATCTGGATAAGCTTCAAATACCTGACTCTCCAATGGACATACTTGCACAGCAAATAGTTGCGATGGCGAGCGCTGAAGATTGGACCGAAGAAGAGCTTTATAAGACCGTAAAGGCAGCTTATCCTTATGGAAACTTGAGCAAACCGGACTTTTATAAGTTGATTGAAATGCTGGCAGAAGGCATATCTGCGCGCAGGGGCAGATATAGTGCATATTTACTCTGGAACCGGGTGGAAAAGATTGTGAAAGGACGACGCGGTGCGCGCCTTGCTGCAATCACCAGCGGCGGTGCGATTCCTGAAACCGGGCTTTACAGTGTGGTGGCGCTTCCGGAAGAAACAAACGTTGGAACTGTCGATGAGGATTTTGCAATCGAGAGCATGCGCGGTGATGTTTTCTTGCTCGGCAATACTTCCTGGCGCATTCACCGTGTTGAATCGGCCAGGGGCCGGGTGCTCGTGGAAGATGCACATGGAGCCGCGCCAACCATTCCGTTCTGGTTCGGGGAGGCGCCTGGAAGGACCGAGGAACTTTCTTTTCAGATTACGACGCTGAGAAAACTCATTTCGGAAATGCTGCCTGCTCAGCTCTCAACAGAAGACGCTGACGGTGCTAAAAGCAGGCAGTATCTGGCTCTGGTCGACATGCTCAAGGAAGAATACGGGCTTGATAGAGCTGCTGCCGAGCAGGCTATTGAATATGTTCTTGAAGGAAGAAGAGTGCTTGGCACTGTGCCTACACATGAAACCGTCGTGGCTGAGCGCTTCTTTGACGAGGGCGGCGGCATGCAACTTATAATTCATTCGCCTTTTGGTGCCCGCATAAACAAAGCCTGGGGGCTTGCGCTCAGAAAGTGTTTTTGCCGCTCTTTCAATTTTGAACTGCAGGCATCTGCCACCGATAACGGCTTGAATATTTCGCTTGGTGAGCAGCATAGCTTCCCGCTTGCCGATGTTTTCAATTTTTTGAGCCCCGAGTCAGTGAAGCATGTGCTCGAACAGGCTTCGCTTGCTTCGCCGATTTTTACAAGCCGTTTTCGCTGGGATGCAAACCGCTCGCTCATGCTTTTGCGTTTTCAAGGCGGCAAAAAAGTGCCTCCGTATTTGCAGCGATTGAGAAGTGAAGATCTGCTTGCTGCTGTTTTTCCACAGGCGGCTGCCTGCCAGGACAACATTGTGGGTGACATCGAATTGCCGGACCATCCACTAATTAATGAAGTGATGAAAGATGTTCTGACCGAAGCTCTTGATCTTCCGGGTCTGACCTTGCTGCTTGAGAAAATTGCTTCGGGTTCGCTTAAATATATGGCAGTCGATACACCGCTACCTTCTGCATTCAGCCATGAGATCTTGAATGCCAATCCCTATGCATTTCTTGATGATGCCCCGCTTGAAGAAAGAAGAGCGCGGGCAGTCGAGCTCAGGCGCAGCCTGCCTGAGAACATGCAGGAAGTAGCGTTTTTAGATCCCAAAGCTGTGGCGCAGGTAGAAGAAGAAGCCTGGCCGGATCTTCGAGATTGCGATGAGTTGCATGATCTTCTGCAAACACTTGTGGCTTTGCCTGAGGATTTTCTAAAAAGCGAAGACCAAATCTGGCATGAATATTTTGATGAGCTCAGGGCCGGAAAGCGGGCTGCAAAGGCGCTTGTAATTAGAGAAAGTGGGTGCAAAACTTTCTGGCTTTGTGCTGAGCGTAAAGCTGCTTTTGATTTTATGTATCCGGATGCCGTATATGTAAGTGAGCTGGCTGCGGTTGATATTGCTGACCCTGCGTTTCCCGGAGCTAAAGCGCCTCACGGAGCTGCCGCTGCCGGAGCTGAATCAGGTGCAGGAGCTGAGGCACTTGCAGTTCAAGACGCAGCTCAGAATCAAAAGGAGATTCTGCGCCAAAAAGCAATGCTTGCGCTCTTAAACGGCTGGTTCTCTCATACAGGCCCGGTATCGGCATCCGAACTATCCTGTAAGTTTGCGCTTGACCAGAAAGACGTAGATCTTTGCCTCTTGCAAATGGAAGCGTCGGGCATTATTTTGCGCGGGCAATTCCGAAAAGCTCAGAGCAAATTTGCTTCTGAAAAGAGCGAGGGCGTGGCGACGGCGCTAGCGAATTCAGAGAGCAAGCGTGCTTTTTCTTCCGGAACTCTGGAAGCTGCAGACGATTCGGAGTGGTGCCACCGACGATTGCTTGCTCGTATTCACAAGCTTACTGTCACGACTTTGCGCAAGGGCATAGAACCTTTGAGTCCGGCCCAGTTCATGAACTGGCTTTTGCAATGGCAGCATTTAGCAGCCGGCACGCAAGTTGTAAACGACGAACGGGGCACGCTGGAGGTGATTTCGCAGTTGCAAGGTCTTGAGCTTCCGGCTAACGCCTGGGAGAGCATGGTGCTTGCAAAAAGAATCAAAGACTATGACAGGGAAGTTCTTGATCGATTGTGTCTCACTGGCAAAGTAGGCTGGGGCAGACTTTCGCCGCACCCGGCCACCCTGCAAGGTGCAGATGATGACGAAAAAACACGTGTCTGGCGAGTAGTTCCGACAAGCGTGGCGCCAATTGCATTTTTCTTGCGGGAAGAAAGCGACTGGATGCCTGCAAAACACCCTGCCTCAAACCCCGAGGAAAGCAAGGGGCTAAGCCATGAAGCGCTTGCAGTCAGGGATTTCTTAAAGCAAAGGGGCGCCTCTTTCTTCGCAGATATTGTCAGGGCAACAAACAGGCTGCAGTCGGAAGTTGAAAACGGGCTCTGGGAGCTGGTTGCCGCAGGGCTTGTTACAGCCGACGGCTTCGACAACTTGCGGGCCTTAATAGACCCAAAGCGGCGCAGTGGACAGGGCCGGGGACGTTCTTTAAGACCCAGGCACAGCACCGGACGCTGGTCGCTTTTATATGTTGATGAAGTTGAGAAAAGCCGCCAGTTAGAATCTATTTGCAGGGTATTACTTTTTCGCTATGGTGTCGTTTTCAGAGATCTCTTAGCCAGAGAAAGCATTGTGCCTCGGTGGCGCGACCTCTTGATCACATTCAGGCGTCTTGAAGACCGGGGTGAAATACGCGGCGGCCGTTTTGTGAGCGGCTTTATAGGCGAGCAGTTTGCGCTTCCTGAGGCACTGGAGTCTTTGCGGCATTCTCGCTCAACAGCGCTTGCCGAAGATATAATCATGCTTTCGGCTGCCGACCCGCTCAATCTAATAGGCATAATTATTCCGGGAAAAAGAACACCAGCCACTTCAAGTAGTACTGTGATGCTAAAAGCTGGCGCCGAGTATCTTTCGCCATCCAGATCAAGCAGTAGTCGCCTGGCTTAGGCCGGCAATTCCGACCTCATTTTTGACCTGCCTAGATCGTCGGACTGCAAGCATAGACGACCGACAAGCATATTCCGACCGCATTAGCGCCCTGCGCCTCTGGGTTCAAAAGAAGCCGAGCTCAGAACCTAAACATAAAAGCAAGAAGGGGCTTTATGACTTTGAGATGCTTTATGATCTGTTCTTTCGTCGGGCGAGGGAAAGTAAATGACCGGTTTTTTGTTTGGAAAAAGAGAATGTTATTCATTCCTGCTTGCAGGCAGCATGCTTTTAAGTCCTCTATTTTCTACAGAGGCTGTGTTTGCATCAAGCGATCTGAGCAAGCCGGCAAAGGCCGAAACAAAAGGCAAAGACGAAACAAAAGCCAGCGCTGAGACAAAAGCAAAAGCCAGAGCAAAAGCCAGAGCCGGCGCTAGCCAGACAAGCAAAAGTAGCAGCCAGGCAAATAAAGATGTGCTTCGCCTTACAAAAGCTGTGAAGCCGCTGAGTTACGAGCTGACTTTCGAGCCTGACCTGGAGAAATTCACTTACAAGGGCAAAGAAAAAGTAGTTATTACTGTTGCGGCACCTCAAAAAGAAATCGTGCTTAATTCAATTGACCTGAAGCTGAGCGATATCGAAATTCTTGCCCTCGATGCATCCGGTGCTCCTCTTAAATCTGCAAAAAAAATACAGGGGAAACTTAAAATAGATGAAAAAAATGAGCAGGCTCATTTGAATTTTGCTCAGTCTTTGCCTCAGGGTAAGTATCAATTGCAATTCAATTTCGAGGGAATACTCAACGATCAATTGAGAGGCTTCTATCGCTCATATTACAAAGACAGCGCCGGCGAAAAACACTGGGTCTGCAGTTCGCAGATGGAACCGGCTGATGCAAGACGCATGTTCCCCTGCTTCGACGAACCTGAGTTCAAGGCGACGTTTCAGCTTACTGCCGTTATCGACTCCAGGCTCAGCGCAATTTCGAATGCGCCTGTTGACCACATAAAAGAGATCAAAGAGCAGAACAAGAAGGCCGTTGTATTTAAGCCCAGTCCGAAGATGTCCACTTATTTGATGGTGCTTGTGGTCGGTGAGTTCAACGCGACAGAAGAGCGCAAGTCATGTGATATTCCCATCAGAGTATGGGCGCCTGCCGGCCAGGAAAAAATGGGCGCATATTCACTAGCGGCCGCCTGTGAAATCATGGTTTTCCTTCAGGACTATTTCGGCATTAAGTTCCCGGCAAAGAAACTTGATCTGATTGCCATACCTGATTTTGCCCCCGGCGCCATGGAGAATCTGGGTGCAATCACGTTTAAAGATTCGCTTTTACTTATTGATGAAAAGACAGGAAGCAATTTTGCAAAACGAAGCGCGCTGAGCGTGATTGCTCATGAAATGGCTCACCAGTGGTTTGGCGATCTGGTCACAAACAGATGGTGGGACGACCTCTGGCTCAATGAAGCCTTTGCTACCTGGGCAGCAACAAAAACAGAAAATGCGCTTCGCCCTCAATGGCGTGTGAGAACTAAAGGCGTTCTTGACCGGGTAGAAGCCATGGACATAGACCAGCTAGCTTCCACCAGAGCCATTCATGCGCATGTGGGTAACCCGAAGCAGGCTTCTGAAATGTTCGATGCAATTACTTACGACAAGGGTTCGGCTGTCCTGCGCATGCTTGAAGTTTTTGTCGGTGAAAAGGTTTTTCAAAAGGGCGTCCACGACTATCTCGAAGCGCATAAATGGGACAATGCCACAAGCGACGATCTCTGGAAGTCTATAGCTGCTGCTGCTAAAAACGTCCCTGTGCCTCAGATGATGCAGACCTGGATCATGCAGGCAGGCTTTCCGCTTGTGAGAGTGGAAAATAAAGCAGGAAGCAAATCTATAACGCTAAGTCAGGAAAAATTCCTGGTAATGCCGGGTGCGCACGCCGATGCCACTCGCTGGATTGTTCCTGTAATGGCAAGAGGATTAGCTAAAGATGCCGGCAAAGACGCAAATAAAAGCGCAAGCAACACGGCTCTGCTCCTGGATAAAAAACAGAACCAGTTCAAGCTGCCTGCCTCCGGTGAGGCTGTGCTTGCAAATGCCGGTGCCAGCGGCTTTTATCGTGTGCTATATACCCCGCAGAATTTAAAAGTGATTCTCGATAAGTTCCAGACCCTGAGCCCGGAAGAAAAACTCTCTTTAGTTTCGGATATCTCAGTGCTTTCAAGAAAAGACCTGCTTCCCGTTGAGGACAGTCTTTCTCTGATGCTCAAAGTCAAAGGCGAAGAAGATATTGTAGTTCTGAACCGGCTTATCTCGAAATTTGCCTCGCTCAGGCACTTTATGGATAGCAAAACAAAAGCTCAGTATGAAAAATTCTTGTGTGCATACTTGCTGCCTTATAAAGAAAAATACGGCTGGGAAGAGCAAAAGGGCGAGGAAGAGACTGTAAAAGATCTGCGTGCCGATCTTGTCAGAATTCTTGGAACTTATGCTCAGGACAGGCAAACTATAAAAGAAGCAAATGAGCTTTATGCAAAATACATGAAAGACAAAGAGTCGGTGAGCCCGGATATTATCGGCAGCGTGCTTACGATCGTCGCTTATAACGGTAGTAGTGCCGAGTTTGATCAAATACGAGCAGCTTGCAAAACAGCCACAAATCCGCAGGACGAAAAACGACTTTTGCTTGCACTTCCGCACTTCAGGCAGCACGAGCTGGTCGAAAGAACCCTCAAGCTATGCCTGGATGCTGAAACGAGGGCCACGGATTCCGTAGCCCTGCTCAGCTCGTTATTGTCCAATCAAGATAGTAACGAACAAGCCTGGAAATTTACGGCGGAAAACTGGGATAAGTTAAGCAAAAAATTCCCGCCGCGCTTTAACAAGCGAATCGCAGCCAACTGTGCCCATTTCGACAGTGCTGAGATGGAAAAAACACTCAAAGAGTATTTTGCGGCTCACCCATGGGAAATGGCGAAGGCTGCTATAGGAAGGGCGCTGGAGGAAGTGCATGTTTCAGTACTCTACCGGACTCGAAATGCCGAACGCATCAGGAACTGGGTGGCAAAACAGGCAATCTGAGCGCTTCCTTGGCTGAATGAAAGCCACATGGGCAGCATGATTTCTCATGAGATTGTGTTAATCAAACTCTCGTGGCTGAAAAATTGCGCCCGAAAGCCTTGCGAATACCGGCAATGTTACTTGCTGTCTCTCGTCGCTTCCAATTGTGTTGTTGGAATTTACTCGGTCAACATGATGATGTTGGCACAAGCTTCCTTTGCTATCAAAGACCAGAAGCACTAAACAGGCGGGAAACCCAAAGTCATGAATATCAGTTCGCTAAATCTTTTCAGACTGCTGCGCAAGAAATCACCAAAAGTAAAAGTTTGGATGACGCTTTTCGAAAAGAAAAACAATAAAGCAAACAACGGTGAAGAAGTCGAATACAGCAATCTGGCCAGTGTTGACTTAAAAGGCTACACATTGATTGACCCGACAAAACACGGACGGAAACTCGACCTGTTGACCAGTGTGCACATGGGCAGCCGGCACCTTGATCAAGCAAGAGCCGGTCATAAATCTGGAAAAGCACACTGGATTGCCAACTCTAATGAGCAAGTCTACAAGCCCAAGTCAATCAAAATAGATCCGCAAATCGAGTTTATATACGAGGAACTCGGACTGGGTCAACAGATTGGTACAACCGAGCTTGGTCAAAAACAAGTAAGCTGAGCCCTTCTTTTCCAGAGCTGCTTGTTTGGAATTTGTAGAGTTCGTTAGGAATTCGTCAGCGGAATTCGTTAGTGAAATTCGCTTGAAATTCGCTTGAAATTCGCTTGAAATTCGCTTGAAGATTTGCTTTGAGATTTGTGCAGGATCCTGTGCTGGATTCTGAGCGCATGATTCTGCATAAGAAAATCTCGGAGTTTTGCGTGGGAGCGCAGTGGCGTAGGCACTGTTACGAGTGCCTACGTCTTTTTCTTGGTAATTGAAATCGTGAGTTTATTGGAATCGTGAGTTTATTGGAATCGTGAGTTTATTGGAATCGTAAGTTTATTCGATTCGGGTGTTTATTCGATTCGGGTGTTTATTCGATTCTGGTGATATTCAATTCGGGTGCTTCTCAAATCCATGCTTCACTTGAGTTCAAGGCTGCGAATTTGCTGAGCACGCCGTTTTAAGAGCTCAGCGTCGTTATGCTTGCCAAGCTTGCTCAAAAGTTTGGCATGTGGTTCGAGAATATCTGCCATAAACATGTTATAGCCGCCTCCGAAAGCGCTTGCTTTGCAGTTGCTTTCAGCTATCTCAAACAGGGTGACTGCTTTCTGTGCATTATCATTGCCATCTTCTTTAAGTGGATTCTCCGGCTTTATCTCCTCCGCATACATCTGCGCAAGTAGATTTAAAACCACTACTGTTTGAGCTGAACTTTTTTCCAGACGCTTCGGTTTTGTAGCAATGTCAAAAACGAGATCTCTGTCTCGTTTGAATTCTTCCAGCTTGCCTTCTTTGCGGCTGATTACCGCATTTTCCACAAGCCCGACTGCACGTTCAAAATGATCCTTGCCGAATGCCTTTACAAGGACCTGATCAGATTCGGCAATCATTTGCTTTGCCTCATCGAGTTTGTTTTGCTGAATTAGAACCCATGCAAGCAACGCCTTGTTGCGGGCGCTTTCGATTTCATGACCTGGTCTAAGGTCAAAGAGAGCTATCACCTTCTTATACAGACGCTCAGCCTCTGCAAAGTTCTGGGTTTTTCTCTTCATCAATGCGAGATCCCCAAGGTCACCTGCATACTCCGGGCTGGATTCGCCCCAGATCTTTTTGTCGAAGTCCAGAAGCCTTAGCTCATAAAGTTCTGCCTGTTGAAACTGGCGCCGGCAAGCGTATACGTCGGTCAGCAGCCGGAGGCTGAGGGCAAATGATTTGTTGTCAGGTAAAAAGGACATTAATGCTATGGATTCGCGAGCCAGATCCCGAGCTTTTGTAAGCTTGCCCTGTTCGAGTGCGTCCAATGACTCATTAACTCTGCCAACCCAGACTGCGTATCTGCATAGCAATGAAAGCAATAGAATTAATGCAAATGCAAGCAGCCAACCCAGAAGTCGGGCAGCCCGCGGGTGCTTGCTTTTGGGCTTTGAATCGTTGCTGGCTGCTACCATCTGGAACTGAATACCCTTATGCGGGGCGCCGGGGCAAGAAAAGATCGCTTATTGGGGCGAAGGGCTCTTTTGTATTGACATTTGGGAGTCTCGGGTGATTTACTGAATTTATCAGTTCTGTTAACCCATCATATATTACTACTAATCTATTACTACTAATTGATGCAAGCAATTCCTCAAAAGGTCCAGAGCATACGCTTCGACTGGATGTTCAGTCCGTGGCGGGATTTGCTTTACTTTTTCTTGCCGGTGCCGCTTGCCTTTTTGATGTTTGCAGGCGCCCAGGCCTTCGAAACTACGAATGCTCTGCTTTTTGCACTTATTGCCCAGGAAGTAATCGGTTTGGGTGCTTTTCACCAGGGCGCTACGTGGTACCACTTTTTAGATAAACGAAATCGCGATCACTATTTTGTGGGCATGAAAGGCCTGGTAAATTTTGTACTGGCACCGCTTGCTCTTTTTCTGGGTACGGTTGCCGGAGAAGCTCTTTTGCCCGCGTTCACTTTTTTCATTTATGTCTGCTGGTCGTTAAATCATGCAGTGCAGCAAAATATCGGAATTCTCTTGCTCTATCAAAACAGTAAAGGCAATGAAGCAAGAGCATCGCGGGATATTCAGGTGGCAAGTCAGCGCTGGCTTGCCCTCTGTTTTACGCTTATGTATTTTCGCAGGCTACTTCTAGTTGATACGCCTCTTTCAGAGCCGGTCTGGGTGCCGATTGCAATCTGTGGAATCGCAGGTGTTGGGTATTGCATTGCGTTTTTTGCAAGCATAGGAAAGCAGCTTGCAGAAGGGAAGTATTTGAATTTGCCTGCATTTGTGTTCTGGCTTCTATGCGTAACTTATTTGATCCCTTTTGCATTTCTCGGCAAAAACTACAACGACGCTTTGATGATACCGCTTGTAGTGCACTGGTGCCAGTACATAGGCATCAATTATGTGGTCGCCCAGCGCAAGTATCAGGAAACAGGAGAACTTGAGAATCTTCCGTTTAAAAAGCCGGTTTTGCTATATGCCGTATCCGGATTCACTGTTGTGGCAGTGCTGCTTCTATTGAATTACTTTCAGACAGCCGAGGGTGATGAATCCATGCCGGGCAGACTGCTCAAGGGGGTGATTCTCGGCTTGGGCATGGTTCATTATTATCTTGACGGCTTTATCTGGCGCTTCCGGGAAAAATTTCCGCGTGAGGCGATGCTGCCTTATTTAGTCAGGCGTTGAGCAAGCCATAGTCATGTGAGCACCGGTCAGTAAAGTGCCGGTCAGTAAAGTGCTGAGCAGCTAAAACCTCACGAAACCGTCTTTAGTCGGCAGCAGTCTTTGTCGATGATTCCAGAACACCGGTGCTGATGCGCGGCAAATCCGCTCCCAGCGCGCTCAATGTCTGGTACATCAAGCCAGCCACCTCACCACGCACAGTAAGAGCGTTAGGCTTGATTTGATTTGCCTCCGGGAAATTTACAATGATGTGTGCATTTGCAGCCTGCGCTACGCTATTGGCTGCCCAGGACGGTACTGCTTTTGCATCTGTATAAGCTTCTAAAGCCGCCGGGTTATCCTGAGGTGATTTCAGTGCTTTAGATAGAATCACAAGGGCCTGAGCGCGGGTCAGACTTTCTTCCGGCTTAAACGAACCATCAGGGAAACCGCCTATCAAGCCGGCATTGCTAGCTGCAGCAATTGCAGGAGCCGCCCAGTATTTTGCCGGCACGTCGGTGAAATTGTTGGAAGCTTCTGTTTTGGGAAGCTTGAGTGCAGAAGCTGCGATCGCTGCAAATTGAGCCCGTGTGATTTTGGCTTCAGGGCGGAAGGTGCCATTCGGGAAGCCTCCGATAATGCCGCGATTTGCCAGCTGAGTAATATACTGCTGTGCCCAGTATCCGTTAATGTCGGTAAAAGTCTTTTCTGCAATCACTGGAAATGAGAGCTCAGGATTTTTAGTAGTTACCTGAACAGGAAGTTTTTCGTTGGGGGTGCCGGTGTTTGCAACTTGATTCTGCGCGGGGGCATTATCTGCAGCGTTTTGAGGGGCGCCGCCTCTTCTAAAGCCATGCCTGCGCCCTCCGTCTGCAAACCTGCCGTCGCCTACCAGTGGCTGCCCGCTTGCAGTACCTGGCCCAGTTCCGGGAAATCCTGTGGGTTGGGAGCCTGTTGGCGGAGTATTTGAGGCGATATTAGTCGGGCGAAATTCGTCAAGGCGCTTTGACAAAGTATCGAGTTCACTGTCGATTTTGCTTGTTTGTGTTGCGTTAAGTACCGGGTTTGCGGTCTTATATGCCTGATAAAGATCTGCTGTTCTATCTAGATCGTGGCGCAGATCATCTGCATCTTTTTGAGAAATTCTTCCCATGCTGTAAAGCCGCGAAATTCGATGATCGAATCTTGAAAAATAAAACGGGTAGTTGTCGTTTGATGCAACGGGGGTGGGCTGAGCGCCTTCTTTGGGAGGAAGCAATTTCGAGTCTATTTGCTGACTCAGGCGGTCGAGATCGCCGGCGATCTGAAGAACCTGACCTCCGGTCAGAATTCTGTTTGCTGTCTGGAATTGTTTTTGTTGCATTGCTATCTTGGCCAATTCCTGTTGAAGCACGCTTGCATCTGTGGGTGACATTCTTGCTTGAGCAAGACCCTCGCTGATTTTTGTTTCGAGTGACTGCCGCCTGAAAACTAAAGTGCGCGATCCTGAGTCTGCAAGTTCTTCTTCTTGATCAAGCCTTGCTTTTACTTTGTTGAGTTCGACCAGCAAAAGTTCGGTTTGTCTTTGCGAAAGCAATCCATGTGATTCTGCTCTGTAAGCAGTTTCCATAGAAGCAACATGAGCAAGATCGGCTTTAATTGAAGTGGCATCAGCTTCACTTAGCTTGCCTGCTTTGAGATCGTTCTCAATTCTTGTTCTTAGATCTGACTGCAGCTTAACTGCATCTGGCGTGGTAGTTTTACCCTGCTCGATCGCTATTGCAACCTGTTGTGTGAGTGCGTTGAATTGCTTGTTGAACGAAATTGATTGCACGAAGCTCATGAATTTTCCGCTTGATTTGGCCTGAGCTTCTTGTTGATTAAGGGTTTCGAGCTGCTGCTTAAAGTCATCTGCTTGCGCTTTGCTTAGTTGACCGCTTGCCAGCGCAGAGTCTATCGCGGTGCTCAGCTCTACTTTTTGTTTGTCGAATTCTTGCCAGCCGGTGGTTGTACCAGTAAAACTTTCCATGATTTTGTTGAAATCAGCCGCTTCTGCGTTTGCGCAGCCGGAAATGAATACCAGAGATATAGTCAGCGCCAGTTTTGTAGTCAGCTTCATTTAAATCTCCTTTCGATTGTCCCGTCTCTCTTTTTCCGTCTCTGCAGATCAGAGTCGATAATGTTCTTTTGGGATTCGATCTTTTGGGGATCGATATTGATTGATTGATTGATTGATTGATTGATTGATTGGGAACGGTAATGCTTGCCAGGGAAGCTTTCAATTATTGCATTTTGAAGAAAGCGAAGCCGGATTCTCTAGTTAATCTTAAGGCTTGCAAGCCGGTTTTGTGAACGCGCATGATACTGAAAGCGGTGCCTTATACGAAAGCGTGCGAAGTGGAGTTGAGCTTGTAAAAGGAGGTAAGTAATGGGACACAGTAGTATTTTGCCGCCTTGTTAGTTTTTATTCTTCCGCGGATTTTCTACGGGGTTGCTGAGAGAAGGTTGAGAGATGTGGTTGTTGAGTGGATGGCTCGCTTACCACCCTCTTGGGAACCGAAGTAAAGTGCTTCGCCCGGACGGGGGGGGATACCGGCCTGTGAAGCGTTTACACCTTCTAAGATAAATGGACAAAAATCTTAGATGCCGTTAGGAAGCAAATGAGAACCTGCCCGGACTCCGGGGATGACCTCTTTTCTTTGCCTTTTTGTTCAATTTGTAGGTGGCAGGGGCTGTCAGGTGCTTCTAATCATGTTATTCTTGGGTGTACCAGAGCTGATACCGGGCGAGTGGCGGAATTGGCAGACGCGCTAGACTTAGGATCTAGTGGGCAACCGTGGAGGTTCAAGTCCTCTCTCGCCCAATCTATAAGCAATCCAGCGGAAGCTGGATTTTCTTTTTGGGGTAGTCGAAAGCGGACTTATAGTTGCTGATTGAAGTTTTTCACGCGTCGAGCCGGAAACGAGGCACAACGATGTCCGACTGGAGTGAGCCATTACCGCAGGAAGGATCGCTGGACGACCGTAAGGTAATGCAAGCGCTGCGCGCAGATTCTTTGAATGCCGCAACCAGTGGTACTTTTGCACACCGAAATTTTGTTGTGAACCTCCAAAAATGTCCCGCAAATCGCTTCAATGCATCCTCCATTCAGCGCTTCTGGCAAGGGAATATAAGCAATGAAAAGGAAAGAACTTGATAGATCTTTTTCAGCGTCAGTAATGAAGTTGGGTGCCGTGTTTGAACAATTCAAAACAGCTTCGCAATTTTGGTTTGATGATGTCGAGCGACCTGCTATCCGACTTCTCGTACTTCCGCTGTATTGCCCAGCAACAGTAATCGGCGATCTGTAGGCAGGGGTGAGATGCAGCACTCCAGCAGCTCGTAGTATTACTGTTTGCGTGCTGATCCACAACTTCGCATACGGCTTTTTCAAAGGCCTTAAGCCTCTTCTTCGTACCAAGCGTGCTGGCAGCTACGTGTACATCTTTCTGCTTCAACAAGTGCTTTTTTGACATCCAGCCAAAAAGATAATGCCATGCTAAACGATAAAAGTAATTCTCGTCGGCCGTGATTCGTGGATCTGCTTTTCGTTTCTCAAGCACAACACTATGAATGTACAAGTCTTGAGCTGTAATGATCCGAAATACTCGATCACGTACAGCTTGTTTGTCGTCAGTTGCGTGGAAGCCAGCAGGCAGCAATTCTGCTTTTGTCTTTGCCAGCTCATGTCGTAGCATCAGCATGTCCGACGCAGCCGGTCTCCAATCCCACATAAGTACAGCCGTTACAATGAAGTAAGCGCTTCCTTTCGAAGTGAAATCGAAATTGCCAGCTTCGTCTGCAAATATGTAAGCCATGTCAATTTTGCCCAAAAAAAGTGGACCGACTAGCCTTTTTAAGGGCAGAGCCCGGGGGCTCTTTCATCGGTCCATAACCTTAAAGTAATCATACCACACGTATCACAACCTCGTAATAGCTTTTGCCTGAGTCGCCAGCAAAACGTAATCATTAATCCGTGCTTGCCACCGCTGCCGCAGCAGTGTGTAGAGAAAATGCTTCGGGGCAACATGTGATCCGACCAGTTTTTTGTGTCCGGCACCACAAGCGTTCTGCCAGATTGAAGCTTATGAAGCCGGTACATCTTTTGCACGCAATGCTTGTAACTCGCTCAAATCACGGACTTCATCATCAACAGCAAGTTCCAACCACTCATTAAATGACTTGGCCACTTTTCTTGGTGCAAAATCACCTGCATCAAAAACATTAACAGGCGGATCGTCGCTTGTGGCTGTGTCAAAGAACAAGATCGCTGTCGCGAAACGCTCAAGAAATACAAATTGTGTTGGTGACAAGACATATAGAGGCGAGCTTTCTCGAAGGACATTCTCGGCAATTCGACGATTCTCAAGTAGTGCAGGATAGTAAAACCCGGCTTCTGCATAAAAATCACCAGCATTTCTACCCATGAGCCGCAAAAAAGTCTTATACGAATGAGGAAGCACAACATTGTACTCACGCTCGATACTCTGAATCTCGTCTTCGGTGCAACCGACAATGCGATTCTCATTCACAATGCCGGCCTCAACCAGCTTCTGAACCAGCTCTTTGACTGATGTCGACAATTTTCTTTTCCCCCTCTGTTGTTGTAGTCTAAGCGTTCATTCTTGTTTTGAAATTTCTCAAAAACTCTCTCAAAGATCATCAGAGTTTTCGCTTATCAGTTGTCGTTGGCCAAATTACTGACGATAATGCTGCTAGAGCCTGTCTGTACCTAAAAGGCGCGAATCAATAGCTCGTCGTCGTCCAGAGGCTCAGGCAAGCTTGCAAATCTTTCCGACAATTTCTGCTACTTTATTAACTTCCGGTCCAAGTTCATGGTTGCTTTCATCATAAAACGCAGCAACTGAAGGATCTTTGTCCTCGTAGAACTCTAGGTTAATTCGGTTGCTCTGATTGACCCAACCGATCACCACCTGCCCATTGTAGCCAGCTCCAACATAGGGATGCTGCAAGTCGTCTCTTCTAATAGCTGCTGCTAATGCACTCAAAAATTCTGCTGCCTGAGTGATAGACTTCTCTGATATTTCTGACTCGTCGATATCACGTGGCGAAGCAGATAACTCGTGCAAAGATGAGATGGCCGTTTGCAGCCAATCCTTGAACGGTTTATCGTGATCTATTCTTAGTGCCATATAAGTCAGTCGTCTCCTTCCGTAAGTATACTACACCTTACCTGGTCTGTTTCTCTCTTGATGGTTTGGCCGCAGGTTTTCCCGACGTTTTTGTTGAACGAATCCCGCAATTCAAGATTTTGGAGAAAAAAAATATTGCAGGAACTTCTAATAGTGCCTCAGACTTTTCTGGAGCAAGGCTTCAACAATGTTGAACTTGGACTTCTAAAACACAAGCTAAGCGTGTAGAGTGTAACTGTGCACCAGGGCAGGAGCAGATTACTCAAAAGCACAGAAGCACAAGGCTAAATCAATGAGGAGTATACTCAAGAATTATGACTAGCTCATGGATTGACGGTTTTGCCAAAAAATTAATAGATAATGGCTTGGCTATACCAGAAACCATCCAGGGTTGCTCTGACCACGAAATAGCTTCAATAGAAGCCGCATTCAAGGTAAAACTTCCTCTGCGTTATGTTGAGTTTCTGCAACGCATGGGCAAGGATGCTGGTGAGTTTCTCGGGGAATGCTCGCTAACTTATAATTGCCCATCAAACTATAGTTCCTTTTCGAAGAATCGCTCAACTGCTGAGCTTTTATTGAAGAACAGTAAGTTCAGGCTAGCCCAATCTGCGTTTGTATTTTGTGAGCGGTATGGCTGTCAGTTCTTCTTTTTTGACACTTCCCAAGGTCAGCCAGATCCGCCCGTGTATCGATTTATGGAAGGTCAGGAGGCGCCGACGAAAATATCAGATTCACTAACTGGCGCCCTGGATATGGCACTGGAAGATCAGCTCATGGATCTGAATCCGGATCCCGAATTTGATCGTCCTTATAAATTTGCTATCTGATTGCCGGTTTGCCTTCAGAACCTGCTATCTTTTGCTTGCTGGCAAGCACGGCGACGCCGTGCAAGCAAAAACAGGAATAAGCGAGCAACAGGCGTGCTCTCTTGTTGGTATGTGAGAGAATTGACCCTGAAAATACAGTAAGCCGGCCGGAGAGCAAATCAAATGCCTCGCATTGAATTGATCACAATAATAAATGCTGATCTGAAAACCTGCTTTGACCTTTCCCGCGATATCGATTTTCACAAAAGCTCTCTTCAACACACAAACGAGAAAGTTATTGCTGGTGTCAGCTCGGGTCTGATCGGAATGGGTGAAACTGTAACATGGAGTGCCAGGCACTTTGGACTCTGGCTATCGCTTACAAGTGAAATTACAGCATTTGATCGGCCCAATCATTTCAGAGACTCAATGAAGAACGGTCCGTTTAAACGCTTCGATCATGATCACTATTTCAAAAGCAACGGATCAGAAACTTTGATGACTGACGTTTTCGATTATGAAAGTCCTCTCTGGATTTTAGGACAGGTCGCCGACCGTCTCTTTTTGATAAAATACATGACACAGCTTTTGCAAACCCGCAATGAAGCGCTGAAAATAGCAGCAGAAGACAAATCTAAAGGGCAATGACTTTAGAACTTCAGTCTAGTAGATTGGAGAACCGCCCAGTTTACGGCTTTGCTTATTAAAAGCAACTACCTATTGGTACCAGCGCCACCCGTGCTGTTAGCTGGTGCCGAGTAACACACAAAACGTAGTTGGAAAAAGAAGAAAATGACAACACCAAGACCAACTGTCACCGGCGATGCAATGGCATCAGATGATCCGAAGACCAAAGAATGGAAGGTTCGTTTCGCTTGTGCCCAAGGAGCCTACGATCGCGGCATGATCAGCGAATGTGAGTCGCTTCTCTTTCGTTTGATGGAAAAAGGCAAAACACTGCAGGAATCCAAATTCGCAACTAATACCAGTCATGTTGGGTTGGGAGCTGTCTACACAGCAACCGGAAAGATAGACAAAGCTGTGACTTTCGGAATTATTTTGCAAACCGGCACCCGGGAGGCGGCAACGATTCGTTTTTATGCTCAGCTGCACATAGCGGGAATCGTTGTGACCCTGACCCGCCCCCGAATTCTAAGCACTGCAGTTACGGTCAGATGCACTCCGCAGGCTTACCTTCAAAGACTTAACCGCTTTAGCCTGATATCCCCGGAAAGCGCCGCAGAGGTAGCACGAAAAGGCTTGCTGCTAGGAAATAGCCTTTTGACAGTCTTCGTGCAAAATAATTCCCAAGCTCTTGCAAAATAATTGGCAAAGTCACACCTGGAGTCAATACAAATGAGCCGACCCGAAGGGAGGCCGACTCAGCTTAACCAGACAAAGGATTGAACGCTGCCAAGTTAAAATTCAGTGCTACACTAAACTCAACAAAAAAGTGTCTCATTGTCATTGACAGGTTCAACTACGTGTTTTCCGCCAACCGTTTCACGAAAATATCACTTCCGTCCAATACCCTATATCACTGGTTGGCTTCATGGTTTATCCCATGGAGGAATCATCATGTCCGAAATTCGTTTCGATAGTATTGGCACGTCTGCCCAGACAGGCAAGGATGAAACTGCCGAACTGCTTGCCGGCGACGCATTTAAACCGCCCGTTCTTGCTGATGGACGGCACGCAATCAGATATTACATTGAAGAAGACAGAGGCGGTAACTTAATGCTGCCTCAAGTTGATGGTCAAAGAGCATTGAAGTCGTTGCGGGAAGCCTTTGAAACTCTCGTTGAAGAAGTTAAAGTCAATGCGCTCGATTTTAAACAAGCTGGCACAAGAGAAGAAGCTAATTTGATAATTACTTCAAAGCCGGATTTAGGCAGTGGCAAGATTGCCAGCACCGATAGAACTTCCGATGGGCGGCACAGAATTACTTTTAACAGCTCGAAAAGATTTGACGAGGCTCTGTTTGAGGCAACGGCGGCACATGCTTTTGAAATTTCATTTGGATACCCGGCGCGCAAGTATGAAAGTATTCCAGACGATCCTTATTTCAAAAAATAGCTGAATCAAATAACTTGAGTTGACATAACTTGGCCCAAACTGCGGTTAATACGAAGCCTGGAGCAGATCGACAACAACTTGGCAACATTCTGAACCTAAGATCTCTCCAGGATTCACCCCAATTATTTGAGGATAAGAGAACCATGGATGATGCCCCCGGAATCCAGCCTGCAAAGGAAATTGTCGAAGCAAGAGAGCCGATGCTTCATTACCTGACGGATTCAGCTTTGCGCCATTTCAATGATTTAGACAGTAACAAGAATGGCAGTTTAAGCTGGCAGGAACTGCAAGAAGCAAAATTAAATACAAAGCTGCCCGAACTTACGCTAAGCAGCGCCGACTTTCTTGCTCAGCGTTATAGCCGTTATTCAGCTGGCGGGATCGGCGAAGGAACAGGATACGAGTCCAGCGGTTACACGAGGAGTGATCTGAATGCACTGAATATGCTCAGTGCTGCTAACGCATACAAGCCGGTCTCGAGCATAATGGACCGTGAAGGAACGACCTTTTCAGGTCATGCTGGCTCGATTGCCATGGCGGCTGGTATTGCAGCTGGTATTTTGTGTGTTTTAGATAAGCGCATTGGAATGGCTGCTGCAGTCGGAATTCCTGTTTTTGCCACCGGATTATATATGGTGTCAAATGCTATTGGCAGGCGGAGCCAGTTAAACCACTGGAAAGCCGGCTTTGAAATGGATAGTGCCTTAGATCAGCATAGCTTGAAATATCGACTTATTGACCAGGGTGCCCGTCACTAGCTTTTTTAGGCCAGGTTTTTAGACGTTTTTCTTAGTTCATGATTTTTTGGCAATGTTTTGCGCAGTGTGTTTTTGCGCAATTGTTATGCGCAATGTTTTTGCGCAGTGTGTTTTGCGCAATTGTTATGCGCAATGTTTTTGCGCAGTGTGTTTTGCTTCAGTGCAAAGTTTTAGGAAATTTCTTGAAGCGTGATTTCAGCGTAGTTCTAACGCAACTTTTTTGATCAGGCAGGGTATCAGAGAAAAGTACTTCATAAGCAGGGTAATACATATTTATGGATTTGGAATTTTCAGAAAATGCCGGAAGCAAATCCGGTGTCTACCATCAATACGACACAAGAGAATTGCTGAACTCGGATTACTTGCCGCAGGCCGACCCGAGAAGAATTCTCAGTGAGTTTGCATGTTCCGCCTTTGAAAGCGGAGTGGCAAGACCACTTGAGTCCTTTAGACAAATTGCCGGATTTGAGCCGGCGTCTCAGGAGCCGGATAACATAACCTTGCATGAAGGTGAAAAAGAAGGACTTTTGCAACTCGCAAATATTACAGGACACGCTGCAGGACAGATTCTAGACTTTGCAATTCTCCATAAAATCTGCGGAAACAGCATCGGCAGAGCACTAAACTTATTGCCTGCCGAATCGGCTGCGGCTCGCGCACTGGCTCAAGGTAAACTGCTACGTTCTGTGGCCACATCAGGCGCTGTCGGTTTCGTAAACGGGTCGCTGCTTACACCCTTGCAAGAAGGCGAGAGCTCTTGGAGACGTCTGGCAAACGGCACTGTTGATGCAGCTTCATTTGCTGCTCTTAGTTCTGTGTCCGGAAAGTTAGCCGGTAAATTCGAGAACACATTTACAGGACGGGCAAAAGTGAATTTTCTGGCAGGCACTGCCGGTGGTGTTGTCAACTCTGTTATGGATCCACTCATGCACGGGCAGCTGCCTGGCTTGAAAGAGGCAGGTGAAAATACGCTCGGCTGGGCAATTGGCAATGTTCTAATTGCAGAGAGCCTGCATGCAGGAAACAAAGGCATTAAAAACATCCGAAATCTTACAGAGCATTTTAAATCAAGTGAAACTGTGCTTACAGAAAAAGTAATATCCACGCTTGAATCCGGAACAACAGCTAAAGTGCGGGAGACCGTTGATTTGAGACCCCCGACAGGCTTGCGTCCTCAAGTTGAGCTTGAAGCCGCTCGTGCCAATGACGCCGTAAAAGAAACGGGAGGAGCAAGAGGCAATCTAAGACTTGAAATGCGCAGTATGCGTGAGCTGGCTCAAAGCGGAGACCGCACGGCTCTTGAGGAGGCGGTGACTAAATATCACGAACAACTTCAGAAGGCTTTTCCACTGCCTGGTGAAATTGAAACCGTAGAAACCTATGTTGAATACTTGAGAGACCCTGAATCAAGCTGGGAAATGGAGCATTTAATCGGCAAAAAGGGAGAGGTAGTTGGCGGCTTGCAATATCAGGTTTTGCCTGTAGAGGGTGAAAAACTGAAAAATGCAGGCTGGCTTGAGCATATCTGGGTGGATGAGGGCTCACGTCAGGAAGGATACGGTTCAGGTTTGTTGAAGCATGTGCAGTCGCAGATAAAAAAGGGCGGCGGCGATGCTACTTTTTGGGAGTTCAATAATCCAGACAAAATGACTCCGTTAGAAATTGCCGAGGACGCCAAAGGCGGGATCACAACTCAGGATCGAGTCGATTACTGGGCAAAGCGTGGCAGCTATGTATTGAGAGTTCCATCCACAGGCGAGCTGGCTCCTTATGCCCAGCCGGGCATGGACGGGCAGGAACCTGTTACTTATCTGTCGACGGCCTGGAATGCGCCGGAGGGACTTGAAGGTCAGCGCCTGCCCAAGTCTGATTACAAGAAAGTTCTGCTCTCCGCTCACCGCACCATAGTTGATGTGGAAAGCGATCCGACAGTGAAAGAATATCTTTCAGAACTTGATGCTATTAAAGATCAGGAGCTGGAGTTTGTGCGTCTTTCAGACTATCTGAAAAGCCGGGCTGAAAGACTTAATGCTGAAACTAAAAACGGCGTACCCGGTGCCGAAGCCAGACGCTTGCGCTGGATCGGCCAGGACAGAGTAAATGGGCGTACTCTAATCGATATAGCAGGTATTCCGAATGAAAATCCGGAGCTCACAAGAGTTGAAAACTGGCAGAGCCAGACAAAGTCTCCCTGACAGCCTGGTCCGACGGTATGCCTGTAGCCGGTCGGTTTGACTAGCAAAGCTTTTGCGATTTAATCTTTCTTCCCTCCTAAAAAGCAGTGTCCTCTTGTAAACTTCCTACTGAGGGTTATCCAGGGTGGGCTTTTATGAAATTGAGCAACGGGCTTTCTGCGTTTTTAATGAGTCTTTTGCCGATAGCATCTTCTGTTCTTTTGGTTCTGCTGCTTCATAGTTATGGTCGGTTTCATACCGGATCTTTTGAAAGCTTTGCACGTGCAAATGCAAATCCAAGGGATGCCGAGCATATTATTGAACTCGACAAACAAGTTTATTCCAAAGATCCATACCACTCCGGACCGATTGTCGATCCGTTTGTAGACTCCCTCTACGTTAGTCAGATGATTCTTAGCTGGAAGTGGAACCTAATACCATATTTGTATTCAGTGCCCGCGGGATTATTTGGAATCTATTTCCTCTTTTATCTTCGAAGCAAGAAGTCTCATTCCAGGACCAGCCTGCCAGGCGCCGAAGAAGGCACGACAGGGGCAAGCCTGCAATAGCCGTCATATTTGGGCTGAACTAACAACTTGTCATTTTGCCGCTTAATTTAGCTCAGGCGTGCCTATGTGTTCGGCTCTGAAACCTACACCAATGACTTTTGCGGGGATGCTTTGTAGAGGTTTAATAATGCTCAGGATTTTTGCAATCAGAGGCACTTCAATTGTTTCAGTGCTTGTGAGCGTCTTTTTGATCACGGCATTCTGAATCGCAACCTGCAGTCTCTGTGTCATACTTGTCGGGAAGCGCCTTCTAGCTTGAACAGTCGCAAGCTTCTCCGGCGTACAGAGCCCGCTTTTGAGCGGTTTGTACAGGTGATTAGCTGCGGCGACCGCATCCTGAATTGCCAGGTTAATGCCGACTCCGCCCACCGGCGACATTGCGTGAGCAGCGTCCCCGATGCAGAGCAAACCGGGTTTGTACCACTTTTCCAGATGATCGACTTTTACAGTCAAAAGCCTGATATCATCCCAGCTTTTCAGTTCTTCAATTCGGTCTGCAAGAAACGGTGCACCGCTAACTACGCGCTGCCGAAATTTATCAAGCCCTTCGTTTTTGAAGCCTTCAAGACTGCCTTTTGAAATCAGGAAGCCGCATTGCCAGTAGTCGCCTCTGTTTATCAGAACCAGCATGCTGCCTGGGGTCAGGCGTCCCATACTTTCGTCAGGATCGCTTTCTTTGCGAGAAAGCCTCATCCAGAGCACATCCATAGGAGCGCCTACATCAATAACTTTAAGTCCGGCTTTTTCTCGAATAATCGAGCCGCGCCCGTCTGCAGCTACAACAAGATCTGCATTTATTCTAATTTCGGTGCCGTTTTTGTCTTTAGCCAGGACTCCTTTATAACGACCATCTTCTTCAATGAGGTCGATTGCTTCTGTGTTCATTCTCAGGTTGAATGAAGAGTAATTGCGGGCTTTCTCTGAGAGGAAATCCAGGAAGTCCCACTGCGGCATCAGTGCAATAAACTTGCACTTCGTATCAAGCATTGAAAAATCTGCAATAGGAAAAAGCTCTTCGCCGACCATACCGTTCAATTTTTTGACTTCTTGATGAGGCCGGGCAAGAAAGTCATCAAGAAAGCCAAGTTCGTGTATCAACTCAAGTGTGGACGGATGCACGGTGTCCCCGCGAAAATCGCGCAAAAAGTCAGCATGTTTTTCAAGCACAAAAACTTCGATGCCGGCGCGCGCTAGGAGCAAGCCCAGCATCATGCCGGCCGGTCCGCCTCCGACAATGCAACATGTGCTGCTTAACTGCATTTGAACACCTCATGCTATTTTGAACTTAAGCGCTAAATTCTAACACGTTGTTTAATTTATCCGGGCGATCATAGGTCGAGGAACATGAAGAAGCTTGGTGCCCGGACTGAGCTTTTGAGTATTCAATTGTGAAAGTTTGCTAGAATAAGTTCTCTTAAAGAGATACATCATGACAATGGCAAAACACTTTTCATTTCTGCTTCTAATAGCCGGTTTTCTTGCATTTTATACACTGCCGGCTAATGCTCTTGAAGACAGCCAGCAAAAGCTGGCTCGTGCAAAAAACATGATTGACAAAGGCAAAGCCAAGCCTGCTGCTACGCTTTTGCGCGAAATCATACGCAGCAATCCGAATAACGCCGAAGCGCATATGCAGTTAGGGGCGGCACTTGCTGCTCTTGCCGATGACGATAATTATGATAAGGCGATTGCCGAGGAAGAGCTGGCAATCAAGCTCGATCCGAAGTCATATCATGCACATAGAATTCTTGGAATGATTTATGCCAACCAGCGCAAAACCGAGCAGTCTATTTCATCGCTCAAAGAAGCATGCAGGCTCAACCCATCAAGTTTTGCATCCTTTAGAGACCTTTCCAAGGCTTATATTTCGGCCGGGAAAAATGATGAAGCAATTGCAGCACTGAAAAAAGCAATTGAGATAAAGCCGGACAATCTTGATGTACAGCTGAAGCTATCAATGCTCATCGCCAAGAAAGGCAATTATCCCGAAGCAATCGAAGTGGCTCAAAGAGCAGCAAAACTCGGAGGCGAAAACAAGGCTGAGCCGCATCTGGTGCTTGCTAATTTGAAACTGGAGTCCGGTGACAGCGAGGGTGCGATTCCGGAGTTCAAGACAGCAATTGCAGCCAATGGTTATGATTCACTCGGGTGCAAGAATCCGCTCACTATGGCAAGCTCTCTTTCCGGTCTGGGCTGGGCAATTGCTTCGGATGAAAGTGCTAAGGATAAAGATGTTTCGAAAGAGAAGCTGCAGGAAGCTTATTTGTACCAGAAAAAAGCAATAAAAGCTTATCCTTCATATCTGACTGCATACATAAGAAGTGCAGATCTTTTAGGCAGGCAAGGAAAATCAAAAGAAGCCGATAATATGTACCAGAATTTGATTAAAGGTACTGATTACAATGCCGTAGTGGCAACTTCATATGCGTCTTTCTTGAAAAATGCAGAAAGAAAAGAAGAAGCAAAGACTGTCTTGAAGAAAGCATTGGAAAAAGCGCCTGAGAATAAAGAGGCAGCCGAGGCACTTGCTGCACTCGAGCAGCTAAAAACAAAATAGCAGGAGAGAAAATATGCAAAGTGACAGAGGCGCCAGCGTTGAAACTGAGCCTTTATTGCTCAGCGAACAACACGATGATATCGAGCTGCTAATATTGAACCGGGCAAAACAAAGAAACAGTCTTTCTCTGAAATTAATCGAAGAACTGTCGGCTGCATTTGCAAGAATCGCAAACGATCAGTCTGTAAAAGTTGTAGTGCTGGCTGCAAACGGGCCCGCGTTTTGTGCCGGCCACGATTTGAAAGAACTGCTTGCAAATCGTTCAAATAGTGATGGTGGCAGGGCGTTTTATGAAAAAGTGATGATTGCATGCTGCAATATGATGAAAGCAATTGTGGAACTGCCTCAGCCTGTGATTGCATCAGTACAGGGCGTCGCCACTGCTGCTGGTTGCCAGCTTGTTGCAAGCTGTGATCTGGCTGTGGCTTCCGAGTCTGCAAAGTTCGCCACCCCTGGTGTTGATATCGGCTTGTTTTGCTCGACGCCGATGGTGGCGCTTTCGCGTAACGTTTCAAGAAAGCATGCTCTGGAAATGCTTTATACCGGCGAGATGCTTTCAGCAGAAGACGCGTACAGAATCGGACTCATAAATAGAATAGTCGAGAAAGGTAGCGAGCAGCAAGAGGCAGAGGCTCTGGCTAAGAAAATAGCTGCAAAATCGTCTCAGGCGCTTCGTATCGGAAAAAGGGCATTTTACAAGCAGCTTGAAATGAATCTTGCTGAAGCATATGAATTTACGGCAAGGGTAATGGTTGATAATTTGATGGCACGCGATGCTGATGAAGGTATCTGTGCTTTTATAGAAAAGCGTCAGCCGAACTGGTAACTGTCGTAATAATCCCGGTCGTGATAATCCCTAACGTAATAATCTCGGAAAGAGAGAGCGTGTGTGCGTTAAGTCGATTCAAACCAAAGAGAGCCGCGCGTAACGGCTCTCTTTCCACTAATTTAAATTGATTTGTTTTGAACTAAGTTTATTTGTTCTTGCTTACTTTCCTAAATTCAATCCACCTCCGTTGATCTGGAAGTTTATGTTCGACTTGGCTCCACCCTGTGTCGGCAAAGCGGCTCCTGAGCTTCTTCCCTGGTTTGAGTTTCCACCAAGCATGCCCACAGGCATTGTGAGGTTTTGACCCATGGGCATCATGCCTCCACCGGTGTTTACTGCCGGTACAAGTCCTCCAGGTGCTCCGACATTTCCAATCGGCATAACGGAGTTGCCTGTCCTGCCGACCGTGCTTTGCACTAAATTGCTCTGCACAATGTTGTTCACCGGAAGAGGAGCAATCTGATTTCCTGTGTTCAAGTTTTGTGCAAACGCTCCTTTCTGGTCGGTGGGAATCAATAGATTTCCCTGGGGCATTAAAGCCCCTTTTTGATCAGTAGGGATTACGTTTGTTGTGGGCAGGTTTTGCTTGTTTTGACCGACTTGATTGTTCGTAAAGTTAAGGCTAGTGTTGCTGCCTCCGCTTCTTGTGAAGTTTAGGGCTTTATCACTACCTACTGCAGCAGGACTCTTATCGAAATGAAAGTCCTGTGCTTTTTCGGAGCCCTTACCGGCACCGCCGCCGCCACCAGTGCCGTGCATGTAAATAGGCTCGCCCTGTTCGGAGCCCTTATTCAGCCCCTGAGCAGCGCCACC
>CAZTQO010000038.1:0-3260 GCA_964615655.1 uncultured Candidatus Obscuribacterales bacterium | reverse complement strand
TGTAAATGGGCTCACCCTGTTCGGAGCCCTTATTCAGCCCCTGAGCAGCGCCACCGACATTCATGTAAATGGGCTCGCCTTTTTCGGAGCCCTTAAGATCAGCCGGAGCTCCTGTTTTACCGGGCGGGTCAGGTTGAGGATTGAAGCCCTGCTTTTCGGCAGGATGTTCCGGCATTCCTCCGGGCGGATCTGCAGTCTCGGCTCCAATATTCAGTTCGGATTCCACGGCAGTGGGCGCCATTATTTGTACGCCGTCAAAAAGACTCAATCCGTCAATTGTGGCAGCGCAAACGCCACGAGAACAGAGTCCTAAAGACAGTGCTGCAATGATGAAACATGCTGGAGCACGTCGTTTGAGTTTTGTCATGATTTTGATTTCTCCGTATTTGGGTTTCCGGCTACAGATTTTGTGATCTGATAGTTTCCGTGTTGAGCTGTCACCACTTGCAAGGCGGCGGCAGTTTTAAGAAGGCGATTTTTTAGTTCCAGGTGCCTGAGAAAAACAGGCTTCCGAACGGTTTGCAGGTGTTCTGCGCGGCCAAGCAAAGAGCCGATGTGGAAATCTGCAAACACACATGAATTTCCGGCAAGCGGCTGCACTTCGAAGGCTCGCCTGCCTACACCGTCAGCTGGCATTGCTTCGGTCCAGGTGGCGGCGTGGTCTAGTATCAGAGTCTCCAATCCCCAGTGCAGAGGAATTCCTGATTTGTCGCTTACAAGAATTGCCGATTTAGGGTCGCTGCAACATTGCACACGCAAAAGTCCCGCGTCTGCTTCAACTGATGCTGCAGAACCTGCTTTCATATAAAGATCGGCTAGATTGCTTTGCACAAGCTGCTCTGCTTCGGAGCTGAAAAAGAACCTGCCGCAAAACAATCCGACTGCGCCGTCTGAATTTATTGTGAGTGCGCTTTCCGGGCTGGCTATCGCCATTAATGGAGAATTCGCCTTTATCGGCCTTTCCCGGCTCTTTTTTCCTGCTTGCTGAATTACAGCTTCTGTGATTTCCGGCAGGAGCCCGGCGGCTTGTAGTTTAAAGCGCGTCCTTTCTACGAGCTTTCCCTGAAGTCCGTTGAAATTATTTTTCAGAACTTTGAAATCTTCAAGCAGGTTACTTTTGTTTTCACTCTTGTCTATTTTCAAGTCATGTGTCTTGAGATCAAGTACGAGTTCCTGTCCGGCTTTTAACTCAAAAATACGCTCGGGCAAGGCCGCCAGTTTTACCCGGGCACAAAGCGGCGACTCACTGCAGTTTGCACGCAGCAAAAGTTTATTTCCCGGCAAATATTCAAATGTGCAATTTGAATATTTCTCTACTTTTATGCCTGCGTGCTTGCAAGCAATTGATTTTGACTTGCTGCCCGTGTCAATCAATACGCCTCCTGCGTGAACTGTCAGGAAGTCTTCGTGTTGTGTAAGCACGCTTCCGACTTTGCCACTAAGCAGTGAGTCATTATCTGAAATCAGTTGATTATCCGAACTGAAAATTTGCAGTTCCCGGCATGATTCATTTACTTGCAAGATGAGGCCTGAGCCAGGCCCTTTAGTTACCTGCTCGCTGAATTTCCAGGCAACCGGAAGCAGCTGCGAGCCATTTTCTTCGCCGATCTTTTCAACGTATGCGTCTTTAGTAGGGAAGTTCTTTAACCAGTCGGATGCTTCTTTTCCCTTCCATCCGTGTTTTGCAAGGAATTCATGCTTATCGGCAAACTCAATCATTTTGCGTGCCTTTCCGGCAACAATAGAATTGAGTCCTGGAAAAGAACCAGGTTTCGGGTTCCCTATTAAAGTATCTGTAGGCAGGATCGTACCGGTAAATGGAGCTATCAAGGGCAGATTCAGGTCGTTTACCTGGTTCTGAATCGCTCGTGGAGTTTCTAGTTCCACTGCTTTCGTTTGTGGAATTGTTGAAGTAATTGGCGTACTTGTGTTAGTCGGGCCTGGTGGTCCAGTTGGTGGAATCAGCGGGTTTGCAGGCGGAGTCGTCAGCGACTGCGCTTGCGCTGAGTTTACAAATGTGGACACAGCCAGAAGACCGAAGAGTATTCGAGGAATCTTCATAGCAGTACCTATTTAATTAGTGGAGCTACACTGATTACAATGAGTGACATAAAAATAGGCGGGATTCTTTGAATTCCCGTAAATTAAAGGACTCTCAGCTTTTGCTGAGCTCTTGAATCGAGTCTGCAATCGCAGCGGTTATCCGGGCGAGCTTATCGAAATCAAGCTTCTCCGGAGTATCAGTCGATTCATGGTAATGAGGGTAACGGTAAAATGCCGTATCCGTGATCATAAGAGCGGGTATACCGAGTTGCCAGAAATTTTGATGGTCCGAGTAATCCACACCCCGCACACTTTCTGCAGTTGCCACTGCAATTGATGGAAAGCGAATTGAGCTTCGGAACGCCTCTGTAAACTGGTCAAGCAGTCCTCTCGATTTCAAATTCGAAATGAAAGCAATGAAGTTTCCCCGATCATGGTTGATTATCTCAAAGCTGGGGTCGGGCAGTCTTTGACTCTGCGCTTCGTCCGAATAGTAACCGATGGTTTCAAGACAGAGCATTGCAAGGATCTTTTCCTTGCGTTCCATGCAAAGCCTGGCATATTGCCAGCTCCCCATTTGTTCTGTGCGGCAATATGGCTGCTCTTCGTTTGTAAAAGCTACAAATCTAATGCAACGATGTTGTTTTCTTTCACGCAGAATTCTTGAAAGCTCAAGAAGCACTGCAATACCGCTTGCGTTGTCGTTGGCACCGGGTGATGCATACTCAGTATCGTAGTGCGCACCAACTATGATTATTTCGCTTGCCCTGTCAGACCCCGGCAATTCCGCAATTATGTTATGGGTCTTGTGAACAGTTTTGCTTCCCGGCTTTTCTAAATCACTGCCAAATACATCAGCCTCGAATTCTTGCTTTTGTGTAGGATATCCGAATTTTCTGAACACATATTCTATATACTCCGCTGCTTTTTTTAAACCGTCGGGGGCCTGAGTGAGGCTGCGAGCTCCTATGTCGCCGGCAAGCATCCAGACATGGTCTGAGAGTTTTTTTCGCAGATCTTGCTGCTCAGGATTCAGAATATCCAGGCTGTCGTCGAATAGATCTACTGACAAATGAGTCATGCTGACAATGCTATGCAAGAAGGTTACGAAGGAAAAATATTCGCAATTGAGATCGCCGACAAAGAAGACAAAAGCTAGGAAGAACTAGCAGGGTGTTGAAAAACTCTAAGATTAAATTCGGGAGAATGGATTTACA
>CAZTQO010000037.1:0-69921 GCA_964615655.1 uncultured Candidatus Obscuribacterales bacterium | reverse complement strand
TAATTGTCGTAGCGGTTGTAATTGTCGTAGCGGTTGTAATTGTCGTAGCGGTTGTTTTGTTGCGGATGATAATAATCCTGGCGGTATTGCTGTGGATGATACTCCTGCCTGTACTCGCGCGGCTGGCAATTATCCGTATTTTGATAGCCTTGGCTCGGGCGGTAATACTGAGTGTTGCAATCGTTTTGCGGCTGACTGTACTGCGCAGGCCTGTAGTAACGGGCTTGAGGTCTGCAATCAGTGCCAGGCTGGCAGTTCTGAGCTGGCTGCGTTATTTCGTCGGTATTTGGAGCAAATTTGCGTTGCTGTCCCCGCATATCGTCTTCAAAAGAGTACTCGCCCTGCTTTGACATATGTACATCACCGCGCCATACTCCCACGGTCTGTCCATTTATTTCGTAAGTCCAGCTTCGATCTCCGGTTCTTGTATAAACTCTGTTTTTGTCGATAATCACCTGAGTGACTTTCATCGGATCAGCCTGATCTGCATATCGTACTTCCCGGACTTTGCTGCCATCGGCCGACGCGGTATAAATAACACGCCCCTGCTCGTCAAAGCGATTAATTGCACCATCCTGTAGCTTTAATTCCCGTGGATTCTGATTCACGTCAGGCAGGGGCGGCAACGGGATATCCGAGGCTGGCTTGCCGGGCGTTTTATCCAGAGGCGTAAAATTCGGAAGCCTGTCTTCGCCCGGCTTGTTGCCAGGCTGCTGGTGAAAATTATATGGGTCCCAGTTGGGGGCGTTATCGCCGGCACTGCTGCTGCTGCCATCCCCCTGATGGAATGAATAAGGATCATACTGCTTGTTGTTTTCTGCAATTAAAGAATCGGCCATCGAAACTACGCTCCCACGCCAAGATGCTCGTCGAAGTCGCGATAAGTTACCGAAAACTCTGATTTGATAGATTAGCCTGAGTCTATACTATTGAATCCTGATATTGGGGTCCATGGTGGAATCACCCGCCCAAAAATAAAATCTGGATTAACTAGCTAGCAGGCAACAGCCTGGATGAAAATACACGCAATTCAGTATTTTTGGACATTTTTGCCGGCTGAATTCAGCAAAGAAATTGCCACGCCAGCTTCATACAAGCTCAGTTCAGTTCATCCTTAAGTCTCAAAAGGCAATTAGAACACACAAATACACCCGGTCCCGGAAAGAGGTAGGCTGACTGGCCCGAGCAGTTGAATGAACAATCGGCATCTGCACCCGCTATCAGTCTCAGGTGTGCAGCATAGCCATTGTCGTTTTTCAGCTCCGTAAAGTTTTCCACGCAGTTACGGCAAGCATATATGAGCGGACCACCGCTGATTTCGACCTGACCGGTAAGACAGAATGAGCATCTCTGCCCCTCCTCATCTTCAAAAATACCAGGCTCAGGCTCATCGCTAGTAATCTTGCCATAGAGCTCCACGGACCTGATGTACCATTTAAGCGTCTCGAGCTCGGCACTTTCTGCCCCGCAAATCAAGAGCAATACCAAAAATGACTTCCGGAATACTGAAAGAGCCTCTTGAGTCCTCTCCAACTCAGACAAATAACAGCCCAGATAAGTCCAGGATTTTATATAAAGCAAGAGATCTGAATCGGCTAGATAATGCGGATTCACGCCCTTTTGAAAATGAGCTATGAGTTTCTCCAGAACCTGGCAGGCCGCCTCGAGATTCTTAGCCTGTGCATACTGATGGTGGAGCAGAAAGAGACACCGGGCATAAGCGAAATCATCCGTGAGTTTGTACCCTTCCATCAGCTCAATACGGGCAATCAGCTCGACCAAGGGTTCGGTGCTTGCTCTTTCTGCTTTGTCAGCTGCTTCGCTGCTTTCATTCGTCATCGTTAAATGATAACAAATGCTGCTTTCTTACCACTTGAGTAAATTGAATTTTTCCATATCTACAGTGGCCCTGTTTCTATAAATTGCAAGCACAATTGCAAGACCTACCGCAGCCTCAGCAGCAGCAACAGTCAGGATAAATATCGCAAAAATTTGTCCTTTGATTGCAGCAGGATCTACATATCTTGCAAAGGCCACAAGGTTTATGTTCACGGCATTCAACATCAGCTCAATCGACATCAGTACACGTACAGCGTTTCGAGACACGGTCATGCCGTAAATGCCGATTGAGAAAAGCATTGCAGAAAGAATTAGATAGCGTGTAAGCGGCTCTTGCAAATGGTCATATGTAAGCGCCACAAAGGTTGCAAGCGACCCCGTTATCATCAAGGGTGCAAGTTCTGCTCCTAAAAGATACGCAGCTGCTGCAAGCGAAAGAATTATTGCTACAGCTCCGAGAGATTGAAACTCAGGCAAAATTTTCATAGTGCTGAAGATAGAGGCGGCATTATTGGTCAGAAGCGCACCAAGCAGCACCGCAACTACGGAGAAATAAACAACTACAATCGTATTAGACCTGGACCACATTTTCGCTCCTTTCTGATTCAGTCATTGCATCAGCCGGTTCTTCATTTCCCAGTATTTCTTCACCAGTGTGAAACTTATCTGCTTTTGCAAGCATCACAGCTCCGATCAAAGCAATTAAGAGCAGTATGGAAGCGAATTCAAACGGCAATGCATAGTCTTTCAGCATACTGGCACCGATAATCTGGACGTTTTCATTTACCGCGACCGGGGTATTAACGGTTGGCCAGGACTCCGACATAATCGCCAGATAAAGGACTGCAAACACCAGCATGCTTGTAAAAAATGCCGGCAGTTTTTGCTGGGGCAAATCGATTGACTTCTCATACTCCAGGCGCGGGTTGGTAAGCATGAGTGCAATTACCACCACCAGTGTTATGCCAACTGCATAAATCATCAACTGGGCCATTGCCAGAAACTGTGCTTGCAACAGGAGAAAGAGGGCTGAAATGCCACCGAATACACCGATAAGCAGGAATCCCGCCCTTATTATGTTTCTGTCAAGCAAGACGCCATATGCAAGCGGAATAGTCACAAAAGCCGCAATGTAGAAAAACCAGGTTTCCACATTTGCAGTGGCTAAATTAGCCAGGTCGTTTAAGTTTAACTCCACCTTATGACTCCTCTTCTTTTTTGGATTCTTCGGCTTCTTTCTTGGATTCTTCGGTTTCTTTTTTGGATTCTTCGGTTTCTTTTTTGGATTCTTCAGCTTCTTTTTTGGATTCTTCGCTCTTAGACTCGACTTTCACGATGTCCAGCTCAACAGTCTTGTCCGCCTTGCTTTCCGGTCTGGCCATTTCCCTGGTTTTGTCTATTTCTTCGGGCTTAGCCTCGGTTTTCGGAGCTTCTGTTTTCGGAGCTTCTGCGGCGGCTTCAGCCTTGGGCTCGGCTTTAGCTTCAACAGGCTTATCCTGTGGCTTGGCTTCGGCCTTGGTCTGCGGATCTGCAGCCGGCTTTTCCGCTGCAGGCTTGGCTGCAGCTGCTGCAGCCGGCTTTGGAGCCGGCTTTGGTTTCGGTTTCGGCATCGGCAACTCTTTCTTAGCAAAATAATGCGCCGACTCGTCCTGAGTCAAAGTAAGCTTTCTCAGGTCATAAACAAGTGATTCGCGTGTATAGTCAGCCATTTCGAAATCGTTTGTATTAATGATGCAGCTTGTCGGGCAGACTTCAGTGCAAAGACCGCAAAACATACAAAGACCATGGTCGATTTTGAAATTTATAAGCTCCGGTTTATTAGTCTCCGGGCTCTTGTGAGAAGTTATTTGAATACACTTGTCAGGACAAACTCTTTCGCACTGCAAGCAAGATATGCAAAGATGGTCACCTGATTGAGGGTTCACTGCCAGAGCCAGACGCCCCCGGAAATGTCCGGCTAGCTTCGGCATCGTATCCGGAAACTCCTTGGTAATCGGCTCTCGGGCAGCGTGCATGAGCACGGTTGAGAGCCCGCGTGCCACCTGGCGAAGACTTTCTATAGATCGACCAACCAGTGCAAACATCTTAGATAAGCTCCTTAAGGTAAGTAACAGCCAGAAGCAGAATCAGCGCAAGCGGAATCAATCGCTTCCAGCCAAAATCCATAAGCTGGTCTATTCTAAATCGGGGCAAAGTGCCGCGAACAAGAATCGCAAAAAAGACCAGGAAATAAACCTTTGCAATAGCCCAGACACAGCCGCTGAAAGTAACGGCATTCAAGATAGGCGGTAGTCCTACAGAACTTAGAGCGCCGTTAATCATGGCGAACACAGAAGCAAGAGAATCAAGCACCGGTTGGTACGCCACCGCCGGCAACGGCGCAGCCCCCCCTCCAAAAAACATCACCACTGCTATGGTCGAAACAATAAATAAATTCGTGAACTCAGCTAGAAAGAAAATTGCAAACCTGATGCCACTATATTCGGTGTTGTAACCGCTGACAAGTTCGGACTCAGCTTCAGGCAAATCAAAAGGGATTCTATTGATTTCAGCGCAGGCACCGGTCATATAAAGACCGCACAGCAAAAAGGTGCAGATTGCAAGGAAGACACAGAGCAACCCTTTAACAACAGCTGCAATACCCTTTATTTTGCCAACCGCCACCAGAGCTAGAAATCCAGTCAGAGTATCGCCGCCGAAAATATTCCAGTTGAGAAAACCGAAATTACCCAGGCTGCCAACAATCCCTGTTTCTTTAACCAGTGCACCCACATGAGTATGTCCCCGTAACATTTCCCACTTTTTGAGTGCTTCTACTGCAGCCTGGCCATCGCCGGCGGTGTTTGCAATTTCAATCGGATTTTGCAACCAGGCCAGGTCATATACGTTTAGAGTGCCTGCCAGCAAACAGATCGTAACCAGCGAAAGCACAAGCGGAATTTCGTATGAAATTGCCTGGGCCGCTGATCTCAACCCGCCCACCAGCGAATACTTGTTATTACTTGCCCAGCCACCCATAACAATGCCTACAACTGGAATTGATGACATGGCAAGCACGTAGAAAATCCCGGTCGGTAAATTAGTAATCTGGAACAATTCGTGGTAACTGGTAACTGCCGCCAGAAGCGGTATCGCACCGAAAACCGAGGGGGCAAAGAAAATAATCGGTGCAAGCGTGAACATGAGCATGTCACTGCCACGCGGATCGATATTTTCTTTAAACAAGAGCTTCACTGCATCAGCTGCGGTTTGCAGGAAGCCGTCAGGTCCTACTCTATTCGGTCCTTTTCGCACTGTTAAAAGCGCCAGCCCCCTGCGTTCTGCAAGCACCATATAAGTTGCATTTATCGGTATGAAAACCATCACAGCTATTAGCGGTGTAAGCAATCTGACTGTATTGGCGACCATGGAGGCGGTTTTATTGCCGGGCGACGATTGCTCAATAAATGTCGGTACTACTGCGCCCACAAGCCAGCTCACTATCCAGACCGCACCAAAAATGATGCACAACCAGATAAGACTCATGCGGGCGAATTTCCAGATTTCGCCTATGTTGCCTGTGGCGGTAGACTTAATTGTTGCTTGCGCTGTTGTCATTTACCTCAACCTTATTTTTGAGAACCAGTTTTTTACCTGTCCACATCAGGAAGAATCACGTCGATAGAACCGAAGATAGCCATCACGTCAGCAATTGGAGAGCCAACTAATAGCTCGCTCAGGGCTGAGAGATTGCAGAAAGATGGATTACGCCATCTGAATCTATAAGCCTTGTCTGTGCCGTTTGAAACCACATAACATCCTATGGTTCCTCTGGGCGACTCAACTGCGGCAAAACCCTCACCAGCTTTAATTCTCAAGCCGGCGTTCTGTTTTTTAGCCATTAACAGCATTTCCGGAGGCAGATCCTTGCTCTCGTCTTTCTCCGGAGTTGTAGTACCGAGCTGTTTGCGCAGCTCTTCAGTGGTGCCGCCCGGAATTTTCTCAATGCATTGCCTTATTATGTTGACGCACTCGCGCATTTCCGCAATACGGCACATATAACGCGCCCATGTGTCGCCTTCAGTACGCACGGGCACTTTGAAATCAATCTCCGGATAAACCGAATATGGCTTGGTTTTGCGCAAGTCGAGATTTATGCCTGAGGCTCTGACGCAGGGTCCGCTCATACCGTATGCTTTAGCTATTTCCGGCGTGAGTATTCCTACATTTTTAGTGCGTTTTAGAAATATCGGATTCTCAGTGACGATGGCTTCGTATTCATCTATACGATCCGGAAACTCATCTAAGAATGCTTTCAGTTTGTCAAACCAGCCGAATGGCGGGTTTCTTACTACACCACCAATCCTGATGTAGTTGAACATCATGCGCTGGCCAGCGACTGCTTCAAAAAGATCAAAGAGTTTTTCGCGCTCGCGGAAAGGATAGAAAGGAAAACCAAACATGGCTCCAAGGTCAATCAAATAAGTACCCAACCAGAGCAAGTGTGATGTAATCCTGTTCATCTCAGAAAGCATCACTCGCAAGTATTCAGCACGTTTAGGTATTTGTAAACCGTCGATTTGCTCGGCGGATCTTGCCATTGCCCAGGAAGTAAACATGCCTGACAGATAATCGACCCGGTCTATGAGTGCCTGGTATTGAAAGATTGTCCGGTTTTGACCCTGCCATTCTTGTGCCCGGTGTAAATGCCCGAGCACCGGCTCCACGTGTGTGACAAACTCACCGTCAAGAGTGACGATTAACCTCAATACCCCGTGCGTAGCCGGGTGTTGAGGTCCCATATTGATGATCATCTCTTGTGTTTTCAGCTCCGGTGAGCTGAGTTCAGTAGTCATGCTTTCGTCTCCCTAGCGCATACTGTGAGGATTTTTGTCGTTTAGCGCGTCAATCGGTTGCTTATAATCGCGCCGCAATGGATGCCCTTCCCAGTCCCAGGGGTTCAAAATCCGGCGCAAATAAGGATGGCTCGCGTAGCGAATTCCAACCAGATCAAAAGTTTCGCGTTCATGCCAGTTTGCTGCCGGCCACATATTTGCAATGCTGGGCACCACGGGAAGCTCGCCTTCTTTTAGTCCCGCTTTTGCAATTTTTACTTTGACAACAAGTTCCCTGATGTTTTCATATGACCAGAGATGGTAAACAGACTCAAAATGCTCCGGATACTCAGTGCCCGATACTGTAAGCAGGTAATCCATCATGGTTTCCGGGCTATTACGCAACCGTTTTAATGCGGCTTCGAGGTCCTGACCGCCCAGTTCGATGCATTCAACACCACCTGAGTGGTCCGCGTGTCGTTTCGACTCAATTCCGTGCTCTTTGAGAAACTGACCAAAAAACCCTGGCTCCAGTTCTTTTTCTGGTTCCTCCGCTGGTTTTGCTCCGTGCGCTTCTGTCATATCACTTTCCTTACTTACTTCAGCTTTTCTCAAAGCCGTCCTTACATTATTGATTTCTCGTTATTGATTTCTCGATTGCCTGTTTATTGATTGATTGCTTGCTCGCTCATTTTTCTTCGGCACTCTCAGTTGAAGCAAGAGCTGCTGCTTCGGCAGCACTTGCTTTGAGTACTTCAAGCGGCATGCCTGTGTCATAGTCGACATAGCGAATCGCCCGCGACTGCGATGCTTTTTTGGCTCTTTCGGCAAGCGATTGGGTTCGGATTTTCTGCTGCAGTTTAAGCAAAGCATCAAGAATGCCTTCCGGACGGGGCGGGCAGCCCGGCAAATAGACATCAACCGGAATAATGCGGTCGACCCCCTGCACTACCGAATAAGAATCGTTGAACATACCGCCTGTGATTGTGCAGGCTCCCATAGCTATTACAAACTTTGGCTCAGGCAACTGCTCATAAAGCGTTATTAAAGCCGGTGCCATTTTTCTTGTAATTGTGCCTGCAGTGATGATCAAATCTGCCTGTCTCGGCGTACCCCGGAACACTTCAGAGCCGAAGCGCGAAATGTCAAAAGCCGACATACCCACCGACATCATTTCAATTGCGCAGCAGCTGGTTCCGAAGGTCAGCGGCCATACAGACATTGATCTTGCCCAGTTGGCAACAGGCGAAACCACATTGCTGAGAGCCTCGATCAGTCCGGACAGCTCATGAACCTGAACTGTATCTTTCAGTTCTTCCGGTATATATGGAGCGTTCAGCTCTTGATTACTCATTTTCTCACTCCCACCTGAAAGCGCCTTTTTTCCAGGCGTATGCCAGACCCACAGCCAGTATTGCAATGAAAATCGTCATTTCAACTGCCGGTGTCAGGTTGCCCAGATCTTTGATTGTCTGGCCGTTGTTTGATGCAATAGCCCATGGAATCAAAAACACGATTTCGATATCGAAAACGATGAACAAAAGCGCATATAAGTAGTAACGAATATCAAATTGCACATTTGCTTCTTGAATTGGCTTCATGCCGCATTCGTAGGGCTGATTTTTCAAAAGGTTCGGTCTGCCGTAGCCGAAAAGAAACTGAAGCAGAAACGAAAGACCAATCATCCCGAGTGCCGGCAATGCGAAACCCGCCAGAACAAAGATTGCAATCTGAATTATTTGTAAGTCGTACATTTGATTTGAGCCCACCTTCGGAACTGTATAAAGACAGCTTGCCAAAATAAGAATAGCAAGGCATGAGCTCTCTATTTCTTTCCTAAGTAGCTTTATATAGATTATAGAGGGATAATACTTGTCCTGCACTCAGGCTGAAGCCAAATCACTCGTACTGGTAAGCGATTTGCAAAATAAAAATTCTCACGGTTCAAACGCAGTATTCATCAGACTCAATAAACTTTTACATTGGCGAGCGATTGACTTGAATGGACAGATTGCAAGAGCTGCTTTCGAAAGGATTACAAGTGATCATGCCGGTAGGATTCAAAGACAGAAAAAATTGATCAGAAAGACTCATGGATAAAATGACAACCGTGCGCCGGATTTCAAGTGATCGAAGCAACCTGCTTTCTGAGTTGCAGGAAAAAATGTCCTTGAAGTTCAAGAACCTGGCGTTTCTTGACGAGGCGCTTACTCACAGCTCTTACTCGCACGACCACCCTCAATATGCAGACTACGAGCGACTCGAATTTTTTGGCGACGCGGTTCTCAAGTTTATCGTTTCAGAGTATTTAGTCCATAGTTATCCCAAACATGACGAAGGTCGCCTCACTGAAATACGCGCTGTTCTAATTAATGCACGCACCCTGGAAACAGTAGCCCTGGAATTTGAGCTTGCAAATTACATGCGTGTGGCGAAAGGCGTATCAATTAGGTCGTCGATGCTTGCAAGGTCAATGGAAGCAATTCTGGGAGCCATTTATCTTGATCATGGTATGGATTCGGCACGTGAATTCATAAACAAATATTTTTGTGCAAAAGCAGACGCTGTCAATCAAGATCGTGTCAAAGACAACTATAAGGCTCAACTTCAACAACTCAGCCAGGCAAGAGCTCAGGGAGTGCCTGTTTACTCGGTCCTGCAAGTAGACGGCCCGCCGCATGACCCGACTTTTATCGTGGCTGTTTCCGTAGCCAACAGGGCTATAGCCCAGGGAAGCGGCCATTCAAAAAAACAAGCAGAGCAGGAGGCGGCACGTGCGGCTTATGACATACTCTGCCACAAAAACACAGGCAAAGAAGCCGGAGCAGAATTCTCAGAGAATTCTGCTCCGCAAGATTGAAAGCAATGCGCCGAGATCTGCTTATTTCAAGCCAGGTCACTGCTCCTGGCTGGTCGACCAGCTGATCAATCCGCTGGCATCAGTAAACGATGTGGATTTGGTCGTGCTTCCATCTGAATTTGCTGTTTCGCGATAAACAACCCTGTTTCCAAAAAACTTGTCGTTTTGCGAATATCCCCGGCTATCTCCAGATTCGCTCCTGGCTTCTTTTCGGGAAATGGCACCAAATCCGATGCCATTATAGAGGGATGACGACTTAGAACCATCCTCATTTACGGTTTTCGTTTCGCGGGTTCTCAATCCGAAAAGCTGCGAGTCATTGCAGTAATAAGAACTTCCGTCTTGCATTTCTCTTTCATGAATTTCCGATCTGACAAGTCCCATTTGCGAGGAATCCGAAAACTCAAGTTCGCTAGAACCGTCTGCGTTGCCTTTATAACTCATTTTAGTGTAATCCAGAGGCCCTCGATGTTCTTCTTCTGAGAAGCTCTCACTGCCATCTGCATTGATCTGATTATGTTCTCTATAAGAATAGCCGGGCAATTTAACAGATTCGTGATATCGTCGTGACCCATCACTATCTCTTTTGTCAACCTTCTTGTAAGAAAATTTCTCGGGCTCCGGCAATGAGGCTCTCTGCACTCCATATATATCGCTTGATTCAAAATCGAGAATACAATTGGTCTCATTGCTGCGGCTTTCAACCAGCTTTGCTGCTGCTTCAGCATTGTTCTTCATTTCTTCAAAAATCTGCAAAGAAAGATCTGCCTGCCGCAGCTCTTCAAGTTTTTCCGTTACTTTCTTGTTTTGCTCAACAGATTCTCGTGCATTAAATTCGAAGGGCATTGCCTGTCTCCTTGTTTTTTGTAGATTGCCGTCGCTTATGCAGAGAAGATATCCTGCAAGCGGTTTCAACCCCGTAACAAAGAAGTTTCAATAAGGTAACAAGCTAAAAGCGGATGCCAAACTCTGAAGCATCTGCGGCAGCAGTTAGAACCTGTTTGAAAGAACTGCACAAAAAAATAGACGCTGATTCGAATGCCCGAAGAATAACAAACACACATGGTGTAGGTTACCGGCTAGAGACGTAGTGCTTTGTTGGATTATCCTGAAACTAACTTGCTGCTATCTTCAGTTCTTGATTGTGGAGCGCAAGTACGCTTTTTCCATTTGTGCCTTCATGATACTCGAATCTGAATCAAGCTGTTTGCTGAGGCTTTCCAGTTGCTTTTCTCGAGGACCTTTATTAGCCTCGACTTTGCCTTCGGCAACGCCAATCTCATTGTACGCATCCAGAATCGGCTTATTATTTGCCAGCCCTTTGCGTATACGTTCGTCTTGCTGGGCTTTGCTTTCGCCAGGCTGCCTCATGAGCAAGTCCTGGATCCTGAAACTCTCACCCAGAGGAAGTGCCATAACTTTGTCCCAGAGCCTGTCTTGCTTGGCCTTAACTTCAGCTAAGAGTTCTTTGCGCCCGGGGGTGTTGGCTGCTTCAGCCTTCGTTTCTTTATATAAAGCATCTGCTTTGAGATCTATCAGCGAGTTAATTTTCGACCAGGTATCAGCAAGTTCGTCAAAACCGGCTTCTTTATCAGCAGAGTCACAAAATTTGCCGACTGCCTTCTGAAACTTCAGCATGTCGCGTGAAGGCTCTGATAGCTTTCTGTCTGCGAAGTCTTTAAGCTCCCTGTCCAGTTCATCGGCAGTGAGCTTGGTGATGGCTGTTTTTTCGTTTGCCGGCTCTTGTTTGTCATTTGCAGCAAATGCAAGTGACAAGCAAGTGTCGGAGTTCTTAGCTTTATTAGCCAGCTGGCTTTCCAACCATTCTGCCTGCAATGCCGATTGCTGTTTGCCCGTGTCCGAGCAAGAGAATTCTAGATCCTCCATGGCAATACTCCTATTTTATTTTCTGGGGCTGGTTCAATTCATAGGCTAACGCTTGCTTGCTGCCTACGCCAATGCGGCAATCCCCATCCTGAAGTTAATCATCGCTAATCGTACTGGATAATTGAGTCAAAAATGTTTTCGGCCTAGCCAAGCATGGAACTTTGCTAGAATGACAGGCGCAAGATTTCAGCAAATCAAAGAACTACAAGAGGGCACGGGATTTCAGCAAAGCGCAGCATGCAGCTAAGCATGCCTGGCAAGCCATGGAGGCAAGTAGAAACTGATGCGCTGGACGAAATCATTTATTGCAACCCAGAGACAAAGTCCGGCTAATCTTGAAGCAAAGAGCCACAAGCTATTGCTGAGAGCTTCTTATATCAAGCAAGTGGTTTCCGGCATCTACAGTCTGCTTCCGCTGGCACAAAAAGTTCGGTTGAAAATCATCGCCATTCTCAGAGAAGAGATGGCAAATATCGGCGGGCAGGAATTTTTCTTGCCCGCGCTGCAGCCCCTGGAGCTCTGGCAAGACTCGGGAAGATTAGCAGCCGTCTCCGAAATAATGTTCAAGCTTTGCGACCGCAAAGGAGCCGATTTCGCTCTTGGTCTTACCCACGAAGAGCTTTTTGCGGCAATAGCTGCCGGCGGCATAAGTTCTTACAAACAGCTGCCGCAAATCTGCTACCAGATTCAGAGCAAGTTCCGAGATGAAGCAAGACCGCGAGGCGGGCTTTTAAGAACAAGAGAATTCACGATGAAAGACTCTTACTCATTCGACATGGACTATCAGGGGCTGGAAAAATCATTTGAATTGCACAGGCAGGCCTATAGAAAAATCTTCGGCCGGCTCGGACTGGAATTTATTGAAGTTCAGGCCGACTCGGGCTCAATGGGCGGCAGTCAATCAATCGAATTCATGATGATCTGCGAATGCGGTGAAGACAAAATTGTGAGATGCGACTCTTGCAACTACGCAGCAAACATTGAAAAAGCCGAGTCGAAACCAGATCAAATACCTGTCGAAAGCGAAGCTGATGAGCCTCTTGAAGAGTTTGCTACTTTTGGAATACGCACAATTGCCGAGCTCGAAAATTTCGACTGCCGGGCAAAGGCTGCCCGACAAATAAAGACACTTGTCTTTCTTGCAGATGGAAATCTGGTTCTTGCACTTGTCCAGGGCGATCAAGAATTGAACGAATTCAAACTGAAAGCATACCTTGGGGCAAGCCGGCTGACACAGGCAAGTACTGATGAGATTTTTGAAGCTCTGGGTGCCCATCCCGGTTCACTTGGAGCATGCAAAATAGAAAGCGGACCGGACGAACGAATAAAGGCAATAATCGCGGACACAAGACTTGCAGGCAGAAAAAACATGTGCACCGGCGCCAACAAAAACGGCTTTCACTTATCCGGAGTTTCAGTATCACGGGACATCAAAGTAGACGGCTTCACCGACCTTCACACTGTAAAAGAAAACGATTTATGCATACATTGCAAAGCTAAAATTTCTATTGTTCGCGGACTCGAACTAGGACATATTTTTCAGCTTGGCAGTTTTTATTCAAAAGCCGCAGGACTGGAACTTATAAGTCCGGATGCTAAGAAAACCCCGCTTTTAATGGGCTCCTACGGCATAGGAATCGAGCGCCTGATCGCTGCAATTGCAGAGCAGTTCAGCGACGATAAAGGGCTGGTATGGCCGCTTGCGTGCGCACCATACGAGCTCATAATAATGAATGTGAACAATAAGGACGATCTACAAAAGAATGCAGCAGCAAGCATATACGAGAAATTCAAAAAAGCAGGAATTGATTGTCTCTTTGACGACCGCGACGAGCGTGCCGGAGTCAAATTCAACGACGCAGAACTGATTGGCATTCCTTACAGAATCACCGTCTCAAACAAGATCCAGAACGGCCTGATTGAATTCATGGAAAGAGCAAACGGCATGAAATCAGAGATGACGGTTGAGCAAGCACTTGAATCAATACAAAAAGCAAGGCTCGCACTTGACTTGACATGATTATATAAGCTCTGAATAGAGCGCTTCGAATTCCGCTTTTTCCACCTGACAGTGCCCTTTTTTCGAAACAACCTGAATGAATCCTCGTTTTGATTCTCGCCAGCTCTTTTAAAATCTTCCGGATGCGGCATAAAAGAAGAAGTTAAGGGCTGCTTTGCCGTAGCATTGCAGCCCTTATTCTATCCCTCTGGAAATCTGCTTTTCTACTAGCGAAGCAAAATAGGTTCGCTTGTGTCAGTGGCTGGTGGCGCAGTCTTTATGCGTCCGTCTTCAGTAGTCGTCGAATCCGCAGCCGGCTCTGGAGCCGGTGTTGGAGCTGGTGCCGGCGGCGGTGCTTCTTCTACTTCCTTTGGAGCATCTTTTGAAGCTATCGAAACCGGTGGCGCCACTGCAGGTGTCATACCGGTTTCTTGAACCAGCCCCTGGGCATGCGCACTCAATTTCAATGCCTGCAATGACGCGGTCGCAGCTTTGAGATCAGCCTGGGCTGCCTTTAGTAAAGCTTTGGCTGCACCAACCTGCTTGTTTGCCAGGTCAACCTGTGCTTTAGCCTGATCGACGCGTTGCTCGGCTGCAGCGATATCTGCTGTGGCCGGAGCCTGTAAATCCTGGAGGGTAGCACCCTTTGGTTTGGCGCCCGGCAATGCGTCGGCACCAGCTGCAAAGCCCAATCCCAGCGCCAGGGTGGTGCTTGCAAGCAAACTGAGTCTAGCAATCTTATTCATGAAAAATCCTCTGGAAACCGCCATATATACACACCGGTGGGACGACTGATCCCACAAAAATTCCTTGCTGCAAGCAAATCTTATCAGGACTTTCTTTTATTGGAAGCCGCATGCAAACCCGATCCGCTTGTCGATAGATTTGATAGACAAGCGGCAAGCTTTGGCCGCAAATCGGATATAGACGCCTTTTTTTCGTATATGCGCTTAGAGATCCATCAAGGCAGTTTTAGACAGATCTGCGGCACGGAGAGCACCCTCTTTGCATCCCCAAAAGCAGCACTATTAGAGAAATTGAATATTATCTCTTGCATCCATTGTCAACCAGTTCGGACTGATTGCAGACTGAATTAGCCCACCCACCCCTGTCTGTCTGCCTGGCCGACGGCAGCCCTGAGTGTGCCGACCCGATTGTGTCAAACTGTGGACTCAGGATTGCAAATTACTTGTATTTCCGTTCTCGTGGGTTGTACACTAAGCTTTGGCAACTTGTCAGGTACTGGAGAAGCGAAACACAGCTTCGACTTTATCCAGGAACTGATAAGAGTCGAGACTGATTGCCGGTTTGCGTCTCGGGTGTCGAACACTCGACAAGTACCCTGGCTGTGAAATATGAGGTGAAGCAAATCAATGCCATCAGTTTTGCCAAAAAAAGAAAAAACGGAGATATCACTTACAGTGGCAGAGCAGCAGGTAGAAGGGAATCTGAAATCGGAGTTCGAAAAACTCCTTCAAGAGTCCTTCAAATACAATTTTGAACAGGGAGACATAGTTACAGGAAACGTCGTGCGTATAGAACGCGACGGCATACTTGTAGATGTCGGCGGCAAATCGGAAGGATTCGTTCCTATAAAGGAATTATCCAATATGCCGATAGACAACGCCGATGATGTTGTGAAGGTGGGAGACCGCCTGGAGTTTTATATACTTCGCGAAGAAAATGAGAACGGTCAACTGACGCTCTCGTTAAAAAGAGTCGCTCAAGCCCGCGGCTGGGTACAGCTCGAGCAGCAAAAGAAAAGCGACGAGACCATCAGAGCAAAAATATCTGCAGTGGTCAAAGGCGGGGTTGTTGTCGATGTATATGGACTGCGCGGTTTCGTACCGGCAAGCCAGCTGCGCGTAAAAGGTACCACTCCGGAAGAACTTATCGGCATGGAAATCCCGATGAAGATTCTGGAAACAGACACCAAGCGCAACAAGCTGATTTTGTCCCAGAGACTTGCTGTGCAGGAAGAGAAAGCCGCACAGCGTGAAAAAATCCTCAGCACGCTTGAAGCCAATCAGGAAGTTACAGGTGAAGTTGTGCGTATCGCCGACTTCGGCGCCTTTATCGACCTGGGCGGTCTGGACGGCTTGCTGCCTATTTCCGAAATCTCCTGGGAACGCGTATCTCACCCCTCAGATGTGCTCAGGGTAGGTGATATGGTCAGCACCAAGGTATTGAAAGTAGATCGCGACAAGGGTCATATCAGCCTGAGCTTGAAACAAATGCAGCCTGATCCCTGGAAAGAAATCGAAAACAAATTCCAGGAAGGCCAGGTGTTGCAGGGTACAGTGCGCAAGATTCAGAGCTTCGGTGCCTTCGTGCAGATTTATCCGGGTGTGGATGCATTGCTTCCGACAGTTGAAATGTCGGAGCAACCTAATGTCAAGCCGGAAGAGATCGTGCAGGTAGGTCAGGAAGTAAAGGCGATTATCAAAAAGTTCTCACCGAAAGAACACAAGATAAGCCTGAGCCTGCGTGGCGTAGATGTAGCTGATCTTATAAGCGGCTAGATATTTACGGCTAAATAGCTGAAATCAAACTGAAACTGTCAAAGAGCATGATACTGATCATGCTCTTTGAATTTGCAATTCTTGCAAAACAAGCATATTCTCTGAAGTATAATTATTCAGAATCCCGTCATATCAAGAGTCTCGGGAAATAAGGTTCGGCCAGAGTCATTAACATTATCCGGATACTTGATAGAATGCCCCGAATCCTTATAGTTGAAGATGATCCTGTAGCGGCCCAGATGATGCAGGATTTGCTCAGTATTGACTATGAAGCGGATACTGTGGAAGACGGCACTGATGCGCTGGAACTGCTTCTAATTAATGACTTCGATCTTGTGGTTCTTGACTGGGACATCCCGGGCGTACCCGGGCCGGCAATCTGTACAAACATTCGTGCAGCAAGCAAGCAGATGCCAATCTTGATGATGACAGGCAAGACCAATCTTGACGATAAGGAGTTTGCTTTTGAAGCCGGCGTTGATGACTATATGGTCAAGCCATATGAGCCGAAAGAGTTGCTTGCCCGGGTGAAAGCTTTGCTCAGGCGCAGTGCCCGGCAGGCAAATGCACAGGAAGCGCAAGCGCCAGCGATTCTTCCCAGAATTGACGAACTAATAGGCAAAATAATCTCCGATAAGTACAAAATTGAATCCATAATCGGGCAGGGATTCATGGGTGTAGTTTATAAAGGCAAACACCAGCTTCTGGACAGGGATGTGGCTGTGAAGATGTTGCTGCCCAATCTAGTATCCAATCCCCTGAGCAAAGGGCGTTTCGAACGAGAAGCCCATGCCTCAAGCCTTCTTGATCATCCAAATATCGTTACTCTTTACGACTATGGAATAACAAAAGAAGGATTGCCTTATTTAGTCAGCGAATATCTTGAAGGCCGGAGCATTGAAAAAATAATAAGCGAAGAAAGGTATCTTTCAGCTGGGCGTGCAGTAGCGATTTTTGTTCAGGCCTGTGATGCTCTTGCGCATGCGCACGAAAAAGGACTCGTGCATCGCGACATTAAGCCGTCCAACTTCATTCTTTTAAAAAGCGGTAAAGGCGAACGCCTCAAGCTGATCGATTTCGGCATAGTAAAATTGCTGGATTCTCAGAACAAGGAATCTCAAGTCTTAACGCAATCAGGTGAGATGTTCGGAACCCCTTATTATATGAGCCCGGAGCAATGCATGGGCAAGGAAGCAGACGAGCGTTCCGATATTTTTTCATTTAGCTGTGTCATGTATCATGTATTGACCGGCCAGATTGCATTTGCAGGCGAGAATCCTCTTGAGAGCATGTATTTGCGTATGCAGGAAAAGGCGCAGGCTTTTAAGGAAGCCAATCCCCGGCATGATATCCCGCCTGAACTTGAGGCAATAGTGATGAAAGGATTGTCGCGCAATCCTCAGGACCGGTATCAGTCGATGGCAGAACTCCAGACAGAGCTTTTGCGGCTTTGACCCGAAACTGACCGGCATTTTCGGGTATAAACGAACTTAGCAAGCGAAAAGGTAGTTTATGGCCGAAGATGAAATTGAAAAGCCAGAACCAAAACAGGCTTCAGATGATACTACCTCTACTGCTCTGGCTGAGGCTGTAAACGATACGAGCAAGCCCGAGAGCTTCAACGATGCCTGGAAGGCAGCGCAGGGCCCGATCGATCTGGCTTTTAAAGGGCAGGACCCCGCATTGAAAGCCATGTTGAGCGATTTCGGCATCAATGACTATAAGTCAAAAGCGGGGACTTCCGAAAAAAACAAAACGGCAAGCGAGAAAGAAAAATCAAAAGCAGAAAACAGGCCGGCTGAGAAGGACGGAAAGCAGGAACAGGAGCGGGAAGCCGTAAGGAAACTGATCTCAGCTCTTTCAGACAGCGCCGATCCTGGCAAGCAGCTGTCGAAAACAAGCGAGGCCATTGGTGGCACTGGCGGTGCTATTAAAATAGACTGGAAAGACGGCAAAGAGGTACAAACTATCAATGTCAGCAAAGATGGAAATTCGGTCATGTCGCTCGCCCTTGATCAAAAAGGCGAAGTAAAGGATGTGGCCTATCCCAGCGGTTTGCGTTTTGAAAGAGAGCAGGGCAAGGATTCAAATCAGTGGGGAATTTATTCACCGGATGGCCAGAAAGTCGGAACCTGGAACGGCGACATTAAAGCAGTTAAAAACGGACCTGATGATTTCAGATTAGTGCAAAGCTCGGCTAGTGGCACGGAGCTTGTACTTTCGCCCCGGGACGGTGCCTTGCTAAATTACGAGCAAAAAGACGGACAACGGCTCTTAACTAAAATAGAACGGCCGGCTGGTCCCGGCAACCCGGGGAGTGTCGAAACTCGCCATTACGAAGGGACGGTTTTCAGCGGGGCCCAGGTGAAGTACGACAATGGCATCAAAAAAGAAATAGGTCCGGGAGGCGGGACAAAGGAAGTCTCGCTTGAACTCAAAGAAAACGGAGAAATTACCGGCCGGATAAAAATGGACGGCAAGGGAAATGTTGAAATTACCGACAGGGATGGGAAACAGCGCTCAGCATTTAACGTAAATGAGCCAGGCGGGTGGGCAAAAGCTCGCTATGGTGACGATAAACCCCTCTCTCAAAAGCCGCTTCAAGCAGATAAGCAAGAGAATCCAAAACAAACAATAGATTACTTTCCACTGGCAATGGCTGATCTTGTTCAGGCAAAGCCTCAGGAAAAAGCCGAAGCCGGCAAGGACAGCCAGGCTAAAGTTGAGAGCAAGGACGGTCTAGTTACTAAGATAACAAGACCGGACGGTCTCACAATGGAATTCAAATACGGTTATGATCTGCAATCGAAAAAAATGGTTTTAAATGAGATGACCGTTAGCGGTGAAAAGCCGCCACCAACAGTCTGGAAAGCCGAAAGAGATATCTGGGGTGGGGAACACTGGAAAACAACTGATGGAAAAAACAGCTTTGATGGTTCTCTTTCAATAGAAAAAGACGGCTCGCTTGCCTGGACTCAAGAAAAGAACTCGCCGCTGGGTCGTCATGCTGATACCTGGGTAAACAAGCCGGACGGTAGTTTTGAGCACCGCTTCGACGATAACGGCAAGAAATCATCCATCAGTTTCGATAAAGACTTGAATCCGACCAGAATAGAAAGAGCAGACGGCTCCAAGTGGGATTTCCAGTACAAAGACGGCAAAGCCAGCAAACTAACTATTACAGAAGCAGACGGCAGCAAAAGCAGCTATATCAAGGCAAAACCCGGTGATAAACACTGGACGCCCGAGAACGATAAAAACAAAGCAAATTTGAATTTCGATCTGGATAAACAAAGCGGCAAGATCACTATTCATTCCAATGATGCAAAACCAGCCCGTCCGGGTGAGTGGCAGCCCATTAACCATAAGCAGCAGCATGATCGAAAAATTGAACTCAGGCGTGACGGCAGCAAAACCTGGAGCCAAGACCAGAGTTTAGAACGGCGCGAATATAAAGACGGCAAACATCTAAGTGAACTCAAGTACAAAAATGGCGAAGGGAGAAAGTTTGAATACGATCCAAAAACAAATGAGCCCATAAGCATTACTTTCACCAGCCCTTCTAATCCTCAAGGCGAAAAATTGAGCCGCGTTTATGACGATAAGGCAGGTAAATATACAGATAAGTGGGTTGATAAAGATGGCAAACTGGCTTTTGAAGGAAAGATCAAGCTTGACCACGAAAGCGGCGATTACAGCACAATTTCATCTAAAGGGCTTGAAACAAAGAATTACTTTAATGGCGGCTGGGAACTTGTGAATCATGGACACCAGAAGGAAGTAATTAAAGATGGAGACCGTCCGGCAACAGTGCTGACTCCGGATGGTACAGCCCGCTCTTACAACTGGGGAAGCGACAATAAAAGCAATGCGCCTGATTCATTTTACGAGTCAAGCACAGATAAAACCGGCAAAGTTGATTCACAGGTCTGGCAGAAACAGCCGGGCACAAATCTCTGGACCAATGGAAAAGGGCAGTTTCGCGAAAATGTGAAAGTAGACAAAGACGGAACTCTTTCTTACACGGATCCGGCTGACGGCAAGCAAATTACAAAAAAACTGGACGGAACTACAGAAACAAAAGAGAATCCGCGGTCTGAAGACCTTCAATACCAGAAACAAAAGCTCCTTGAACTTGCAAAAATCTCAATGGATTCGAAAAGTTTTAAGGAGTTTCAAGAGAATCTTGAAAAATTTGAAAGCCGCAAAGGCGAACCACCCCTTCCGCCTATCAGTGATGCAGAAAAAGCAAAGACCTACAAAGAAATAAGCAAGCTGATAACAAGCGAAAGCAAAGTCGGAATAAGCAAGGAGAATCAGATTGTTCTTGCCGGCCAGATAATGCAACATGCAGCCAATCCAACAAAGATTGATCAGGGCCGGCATCCAACCTGCAATGCCACAACCATAGAAGTGCTCACATATGCCCACAAGCCAAGCGAAGCAGCAAGGCTGGTTGCTGATGTAGCTCTCACCGGAGAGTACAAAACTACAAAAGACGGAACCGTAATCAAAGTCCCTCTGGAAAACTTGCAGCCGGATAAAGACTCAATGGAAAATAAGGATGGCTTGCGCACTTATGACAGCCAGATATTCCAGCTGACGGTAGGAAACATCAAGTGGCAAAAGGAAAATCCGAATTTGCGCTTTATGCAGGTTCAACCGCAGGCCGGCTTGCGGGACGATTACGGCGAACGAATATTTGATACAACGAACAATCAGTTTTTGAAATATCCGGACGGTACACCACAAAGAGATCCTGGTTTTCTTGCCTGGGATCACGTTGATGTTCTTTCTAAAATAACCGGCCGTGATGAAAAAGGCAGCACGCTTGTGCACTGGGGCGAGGCTGACGGCAGCAAGCAAATTGGAGGAAGATCGCTGCCCTGGTCCTCATCGGACGCCCGCCTTTCAAGCATAAACTCAGAAAAGCAACTGCAAGACCTTCTCCTTAAAGCAAAGGAGGAGGGCAAGTTACCCATTATCGTTTGTGTTTATGCAAATAAACGACCTTTTGCTGCAGACGATGTAGCTGGTGGTGGAGGTGGTCATGTAGTAAGCATCTGGGATATTGATGCCACAGATCCGAAAAATGTACGAATCTCGGTGGACAATCAATGGGGTTCTGCTAGTGACTTTGCAAATGGACCTGATGGAGACAAACGTTTAAGCCCATCTGAACTTTATCGTGCTATGAAAGGCAAGTAAAGCTCAATTATTTCTCAGAACCTCGACTCTCTGGCTTATGGAAACTCATAAGAGCCAGCAAGCTAAGATCGAGCAAAAGTAAGCCCTTACAGGCTCAGTGCATATTACGATTGAGCTAAAGCTCACGCTAGCTTAGCGAGCTTCCGGACCATGGTTATCCTACATATCCGCGGGGAAAGGCACCACTTACTTTCACAGGATTAATCTGGCACTATGCTGTCTTGATTGCATAGGGTAGCTTGAGCCGTGGAAAGGATTTCGGAATTATCAACACCCGAATCAAGAAATTCAATTGATTCGGCCCGGTTATTGCAAGACCTGCAATACAGACAACGGGAAGCAGACACTGAAAGCATCGCCGGGATTTTGAATCCAGAAATCAAAACTAATGCATCAATTGATGATCTGGTATCACCATTTTGCAACGCACTTTTCATTACGCCATATAGCGCTCTTGCAAATTCAGTCAATTCACTTTCTCCCGGCAAGAAACTCATGCCTGAATTAAAAGCGCTCGAATCCGAAGCAGGGCAGCTCGGCTCTACGAAATGGCTTTTGCAGAGTGTTTCTTCAGGTCTTGCTTCAGCGCTGCTTTATTCGGCATGCGCAAAATCCGGCGGCAAGTTTCTTGGACGCCTGGGGATTCGACATGGTGAAAGTGCTGCATTAATTGCAAGCAGCGCAGCTATTGAAGGCATGCGTGACACTGCAACAGGTGAAACCCATTTTTCAAATATGATTGGCGGTCTTTCAATGATGGCTGCATTTGAAACCGGATCTTTTCTTTCGAGAGGCCTTTCTTCATGGCGCCTGCATGCAGCAAGAGCTGGGACAGGTGCAATCGCGGCTGCATTTTCGACTGGCTGCTCGCACTTATCAGCCGGCAAAAATCTGAATATCGAAGATTTATTAGCTCACAGCGTTACAGGTGCAACCATGAATTTGCTGCTACCCGCACTCATTCACAAACCTGCACTTGAATTCAGAAAAGCTCAAGAAGAGATCAGTTTTTCCAAAGCTGCTAGGGTAGTTGAAGATAATTCCGCACCGGAGACTAGTTGCAAATCCGCAAGAAGTCTCCCCAAGAATAATAATTTGCTAAGTACAGGAACAGAGATAAAGCGCTACTGGGTAGGTGCACCGGCTGATTTGCCAATTAGAAACTACAGGCAGTACCTGGAAGACCATGCAGAACATAAGGTTATCAAAACCAACAACTGGAAGGTCGAACCCTTTGATTTGAGCATCAAATATCCGTCCTTAGAAGCTGATTATGCGCGCCTTCCACTTGAACGTATTTCCAGTGCGATTGCCGAATTGCCGGCTCCAAATGAGCTTCAATCAATTACAGTCCTTGATCATCCTCACTTTCAGGAGAGGTGGTTCGCTAAAGTACACGGTTCAGAAAAATACCGGGTCTGGGGAGACGTGGACAAAGATGGAAACGTAACCCTATATAAACCCGATTCCGAGATTCAGCTTTTGAAAACACTTCAGCATGAGTTTGCACACCGGCTCAAAACAAAATACCCTGTAGAAAGCGCTATCTATGACGAAATCGATTCAAAAAATCCGGTTAAGCTCCCAAACAAAGAGCTGCGTGATTTAAATGGAAAGGACGAAAGCTGGGCGCACTTTGCAGAAGTGCTGCTTGCGGAGAAAGAAGCACTTGCATACTTTACTGCATATCAAAATCCGGCACATGCAACTATAATCGGCAGCGCTTTAAGCAGAGCCTTAGCTTCAAATCCACACGCAGCAAGTGCGGGCGCCCATAATTCCTATACTAAATTGCTTTCTTATATTGAAAAGTCCTTAAAGCCCCGGGCCATCGCAAATCTAAATGCTTCTGGAGAAACCGAGCTGGCAAAAGTAATTAGCAAGCTCAACTTGAATGAGCATGACTGAGAAAGTGATTCGCCAAGCTATTTAATTTTCGCTTGAAATAAACGAATTTTCAAGATAATTCCTGTATTCAGATTCAAAAGACTCTTCAAGCTGCAGGGCCGAAAGCCGCTCTTCAGCCGCCGCTGGCAATTTGTCGTTGACGTAATCGAGAATCTTCCGGTAGCTTTCATGCTTTGAAGATCTAAGCGAGGCAGGCAGCGAATTCAATCTTGTTTTCAAAGCACCACAAACAAGCAATGCAGGCAAAGCATCCATGTAAGAAGCCAATAATTGCAGCTCGACTTTGTCTTCTGCAAAAATCATCAAAAAGAGATTTGCCCAGGTTTGTTCGGAAGTCCACTTTTTCTTTCCGTCATACGAAACCGCCCCTTCCATCGTGCACAAAGCATCAAATAGCGCGGATTCGCGAGGGCAGGCTCGCTTCAGGAGTTTGCCATAGAGGTGATACAAATCCCATCTCACTTGAGGCTCTGTCCCCCGGGTGGGCTCGTAAATGGTGATATCTCCGCTTTCCGTCAACTCAAATCGCAAGACAAGTTCGGGATTTGTCCGGCTTACCCAGGCCTGGTCCCGATGGCTTTCATCAATTGCTGTAATTGTATTGAATAATCTGAGATCCGGCACGCTGAACACAATATCTACAATACTCGTAAGTTCAATTGAGTTATACAAGCCCAGACTGTTTCTCATGCGAATTTTCAGCTGTGGAAAGTCTTTTAGGCTCCATATAAGCATTTTGACAGGGCCCTTGGAATAAGCATCTACCTGATAATCTGTATACGAGTAGTTCTCTTCTTCAGGAAATTCATATTTTGGGTACAAATAAAGAAGTCTCAGCGTTTCTTCAGCTGGCTCGCCAAATCGCTCTTTGTAGGGTGATTGCAAAATCAATTCAGGCTTCATTACAAGTCTCCTGCTTCAGGCCTAAGCAGCTATGCTGCCTTTAGCTTCCTTCCCAAATTTTTGACTGTTAAGCAGCTCCTCAAGCATTTCTATATTCTCAAAGCCCATCTCCTTAAGCATCGAGTCTCTGGCGATTCTCACAGTCTTTAGCAGCTCTTCAAATTGTTGAGCTCTGAGCTTTTCTGCATCAAACAAAAGCTGCTGAGCTACGGGATTCTTGCTTCCGGCATGCTTCAGAAGATCTACAACATCCTCAAGGGTCTCCAGTTCTTTTAATTCTTCGCTCTTTTCAAAGAATTTAAACACCCGCTTTCGAAACTCTTCGGGTTTTATCCTATTTCCCTTTGGATCAAAACAACGCGCATACTTAGCTTTTAGAACTTGCAATAAACTGTCATCACTTATAGGAACATGTTCAAGACCAAGTTTTGGATTGAGTCTTTCTTTGAACTTGATGTCAAAAGCCTTACAAACTGCTTCTTTTGCCAAAATCATTCCATCCTGAACAGCCTCAGCTAATCCAGGCAGCTCTGCCAGGTAATGAATTCCCGGAAATTTAGCTTTGCCTCCCTCAAGAACGTCCAGGTATCCTTTTACCAACCCATCTTTGTTTGAAATGTCAAATCGGCGAGCTAGCACTTTTCCATTCAACCATTCATAAGCATCAGCAAAAAAATTCTTGCCTTTGCCTACACCTAATTGTGCGAGTTCTTTCGGAACACTGACGGACTCAAAGAATTTTTCTCTCATTAGCTCATTGCCACGTTGCCCAAATTCGGAGAGTGCAGAGGGTTTTGGCGTTCTGACTCTCCAGCCTTCTTCAAGCGGTCCTTTTAGAAATTCGAAATCAAGCTTCAGTCCATCAGGAAGCTCATTCATAAACTTCCAAATAGTATTGTAAACTTGTTCCACACCGCCGCTTGGATCAATGAGCTTTGCCAGCTGTTCCAGAACATTCTCATTTTTGGCAATTATGGCTTGCATATCATTGATTGCTTCAATGGCAGCTTCAGCACCGCCAAATTTGCTTTCAATGCCTACTTCCAGGGACTTCAGCTTAGCTTCTTTGCTAAGACAATCCTTTTCCAGTTTTGAAACGAACTTGAATTCTTTTCCAAGAGATCCTGAGGGAAACGACTGATCTATGAATTCGATAATTTCAGTGCCTGCCAATCTGCCTTCGGCAGAAGCACAAATTGTGTCGATTTCATTTACTTTCCTTGATATCAGGTTGGAGTTAACATGACCGTCATTCGAAGCCCTTTCCATGGATTTCAAAAGCTCTCTAGGATAAGGTCTTTCAAATTCCTGAAGAGATTCCTTTAGCTTGGCAAGTTCGGGATTCTCCGGCAGCTCTGCCAGTTTTTTTCTAAGACTCTCCAGCTCCGAAAGTGCGTCCGAAACTTCAGGATGCTCGAGCGAACTGTTCAATTTTTCGCCGAGTGATTTATTTGCTTCAGCAAGGTCTTTTTTGCATTTTTCAAGATCCTTTTTGGCTTTATCGAGGCAGTCAAGTTCTGCCTTTCTGCCGGACTCCGAGTTTTTTTCAGACTTCGAATTCTTAGGCGCATTATTAGCGTCGGCAGATTCCGAACTTCCTTTTAATTCTCCAGGTTTGGATGATTTTGCTCCTGCGGATTCCGGTGCATCTGTTGCCCGGGATTTAGCCGTAGCATGCGAATTTGTTTGCTCAGTCGCTTTTGCAGCAGTTCCTGTTGATTTACCTGCTTCTGCCGACTCTAGCTTTTTTGCAGTAGTTTTTGCAGTTGTAACGGCCGATTCACCTGCCTCAGATACTTCTGAAACTCTTGCAGCTGTTTTTGAAGCAGCCGCAGCCGATCCACCGGACTCACATAGTTCTGCAGTTCTTGCAACAGTTCCGGCAGCTCCAACTGCTTCGCCAGCTCCAGCTGCAGCTTCGGCACAAGTAGCCGCTTGAGCCACTTTTGATACCTTTGCGAGCTTGGATACCCCGCCAATTACTTTGCCACCGATTACCCAGGCACCTTCCACAGCCATTGCCGCAGGAATGAGATCATGCCCGGTTTTGATCCCTTTATCATAAGCATCCGCTTTTGCAAAATCCTGGCAATACTTTCCCGCAATGTTTAGTGCATCTCCGGGGAGCTTGTCCCAACCAGCTTTTTGATAATGTGCTATGCCATTTGCCGCAAGCTCACCCACAGGCTCTGCAATTCGCTTATACAAAACGCTAAGTTCAGCAAAGGGATTACCTTTTGCCCTTTCATCAACTATTTCTGCACCGATTTCAGAAATTCCGGCAATACCCTCTCCTGTGCAATCAGCAAATCCAACTGTTGCGCCACAGATAAAACGTCCCTGATCACGTTGACCTTGTATTACTTCCCTGCCTATTCTGACCAGATTTGCATCCGCGCCCTGCTTTAGAAGATGTTCTTGAGCAGAATCCATCGCCTTATCAGTCCAGGTTACATAAACCCGATCACAAGCTTTAGCGGTATCTTTAACACCACTCCAGACCGCACCTACAACATTGGCGACACCGCCCACGAGCCACTGTGCCGGTCCCTTTGCTTCGTCCTTTTTCTCAGCTGGCTTTTCTTTATCAGAATCCTTTTCTTTCGCAGAGGATTTTGCTTCAGGAGACTTTGCCTTTTCAGGTGCTTTGCTCTCCGGCTTCTTTGCTGCCGGAGCTTTGCTTCTGGCTTCCAATCCATCTATCTGAAGAGAAGGAAGAACAGAATGACTTGTGTCATTTGCTCTTTGATCTGTTTTTGAAACAGTGCCAGCCCTGGCAGATTCGTGAGCATGCTGGCTCAGCTTTTCGCTGCTGTTTTTTTCACTGGATTTTTCTTCTTGACTGTCATCCAAAGGCCTGACAGGCCTCTGGGATTCAACACTCTGTCCCATAGCAAAATTCCACGCATTTGATAGCGGAAACAGTTATAAACTGTTCTTGCCGCACTTCCTTTTCCTTGGACAGTAATTTAGTCTATATTTCTGAAAAATTTCTGAGAAATGCCAGTCCGTTTTTTTTTCTCTATTGACTCAAGCGGCCCGGGTGATTCGATGAAGCCAGCCAGATGGGTATAATGCCCCAGTGATTGTTCTAGATACAGATTTTCCTGGTTAGTCAATATATAGGTAATGACGGAGAAAATGATGGAAAGCCGGAAGACCGCAGTTCTAGTTTTTGCATTAATGACGCTCCAGATCCAGCTTCAGCTTTGCACTTGCAATCTTGCGGCAAGCGCAAAGCCAGCATTGAAACCAGAGGCGAAACCGGCGCTGAAACCGGCGGTGAAAGCAGCGCCCAAAGCAAAAGAGCAGGAAGCAAAGCCCGCCTGGGCAGTTGAAATTGGCATCGGCGAAGATCTGATCTACGACGGCAAGTTTGCTGAGGGTGAAATACACCTGAGAAAGGCACTCAGCCTGGTTCCAACCACCAGTCCTGTAGGCCGGGCTCTGGTACAGCTGGATCTTGGTACTGCCGTTTATCAGCAGGGAAACTACGAAGAAGCTCTTTCATTGTTTGTTGAAGCAACAAAAGAGTTTCAAAAACATGATGAAGAATACAAAAAAGAACTGGTCGAAGCATACGAAATGATCTCCCGCACTTGCAGGCACATGGGCAGAGCTGCTGATGCAGAGGCATTTGGTATTAAAGCACTCAATATGTGCGCCAGAGTAAACGGCGAAGATTCTGTCGACTACGGCTTGAATCTGCGCAATATGGGAAAGCTCTATCTTGGTTTGTACCGCTATTTGGATGCCGAGGATGTCCTGAAAAAAGCACTTGCCATTTTTGAGAAAAAGCCGAAATTCGATCAAACACAATTTGCCGTATGTATGGATTTTCTCTGGTGGAGCCTTTATGAGCAAGGGAAAAACGAGGAAGCAGCAAAAGTGCGGGCACGTCTTGCATTGCTGGAAAAGAAGCTTGGCAAGAAAATATACACGGAACCTGAAGAGCCCAAAGAAGTAAATTTAGAACCTTATATGAGGGTGTTGCGCTACAGCATCAAAAAATTCTGGGTGCAGCCGAAAAATTCCGAAGACTGCCGAGCAATTGTTTTTTTCAATATTCACAAGAATGGCAAAATAAGCGACCTGAAAATAGAATGCCCTTCCGGTGACCAGGACTTCGACCAGTGCTGCTTAAGTGCCGTAAAACAAGCATTTGCAAGTCCAATCTTCCCTCCAAAGGCCGCTCCTGAAAGCATCAGTATTTCATATACCTTTGAACGATTTGTCACCGGCGACTCCAGTCTCAGTGGGTCTGCAACAAATAAACGAATAGACCCTGTCGCAGTCGCCCTCAAACTCATTGCCAAACGCAATTACAAGGAAGCAAAAGCAATTCTTTCAATGCCCGATCTGGCAAGCTCGGTAAAATCCAATATTGCACTTGCCACTATTGCAAGTAAGCTTGGGCGGACTGAAGAAGCGGAGCGTTATGCAGCAAAAGCAATCGCCATAGATCCCACGAGCGTCGAGGCACATAAGATGCGGGCACAAGCCCTTGTTGAAGAACTGAAGTTCGCCGACGCGATTCCAATGTACAAAAAAGTAATCGAGCTGGACAAAGACACAAAAGAAAAAATCATAGCCGGCAAAATGATACTTCTGCTGGAGCAAGATCTTAGGATGGGCGGAAGCCCCTTAAGAGCCAGCGAACTTCTGGCAAAACGCAAGCCCAGTGAAGCACTTGCCATTCTCAATCATTTGAAAGAAAAAAACTTGAAAAACCCTTATATAGAGTATTTATTCTCGAGCGCTTACAAGCAGTTGGGTCAGCCGGCAGAAGCACTGAAGCACATCAAGCAAGCAATAACGCTTGATCCTGACGACATGGACTACCGGATTCGCGAAAGCTGGATCGAGCAATCGCTCGGACATGGTCAAAGGGCCGTAGAAATTTTGCGTGAAATAATCAAGAAATCACCCCCCGAGCCAACTTTTTCTTATGTTAAACAGTTAATCAGTCTTGAGGAAAAAAACGGCTCCGATTTAACAAGCAAACATGAAAATAAAAAAGACTATTTTGACGAATCCATGATGGGACAGCCCAGGCGTTGGAACCTTCAACAAGGACAGGCAATTAACGTTTATATTGCAAGCGGTGACTATGTGCCTGGTTACCGAGACGAGCTCAAAGAATACCTTTTAAACGCACTTAAAGCCTGGAATGAGGCATCTCAAGACCGTATCAAATTTAAATTATGCGACGATCCGAATTCCGCAGACCTCATCTGTGTTTTTGAAAAAGAAAAGGAGGACGGCAGCAATGCAGCAGAGGGAGGAAGAACCTACACGCCTGGTGGATGTGCCTACATTAGCGCGGCTATAGTCTACCTCAAAACAGAAAATATCGGATCTGTCCTGAGTGAAGAAGACTATCGAATTGCCGCTTTGCACGAGATCGGACACGCTTTAGGACTCCATCATAGCAAAAGCGAAAAAGACATTATGTATTTTGCAACTTCTACTCGGGTTCCGGAACTGAGCCCGAGAGACAAAGCCACTCTGGCACGGCTTTATGCCGACAACTTGAAGTTTCCTGAATGGGCCTTGCTCGACGAAAAGGGTTTGAATTGCTTAAAACAATTCAAACCCAGAGAATCAATCTCAGCACTGGAGCAAGCAAGTAAGATGGCTCCTGCATCCAGCCAGGGTAAAGCAAGAATTAGCAGCCATCTGGTTAGAGCATATGGTCTTGCCGTTTGCGAGAATTTATTCAAACGCACAATCTCAGACTCAATTGAACTGCTGGATAAGGCCAGCCTGCTCTGCCACGACAAAAATGATCAGAAACACCTTGGCGAGCTGAAGAAAGTAATCGAATTGCTTGGTTCTGCAAACGACCACGACCGGGATCTGATACTAGAGTCAGTGGCAGATCATTTGAAAAAAATCCCTTTTCAATAAGGCCAGCTTAAGCAAGCTTTTTTACAACAACCACAAAATGTGGATTGGCCACAAGTGGAGTAAGTCCGGACTCCGGACCGAAAAAGGGCATGGTTTCGCCTGAGGCTTCATAGCCCAGCCTGGCGTACCAGGAAAGCAACTCATTTCTTCCGGCGAATACAAACATTTTCGCTTTTTTGCATTTGTATTCTTCTCTGGCCAATTTTGCGGCAAGCTCCAGCAGCTTTTTGCCGAGCCCGTAGTTCTGAAATTCAGGATGAACAGATAGCATGCCTATATGGGCATCATCTCCATGTTTTTCGATATGAACGGTGCCGACTGCCATGCCGCTTTGGCTGCGAACGAGCATAATCGTAGATCCTACTCTAGTCAAATAGCTTTCGAGATCGGCTTTGACAATTCTCGGTCCCTTTACCAGATGGTCTTCGTTTTTCCAGGCGACTGTCGATTTGCCGCCCCGGTATGCAAGATTTACCAGCTTCTCAAGTTCTTCTATATCGGAAAGACCGGCTTTGGCAGTAGTGAACTCATTGCTCGATTCGGTTTCAACCCGACCGGCTTCTTGCTTCTCAGCAGACATTGCAAACACTCCCGAAAACTCGAAAAGTGATCATATCATCCGGTATTAAAAGCAGCATGAACGAAGCGAAACAAGTCTGCTGCTGCAAAAGCAAGAAAACAGCAATTTGTCCTGTATTAAAATGACAGCTGGTAGAAGCAATTGCAGCCCGATACGATGAGCTTCTAAATCACATCTGATTGACGAGTTTTGCTAGATTATTTTTGCAGGCACCACTCCCTGCGAAATGCAGGCTAAGAGTGCCTGCACTACGTTTGGATCGTAAGTGCTGCCGGCTCCCCTGATCATGTCGTTCTGTACCTGCTCCGGTGGAATGCCTGCCCGATAGACAAGGTCACCCACCATATCGGCATAGGCATTGCAAGCATGCACAATACGTGCAGCCAGCGGAATGTCCTCACCGGAGAGTCCTTCTGGATAGCCGTTGCCGTCGTATTCCTCATGGTGAGCCAGAATTATTGGTGCCAGCGGAGCAAGCTCCGGAAAGCTCTCTATTAACTTGGCACCATCTATGGTGTGATTCATTTTCATTACCAGCTCGGTATCGGTTAGCTCGTCTTCCGGTTTTTGCAAGATCTGCTGCGGCAAACCCAGCTTGCCGACATCGTGAACAATTGCAGCCAGCCTCACTGCATTCACTTCATCAGGGCCCATTCCCATCAGGCGGGCAACGGCACTTGCATATTCGGCCACTGCTCTTGCATGACCGTTCACATGCTTGTCTTTGGCTTCCACCTGTGCAACCCAGCCATCAATTCTGCCAAGCAATCTCATATCGATGCCCGGAGTTGCAAAAATGAAGTCGCTTGTAGGATTAGAAGATGCCAGAATCTGCTTGAGCTTGGCCTCGGCTGCAGCCTCGTCGATTTGTATGGGCGGTCCTTCGACAAAGCTCGAAGGCGGGGCAGGCGGCTTCACACCGCCCTTATGGAAGGACTGGCCGAGTCCCTGTGCCTGTGAAGCCACCGCAGAAGCTTTTGCTTTGCCCATCATCATGGCTCCGAGCCCGGAACGAGGACCGGAGCCAGCTGGAGTCGGGATGGCATCGAGATTGTTGCCTGGAGCTGCAGCCGGTCCCGGCGGCGCCGGTGGTCTGGGAGCGGCTCCCGGTCCCGGGATCGCATCCAGATCGCCCCATTTGCTCGACTTGCCGCCCGCCACCGCAGCTGCTTCTTGTGGCGCAGGGGGAGTCATACCAACACCTGGCGACGGGATGTTATCGAGATCACCCCATTTACTTGCCGGCTTGTCTCCAGGCACCATGCCCGGAAAACCAGAAGCTGAGGCAGCCGGAACTGACTGACTCTGACTGTGTTGAGTTGCGCCATTTCCAGGTGTAGGTATGGCGTCAAGATCTCCCCATTTACTGGCGCCTGTAGAAACCGGCGCCTGAGCAGGTGGAAAGATATCTGCACTCGGCTGCGGAGCAGGAGTTGCTTGCGGAACAGCCGGAGGCGGTTGGAGAGCAGGAGCTTGTTGTGCTTCCTCGCCAGGTGCTTCCTGACCCCAGGTAGATTCGGCAAGCCAGCTCGATTCTATCGGCGAGTTCTCGGGCAGCGGAGCTTCCGGAGCTTCCGCAGCTCCCGGCGGTGGCGGTTGCTCGTTTGTGGTTTCTATATCCCAGGCACCGAGACTGTTGCCAGCAGCACGCTGATTTCCAAGCAGCCCGCCGAGTATTCCTTTGAACTGCTGCTCCGCTTGCGGGGTTTCAGCCTGAGTTTGCAAGATATTGGCAAGTCCTTCCATGTCCTGGGCTTCCTGGGCTGGAGCCGGGGGCTGCTCATATGCAGCTGCAGCTTCCTGACCCGTGTCTTGCCAGGCTCCGCTTGGAAAAAATGCCGGATCCTGAGTTCCGGCCTCAGCAGGTACTGCTTCCACATCATAATCCTGAGACGCTGCATAATCTTGAGACGCTGCATAATCCTGAGACGCTGCATAGTCTTGAGACGCTGCATAATCCTGAGAAGCTGGATGGTCTTGGGAAGCTGCGTAATCCTGAGAAGCTGCATAGTCCTGAGCCGCAGGCTGTGCGGTGGACGGCGCCTGATATTCTGCAAACTGGGCATTTTCATACTCTGCATATTCTTGCTCTTCTTGTTGATTAGCCACCGCCGCAGGAGCGAAGTCCTGGGCCGGGGGCGCCTCTTGAGGCGGGGGCGGAGCAAGCTGTTGTTGCTGTTTTTCCTCATTCTGCCTTGAAGTAAGGGCAGTCGGAATTACTACCTGCCCCATGGTTCTTTTGAGGGCTTTTCTTACTTGCTGAATGCTCTGTTGCCCTTCGGCTTTAGTTTCCGCCACTTCATGCTGGTATAAACGCATGATCGGCTCAGCTTCTTTCTTTTCCTCCGGAAGCTGTGCCAGAGCCTCGGCGACAGTATCGGCCACGCTTTGTGCAATATCAATTTCATCTCTAGTCCATGCGTGCCTCGACTCGCATTGCTGAATGATAATTGCACCGTGCACGGCAATCGAAGATCTCAGCGCCACTGCAAGCTGGGAACGAACGCCGATAAACTCCATTTCTTCCTGAACCGGGGTTTTGTATGAATTTTGCTGGCCCTCAAAGCTTATAATCGGCACCGCAGACAGAAGCGCTTGCGATACGATTGCTGAATCTTTCGACGGAAATCCGAACTGCTGGGCAGATTCGATTCGTTCACGCTGCCAGTACTCATATGATTTCCAATCGGCGTGGCTGTCGTCCACGCAAATGAAAATACAACGGCTGCAAGAAAGCGCCTTGCCAAGGATATTGACCACCATGAAAAGAGCATCACCAAGCCCCATGGGCAGAGTCATCAGATTTGTGATTTCAGACATGAAAGCACTTCTAAAAGTATCTCTCTGAACCAGGTCGTTTATCTGTGCATAACGCAAAATATCTGCAATATCAGCAAGTGTGATGCGTATTTCGTTAATTTCGCCTTGCGAAAAATCATTCTGCCTGCTTACACTCAAAATACCCAGCCCGCCGCCTTCCAATAAAAGCGGAAAGGTCGTCGCCGGCAGATTATCTCTGACCTCCTCCGGATTGGCGATATATTCGCAAATCGAAGTGAAATTTGTATCGAGCGGATTGCTCAAAATTATCTGACAGATTTCGGAAGAATAATTTTCTCCGATTTCTTTGACAGTGGTTTCAAGGATTTTTCTAAAATCACGAACATCAGAAAGTTTTTCAGCTAATGTCATAGTTCTCGGGCCGCCACAAAAATTATCGCCAAATACGCCGTTGCCGGTAGTCAACCGGTCTAATTTAAATATGCCAGGATATAGACTTACCCCCAATATCCAGTATGCCCGATCTGAAGATTTTTTTGGGACTTTACGTTTTTTTTGCTTAACCAAAGCGCTTCAAGCCAAATCCCTTGCTGGACAAAGCTTTCCCGGCAAAGAGTCAGTGAGAGCTTCGGCAAGCCGACTTATTCTGGACCTGGAATTTTCACAGGGGTTCATAAAGTGCAGCGGCGTGGCACTATTCTAGTCAGGGGCTTTGTTTCCTCAAAAGTCGTTTTGAAAGGTCTGGCAACGATGACAAGTGAGACTGAGTATAGAGCTTCAGCAAGCCCACTGAGTGGTCCTCAAGGTATTTGTGATCTTATCGGACTTGCTTTCAATATCTGGCGAAAAAACATTCCACTGATATTTCAGACATTGATTTTGCCTACCATATTCTTTTTTGCAGCCAGCACAGGCTTGCAATGGTGCATCACTTACGGAATCAGCAACAATTCGGACCTGCCAAGAATTTTGACCACCCTGGGAATAGGGCTGGTTTCAGTTGCGGTCTGGTCAATTGCATTCACAATTTTATCGGCAAGGCAGATTGCACTGATCAGATTCCTTACAGGATTCTCGCCTGACTGGCAAACAGCCCTAGCCTTTGGAAAAAAACGGATACCCTGGCTGGTTGGCTTGTTTATGATCTCAGCACTGATTTCCACGGTAGTGATCGGCATCTGGATTTGCGTAATTGCAATTTCTGCAGCCTTCGTCAAAGCTGGACCGGCAGGTATGGTCATGGGCGTCTGCGGTACGATTTTTGGGCTTTTTGCATTCATTGGCAGCATCTTGCTTATAATGCTGCTTTCATTGAGCGGCTTTTCGATCCTGGCTCTCGAAAAGAATTGCTCTTTTTTCGGCGTGGTCGGCGAAGCTTTCCGCTGGACCTTCAAGTCGTTTTTCCGGGTGTTTGCATTCGGATTCATATTCTATATCGTTTATACAATCGTAACTTTGCCGTTGTCGCTGCCTGTGGTAATTGCTTCCTGCCTTGATGTTGGTACTCAGCAAACGGCAGCTGCATCGGCCGGCTCGGAATACAAAGTTTCCATGGGAGTCCTGATTTTTATCCAGTGCTGGGAGGCAGTTTGCAGCTTGCTTCTGCGCCCGGTGCTTTCATTTGCTTTTGCCCTGCTCTATCTGGATCTCAGGCAGCGCACCGATGGCATTGACCTGAATTTGAAACTTAAAGAACTGAAAAAACCGCTGGAGCAAGCAGACTATGGACTTCAAGGATATTAGTCCGCAAATAGAATCCATAGCAGAAAATTATAAGAGCCAGAAGCTCCCGGACTGGATTTTGCGTATACAGGAACTTATACAGCAGCTTTTGCAATGGCTGCAGGAGTTTCTCGAGAACCTTTTTCATGTCCGGCATCCGGGCCCGAGCGATAGTCGATCATTGAGCTTGCTAATCCAGTATGGAATTTATTTTGCAGGCATTGTCGCCCTGGCAGCAGGACTTTTTTTTCTTCTCAAATACGCAGCTCGAAAGAAGCACGAAGCTGCCGGAGGCAAGCGCGGCGCTGAAAAGGTGGAAAGAATACTGAGTTCGCAAGGTTACAGAACTGAAGCAACAAGCCTTGCTACGTCGTCGAATTTCAGAGGAGCCTGCCGCTCACTTTATCTCTGCCTTTTGCAGCAAATGCACGAAAAATCGGTTGCTGTGTTTGCACCGGCCAAGACTAACTATGAGTACCGTTATATTCTTTCTGCCTATCCGCTTTTGCAGTCAACTTTTGTGTCGATTGCTGAAATTGTCGAAGAAGTCTGGTTCGGAAACAGAGAGGCCGAGAACTCAGACTACACGTCCTGCCTGGAATTACTGGATAGAGCCGGGCTGGAACTTGACAAAATTCAATCAGAAAAAGCAAGGCTCAGCAAGGAGTCGGAGATTTGAGCTCTGAAAGCGCCCTAAGTAAAAGCCCGCTTGCGCAGCCGAAATGGCACTTTCAATTGCTATGGCAGCTTGCACTTCTGGCGCTGGTTGCATTTATTGCATATTCAGTCTCAAACAAATTCGACCAGGAGATGGACAGATTCCTGCCTGAATCAGTTATGAATTGTTCGACTTACAATGCTCGCCCGAGCGGCTACAGGGCTCTTTTTGAACTGGCAGTTAAAGTCGGGCTTCCATGCAAACGTTTCGAAAACTCATACCGGGAGCTTGCAAAATACAGGGGAGTGCTTTTGATAATCGGACCTGACTATCCGCTTGCGCCATATGACAGCGACCGGATTCTTGCCTGGGTTGCAAAAGGAAACTCTCTGGTTTACCTGGATTCATGTGCTTTCGGCACAGGAAAGTATCTTATGGACAAAATCGGCATTGCAGCAAGCAGCTCCAAATCAGCAAGAGATCTGAAAGTGACTGACTTAGAGGAACTTGCAGAAATGGCTCATGTAAAGGAGTTGATTATCTCGTCTGAGGCCCGTCTTAAAGGCGGCAGCTCAGTTGCAAAAGACAGCAAGGGTGCGTTTTTAGTAATGCAGAATTTCGGCAAAGGGCGCTGCTTGCTTGCAACGGCGCCAAACTTATGCGCAAACAGAAGGATCGCAGAAAAAGACAACTGGGGTAACTTTCAGTTTATGATTAATTGGCTGAAGTCATCTGCCGGAGAGGTGCTCTTTGACGAGCGCGTGCACGGACATTCAAACGCCACTAACGTATTCAGGTACCTGGCAAATGGTGCGGTCGGAAATTTTTGCCTGCAAATGACTTTGCTTTTACTGATTCTGTTTCTTAGCTTGAATCAGCGCTTCGGGCCTGCAAAATCTGTGCCTAATAAGCGCAAAATTGCTTCCAGCGAATACATCGACGGCATGGCACTTACATATCTAAAGGCAAAAGCAAATGACGCTGCTGTTTCAATCATTTTTGGATCTTTTCGAAACAGGCTTTGCAAAGCACTTTCTTGCTCACATGAAGACAGTGCCGAAAAAATCGCAGCTTCGTGGTCTTCGGCGACCCCACTGAAATATGAGCGGCTATTGGAATTTTTGCAGAAGGCCGAATCCATGCAAAACTCTAAGAACTCAACAAGCGAAGAACTGATTTTATGCATGAAAGAATGCGACAAATTATATGAGGCATCAAGGCCTTACCTATCAGTGCACGCTGGAAGGCGGCTTGGTGGTTGAGAGAGCCCAGGCTATGTTAGAATCAGTTGCTTGCCGGAGACTTCAAACCTGAGTACTCAGCTTATACAAACGATCTCAGAAACATTAAAGCGTCTGGCCGGCGCCTTGAAACACTTTATTGTGGGTCAGGATATGGTTATCGACCAGCTCCTGGTCGCACTCCTGGCAGACGGTCACGTTTTGCTCGAAGGCGTGCCCGGCACTGCCAAAACCTTGCTTGTTAAGAGCCTGGCCGGGCTAATAGGCACTGAATTCGGACGCATACAACTGACACCTGACATGCTCCCTTCGGACATTTTAGGCACAAGCATCTACGATCTCAATTCCAAAACTTTCAGTGTCAAAAAGGGACCGATTTTTACAAGCCTGCTCTTAGCAGACGAAATTAATCGAACCGCCCCCAAAACTCAATCGGCACTGCTTGAAGCCATGGAAGAACGGCAGATAACCATCGACGGGCAAAGCTCACCGCTTCCCGAACTCTTCATGGTGGTGGCAACTCAAAATCCGGTTGAATACGAAGGCACTTATCCGTTGCCGGAAGCCCAGCTTGATAGATTCATGTTCAAAATACTGGTTGGTTATCCTGAAGGAGATGCCGAAACAACCATGCTTGTCAACTGGCAAAGTGGGGTTTACGACAAAAAGAGTTCCGAACTAAGTCCGGTTGTGAGTCCAGCTGAAATACTCGACTGCCGTTTAAAACTTAAAGAACTGAAGGTAGAAGCAAGCATTTTTTCTTACTTGATGCAGCTGGTTCAGAAATCAAGAAATCTTTCAGATATACAACTGGGTGCCAGCCCCCGGGCAGCTCTTTCCTGGTTGGCAGCAGCCAAAGCTCATGCAGCCATGGAAGGACGTGATTTTGTTACGCCGGACAACATCAAATTTGTTGCCCATCCGGTGCTCAGGCATAGATTGATTTTGACACCTGAATCCGAGCTGGAAGGAATAAACACAACACAGGTGATTAACAAACTTCTGGGTCTGGTGCCTGTACCTCGCTGAGGTCCTTCAAACCGGAGCAAGAATAGAATGAGTGCCACCAGATTGCTGATTTTACTAGTTTCCGTGGCAGCGCTTTGTTTTGCACTGGCAATTTTTTTCCCACGCTTCAGTTTTGCCGGTCTTGCAATCGATCTTGCTTTATTGCTTGCATTCATATTCGACCTGCTCTCAAGTCCCAAAAGCAGCCTTTTTTCAGCAAGCCGAATTTGCCCGGAGAGGCTTTCAATCGGCAGGCAAAACAAGGTTACACTTGAGATTTACAGCCAGGCAAACGAGCCTGTAAGAATCAAACTCAGAGACTCCTATCCCGAGTCTTTCGAATCGGATGTATCAGAATTTGATTTTCAGCTTGAGGCCAGGAGCAAAGCAACTCTTGCATATTCCTTATTGCCCAGACGCAGGGGTGCATATGAATTCGGCAAAATCTTCATTCGTTATAAAAGCCGGCTGGGGCTTTTCTGGAAACATTTGAATATTCCTCAAACAAAGCAGCTCAAAGTATATCCGGATCTGCAAGGACTACAGGAACTCTCCGTAAAGCTGGCTCATGTTTCCGAACTTGGCGATCTCAAAGTAAGGAAGCGAGGACAGGGAACGGACTTTGCTACGCTGCGCGAATATGTAAGCGGCGACGACGTGCGCTCAATGGACTGGAAAGCAACTGCAAGAAGAGACCGGCCGGTACTTAGAGTATACGAAGTCGAGAAAGAGCAAACGCTAATGGTACTTGTTGATGCAGGACGCATGATGCTTTCCGAGCTGGAAGGACTGACTCGTTTCGACCATGCACTCAATGCAGCACTTTCACTTGTATTGACAGGACTTATGCGTAACGATCAGGTGGGTCTGGGAATTTTTGCAGACAAGCCGATTCTCTACATGCCACCCAGGCGCGGCAAAACCTATTTGACCAGGATTCTGGAAGCATGTTCTGATATCAAACCGCAAATGCTCGAACCCGATTATCTGGGTGCGCTGTCGTTTTTCGCCACCGCCCAGAAATCACGCTCGTGCATGGTTGTGCTCACAGACCTCACAGATCCCACCGGGTCTCAGTCACTTCTTTCAGGACTTGCAAATCTGAGCCCAAGACACCTGCCGTTTTGCGTCACTTTAAGAGACAGGGAAGTAGACCGAATTTCAGAAACAGCAAGCAATACAGTCCTGGGCATAATGAAACGAGCTGTGGCAAGCGACCTGATTTCACAAAGGGAGCTTGCCTTTTCACATCTGGTCCGCAGGGGTTGCCTCTTACTTGACTGCCCTCCCCAGGAGCTTTCGAGTAAGCTGGTGGACAAGTATCTGGAAATCAAAGCCAGAGGAATACTCTAAAAAAATCAAACCAGGTGATTGTCACAAGCAAACTTAACCAGCGCCGTCCTGCTTTTTAGTTTCAATTTCTTGCGAATTCTTGAAGCATGAAGCTCTACGGTTGATTCAGTTAAAAACAATCTCTGAGCGATTTCACGATTGGCAAGTCCGGATGCAATCAGTTTCAAGACCTCGAGCTCTCGTTGCGAAAGCGGCGGCAGTTTGCCGGGCGGATTCTGCGCCTCCTCAGCCGGCTCTGATCTCAGCGAGCCTTTTGCCAGCTGCTCTGAGGCCAGACTGAGCTGTCGTGTAAGATTGCTCAAAAGATTTAGGTTAAAAACCTGCTCTTTTGCTTCTTGATAAAGTCCGGCATTTCTTAATGCCACACTCATGGCAGCAGCTGCGCTCTCGAGCAAACCCAGCTCCTGCCGTTTCCAGCTGCGCTCAAGATTGCTTTGAATGACCAGGGCACCGATACTTGCCCCATTCTGAAGAATTGGTGTTCCGGCAAGACTTCTTACACTACTTTCAAGCAGTGTATCCATACCGTCCAGATACTGTTGTTGTCCGTGTTTCTTTATTGCGCTTTCTTCAAGAATTGTTGTTCGCTCGCACATTTGTGCAGCGATAACTTTTGGAATCGATGAAGCAAGACCCAGGCCCAGGGGCGAAATGGAAGGATCGACGAATTCATGTGTAATTCTGCCTGCGTTCTGCCCGTCGTTTCTGAAGACAAAGCAGGAACTCACTTTCAATATACTGCCCAGCGTATCGACCCCTTGCTGCAAAACCAGATCTTTGTCAAGACGTGAATGGATTTTTGAAAGAATCAAACGCATATTGCGTTCGGACCAGAGTTCGGAAGCAAGCAGCTGGTTCTGTCCAAATTCCTTGCTTTTCACCGGAGCAAGCATGGAATTGTAAATCAGTTCATCAAGCGGTGGAGCCAGAACTGTTTTTGCTTCAGCTCCGGGCTCTTCTGAATAATGCAAACTCAATACAGCTTTTAGAGCAGCAATTTCATCACTGGCGTGGATGGGAAGCAAGAGATTGTAAGGACTCCATACACCACCATCGAACTCGCCGTTTTTGTTCAAAAGCATAAAGGTTTTTCTTGAGCCTTGAAGCCATTCATCATAAACAGGCAGAAGATTGCAATCAAAAAGCTCTGATTTTTCCACCTGGCAAGATGCAAATGCCGGGGAGAAAACTTTCGATTTTTCCGGCATTTCAGCCCAGACAAGAGCATGTGAAGCGTTGCTTGAGCCGACAAGTTCGCTGAAAAGTAACTGCGCAAGCTCGTTTCTATCGAGACGTTTGCTCAATATCACTGCAATGCGCTCAATAAAATCAGCGCTCTTAATGCTCAGCTCTTTGAATGTCACAGGGAATCGCAAACACGCAAACAATGGTATGCATTCAGCATATCACCACTCTAGGGATTGCCATACTGGGGATTCCTCTAGTGCCTTATATGACATTAAAAAGGTTTAAGGAAAATTTTACTTTGCTCGAGATTGGGACTGCTTGCCGAAATTCACGACATCAGGGCGTTTCGACCATTTGAACTTGCCAAGCTCTTGCGCTAAAATTAATCTGCGTTCACTTTTGATGGAGAGGGTGCAAATGTTACCCCCTAAAATTCTTCGCAATCTAAAAAGGCAATTCGGCAAAAGGCTTGTGGAGTCTTTGCTTAAGTCGCCAACTTTAATCGAAGACATTGAGCGTATTAAGTCTGAAGGTGTCAAGATCAGACAGGTGGACGGTCCCTGCCGCGCATACTATGATCGACGCCGGCGTACTATCTATATCGGACGCTGGTGTCCCAGAAATTACAAGCTGGTAAGTATCGCTCACGAATTCGTACACGCCCTGGTCAGGCCGACAATCGACCCGGTGGCAGGCGAAACAGGCCGACAAGAATTTATCGAAAGATGCCTGGAAGAAGAGACTGAAGCAATTGTTCACGAAATAAGCATAGTTCGGGAATTGCTCAAAGCCGGTGTCAAAGTCGACCCCAAAGAGCTCGAGTGGCTTAACCGGTACAAACGCGGCGGCCGGCGAGCAATCCGGAGAGCACTGGAGAAAACTATTACGTCTACCACCGGTGAAGATTACCCGGAATACTACGGTTCCTGGTATGACGAAATGATTCCAAAGTCTAAACGACTGCCCTGAACCAGCCTGGCCCGGAATTATTCGCTGTATGCAAGATACATGTGCTCGATTTCGTTGTCGATTGCATAAGGCTCGCTTGTCAATGAACAGGCGTTGGGAATTATGCTGCGCAGCTGTTCGCAAACAAGCTTGGCCTGGGGAATCTTTGCATGCACATGCAAGGTTTGAAAATCGATCTTGACCGTAGCTCCCTCAGATGACTGCACACAGCCGTGATGAACCAGCATACTTGCTTGCTTCAATATTTCAGTGGGATTCTTGATCTGTGCGCGGCTGTGTGTATGAGGCAGCAAATGTCCGTTCGAATCATACATGCGGTCAATCCAGGCTTCACCGGCAACTCTGATGCCGGCTCGCTCACCGGCGCTCAGTAATGTAGGTCCGGCAGGTCCAATCAAAACAAGCCATTTGTCAAACTCGGCAATCGCTCTTGCTACTATGAGCGAAATTCTCAGGTCGGACATCATCTGCCTGTAAAGGAAACCATGCGGACGAACCTGCGAAATATCAAAACCAAGTGTTCTTGCAAGACCCGACAGTGCCCCAAGCTGGAAAAGAATTGAGGCTCTGAGTTCTGTCGGCGAAAGATGAAGTTCACGCCTGCCGAATCCTGCCAGATCGGGATAACCTATATGAGCCCCCAGGGTCAGCCCGAAATAGCGGGTTTCCTCCAGCGCCGATTCCATGATGACCGGATCTCCGGAATGCGCTCCGCATGCAATATTTGCCGAAGTTACAAAAGGAAGAATATCTTCCTCGCCTTCAAGCCGATACGGACCGAACCCCTCTCCAATATTTGTGTTTATGTCCAGTCCAGACAGAAATACCCTGGCAGAAGGCTGCAAACTGGCCTGGCTCGGTGCATTCTGTTGTTCTTTGCTTCCGCGAGTGCGGTGTCTCTGTCGGCGCATATAATCCTCGCCTGCCCATGCTTTCTATGTATATCTTGCGATAGTGTAACAGGAAAGCAGGATTTCTAACTCTAAGATGAAAACTCAGGGTTTAACCACTTCACATTTTGCCGGACCGAATTAGAATAGACAGAGAGGTGGTTGTAAACAGATGCGCAATCTTTGGAAGTTCTCAGTTTTGAGCCTGTTTTTTTGTTGGCTGCCGGAAGCGTTTGCGGACCAGGCCTCCCAGGACATTAACATCTTCAGGTCAAAAGCTGTTGAGGCTCAGTTTATGGGCAAGTCCGAGCAGGCTCTTAACTATTACTGGCAGGCCCTTAAAATAGCCGAACAGTCTTACGGAGCAAATTCGCCCTATCTTTCTGAAATTTATTACGAAATGGGCACCACCTGTGTAGCTAGCTCCAATTTCAACAAAGCAGAAGAGTTCCTGGCTCAGGCCATCAAGCTCAATCCAAATTCAAGTGCCGCTCATTTGAGCCTGGCTTCTCTATTGCGGGTCAAGGGGCGGGCAAACGAAGCCGCAAGACATGCTGCTTTTGTCGTATCAAAACATAACGACGATCTCGTGGCCCGGGAAGAGCTGGCATTTGCTTACGGAAGAAATGACGACAACTTGAGAGCCATGATCGAATTCTCAAATCTGGAGCAACTGGTCCAGCAAGAAAGGGAAGCCTATGAAGGTAAAGAGCAGGGTGGCTTCAAATTGCCGGGTCTGAACCTATTTCAGAAAGTCAAACTTAATGAGTCCCCGCAAGTGTCGGTTCTGAGCAAGCCGCTAAAAAGCGAGCCTCCAAAAGCAAAGCCTGAAGACAGCAAGAAGAAAGCTGCCGACGAAGCCGCAAAGAAAAAAGCTGCTGAGGCTGCAAAGAAAAAAGCTGCTGACGACGCTGTAAAGAAGAAAGCTGCCGACGAAGCCGCAAAGAAAAAAGCTGCTGAGGCCGCAAAGAAAAAAGCTGCCGACGACGCTGCAAAGAAAAAAGCTGCTGACGAGGCTGCAAGGAAAAAAGCCGCAGACGAGACCGCAAAGAAAAAGTCCGAAGAAGCCAAGAAAAAGCAAGCCAAGCCCGCAGCAAAATCGCAGGAAGCAGTTGCTGGCTCCGAGGAGACACCGGCCACCGGGCTGCCTGCAAATTTGCATTCAAAAGCTGTTTTGCTTACGCCAGTTCCATCGAAAAAGCCGGCACAGGCAGAATCAACAAGCACAATCAGTGTGGAAAAACCCAAGACAAAGCCGGAAAGCAAGCCTCCGGTCAAAAAAAATACGCCTAAAGAAGAAAGCAGTGCCGAGCCCCAGCAAATCAAACCCAAACCAGGCAAGCATGCCCCGGGTCTGGTGCCACCACCTCCGCCGGTTATGACTTACCCGCAAATGCAGCCGATGACCCCAATGGCGGCTCCGGCACCTCCGGCTCCCAAACCCAAACCACCCGCACCCAAAAAAGAAGAAAAAGCAAAAGAAAGCCCCAAAGAAGACAAGGGCGGCGATGATGCTGATTTCTTGCTTGACTGGGGCGGAGCCAATAGCAAGAAAAAATAAGTGCACTGCAATTTAGAAGAAACTTGGACAGAAAAGAAAAACAGGTCATAGCCGAATCCATTTCTTCTCTAAAAGGAAGAGTGAATACAGGCGAGCTCGTATCAAGAACCGGGCTGCCTGTGCTCACTGTTAGCCGCTGCCTGAACCAGATGGCTTATGAGTGCCAGGCCCACCTCGAAGTGAACTCAGACGGGAGCCTGTCCTATATTTTTCCAGAGAATTTTGCCTGGACATACCGCTCGGGAGCCATGCAAAAGAGCTTGCAAGCTCTTTTTTATTTTGCAAGAAAAATATTTTTCCTTTTACTGAAATTTCTGGTATCAGCAATTCTTGTACTTTCGCTTGCGATTATTTACTTCATTGCTTTTTGCTTTCTGGAAATAATGGCAGTGCTTACCAGAATGGAAAGCGCTGCAGCAGAAATGAAAAGGGATTTTTTCAGCTTGCTGCTTTTCTACATCAAGACTCCCTTTGACCGAAAAAAAAAATCAAAACTCAAAATGCCCTCCTTCCTCGAACACTGTTTTGAATTTCTCTTTGGAGCTGCTGACCCAAACAGCGAAGTTGATGGACTTTGCAAGCAAAATCTGGCAAGAATAATCAGGCAAAAAAACGGGATTGTGATTCCGGAAGAACTGCGAGTCTGGTCAGCAAAAAGCGACTACGACAGATTCGAACTCGAGGTACTTATGAGGCTTGACGGCATGCCGCAGGTCACAGACAGCGGCGTAATTTTGTTTTGCTTTCCGAGCCTGGCAGGCAGGCAGGTGGAAGAAAAATCAGTTAGCCAAGGCATTACTTACTTGATCGAAGAGCCCTGGCAATTCAGTGGCGCATCAAAAAAGCAGCTGCTTCCGGTTCTGACCCTTTCTCTGGTTAATTTAATCGGCTGCAACCTTGCATATTTTTTCGTGCACAGCATACCGACACTGTCGAATCAGCCGCTTTTGTACTGGGGAATCACAGGCTTGTGGATTTATGGAAATGCATTTTTGATTTTTCCGCTTTTCCGATATCTCATCTGCAAACAGCGCAACCGGGGAATTGAGTTGCGCAACAGCCAGCGCAGGCAAATGGCCGAAAGCCTGGCCAATCCGCAAGACGAGCTTCAAGAGAAGCTGGCCGAAAGCGCCAAAGCAAGAGAAGTTCTGCTTGCCGAAGCAGGAAATTCAAAAGTAATTTTCAGCACCGAAAAGGATGCGCTTGAACAGTTCATTCTTGAGCCTGCATTGAGAACCGAGCCGGATTAAGACTCCTCATTCAGTTCATCGTTATCTGAGATATGAACAGCAGCACGTTCCAATATGCTTCGTCGCTGCAGCCTCTGCACATCTAACTAAAGTATAGAAAGATTCTTGAGAATTCAGTTCCCGCTCTTGCCGGTATTCTTGCCTGGCACACGCTCTTTGACTGCATCTGCAAGACGTGTAAACTTGGGGGTGAACCAGTATTTGCGCATTTCTTTGTATGCGTCTTCATAAGTCCAGCCCTCTTCGGCAACGCGCCAGATCCCGATCATACAGCCGGTACGATCCGAACCGTGGGCGCAGTGCACAAGTACCGGTCCTTTTTCAGGATTGGCTTTTGCTTCTTCAATAGTTTTCAAAAGTGTATTTACTTGCTTGTCGGTGGGAGGAGCAGAAGTCATTACCATTTGAATGTAATTCATGCCAAGCTCACGTGCCAGCGTTTTCTCATCAAAAGCCATTTCAGAACTGGCACGAAGATCAATTACGGTTTTGACACCCATTTCCTTCAATTTTTCCATGCCGGCTTTACTCGGTTCACCACTGCGATATAGAAAAGGATGAACCTCGTGAAAGTTAGGCAAATCCTCTTTGGGACCGTTCTTTTTCTTAGTGATACTTCGGTGCTGCCCCTCCTCAGAAAGAGCCTCTTGAGAGCAGGTATTTATTAAAAGAAGCAAGAATAGTAAAGCAGCAAATATTTTCACTTTATTCCTTTATCTGTAGTTCATTTGAGCAAATCGATGATTCAAAGCATAGAACATTATCGGATAAAGCTCCCAAAAAACACCATGTATTGATACGGCCGGCAGACAAAGATTAAATATCACTCAGAAAGCTTCATGGAATTGAACTTTTTCCAGGCAAATTACGTTTTAAGGGTAGAACCGAAACAAGCAGTTGAGGGGATTGGTGCAAGTGGACCTTAGTGATGACGAGGCCCTTTTGGATAAATTCCGACAAACTAAGGATCCAGCCCACTTCAAATCCTTGGTTCGGCGATTCCAGAACCGTATCTATAATTCGGCCTACCGAATTTTAGGTAACGCCGAGGAGGCTGAGGAAGTCGTGCAAGAAACCTGCATAAGGGTTTATCAGGGTATAGACAAGTTCAAAAAAACTACGTCCCTGTCCTTTGCTGCCTGGGTTTTTCGTATAGCTCATAATTCCTGTCTTGATTCAATCAGAATACGGCAGCGAAAAAGAACAGCCCAGCCAATTGCTTTTGATCCACAAGCTGAAGCAGTTGAAAGTGACAACGGTTCCGGAAGCGCACTGGTAGTAACTCAAGTCGCAGACCCCAGCCCGGGTCCGCAAGAAATGCTTGACAAACAGGAGCAGGGTAAACTAGTTGCCCAGAAACTGAACTTGCTGCCAGATTCGCAAAGGATAGTACTGGTTCTTCACGATGTTGAAGGTTTCTCTTACCAGGAAGTAGCCGATATCGTCGGCGAACCACTGGGGACAGTTCGCTCTCGCATACATTACGGCAGGCTGAAACTCAGGGAACTTCTTGAACCATACTACTCGTCTAACACAATGTCGCAGAGATCCAGGTGAGCGGTCATGTCATCAAATCCATCAAACTGCAAAGAATATTTCGAAATGCTCAGCGCTTATATCGACGATGAGCTTGTCGGGCAAGAGCTCAGCGATCTGGAAGCCCATCTTTCAGTATGCAGCGGCTGTAAAAAGCAAATTCAAGATCTCAAGCGTGTGCAACTTGCTGTGAGAAACCTGGCTAAAGAAGAGCCCGCCCGCCGCCTTCAAATCGATTACGCATTTTTGGAGTCCGGCAGCCCGGCAAGCACTATAGCTGGTGAATGCAAACCTGTAATCGAGCTCTTAGATGCTTATTATGATCAAGAGGGGCTCAATCAAGAAGAAAATCAGCAGGTCGAGGAACATTTAAAAGCATGTCAGCCGTGCAAAGTGCATCTTGAGCAGATTGGCAAAATGGTTCTGGATCTTAAATCAATGCCGCTTATCAGCCCGCCGCATGACATTGTGAGTAACATAGATTTTGCAGCAATCGCGCAAGCTGCAGAAGCTCCGGCTTCAGAATCAAATGTGATTGAAATGAAAGCCCATGCCAGATCAAACGTTCTAAGAACAGGAGTTTTTGCAACAACGGCAGCAGCGGCAGCTATTGCTCTGATTTTTGCTTTTAGTATGAATAACCAGCCAGATCCGGGCACAAGAATTGCCCTGGACAAAAATCCACAAAAACTCGGTCAGAATCAGAATCAAAGTACAAACGAAAATAGATCAAAAGATGAACCTGCTGCAGCAAGAGAAGTCGCGGCTGGAGAAATTGCGGTCGGAGAAACTGACAAAGAGCCTCTGAACACTACAGTGCAAAACTCTAAAGCAAAGAAATCGAAAAATGCCGAAACAACAATTAAGGAAGCGAAATTGCCGAAAATTATGATTGCGGAAAACAAGCAACCGACTGGCGAGAACCGCATTATAAGCACTCCGCAAGCGGAGCCTGAGAATATCGTAGAGCTGGCACTAATTCCGGAAGATGCAGGAGCCGATGCACTCGGCATAGGAACAGATGAGGATGGACTGTATGACATTAAAATCTAAGCTGGATAAGTCCACACCGCTGGCACTGGCTTCAATTGTCACACTGGGAGTATCGTGCTATTTGTTTGTCGGCTCCCCGGCAATTTCCGATCCACTGCCGACATCATCATCATCATCATCATCAATAAAGCTTGCACAGGCGAACGCAGACGAGAGCGGCAAGAATGAGAACGAAAAGCAGAATGCCGGCGAAGATGACGTGCGCATGCGTATTAAGCGCCTGAAAGAATTCAAAGCACGTATGCAAAACAAGCAGGAATCCGGTTCGGGAAGCGACGGCGACGACATGCCCGGAATGAGAATGCGCCAGCGCCAGCATAGCGGCGGATGGCGTGGTCAGGGATTCGGACCGGGAGGACCGGGCGGTTTCGGCGGCCCAGGCGGTCCGGGTGGGTTCGGCGGCCCAGGCAGTCCACAAGATATGGGACCGGGTGGTCCCGGTGGTTTCGGTGGTCCGGGCGGTCCAGGCGGGTTCGGCGGCCCAGGCGGTCCGGGTGGGTTCGGCGGTCCAGGCGGTCCGGGTGGGTTCGGCGGCCCAGGTTTCGGAGGACCAGGCGGTCCGGACGGTCCACAAGACATGGGAGCAGGTGGTCCGGGAGAAGTGGATTTCGGGGGTCAGGGAAGAAGGTTCCACGGACAGAGAAATTTTGGCGGGGCTGAAAACGAAGGAATGCCATTCAACAGAAGGGGATTTGCTCAGGAAGGCCGGATGCGTCCAAAACAGGGCATGGGGGGCCGGCAACTTGATCTGACTCCTCTTGGTCTGACAGAAGAACAGAAAAACAAAATAAAATCAATGAGAGAGCAAACCAAGCTGAAAGTGAAAGAGTTACGTCAGGGTTTGAGTGCCAAACAAAACGAGATGCGCAGTCTAATGTTCAGCCCAACGGCGACTGAAGCCCAAATAAGAACATCCTGTTCACAAATGCGCAAGCTGCAAACTCAGATGGACGACGCAAATATGAACGATTTGCTTGCGATCCGGGGAATGCTGACAAGCGACCAAAAAAAGAAACTGCCTGAATGCATGCCTGGAAGAAAAAACAGCGCCAGAGGTGGCAGGCACGGTTTTGGTCCAGGTGGTCCCGGCGGTCCGGATTTCGGCGGACCTGAAGGTTTTGAACGCCGGGGAAATTTTGACGGTGCAGCAGCCGGGCTAAATGGAACAGACGGTGTAGTCGGACCGCCCCGAAAAAACAAAAGCGGTGCCAAGCATTCAGTCAGAGCAGTAACCACAAAATAGAAGCAGGCGTTCAGCTTGAATCTAGTGCTGTGGAGGTTGTGCCTGAGCCGGTAGAGTGCCGGGCGGGTTCGGACTTGTGAGCGCCGCATACTTATCTTTAGCAAGCTGGGACCAGGAATAATATTTGAGTATTTCTTTGAGAGTTGCTTTTTGCGCTTGAAGATCATTGAAGTCTTCTGAGAGCTTCAACCTGTACCAGAGCGCCTGCCAGTTGGCAGGCTCAAGAAAAAGCGCTTTGTCTATGTAATAACGCATTTCTCCGTAACGCCTGTTCTTATTCAAGAACACGGCATAATCCACCATCACTTGCGCATCCTGTGGTGCGTAGCTTGCAGCTCCCTGCAACGACTGTTGAGCTTCGGTCATTTGATTGTTATCCATGTAAAGCAAAGCCCAGTCTCCCAGAATTCTTCCTTCTGTTTCCCGGTCTTCCATTTTATGGGCCAGTTCCTGTGCTTTTGAAAAATACTCATAAGCAACCCGTGATTGTTCCGGGCGTCCCAGATCTTTGGCCATGATTCTTCTGAGATTTCCCAGCCGCCCCCAGATTCTTGCCTGTTGCTTCGGGTCGCCGAGAAACTGAACTTTATTGAGCGCCTGCTGATAAGCCTGTTCTGCTGCTCTGAAGTCGCGGTAGATATTCAGCTTCGAATCACCCTGTGCCACAAGTTGTTCCAGCTGCTGCCTCGAGGCAAGCAAAGGATTTATTTCCAGGATTATCTGGCGCATACGATAATCGAGAGTAACATTGAAATTTTGCCAAAACGGATTACCGAGAATACCGATAGCAGAGCCGGTTACAACGCCTTTCTTACTTGCGCCCGTGTCTGCAGCATAAGTGAAACTCACGTCTTTGAGACTCGCATTTCCTATTTTTACCGTGCTTATTTGTACGGTCCCCAATTTCACCGAACGACCGTCTGCGCCAACACCTTCGGTGTAATGAACCGACTGCCCGCTCTGATACTTCTTTCCGTACTGCGTAGGCAAATTATTGAAAGCAGCTCCGGTATCCACAAGACATTGAATCTCCTCTTTGCCGTTTAGCAAAATCTTCACCACCGGACCTTTTTTCTCAACAAACGGAATGATGTTTGCACCGGCCGGTGCCTTGTAAGTCGAAAAATCCATAAAGCTGAGCTGTGATTTGCCGTAGTCTATGGTTATGGCAAATCTTCCAAGAACATTGCCGCCGAGTATGCCGGCAATCGGCTTGCCAAGCTGTCTTGACTGGGCAGAAAGATCAACTATTACAGCTTGCACTTTGGGAACAGTCAGATCGCCAATTTCAATTTTTTGCAACTCTGTAGCCTGCCCGTAAAGCATTCCGGCAGCTCCAGTCATTCTCATGCCGCTTTGCTGATCGAGCAAATTTTCGGCTGCCAGACGCCGGTCAATCAATGTCTGATTTGCACCGGTGTCGAAAAGAAAATCCATGGGCTCGCCGCCGTTAATGCGAACTTTCACCAGCACTTCCCGGTGAGAGAAAAGCATCGGGACTAAGATCGGTTTATCAAGCCGAACTTCGCAAGGACGGTCCGGACGCCGGAACATTTCATCATCGTTAATGCCGCCGAGTTCTACCGACTGCAAATCAGTTTCCAGATTTGGATTGTTGTTAACTGATTGAATCTGCTTGAACGGGATTAGCGTGCCACCAGACGGTCTGTATTCCTCGTAGTCTATAGTTATGACAGCCTGAGCTTTGCTTTCAAGATCAGCGGCCGGATAGGACAAAGCAATCACCAGATAATTCTTTTTATCAATAAAAATTGTGGTGGCAGGATTTCCGTCTTTTGAAACTTCTACGGCATAAACCGGAATAGCTTTATAGAGAGTGCTGCCCAGCAATTTAAACTTATAATCGCTGTCCCCGAAATGGCTGATTACGGCAGGCTCCCGCTCATGCTCTTTTGCCAGCACCGAGCATTCTGCCTGACTCAAATCTTTAACTTCTTTGCCTTCGATTTTCCATGCGCGCGCCCCGTCAAATACAGTGCTTACCCAACCGCCTTCTTCTTCGACATCGAGACGCAAACCGCTACCTTTGTGAATCGAACGGAAGCGTAATTTACGGGGTTGCCCGGAACCGGAAGGATCATTCAAAATTTTTTGCTCGCCGGTGGCAAGCGAGTTCGAACTCATCTTGGCCAGAGCTTCCCGCCCTCCATAAGCCAGAAAAACTTTTTTTACGAGCGTTTCCAGATCAATTTCTTGTTTGCCGGCATCATTAGATTCAGCCTGCTGCGCGTTATTTTCAGCTTCCCCACTTTGAACCGGCTGATGGTCTTGCGCCTGTGAATCAAGCGGGCAAAACAATGCTAAACAGGCAAAAACCTGAGTGCTGCAAAATAGAGCCAGAAGGCGAGAAGCAAATTTTTGCCGTCTTAAAAACATTACCTTGAAAGTGCAGGTTGCGAACAATGTCCCTTTTCTGGAAGCTGTATTTCAGCCAGACTCTTAACAAGATTATATACCTGCACACATTGTTCGAGCAGTTCGCGGGCCTGCCAGAGCGGTATTTGAGTTGCAGCGTCACTTTTTGCTTGATCCGGATCTGGATGCACTTCCATGAAAAGTCCATCACAACCGGCTGCCAGAGCCGCTCTTGTTAGCTGCGGAATGAACTTCCTGTCACCACCTGAAACCCCGGCACCGGCACTTGGAAGTTGCACCGAATGCGTAGCATCAAAAATAAGCGGCACCCCACAAGATTGAATCATCGGAATCGCACGATAGTCTACAACCAGATTGTTGTAACCGAATGTGCTACCACGCTCGGTGACAGTCACATTTTTATTCCCGCACTCAATTACTTTGTTTATGCTATGCGTCATATCAAGCGGAGCTACAAACTGCCCTTTCTTGATGTTGACTGCTTTGCCGGTTCTGGCTGCAGCACAAACCAGATCCGTCTGCCTGCACAAGAATGCCGGAATTTGAATCACGTCCAGAACTTCGCCTGCTTTCTGGCACTGCCCTTCCTCATGCACATCGCTCAAGACCGGCAGCCCGAGTTTAGCCTTTATCTCTGCAAGCATTTCCAGCCCCTTTTCCAGACCCGGGCCTCTGAAAGAGTTGAAGGATGTTCTGTTTGCTTTGTCGAACGAGGCTTTAAATATGTAATTAATGCCGAGTTCTTTACAAATATCTCTTAGCTGGCTGGCTGTTGAATATATTTGCTCCCAGGATTCAATTACGCATGGACCTGCGATCAACAATAATGGCGAGTCTTTGGCGCCGACCTCTAAATTCCCGATTCGAACTGTCAATTCTCCACCCTCTTTTCTGCTTTCAGTTCATTCTAGCAACTGTTATTTTATGCAAGAACTAGAAGTAAATGGCCTTAAGAACGAAAGATGCACAGCTTCATAGCCAGAGACCCGAAAGGCGGGGGCTTACGCCTCAAGCTCTATGTTCAGCCGGGAGCCAGACGCAACGAGTTTGCCGGTCTGATAGATGCCGAGCTTAAAATTCGTGTGAAAGCACGTCCGGAGGAAGGCGCCGCCAACAGAGAGTTGTGCGAGTTTATAGCTTGTTCTTTGCATTTATCTAAAAGCTCTGTAAGCATTCTTTCAGGTCAGGCCTCCAGGCACAAAACCGTATTTCTTGCCGGAGATGCCAACAGCTTAATAAAAAAAATTGAAAAGCTTATTGAGCTTTAACGCGGTCCGAGGTTCTTGACCAACCTGTAAACAGTATTTCCAGCTCTTTGACTCACAGGCATTACCATTCCCAGTTTAATTGCCTCATCCAGCATCGGTCTTAAGGTTTTTAACTTCTTGACCTGCCTGGGGCCACCGGCCATCTCCTGCAATGTCATTCCAAGCGGATTTTTTTCCAGGAGCCTTATCACCTTGTTCTCCTGAGCCTTTTTTTCTTTTTCTTTCTTCGAGCTTTCTTGCGCAGAAAACTGCATTCTGACTGGAGTTAGCGGCTCCGCTTCAGAGCTGTCTATCATATTGTCCGTGTCGTCGTCCGGTTCTGACATTTAAGCACCTTTTGTGTCGGAATCTTCACACACCCTTACTGAAGAATAGTTACGGATTGCTCGCTCCCGATAGCAATTGATAATTCCACTTGATATAGTCCGATAACTGCTTCGGCATCCGGGCCTCCGTCCAGCTATGAACGCAGTCAACGGTGAAACAGGCTCAGTCTAAATATATCCCATCCTCAGCCGGGGGCGGCTTACTTGAAACCTGAATAAGGAGAGTTTGTGAGCGTAGGTTCTTTTGTTCTGATGTTACACAGCCATCTGCCTTTCTACCGGAAAGCAGGAATGTGGCCATTCGGGGAAGAGAGTCTTTACGAATGTATGGCTGAAACTTATGTGCCGCTCCTTAACATGATCGGCGAACTCTATGACGAAGGTATCTCAGCAAAACTCACAATCGGTATTACGCCGATACTTGCAGAACAGCTCTCAGATAATTATTTGAAGTCTGGCTTCGAGAAGTGGCTTCACGACCGGATTGAAGCTGCCAGAAAAGACGAAGAGCGTTATGCGCCGCTTGGCGAAACTCCGGACATGAACAGGTTGCACCTGGCAAAGTTCTACCTGAACTGGTTCCAGAAGATACTTTCCGACTTTCAGAACCGCTGGGGCAGAGACATTTGCGCCGGCTTTAAAAAATACCAGGATCTGGGAGCTATAGAAATCACAACTTCGGCAGCCACGCACTGCTTTTCGCCGTTACTGGCCACAGATTCATCACTTTATTTGCAGTTTAAAACCGGTGTTGATTCATACAAGCGGATTTTCGGCAAACAGCCCAGAGGAGTCTGGCTTCCCGAGTGCGCTTACAGGCCGGCTCAGAACGATCGCGCCGGCATAGATAAATGGCTTCATGAGACCGGGCTCAAATACTTTTTTACAGAGTCCGACGTGATCAAGGGTGGTCAGACTCATGAAATGAGACGAGTATTCGGAGCTTACGGAAATATCGAATATATTCCTGCAGCTTCCCGACCCGAAACCGGGCTCGATACTTATGAAGCTTACTGGTTGAAAGATTATCCGGTGGCCGTAATGGGACGTCATCACGAAGCAGGCTATCAAGTATGGTCGGCAGACAACGGCTATCCCGGTGACGGCAATTTCCGGGAGTTCCATAAAAAAGACGACCGCTCCGGTCTTCACTACTGGCGCTTGACATCAAAGAATACGGACCTGGGTTACAAGGAACTCTACAATCCTGACGTGGCTTCCGAGCGAATCAATGAGAACTCGGACCATTACGTAGGGCTGCTGCAGCATTCATTAACAGAGCATTTGCGCAAAACAGGCAAGCCTGGGCTTGTAATGGTGAGCTTCGATACCGAGCTATTCGGTCACTGGTGGTTTGAAGGAATCACATTCATAAAAGAAGTGATAAAAAAACTGCGAAACTATACTGCAGTGTCAATGGTAACGGCCGGCGAATATGTGGAGCAGCAAGCGCCCACAAGAGCAATCGAGCTGCCTGAATCTTCATGGGGAGCCGGCGGCCATTATCAAGTCTGGTACAACGACGAAACAGAATGGATGTGGCCGATTATCCATGCAGCAGAAAGAAGCTTGCTAGACCTGGCAAAAGATCATCCCGGGGCAGGCGGTCAGGTGGGACGTGCGCTCAAGCAAGCAGCACGCGAGCTGGTACTGCTTCAATCAAGCGACTGGCCTTTCCTTATTACTACAGGACAGGCAAAGCAGTATGCAGTGCAGCGATTCAACGAACATCATCTTCGTTTCCAGGAAATAACAGAGATGATTCGTAATAACAAAGTCAATGAAGCGCGTGTTGCTGAAATCGAAGAAATAGACAATTGCTTCCCGGACATAGATGTCGGCAGCCTGCTTTTTGAAGACCGTGAAACCCAACCAGTGAAGTGACGTTCTGCTTATGCGTCGAACCAAGATTGTTGCGACGATAGGTCCAGCTACTAATGACCGAGACATGCTGGAATTATTGGTCGAGGCGGGCATGGACATAGCCCGTATAAATTGCTCCCATGCCGATCACAAAACTGTGCAGCGAGTGATTGAACACCTGCGCGATATTTCTGAAGACATGGGCAAACCAATCGGAATCCTGCTTGATCTTTCGGGTCCGAAAATTAGAACCGGTATGATGGCAGGCGGCCAGCCGGTAAAACTTTTTACCGGCCAGAAGTTCATTTTAACAAGCAGAAAAATCGAAGGCAGTTCGCAGGCAGTCAGCACCAATTATCCAAAGCTGGCTCTTGAAGTGCGTGTTACTGACACCATTTTGCTTGACGACGGGTTAATTGAGCTTGACGTGCTTGATACCACAGAAACAGATGTAATTTGCGAAGTGGTAAACGGCGGCATTTTGAAAAACAAAAAAGGCATTAACCTGCCTGGAGTGCGATTGTCCATACCTGCGATCACGGAAAAGGACAAAGAAGATCTGGCATTCGGCTTGAGAAACGAAGTCGACTTCGTGGCACTCTCATTTGTGCGTGACCCCGACGATGTACATTATTTGAGACAGCTTATAGGCAACCACTGGCCGCCTGTCTCTGTGATTGCAAAGCTGGAAAAGCCGGAAGCTCTCGAACATCTGGACGAGATTCTCGATGCCGCTGACGGTGTTATGATCGCCCGCGGAGACTTAGGCGTAGAACTGCCGCCCGAAAAAGTACCGGCCGCGCAAAAACTGATTACAAAAAAGGCAAATGCGGTAGGGAAACCGGTAATTACTGCTACACAAATGCTTGAATCAATGATTGAGAACCCGCGGCCTACAAGAGCCGAAGCTTCCGACGTTGCAAATGCCATTTTTGACGGCACTGACGCAATTATGCTTTCCGGCGAATCTGCCTCCGGTAAATATCCGATCGAATCGGTAAAGATGATGGGGCGCATTGCGGCAGCCGCCGAAGGAAGTGTCGATTACAGAGACCTTCACAAGCATCAAACTCCGACATCTGCTCATGCAATTGCACACGCGGCTTGCGCCATGGCAGTCGACATGAAAGCAAAAGCAATCGCAGCTTTTACTAAATCAGGCTCTACTGCAAGACTTATTTCACAGTTCAGACCACCAACACCAATTATTGCACTTGCCCAGCAACAGCATGTTTGCAGGCAAATTGCACTTTGTTGGGGAGTGGTGCCTATAATGCTTACCGAGGTGCGCGATTCGGAAGGCACACTTTCACTCGTGGAAGAAACTCTGCAAAGAAGGGGCTTTGTAAGCGAAGGCGATTCAATGATCATTACAGGCGGCTTGCCGATTGCAGCAAGGGGCCCGGCAAACTTCGTCAAGCTTTCAGTGATACCGCAAAGAGCAAGCTGGCGCTATCGCGAAACCAAAGGCATTTAAGCTGGCAAAGAGTTAATAGCGAAGCACCCCTGCTGCACTTTTTCCTTCAGGCATTTGTTTCTCAGGCAGAACAAACGCTCTGCCACCATGTTTCAATGTTTGCACACAGAGAAGATCAAGAAGATCTTCCGGTCCGGGTATTCCTGAAGCCGGAGTCTCGGAATCGGATGCAAGTTCTATACTGGCACTTTGATGGTCATAAGCTCCCCAGCAGTATTTTTCAGCAGCAACCATACAAAAAGAAAGCTGGCCGCTGTGTGCTGCCGGCAGCAAGTCATCCAGCTTCGAACGGGCAAGTCCGCTACCCAAACCATCACCATATTCTTCAAACACTCTTTGCAGTTCGTCTTGCCAGTATCGACTCAAAATTGGCTTGACCGCAGATTCAATCTCGTCGGTCTTCATTTTGTCGGCGTTGCTCAAGACTCCTTCTGCCAGAAGATTGCCGTACTTGTTGAGCCTCCGGTAAATTGCCTGAAGATACTCGACTCCAACTAAAACAAGCGGAGCTTTTTCATCTTTTAGCAGATCAACTACACCATCATTCACATGACGAAGGAATTCTTCAATTCTTACTTTGTCCAGCTCAGACGGATCGTGACTGTGAAATACCCCTGGCTGCGGCGCCACTGGCTGCGGTGCACCGGAACTGTGAACTTGCAATGACTTATGTGTTTGCAGCAAAACAAGCACATTCTTTTGTAATCCTAAAGGAAGGCTTTGACTCTCGAGTTCTTTCAAACCAAATGACGATCCTTCAAAGATTCGCGGTTTCTCAAGCGTCAACCCCAGAACGAAATAGCGATTTTTTGTCATAAAAAGCGGCAGAGCAGGCTTAATCTCAAAATGATCGCATACTACAACCAGCTCCGGCACTGCAATAGGCATCTTAAAGACCCTTACAAAATCAGGACAAACGAAAAGCGCCAGACCTTCTCTCTGGTAACTCCAGAACATACTGTCTTCAGTATATGGACTCAACATTGAGTAAATTTCTTCCCGTTCCCGGGGACGCATCCTGTGTTCTGAAAGTATGTCGTCGACCTGGCGCCATAGCTTCTTGAATATAATCGAATCCGGCTCGCTGTCATCGCCGACAGGATGAGTGGGCATGAAAATCGAAATCGAAGGAAAGGCTTTTTTCTTACTTAGTTCAAGTAAGTCAGATTGTGTGAATATAGTCTTCAACATGACTGCTTACCTCGCACTTATTTAATTGATACTATTTAGATCATAACAAGTGTCGGGCAAGTGTTGTTTTTTGAGCTCATAGACGTGAGCTGACTCAGAAGCCACGCAGCCTCACGCCACCATATCCGAGTCCAAACACTGCAGTATTCACAAGAAAACCTTTTGATGACAGCATATCAGCACCGCTGAATTTATTGTTCATCATTCCCCCTACAATCAACGCGGTTCCGATAGATAGAGCCAGCCTGGCTGGCGCCGGAATCGGCAGCGAATACAAAGATTTGTCCATTACAGACTTCATGCCCAGAGTGCTGGCAGCACCCAGCATCAGACCTGTAAATGGTCGGGTAAAAAGTACGCCGGAATCTGCCGGCTCATCTCTGGATGAAATAGGAAACAAATGCGGGTGCAATCCTTCTGAAGCTATTGCAAACGGATTCTCGGAATTCAATTCGAGATCCGGCAATCCGGAGGCGTATTTTATATTGCTCATTTGACAGTTACTCTCATCTGCCAACAAGGACAGGCCCGATGGCTCCGCATCTGTGACGAAAGCAGGCTTCCGGCAATTAATTTCAGATTCAAGGGCTCGAAAGTCGTTTTCCATTTAAAGCATTTTCCAATCAAGTAATCCCTGCATCAAGATTCTAGGAAGCAAACGTGCAGATGCCGTGCAAGGCTCGGGAAAATCATCGAACTTACCTGCTCAATTGTTTTTTTGCTCTTGCTCTACACCAGAAGCATCATGTAGAAAAGGTGACGGCTTCGTGTCATCAACATCGCTTATCGATTCTTTTAAAAGCACAAACATTGCAGGTCGAAGTTTCAACTCACCACTGTACGGATGAGTGTAAGCAGCAAGAAGCCAGATATTAAGCGCAAGAGCAGAAGCTACAAGCGTGGTCATAAAGCCCTGCACTTTTGGAAACTGCGATGCAAAAACGTAGCTGAGAGCCAGAGTAATAATCGCCCCAATACCGACAACGGCCCAGAGTGCTACAGGCATTTCCTTTTGCGAAAGTAGAATACGAGCACGCCTGTGCTCACCAACTTCTTTCATCGATGCAACCAGCTCCTGCAACAGGCTTGATTGCCGGTCATTCTCTGGTGCTACAGCAACAGCAGACTCCCACAATTTGTTATAACTTTTCCAGCCGTGGTTGATGCGCTGATGTTTTTCCATCATGGGCCATTCATCGTTGATCACTTCGTCTATATACTGACGGCAAAACTTCCGCAGCCGCGGACGGTCAACAGCAGAGAAACCGCCGGCAATCCGGAATACATTAACAACGCTGTTTGCTTCTTGCTCGCCATGCATCTGAGCATCGTGGTACTTGTCCATGGCTGAAGCAACCATGAAACCCAGAAGTACAGAAAAGAGCGTGCCGACAACGCCCATCATTGCTTCGCCTGCACTGTGATGTTTTTCCAGCACCTCGTGTTTGACCAAACGATTCACAAGAAACTGGCCGGAAAGCCCGACTCCCACAAATACCAGGATCAAGATGATGGCATCGGCTAAGGTGTTCATCTGCTGCCTCTAGAATACCCTGCAATAATAATATATCTGAGCCTTTCTCATGCAGAGCCCGGCAATCTAGTTTACAAGCAAAAAAAGAAAAGTCAGCTCCGGGATAATCCGTAAATCCAGTTTTGAATTCGTTTGCTAACAGACCAGCAAACCGGGCGAACTACGCGAATCCGATAGCAGCATCATGGATTTAGCGTTGAGCTGCCGATTTGAATCACAAGAAGCATTCACACGTGCATTCAAAAAAGAGTTCAACGAAACTCCCGGAAGATTCAGGCAGCGACTGCCAAAGCTGCCGCCGCTGAGCCCTCTCCACTTGATTTAGCAGAGAAATTTGAGGTCAAAAGAACCGGAGGAAAGTTTATGGAAGCGAAAATCGTAGAACGAGAGATTGAATACGCGGAAGGAATGTCCGGAACTTTTAGACCCAAAAGTGTTCGCGAAATTAATGCTCTCTGGAATAAATTCATTCCGCGATCAAGCGAAATCAAAAACAGCAAAGCCGGGCTGGTCAAAAAAATCAGGCAAGCGCAAATTATAAGAAACTAATTGAAAATGAAACTGGTTTTCATTACTATTCCCAAAATCAAGCCCCAAAAAGGAAATCGGTTGTGAAGAGCTATTTCAGCCATCGTTTTGCTTCGCTGGCACTAATATCAACCTTAGTTGCAAGCACGCATGGAGCAAACAACCCGACACTAGCCCAGACAACAAAAACTCCGGAATCCAGTACTCCCTCATCCAGCGCCAGTCAAGAGCCCAAGAGCCTGGAGCCCAAGAGCCCAGCCCCCAGCACTCCAGAATCCACTCCGTCCTCAGCACAGAATCAAAGCTCTGGCAAATCACCAAAGGCAGACCTTAAAGCAGCCTCGATTACAGGCGTCCTTTTCGACGAAAAAAGAGAACGTCGAATAAGCGACGCTCAGGTAACCCTCACAAAAGCTAATGCGCACGGCAAAGACCACAAACGCTTCGAAGTTAAAAGCTCTGAAGATGGAGTATTCAACTTCACAGGAATAGAGCCTGGAAGCTGGATATTGACTGCTTCACAGAAGAACATGCTTTCTCACACTACAAAAGTCGACTTAAGCCAGGGCGAAAACAAGATTGTTACGATAGCCCTCGAGGATCTTGAAAGCGTGGATACATTGAGGGTCACCGGCAAGCGCACTCTAATACATCCTGAACGAATAGGCAGCCAGACAAACTTAGATCACAAATTCATTTATCAATACAAAAGCGGCAACGATCTTCAAGACCTGATTACAAGCACACCAGGCGTTCTTAACGACAGCTTCGGCAATGTCATTACACGAGGTGAACACAATGCCATCAACTACGAAATCGACGGAGTAGTTCTGCCCGAGGCAGCAGGCGTCTTGCAGCAATCTCAGCTGGTGACTCCGCGCTCTCTGCAAAACATGTCGGTGAACATAGGTGGATACGAGGCAAGCGACGGAGGCGGGCCGCTGGGAGCAGTGGCACATATGAAATCACTGCCGATTCTTGCCAAACCAAACTTGAATGTCGGGCATCAAATTGGTGGTCCACTTGCCGGCACAATTTTTTACAACGGTTCGACCGCATTGAGCCAGGATCCATCAAGCGTGTGGAACAGAGTAAGAATTGAATCATCAGGAGCTTTCAGAGGAAGTTCCTACCGCCTCACTCCTCCCAGCAAGAACTATGTCAATAACAATGCTTTCGATCTGAACTCACTTAGCAAAATAGAGTTTCTGGCAAGCGAGAAAGACACCTTCCGATTGATGGCAGGTTTGAACGCTACACTTACAGGCATTCCGACATCAACCGGTTCACGAGCCGCCGGATTTCACGGATCAGAAAAAGACGGACAGCATTATTTGATCGCAAGCTATATTCGCCGAGGCGACAAACTGATTGACGAGGCGAATATCCACTTCGTAAACGCATTTTATTACCAGCGCTTTCGCACCAGCATCGCATTTGATCCATATGTGAATTTCAATGCCGAACAGCCTCTTTATTCACTGGCCGCAAATGCGAAAAGATTCAACTACATTTTTTCGGCCCAGGGCAATGCTTTGAAAACCGTAAAAAAATCTCACCATCTTAAGGCCGGATTTTTTACGGAGCTGAGGCCTGTAAGCACTACCTATAATGCTGTTTATTATAACGCCGACCTTACGGGCAGTTTGCAGCAACAAGCAGAAGCCCAGGGGCAAATTCAACAAACGAACGAGGATATTTCTGCAACACAAGAGAGTATCAACTCGACAAATGACGAAATCAACTCTACAAACGCAGCGATTGCAGAAGCTGAAGCAGCGGGCGACACAGATGCAGCAACCGAACTTCAGGGAACAGTAAGTGAACTTCAAGAAAGCCTTTCAGGACTTAACACTACACTTTCGGATTTGCAAAACACAGCTGCCGGTATTAATCCCAATCCCTTCCCATACGGAGCTCTGATTAGTCCCTGGACAGGCAATATCGGCGGTCCGCAATTTCTCGGGCCGGTGGGAAAATTTCGCGGATTCAGATATTTGCAGAGCGCGTATTTTCAGGACAAGTTCACACCTCAAAACGGTTTCTGGAAGCGGCTCACGCTTGACGCAGGCGTGCGCTTCGATCTGCAAAGAGCCATTTACGGCAACTCGCTTCAACTAGCTCAAACAATGGCCGCACTGCCTGAGACTCAGCCATTTTCACTCAAACCGTTTATGAGCCAGCGCCTCACAAACGCCCAGGCGTCAGGACGTTATGGCGGCACTTTTGTAGTCGGCAAAAGCACTGTGATTCGCGGGTCATATTCGGATATTTTCACACCAACTCCAATTGATTATTTTCTCACTCCTATAAATGTGACTGAGACTCCGGTTGCAGGAATATATCCTGGTACGCCCCGGCCGCTTTCCGCCACCAGGGGCAAACTGATAGACACAAGCATCGAAACCCAAATCGGCCCGCGATTCTCAACCAGAACCAACCTGTTCTGGAAATACCTGACCAATTTCGGCGACTCCGGCGTGGTTGGAAACCTGCCCTTATATAACCGGCTTGTGCTTGCAGCCCAAAATGCTTATGGAGTCGAGACCAGAATCGATCTGAAATCTGCAAAAGACGGTTACGGATTCAACGGATTTCTATCAAACACGGTGCAGGTGGCATATCTTCGAAAAGACAAAACGGTTTCAGGCGGAAAATATGAGTTTCCGGAAGAAGAGTCAGAAAAATTTCCAGATCATGACCGGCGCCTGTCAATGGTTGCAGGACTCGGATATAAAACACGACAGAACTTCTGGATACTTGCAACCTTGCAGGTCCTGACTGGACTCCAGGACAGCAGGGACGTAGAAATCTACGGTCCGCACAATGCCAGAACTCCGGTCTTCAATAATCTATCCATAAGCGCCGGCTACCAGCCGCCGCCTAAAGTACTGAAAAAGCGCCCTTACCTGCCTGCTTCTTTCGATGTTCGCGTTGAAAATGCACTGAATCAAAGAGTGCCGATAAACTTAGGCAGTCCATTTCAGGGCACAAGATTCAGCCTGCCAATAAGAGTGCTTGCAGGATTTGCCTGGCAGCTCGGCCCGCAGGAAGCAAAACTCAGTTCAAAACCTGCACCGAATTCAATTCGGACACTGAGCTCAATACCCAATCCACCGCACAGTATTTGAGCTAATCAATTGCATCAGGCATGAGGCATCAGGCATGGTATGGGGCAAAGCGTATCCGTTAATACGCTAACGCGTCTTTACTAAGCACCCGGGCTTCTTTGCTGCCTTTCATCATCTGGCACAACAAGTTCATTTGTATGAATCAGATAACCGCAAACCGGATCGTCTTTCATAATGTACTGCTGCCTTACTGTCCTCCTGCCAACAAGCTTTTCCAAAAGCCGGGATTCAAGGACGCAGATTTGTTTGTATTGAGTCGCGAGATTATGCACAGCACAATGTTGTTGATAAATAAAGAAATTGCCATCCGGCAGCTCTTTATAATCAGTCATATAACCGTTTTCTGAAAATATTCTTACAGTTTCTTTAATCCGCTCCGGAAGCGGCAGCTTTTCTAAAGCCGGTAAAAGCTTACGGCAGAGCGCTTCATCGCGCAATTCCAGTAGCTCAAGCACACCTTTATGCCCTTTTGCCTCATATACTGCATCAAGAATTTCATAAGCGAAATTATTGAGAGCAGAGGGAAACAAAGACTCCGCTTTAGCTGTGAGCCGATATTTGTAAGTTGGGCGACCGCGGCTCTGCTTGACCAGACGACATTCGACCAGCCCGTCCTTTTGCAGCCCGGATAAATGCCTCCTGACTGCCATTGATGTCACCCCAAGCACTTCGCAAAGATCGGCAACAGTCATCTCATTGGCGCGCTTCAGATAGAAAAGCACGGCCTGATGGGTATTTTCGGGATTTTCTCTTATGAGCGGATTCAGCATATAAATACTATCTCTCAAAACTACCGCTTGATAAATGCTACTCTCTCAGTCTAGCCCCCCCCATAGACCGGGTTGGAAATAATACTTAAGCGCGATGCAGCAGTAGCTAGATTTTTGATACTATTATATCTGTAAAGTGCATCATTCTTAAGTTTAGTGCATCTAATTTATCGCAGAGAGTTCAATGGAAAGCCGCAAAAGGCTTGAAGCAGGAAATGAAATGACAGGGAAAACGCCGATTCTTAAAATCAAGAACCTTCATGTTGAAATCGAAGGCAAGGAAATTCTCAAAGGGGTGAATCTGACGATTAACCCGGGCGAAGTTCATGCGCTCATGGGCCGGAACGGCTCCGGCAAATCGACCCTTTCATACATCCTCATGGGCCATCCTCGCTACAAAGTTACAGGCGGCAGTGTCGAGTACAAAGGCAAGGATTTGCTTGCACTTCCTGCAGACGAAAGAGCTCGCGAAGGCGTTTATCTTGCATTCCAGTATCCGGTCGCAATTCCCGGCGTGTCTGTTTCGAACTTCATGCGGGCTACTGTTAAAGCCCGACGGGGCAAAGATGTGCCTGTAAAAGAGTTCCGTAAAGAGCTCAAAGAAAATATGGCAAAGCTCGGAATCAAAGACGAGTTTCTTTCCCGCTATGTGAACGACGGTTTCTCGGGCGGCGAAAAGAAAAGACTTGAAATTTTGCAAATGGCTCTATTGAAGCCTGAACTGGCATTGCTTGACGAAACTGATTCCGGGCTCGATATCGACGCCCTGCGCACGGTAGCAGAAGGAATCAATTCTTTGCAGAACAGCGAAAATGCAATTTTGCTGATCACACATTATCAACGCATGCTTGATTATGTGACTCCGGGATTCGTCCATGTGATGCAGTCCGGGCAGATAGTTAAGTCGGGCGGCAGCGAACTTGCAAAAGAGCTTGAGGCTCAAGGTTATGACTGGGTGGCAAAGGAATTTGCTGCATCGGGCGCTGAGCGGGTCTAGGAGGCAAAATGGTGGCAGAATTATCCAGAGACGAAATGCTCCACAGTGTGAAAGCCGATTACAAATACGGCTTCCATATGGAAGAAGACGACTATGCTTTTAAGTCAGGCAAAGGACTGACGCGTGAAATAGTCACTCAGATTTCTCGAATGAAAAACGAGCCGGAGTGGATGCTGAAGTTTCGCCTCAAAGCACTGGACATATTCCTGAAAAAACCAATGCCGAAATGGGGCAACACCAAGATGTTGGAAGATATCGATTTTGCCAACATCCATTACTTTGTGCGCGCCACCGAAAAGCAGGGTCGCGACTGGGAGGAAGTACCTGATTCAATCAAGAAAACTTTTGATCGCCTGGGGATTCCGGAAGCAGAGCGCAAGTTTCTTGCAGGCGTAACCGCTCAATACGAATCCGAAGTGGTTTATCACTCAATTCGCGAAGACCTCGAAAAGCAGGGCGTTGTTTTCCTTGATATGGACAGCGGCCTGCGAGAGCACGAAGAAATAGTGCGGCAGCATTTCGGAACTATAATTCCGGCTGCAGACAATAAATTTGCAGCACTCAACTCGGCGGTATGGTCGGGTGGAAGCTTTGTCTGGGTGCCTGCCGGTGTGAAAGTCGAAATACCATTGCAGGCGTATTTCCGAATCAATACCGAAAACATGGGGCAGTTCGAACGCACGCTCATTATTGCCGAACCTGGCAGCTATGTGCACTACATTGAAGGCTGCACCGCTCCGACTTATTCTTCCGACTCATTGCATTCGGCTGTGGTTGAATTAATTGCCAAGCCCGGTGCCCATATTCGTTATACAACAATCCAGAACTGGTCAAACAACGTGTACAATCTGGTGACCAAGCGCGCCGCCGCACATGAAGGTGCCAAGGTCGAGTGGGTGGACGGCAATCTCGGCTCCAAGCTGACGATGAAATATCCGTCCATCTATCTCATGGGGCCAAAAGCCCACGGCGAGGTGCTTTCAATTGCTTTTGCAGGCGAAGGACAGCATCAAGACGCCGGCGCCAAAATGGTTCATTTTGCTCCGGACACCTCTTCAATCATCGTATCCAAATCGATTTCGAAAGACGGCGGCCGTACTTCTTACCGCGGGCTGGTAAAAGTATATCCCGGTGCGACAAACGTCAAATCATCGGTGAAGTGCGACGCACTTCTGATGGACGAAGACTCGCGCTCGGACACTTATCCGACCATGGAAATCGACGAGAAAGACGTGACCATAGAGCACGAAGCCACTGTATCCAAGGTCGGAGAAGACCAGCTCTTTTACCTGATGAGCCGTGGTCTTACTCAGGACGAAGCCACAACAATGATCGTAAACGGCTTTTTCGAACCTTTCACTAAAGAGTTGCCTCTTGAGTATGCAGTAGAGTTGAACAGACTGATTGCGTTGAACATGGAAGGCTCGGTCGGCTAGGTGGCAAGCACCCTTGCAAATGCCCGGGGCGATTCCAAAAAAAAAGAAACGAGACACGGAGAAATGGTTGAACTAGAAAAAACAAATACAATTGCCAAGCAAACAGTAGAAGAGCTCGCATCTCGTTTATCCGAACCGGCATGGCTCCTGGAACACAGGCTAGAAGCCTTCGAGAGATATTACAAAACCCCGATGCCGGGAAACAGAGACGAGGGCTGGAAGAGAACTGATCTTCAGTCGCTGGATCTGGCAAGTTTGCGGACTGCTCAAATTCATGCAGCAAAAGAACTGGATAAATTGCCACAACTGCCTGAATGCCTTAAAGAAGTTTGCCAGCAGTATAGAGAGGCAGCCGGTGTTCTTTATCAAAGCGTCAATGAAGCAGGCTTTTATACGCTGGACCCGGACCTTTCCAAAAAGGGCGTGATTCTCTGTGACATGGCCACTGCCGTGGTCAAATATCAGGACAAAGTCAAAGCCTATATAAAGCATGCTGAAGAAGCCGACGGCAAATTCACCCTGCTTTCAAAAGCATTGTTTAACTGCGGCATGTTTTTGTATGTTCCTGCAAATCTTGAAATCGACAAGCCTTTTATATACGCGCTCGATCTGGATTCTGCCTGCAAAAAGAAAAAAGACCAGAGCTGCGCGGGAAAAACGAGCTCAGATCAGTCAGATCAGATTGATGCAAGTCCGGATTCAGGGCTTGCAGTTTTGCCCAGGTCACTGGTTCTTGCAGAAAAATTCAGCCGATTCAAGCTTGTAAGCATTCTGGGTTCAACAGAAAACAAAGCTCAAGAACTTCAAAAAACAGAAGCAGGCACAGGCCGGTACAATCTCTTGTCTCAGTATCTCGATATTTTCGTGGGTGCTCAGGCAAAAGTTTCATATCTGGATTTTCAGCAGCAGGCAAGCGACACATTCACTGTCAGTCGCTCCAACTCTTATGTAGAGCGCGACGGGCGCTATGAGTCTTTGACTCTGGCACTAGGCGCCTGCCAGACGAAGTCGGATATGGCTACGATTTTGAAGGAAGCAGGAGCATCAAGTGAGGTGCTCGGCATAGTTCTGGGAGCGGGCAAAGAGAAATTCAGCTTCAATACGATTCAGGAACACAAAGCACCGGACACAAAATCCGAGATCATATTCCGGGTTGCCCTCAAAGAACATTCTTCATCTGTATATGAGGGAATTGTAGTCGTAGACAAAGTTGCTCAAAGAACCGACGCCTATCAGTCTAACAAGAACCTCTTATTAGATGGCAGCGCCACTGCTGATTCGATTCCGAAACTGGAGATTCTGGCAGACGACGTCAAATGCTCACACGGGGCCACTGTCGGTCCTGTTGATCGAGAACAAATCTTTTATTTAATGAGCCGCGGAGTTTCGCGCCAGATAGCAGAGCAGCTTATAGTGCTCGGCTTTTTCAGACAGACCCTGGCAAGATCACCCTTCACGGATGCGCTTTCATGGCTGAGCCACGCAGTTGCAAGAAAGATTCACCAGGGCAAGCTCGCCGATATTGAAAGTGACTTTTTTGCGGAGTCGTTGTAAGAGGTCGTTTCTTATGGACGAACATGAACACACCAGACGTTTTTTCATGGCAGGCAAACTGGCTGATATTCCCGACCCGGGAGTAAAGGTAATTAAAGCCGGCAAAAAGCAAATACTGCTGGCACATGTGGACGGAAAGTTATACGCCATCGATGACCGCTGCACACACGACAACGGCCCGCTTGCCGAGGGTGAACTTGACGGCTGTATCATAGAATGCCCCAGGCATGGAGCACGATTTGATTTGAAAACAGGCAATGCCCTTTGCCTGCCTGCAGTGGGCTCAGTGCAGGTATACAGTGTAGAAATAAGAGATGGAGATGTTTATGTTGGTTTGCCGACAAATGCCTGAAGACTTAAATAGCGAAGCTATCCGCAAGGACTTTCCGGTGCTTGAAAGAGTCATTGACGGCAAGCGCCTGATCTATCTGGATAGCGCTGCAACTTCTCAGAAGCCGCAAGTCGTTATAGATGCTCTGTCGAATTATTATGCCAACTACAACTCAAACATTCATCGCGGCATTCACACGCTTGCAGAAGAAGCCACAGCAGCCTTTGAAAACACGCGTGCTAAACTGGCATCTTTCGTGGGAGCAAGTGACCCGAAAGAGATAATTTTTACAGCCAATGCCACAGCCGCAATAAATCTGGTTGCACAGAGCTGGGGCGATTTGCACATAAACGAAGGCGACGAAATTATTCTCAGCCCCATGGAGCACCACTCGAATCTGGTGCCCTGGCAGATGCTTGCAGCCCGCAAAAAAGCAAAGCTTGTTTATATGAGCCTTACAAAAGATGGCCTCGTGGATTTTGATTCGCTCAGAACTCTTTTGAATGAAAGAAGCAAGCTCGTGGCTGTGACCCAGATGTCCAATGTCCTGGGAACGATAGTGCCTTTGAAAGAACTCTGCCAGATTGCGCACGAAGCAGGCTGCAAGGTGCTTGTAGATGGAGCTCAGGGCGTTCCTCATCTTGAAACCGATGTCAAAGAAATCGATTGTGACTTCCTGGCATTTTCATTGCATAAAATGTGCGGGCCAACCGGTGTAGGTGTTCTTTACGGCAAGGCCGCGTTACTTGAAAGCATGCCCCCTGTTACCGGCGGCGGCGACATGATAAGCATGGTGTACAGAGATCGATTTACTGCAAACCAGCTGCCCTGGAAGTTTGAAGCAGGCACGCCCAATATAGCCGACGTAATTGCATCAGGAGCCGCAGTCGACTATCTTTTAAAGCTGGGAATGAAAAAAATCAGGGCGCATGAGATTGCTCTGACTCGCTATGCTTTAGATAAATTCGCCGAGATTGAAAATCTATGTGTATACGGACCTAAAGATCCGGAGCTTCAGGGCGGCGTTATTTCTTTCAATTTAGAAGGTCTGCATCCGCATGATGTGGGTCAAATAGTAAACGAAGACGGAGTTGCAATCAGAGTAGGGCACCATTGCTGCCAGCCACTCATGCGCGATCTCGATGTAATGGGAACCGCCAGAGCAAGCTTCTATATCTACACTGAAAAAGAAGAAATAGACAAGCTTGTGGAATCACTTAAGAGAGTTCAGAAGGTGTTTGGTCATGTCGCTCTCAGATGAGCTTTACCGCGAAACAATACTGGATCATTATCACAACCCCAGAAATCAGGGCGTGCTTGAAGGTGACACGGTGCTGCAGGTTGAAGGCGTAAATCCGCTTTGCGGCGACGAGCTCGTTCTTTATTTGAAAGTCGCAGACGGCGGCGTTGAGGATCTGGCGATCAAATCCAGGGGCTGCTCTATAAACACCGCATCATGCTCGATGATGACCGAGCTAGTAAAAGGTCAGAAGCTGGCTCATGTGGAAGAGCTGATTGATCGCTTCAAAAAAATGATGATGGATCAGGAATCCGACAATGAGTTGCCGGAAGAGTTTGAAGATCTGGAAGCCCTGCAGGGAGTAAAGAAGTATCCGGTGCGCATTAAATGCGCGCTGCTTCCCTGGAATACACTGATTGAAGGACTGCGCTGCGCTGAAGCCAAAGCACAGGGTCTTGAGCAGGGACCGCTTACCGTAAGCACCGAATAATCAACCTGGAAATTCTGACTGGAGAAATATCATGTCCACATTGCAAGAAGATCTGGTTATGGAAACAATAAGAACCATTCTCGATCCCGAGCTTGGCATCAGCATAGTCGATCTCGGTCTTATCTACGGAGTAGATGTGAAAGAAGGGGACGTTCAGGTGCGCATGACGCTGACCAGTCCAGCCTGCCCGGTAGGACCGGTAATCCAGGCCCAGGTCCATCAGGCTGTAAAAAAACTGCCCTGGGCAAAAGAAGTCAAAGTAGAACTTGTATGGAGCCCGCGCTGGGACCCGAAAACAATGGCTTCCGAAGATGCACGTATGGAGCTGGGCATACTCTAAAAAAGCCCTTCGCCGAAGCATTCTCGAGTGTGCTCCGGGATCTTGCTGGGATGGTGCTTGCCAGACAAATATTCGCCCAGATTGGGCATATGTCTTAATAATGCGTTTTTTGAGGCCCAATGTCGCAACTGGAAAACCAAGAAACGGGCGACCGTGCAATTGCTT
>CAZTQO010000036.1:0-73696 GCA_964615655.1 uncultured Candidatus Obscuribacterales bacterium | reverse complement strand
CAATGTAGAGCTCTTTCATCTCCTACTTCAGCCGGTCTCCCGGCGCACAAGATTTTTGGCCAAAAATCTTAGAACCTGCAAAATCGAATTTCGGTCAGTGCCGTGTTGACAATCCCCAGCTGTAGTAATATCATAGTAAATGTATATTCTACGCTTACTGGGCTATATATTATGCGTAACTTCGACGGGTTAAAAGCAAGAGACCTACTTTCGAACCACTCTCCCGAACTATTGTTTTCACGTAAAAGCACTGAAGCCAAACAAGAGTATAGAGCCCTTGCGCTCATCTGGCATCCGGATCACTCAAAAGACGCGGAAGCCGGTGCCGTTTTCGGTCACATTGCCTCACTTTACCGTGAAGCCCTGAACAAGCAAAAGGATGGAAGCTGGATCGAGCCATTTGAAAAGCTGGAAGCACAGGAACCCGGACTAAAGAAATTCAGGTTAAGCAGTGGCGAAATCATTTCATTTGAATACCTATCGATCCGCTCTTTTGAGCTTGGTCTTAGTTACATCGGCGAACACAGCGTTTTATTTGAACTGAGAAAGGAGTTTTACGACCTATTCTGCAACGGAAAAAGGCAAATGCTCGGTCTCAGGTTTGAAAACGAAGCGATGTGCCTGGAGATGGCAAATTGTTTGCCGCAAATTCAGTTCAGTGATACCTGCGAAAACTCATGCCTGCTTTCAGTAAGAAAAACACCTGATCAGCTATTGCTTGCCGATCTGCTCAAACAGTTTCCTGGCAAAATCGAACCAATCGAGCATGTCGGTTGGATTTTGAACGTTTTATATAATATAGCCTGCTATCTGAGCTGGAGCGGGCTCTCGCATAACGCCATCTCGCCTGAGACGGTTTTTGTTTCACCCCTGCGTCACAGCGGTATGCTTCTGGGCGGCTGGTGGTACGCACGCCCCCGCAACGCACGTTTGATTGCCTTGCCTGATTTCAGCCTCGATTTCATACCGGAAGACATGATCAGGGAAAAAACCGCAGATAGCAGGGCAGATCTGGAACTGATCAAAGCAGTCGGACGCAGCTTGCTTGGAGATGCTGCAGGCGCTAGCCTTCATTTCGATGAAGAAATTCCCGAAAGCATAAGCAGCTTTTTACGACTGCCTTCAACAGGCAAGGCAGTCGCAGACTACAAAGAATGGAAATACAACGTGCTTGAAGACGCCTTCGGAGCACCAAGATTTGTTCCGATGAATCTGACAAGCAAAGACTTATACAAGGAGATTTAATTATGGGTACTGCAAGATGGAACCCGGACGACTGGGACGACTATGTAACAAGCACTGCAAGCAAATCCGCACGAGATTTGTTTGCAAGATCGATGGACAAAAGTCTGAATCCTTATTACATAAAAATGAGGGAATCGTGCGACTCGGATATAAATCCGCTATCGACTCCGATAATTGTGGCGGTTGATGATACGGGCTCCATGGGATTTCTGGCTGAGACTTTGATTCGCAAAGGGCTGGGAATACTCATCGAAGAAATTTACGACAGAAAGCCGGTAACTGATCCTCATGTTATGTGTATGGCAATCGGTGATGCCGCCTACGACACAGCACCATTGCAGGTTACGCAATTCGAAGCAGATCTGCGCCTGGTGGAACAACTGGAGAAGTTCTTTATTGAAGGTGGCGGCGGCGGCAACGATTTTGAAAGCTACAACCTGCCCTGGTATTTTGCAGCTACTAAAACAAAATGCGATTCGATGCTCAAAAGAAAGAAAAAGGGTTACTTATTCACAGTAGGTGACGAACCGCCTCCGCCAAAACTGCTTGCAAAACATGCAAAAGCTATTTTCAATGATCGCCTGCAAGCAGATCTTGACTCGCGTGACATTCTGGCGATGGCTTCCAAATCATGGGAGATCTTTCATATAATCATCGAAGAAGGAAACTATTACAGAGGCTGTCCAGACCAAGTAAATGATCGCTGGCAGAAACTACTGGGTCAGAGAGCATTGAAACTGAGCAGGCATGAAGATCTGGCAGAGCTGATTGTATCGACGATTCAAATGATTGAAGGCTCTGACCTGGACACTGTTGCCGCTGGCTGGTCAGGATCCACGGCCCTTGTCGTTCGCAACTCGCTGAAATGCCTGCAAAAAACTGCCCGTGTCCGAAGCGGCAAAGGTATGCGCAGGCTCTGAGCGCGTAACAGTAAAAACCACACTTCAGAGCACTTCAGTAGCTATTTGAGTACTTCAGTATCTCAAAGATACTTCCGGAGCCAAAAAAAGAATACTCAGGAACTCAAGTTAAGGAATCTGCAGGAGCTCAAGATAAATACTGGGGGAATCATGAAAAAAGCAAGAGTAGTCATTGGCGCAAACTATGGCGATGAAGGAAAAGGTTTGATGACCGACTACTTCGCAAGCCAGAATCCGGACAAAAGCCTTGTCATAAGATTCAATGGCGGCGCCCAGGCTGGTCACACAGTGACAACACCCTCGTCAGACCGCCACGTCTTCAGTCACTTCGGCGCAGGCACTTTCATGAACTCCCCCTGCTTTTTGAGCAAGCACTTCATTGTTAATCCAATGCTCTTTGTCAAGGAACTCAAAGAGCTCAAGGAAAAACACGGATTGAATCCAGTCACTTATATCGACCCGAGAGCGATTGTAAGCACTCCTTTTGACGTATTCATAAATCAGTACCTCGAAATCTCACGAGGAAACGGAAGGCACGGAAGTTGCGGGCTTGGAATCAACGAAACAGTCACTCGCTGTAAGCGAGAAAATAAATATCGCAGCACTGTAAACGATCTGCTTACTGATGATCATAATGAGATTTTCGATCGACTCATGATTTTGAAAGATAGTTGGCTTCGCAATCGCCTCAAAGAACTCAATCTGAATTGCGAAGCCCAAGAGCTTTTTGCTTTTGAATCCAAGCTGGAAAGAATAATAGAGCGTTATTGCCAGGACGTTAAAGTCATGCTTGATCACAGCAAAACAAGCAGGCTGCCTCCGTCGAAGAAAGAGCTGATTTTCGAAGGGGCGCAGGGGCTTTTACTTGACGAAGCCCGAATCGATAAGTTTCCACATCTGACCAGATCGAGAACCGGACTTACAAATGTAATAGACCTTGCAGGAGAGCTCGAAATCGACGAACTCGACGTAACATATGTAAGCCGAACTTACCTGACAAAACACGGAGCCGGGCCGCTTGCCGGCGAGTCCGATTTTTCATTTAAGGACCCGACAAATGTAACAAATCAATTTCAGGGCAGTCTCAGATTCGCGCCTCTGGACATCCACGAACTCAATTACTCAATTAATCTGGATCTTGCCCAGGCAAAACACAGCTTCGCCAATATAAATGCAAGCATAGCGATCACCTGTGCAGACCAGCTGGCCCCGCCTCCTGAGAATTTACTGCCTTTGCCCGTTTCACACCTGAGTTTTGGCCCCTCAAGAGCACAGGTGAAGGAGAATTACGCAATGGCAAGCAAAGTCACAATTCCTGTGCCCCTAAAGGTCAGCTAAAGCTCGTCTTATGCCACTTGAAGGCAATCAGTATGCAAGTCCGAGCCATTGACTGATATCGTTTCTAACTGTCCACCAACGCTGCAGCACAAGGGGGTCAGGCGCAGCAGTTCTTATCAACGAATCCATCCTGTTCGAAAGTACTTGCAGTTCTTGTAGCTGCATTCTCCAGTAAGCCATAGAATTGCGCCGGTTGCTATTTTGAACCAGGAGAGCAACCCTTGCTCTCATTGTATTGAGATCCTGCACCAACTTCAGATCTGCTGAATTCGGTACAGCCGGACGTGGCATTACAAGATAAACTGCCAGTTGATTTGCAAAGATTTCCAGATCTTTGCTGGTTCTTTGCTGTGCTTTCGACCAGCCGTTTATTTCCGATGTATAAAGCTGCCTGTAGTTCCAGTTCTGCCATTTCCGGTTTCTATTGTTGTACTTGTATTCATTATTCCTGAATTTCTGTTTGACCTGATAATGCGGTCCGGCTCCCCTGGCACCGTGGAGCTGCTGCCAGGAAACCTGAGCCTGAGCTGGGAAACAGGGGATGACTCCAGCCAGAACTAAAGCTGTTATCACAGGTGTCAGCCAGTTACAATTTGTTTTGCTGATCATGATTTCAGTCTCCCGAAACCTTTCACTGAAATCTTGCCACTCCAGTCCAAAACACACAACCTTCTTAGGGACTAAGCCGCAGGAGTAATTCTCGGGAGTAAACCTGGGAATCAAACAGGCAGGAACATTAAATTAACTGTGGGATTTAATGCTCAAAAGCCGCCAGATGTGGCAAATTCATGCATGAAGGGTATGATTCCATCCGATTCAAATCGAGTTGATTTAAACAGGTCAAAAGGTGCAAAACAATGCTTAACAAGGTGCTTATCTTATCGGCCTCGGCTGGAGCCGGACATCTGAGAGCCGCGGAAGCTCTGGAGAAAGCGTTTATACAAAAACACGCCGCCCGGGAAGTTCTTCATGTGGACGCCCTTGAATATACAAATCCGGTCGTTCGCAATATTTACTCCAGGGGCTATATCGACATGGTGAACAAAGCCCCCACAGTACTCGGCATACTTTATGATTCGGCAGATAAGCCCTGGAAAGACGAAAGACAGCGCCTGGCTTTCGACAGGCTCAACACACTGCCCCTGGCAAAGCTCCTGAAAGACTATGAACCGGATCTGGTAGTTTGCACTCACTTCTTGCCGGCAGAAATCATTTCCTATCTTATTTGCAAGAAGAAACTCAATACGCGACACGCAATCACAATCACTGATTTTGACGCCCATGCCATGTGGCTTTGCCGCCATTTCCATGATTATTTCGTGGCACTTGACGAAACCAGCGAGCACTTGCAAAAGCTTGGGGTTGCAGGTGAGCGCATCAGTGTTTCCGGGATTCCTATCGATCCAGTATTTGCAATTGAAAAAAACAAGAAAGAAATGCGCAAGAAATTTGGGATTGAAAATGATCTGCCGGTTATTTTGCTTTCAGCAGGCGGATTTGGAGTGGGACCTGTGGAGGAAATCTTAGCTTCACTGCGTGGTCTCAAACACAAGGTTCAGGTGCTTGCCCTTTGCGGCAAGAATCCGGAGCTCAAAGCCAGGCTTGACAGTTTTGCAAGCAAACAGAAAGCGGGAGAGAATCTGAAAATAATACCTGTAGGATTTACAGACAAAATGGATGAATACATGGCGGCATCCGATATCTTACTGGGCAAGCCGGGCGGGCTTACAAGCTCGGAAGCTCTTGCAAAAGGACTTGTTATGGTGATAGTCAACCCGATTCCCGGCCAGGAGGAACGCAACGCAGACCACTTGCTGGAAGAAGGGACCGCAATCAGATGCAACAACCTGCCTACCCTTGCTTATAAGATAGACAAGCTATTAGATGATCCCGGGCGCTTTGCTCAAATGAAAAAGAATGCTTTCAGACTCTCTCATCCGAACTCGGCATCGGAAATAGTGGATAAATTGCTCACAACAGGCAAGAGCCCGACAGTCAACCATCATGGGAAGCACCACTGCGAGTCGCCGCTTCTGAGCTTTTCAAAGCCGGGTCGCAAGCTGAAAGCCTCGCTTGAAAAATCCAGAAGGAGTATGCTTGAGAAATCAAGCAATCACACAATTGTCCGAAAGCTTTTCAAAATAGAAGCAAGAAACTAGATAGATAATCGTCGGCTCACTCAAACATCCGGCCCGATCATTTTCTCCGGACGAACATACTCGTCGAATTCATCAGCGCTTAGGTATCCAAGCTTAAGGCAGGCTTCCTTCAAACTCAGATTCTCTTCGTATGCAAGATGTGCCAGCTCGGCAGCACGATCATATCCAATATGCGGGCTCAAAGCAGTTACAAGCATCAGCGACTGCTCGAGATACTCGCCGATTCTTTTGCGATTAGGTTCTATACCAACTACAAGGTAACGGACAAAAAGCGGCAGGGCATCGGCAAATAAACGAATCGAATGAAGCAAGTTATGGATGAGCACAGGCTTGAATACATTGAGCTCAAAATTGCCCTGACTACCTGCAATACTTATGGCACTGTCATTCCCCATCACCTGTACGGCAACCATCGTCATCGCCTCGCACTGAGTGGGGTTGACCTTACCCGGCATTATCGACGACCCCGGCTCGTTTTCAGGCAAAAGCAATTCAGCAAGCCCGCAACGAGGACCGGAGCCGAGCCAGCGCAGATCATTTGCAATTTTCATCATGCTGCAAGCAAGAGTCTTCAAGGCACCGCTTGCAAACACCACCGCATCATGAGCTGCTAGCGCCGCAAACTTATTCGGGGCACTTAGAAAAGGCAGCCCGGTTTCAAGCGCAATTTGTTTTGCCGCAAGTTCTGCAAATTCAGGTGCGGTGTTGAGACCGGTGCCAACTGCAGTTCCGCCGATAGCCAGCTGGTAAAGAGATGAAAGTGCCAGATTCAATCTTTCTATGTTTTCCTCAATCTGAAAAACATAGCCGGAGAACTCCTGGCCCAGAGTTAAAGGCACCGCATCCATTAAATGTGTGCGCCCGATTTTCACAATGTTTTGAAATTCATTCGACTTGGAAGCAAGCGCGTCCTTCAGTAAATGAAGCTCGGGAAGGAGTTTATTATGTATTTGTTCGGCAGCTGCAATATGCATTGCAGTTGGAAAGGTGTCATTCGAAGATTGCGATTTGTTCACATCATCATTTGGATGTATAGGATTCTTGCTTCCAAGCACAGCCCCGGCAATCTCAATTGCCCGGTTGGCGATCACCTCATTTGCGTTCATGTTGCTTTGAGTGCCGCTTCCTGTTTGCCAGATGCGCAACGGAAACTCCGCATCGAGACTTCCGTCGATAACTTCATTTGCAGCTTGAACGATCAAATCACATTTCTTTCTGCTTAAGAGATTCAAGTCCGCATTCACAAGCGCAGATGCTTTTTTCAATATGCCCAGTGCTCTTATGAGCTCACGAGGGAGCAAATCTCCACCGATTGCAAAATGCAAAAGCGAACGCTGAGTCTGAGCCCCCCAGTAATGACAAGCAGGCACTTCGATTGTGCCCATGCTGTCGGATTCAATTCTCATTTCCTCTTTTTCAAGACTGCTCATGGCAAAAGCCTCATATTTCAAGCCCCGAAGCGCAAATCTTAGCACGCGAGCAAACGGGATGCTTGTAAAGACAATGAAAAGTCTTACTACTAAAGCATATACAGAATGGGTGTTTTTGTATAAGATTATCTGCTCTTGTACTTCTTAGTATTTTTCAAGCTGAAAGGAGAATTTCGTGCGTATAGTCATATTCGGCGGCGGCATGCAGGGTCTTGTGATTGCAAAAAACCTGGCGGAACGCCCGGAGAAGCCCGAAATCGTGATCGCCGATTTGCAAAAGCCGAAAGTTCTGCCTGAAAATGTGGATTCTGCAGTAGCAGACGTTACAAATGCAGCTCAAACAAGAGAACTTTTGAAAAACACAGATGTGGCAGTGCTTGCGGTACCAAGCAAAATTGCGCATCAAGCGCTTCTCAACTTGATCCAGGCCGGTGTGGCAGTAGCAGATGTATGTTTTACTCCGAACCCGCCTCTTGACCTGACGGAAATCGCAAAGGCAAGCGGTTCTTGCTGCATAATCGATTGCGGTGTGGCGCCGGGCTTGAGCCATCTTCTGGTCGGCAGAGCACACGCAGAACTAGGCGGGCTCGACAGCGTAAAAATCATGGTCGGCGGTGTGCCGCAAGAAGCACCGCCTGCATTTCACCATGCAATTTATTTCAACCCCCATGATCTTTTATCAGAGTATGTGCGTCCGGCCCGGGCAAGACACGAGAAAAAGAACATTGAGCCGCATCCGCTAAAAGCAGAAGTGGAAAACTATCTAGATCCCGAGCTGGGACATATGGAAGCATTTCTAAGCGACGGTCTGCGCACACTTCTTACAAGTTATCCGGATGTGGCATTCATGGAAGAAAGAACACTGCGCTGGCCCGGTCATCTAAGCAGCATGAGCCTGTTGAATGAGCTGGGCTTGCTTGATGATCCTGTTTCATTCCATGCTCTTGCCCAGACTCTTGCAAATACTTTTCCAGCAGAGAAACACGAGGATGTGATGATCATGCTTGTAGAAGCCGCAAAAGGCAGTAAGAAAATGGCCTGGCGATTAATAGATCATTTCAAAGACGGCATGACAGCAATGAGCCGCACCACTGCGTTCACCACCGCAGCCACAGCAATGATTCTTGCAAGAAAGCAGTTCAGCGAACCGGGCATTCATCCGCCTGAACACCTCGGACACAATATGGAAGTCACCAAGGCAATGCTTCAGGATCTGGCCGAACACGGAATTTCAGTAAACGAACTTGCGACAGCTTCTAAAGCCTGAAGACATAGCTTGTAACATCTATTCTATTCTCTATTCTTTTCAGGCGGAGCAGCATTTGGATTCGGTGCTTTCAATTTGCAAAAGATTGAATACGAAAAATTGTAATAACGGCCGTTTTTCATAAAACCGGATGCCACTTCGCCAACCGTAGTTTTTATGCCCTTGCAGCCGCTCCGGTATGTTAGTTCGGAGTTGTCTTTCAACAGCTTCTCAAAAGACAAATTGTCGCCCACCCGGCCGCTTGATTTTAGAAGAACCGCTGCGTAGACTCTGCCTGCGGGGCTTGCGTGATCTCTCAAATATTCAAGATCCGTGCTTTCAAGACCTGAGATCATCGAAGCAGCTTCTGCATAAGCCTTGTAATTCTCACTTGCTTCTGCGGTCTCGCCTTTATGGCTATCATCAAAGCTAGTGGCTCTAAAAAGCTTTTGCAAGCAGAGAGGCATCTTCTCAATCATCGTCTTATTTCCCTCATTTGCATAAAGTGGTGTTGCCGGAAAAAAATACGAAAAGCTAAGCGTTACACATACAAAACAGACTGTTGTCAGAAGAAGCAAAAAACGGGTAAAGTTCAATTTTACATTCATCTCATTATTCTCCCAAAGCTTTACCCTGCAGCCACCGACCGTCATAATGCAGATGATATCCCATCTGTGAGCAAATATGGGCCAAATTCCATCAATGTTCTTCCTGATTGCCGGCTCAGCGATAGTTTCGCTTGTTGGTTTTCTTGTTGTACACAGGCTGGTAAAGCCAATAGATTTGAATGAGCATCAGGGATTTCTCGATGCAATGCTCAATATTGTCGGAACGCTCGTTTCAATTCTTCTGGGTTTGCTTGTTGCCGCAGCTCTTGATCACTACAGAGTACTAGAAGACAGCGTCGATCAGGAAGCGGCAAGCGTCGTTCAGATCTACAGGATATCGGCAGGTTTGCCGCTTGACGAAGGCGAGAGGCTGCGCAAGCTTTGCTCAGAATATTCCGATCAGGTAGTTCAATACGACTGGCCTGCAATGGCAAAAGGGGAACAGAGTAAAAACGTCCAGCATACATACGCAAAAATCATCGCTGAAATCGTGCTTTTCAAGCCGGAAAACGAAGCCGAAAACAATCTTCATAATGCTTTGCTTGAGGCAATGCAGCGAATCGGAGATTGCAGGCGCCAGAGAATTCTTGTTTTGAACAGCAACTGGAACAGCCAGCTGATGCCCATACTTATAATGTGCTCAGCGATAGTGCTTGTTTTTGCCTTTCTTTATGTCAAACGTGGTGCCAAGCTGCATGCGGTGCTAATTTGCTTTGTGGCTGTTGCTCTAGGCGGCAACATCGGAATGATTTTTGTATTGAGCAACCCATTTTCAGGCGACTGGAAACTGCAACCTCGTGGTTTTGAACTGAACCGCAAATTGATCAAGCAAGTAAATTCATCGAACGAGTTCAAACAAGACTTTACCGATGTTCTTCAACGGAACCATGAAACTCAACGAAAAAAGGAAATCCAGATAAACAAAGAATTGCATCAAAACAAAGAATTGCATCACTAGGATAAAGACCTTTTACTTGCTTTTTGCTTTTTTTTCTTTCTTCCAGAAGCCAAAGCTGCACAAATCCCGATTAAAATAAAGAGAACTGCAAGGACCGCTGCAGCAACAATTTTAATGCGGTCGTCCTCAAACAGAAAAGCCTTGATCTCGCTTTCTCTGGAAATCGGTTTTGCGTAAATTTTTTCAAGCGTGCGTCTATCTCGATCGCTTATGTCTACAGCTCTATCAGAAAAAGGAATTGTGGCAAACATCACATCATTCGGATTGCAGCTGTGGCCGTCCACTCCAAGAGCATGAGCAACCTCGTGCCGAAAGGTGCTCATCACCATATTGTCAGTGCGGGGTAGAGTGCCCTCATGCTCAGTGGTCCGAAACATAAGAACGACATGACTCAAGACCCCAGGATAGCGGCTTTCAATTGTGATGCCCCCCTCTCCGGGATCATGATAATATCCAAGTGTGCGGCTTGCCCACCTGCTAAAGTAACACTCGATGTCGGCAGCTTCTTTTCTGTTTACGAATATGAACTGCGCCTTTTTCGAACTGGATCTTTCCCAGTCTTTAAAAGCCTGCCTGAGCATACTGTCATAGATGCTCTTGTATCCATGCAGATTAGTGGAACCTGGCTCTATATACACTTTTAGCGGCATCTTCCAGTCTGGCCAGCGTCCGTTCCTTTTGCTAATTGACTCATCAAAATAATCAGAATCAGAACCGCCTCCTTTTTTCTTTTGCAGTTCCTTCTGAAGAGTTTCAAGTGATTTGTCAAAAACAAAAACCGAATAATCGTCATTTTCTAGAAGCGCTTTCTGCCTGAGCAGTTCAAAGTTCGCTTTTGCTCGCTCAAATTCACCAAGACTCTCGTAAAAGGTCGCAAGGCAGGTATAAGCAGCAAAAGAAAATTCTTTTTGCTTGACACTGGCTTTTTGAAACGCATCGAGAGCTTCTTTGTTTTTGCCCTTCCTGGCATAGATCATGCCAATTCCAAGGTATGCGTTTGAATTCGTCGGATCAAGAGCAATTGCTTTCTGAAGCCTGGATAAGGCAAGATCCAGATTCCCTGCTGCTGCGTAGTTTGCTGCTTGCTTCACTTCTACATTTGCCATATAAACGTTTCTGGGTACGTATCGGGGCTCAGCAAATACCACAGGAGTTATAAAGAACCCCGACAGAATTGCTGCTGCCAGAGACAAACTGCAGGCTGCAACAAAGTTCCTTAGATGGATCTGGCTGGTCTTCATTAACCCCGCATAGCCTTCATAAACTCCTCAAAGCAAAATCTTAACTTCAGCAGCTGGCTTACGTTTTTTTTCTTTTCAGCTTGCTTTTTTGCGCCTATTTTTCTTGCTTCTGCCTGATTTCAATGCAAGATTCAAGCAGAATATGCTCACAGTAAGCACAAGCGTTATAGAGCCGATAACTTTCAAATTGTGTGAATCCAGAAGAATATCCAGTATCTCGCCCTGAAGCGGAATCGCTTGCGAATACACTTTATCAAGGGTATTGCGATCTCGATCACTTATTTTCTTTTCCTCGTCCGTGAGCGAAACGGAAAAGTACATTAGATCATCAGGATTGCTGCTGTGTCCTGCCAGTCCAAGCGCATGACCTACTTCGTGCCTGCAAGTGCTGATAATTGCGTTGTCTGTAAAAGGAAAAGAACCATCGATTTCTTTTACTCTCAGGGCAATAACTGCATGCTTGAGGGCACCAGATGCAATACTTGTTGTTGTGTTGCCATTTTCTGTGTCATTTCCAAGCAAGTCCGGGTTGTTTGTCCAATAACATTCAATGTCGCTTTCTTCTCTCTTATTCACATATCTGAATCTAATCTTTTTAGAACTTGCTTTTTCCCAGTCAAGAAATGCCTTTCTCAACAATGAATCAAACGAGCTTTTGTATCCTGCAAGCGTAGGCTCCGCCGGCTCTATAAAAACTTTGAGCGGCATGTGCCAGTCAGACCAGTGCGCAGCGCTTTTGCCTGTGACATCGGCGAAATAATCGGATGCTGATTCAAGCCCTTCTCTTTCTTTCCGTCTCTGCCTTTCTCTTTTCAGCATGAAAAGCGTGTTGTCAATCCGCTCAAGAGACTTCTCTCCCTCATCGTTGCGACTTTTGCTCCTGAGCTGCTCATAGGTTTCAATTGCTGCATCAAGATTGCCTGTGGTCTGGTAAAAAGTAGCCAGATTCGAATAAGCACTGTCAGGGCAGTCTTTTTGTTTGGTTGCCAGATTCAAATGCTTGAGGGCTTCTGTATTCTTTCCTTGCCTGGCATATATCAGCCCCAGGTTCGCGTGGGCATAAGCAAAGCCTGGATCATAGACAAGCGCCTTTCTGAGCCTGGCTGCTGCAAGCTCTATACTATTTGCTTCCATGTATTTGCAGGCCTGCTGCACCTCCCGGGAAGCGTCATAAACATTTCGAGGAACCCTCTTACCACCGACGGTGTAAACATATTCAGCTAAGACTGCCTGATGACAACTCAAAAATAAAAGAGCAAGCGCAGCCAGTCTTGAAACAGCTGCTTTCAGGCTAGCTTGCTCCCCTGACCCTTTGTAATTTTTATTTGCCGGTACTTGCCTGAACATACCCTGAATCCCGGTTGCACAAATTGATCTATACCCAGCCGTCACAAGGCTCTGACGACTAAGACTGACACCCGCTGCCGGAGCGATTTTTTTACGAAATATGCACAAAACTTTCCGGATTTTTAAAGCAGCCTCGATAAATTGCTTGAGGCTGGCTAATTGCCCTGAACATGCTTAATACATGCCGAAATTTTGCCAAGAATTTGCCAAGAAATGCCGGAGAATGCCAAGAAAATGCCAAGAAACACCTTCTCAAGTAATTTTCAGAAACGCTGTTTATAGTTGGATTCCAAGCCGATGCTCGCGCTTTAACTCGTATAAAGCCCATTGACCATAAGCACTGGGCCATTAAAATTACTTCCAGGGTCAAAGGTATCGAAAAATCGCTGCCACAGAAAGGAGTACGGTTCGTTCAGAACTCGTTCAGAATTCCTGGATAAACTCATTATCAATCGGAAACGGACGGAGTCCCCCCAAGATGATTAACTTAGTTCACAGCCAGTCTTTAAGTACAAGTCCAGCAATCAGCGCCATCAAAGCAATAAACGCAAACCAGGCAATCGGAGCAATTAAAGAAGTCTGGACCGTCCAGAAGAAGCAGCTTTCAGCTGAAGTAAAACAATATCTTGCAAATCTCGATTCCTGGAACGAGCCTGCAGGAAAGCTCGGCACAAGCCTCGAGGCATTCCTGCAAAAAGCCTATAATCAAAGCGGTCTTGACGCAGTCGACACGCTTATAGATGAATTGAATAATGAATTGAGACTCTCAGGCGAGCGTTCCGGACTCGGGCGCGGTGTTGCCTGTGAGAGCCGGGAAGGTCAGGCGGATGTCCTGCATTTTTACTTCCAGGAATTTGCCACCGAAAGAATCATCGGGCGCTACAGCCTCGCTGTAGAGTAAGTCTAGAAGCTTCAAAGGAGGGATCTGCAGAGGAATCAGCTCCCTCCTTTGAATACAAGAAAGTGTCATTGCAACATTGCTTTGCAAAAGCAAAAGTCATGGCCTTGCAAAGTAAAGCCCGGAAGCCAAGGTAAGTGAACCTTGCGCCTGGTTGCCAAGAGCTTCTTCCAAAAGGATTAATACCTGAACTTCCCAATTGATGCGGCTTGAGGTGTACGATCCGGGGAGTTCTTTTTTTCTTAGGAGTTGCAGGACATGACGTCGACAATTGAGAAAGTTCCGCCTCCGGTTGAGTCTAGCTATGAAGTCAAGCACAAAAGACTGCTGGAAGTGGTAGAGCAAGCTGCAAAGCTTTGCAATCCTGATCGTATTTACTGGTGCAATGGGTCTGAAGAAGAATACAAGATGCTTTGCGACCAGATGGTTGAAAGCGGAACTCTAATCCGGCTCAATCCTAAAAAGCGCCCGGGAAGTTTCCTTGCTCGCTCAGCGCCGTCGGATGTGGCACGTGTCGAAGACAGAACCTTTGTCTGCACTTCACATAAGGAAGACTGCGGTCCTAACAACAACTGGATGGAGCCTGAAACAGCCAAGTTCATACTCAAAGACTTTTTCAGAAACTCGATGCGCGGCAGAACTATGTACGTAATCCCATTCAGCATGGGACCGCTTGGTTCACCGCTTTCATATATGGGTGTTGAAATCACCGATTCGCCTTATGTTGTCATCAGCATGAAACATATGACACGCATGGGCAAACAGGTAATCGACGTATTAGGCGAAGACGGACGCTTCGTTCCCTGTTATCACTCCGTGGGTCGCCCGCTTTCCAAGGACGAAGAAGACGTAGCCTGGCCTTGCAACCCAGAACACAAGTACATCTGCCATTTCCCCGAAAGCAAAGAGATCTGGTCCTATGGTTCCGGATATGGTGGCAACGCGCTGCTGGGCAAAAAATGCCTTGCGCTGAGAATCGCTTCGACAATCGGACGAGAAGAAGGATGGCTGGCAGAGCACATGCTGATTCTGGGGGTTGAATCTCCGGAAGGTCAAAAGGCTTATGTTGCAGCCGCATTCCCGTCTGCCTGCGGCAAAACAAACTTCGCGATGCTTATTCCGCCCGAGAATTTCAAAGGCTGGAAAGTTTCAACCATCGGTGATGATATCGCCTGGATTCGCCCCGGTCAGGATGGAAGGTTGAGAGCAATCAACCCGGAAGCAGGATATTTCGGCGTTGCACCGGGAACCTCACCAAAAACCAATCCGAACGCAATCGCCACTCTTGAGAAAAACTGCATTTTCACCAATGTGGCTCTCACAAACGACGGTGACGTATGGTGGGAAGGTCTAACTGACGAGCCGCCCGAAGAACTGACCGACTGGCAGGGACGCAAATGGACGCCGGATTGTGGTCGTAAGGCCGCCCATCCGAACAGCCGTTTTACAGTTTCAGCATCACAGTGTCCTTCAATAGACCCCGAATGGAACAACCCGGAAGGTGTACCAATAAGTGCTTTTGTATTCGGCGGCCGCCGTGCCACAGCAATTCCGCTGGTTTTTGAAGCATTCAACTGGAACTTCGGCGTGTATATGGCTGCTACGCTTGGTTCTGAAACCACTGCAGCTGCTGAAGGAAAAGTCGGACAGGTAAGACGTGACCCGATGGCAATGCTGCCTTTCTGCGGTTATCACATGGGCGACTACTTCAACCACTGGCTGCAAGTTGGACATATGGTAAAAAATCCGCCGCGCATCTTCTGTGTCAACTGGTTCCGTGCTGACAATACAGGCAAGATCATGTGGCCGGGCTTCGGCGAAAACATGCGCGTGCTTAAATGGATGTCAGACCGCATCCACGGACACACAGGCGCCCGTCAGACAGCACTTGGCTGGATGCCCCGTTACGGAGACATCGACTGGTCAGGTCTCGAGTCTGAAGTAAACAAAGAAAAATTCGAAGAACTCATGCATGTAGACACGGAAACGTGGAAACATGAGCTTGAATCACATTCGGAGCTCTTTGACAAACTCAAAGAGCGCATGCCCCAGGAGCTTGTACTGGCCCGCGAAATGCTTCGCCTGAGCTTTGCGCGCTTCTAAGCAAGCAACTCTCTGCATAAATTAAGAGGAGCCGTATCTGCGGCTCCTCTTTTTTGCTTAGACAAATTGGCTAATCATATGAAAGCGTCTTTGTCGACGGCAGCAGCGCCGCTTAATTGCGATGAATCTTTTGCAAACCGAGTAAAGCCATCTGCTTAAGTTTCGGATCGCTTGTTAACTCATGTGCTTTCTTGTACTCACGCTCAGCCTGATCGTATTTTTTGCTGCTTGCATATGAAACAGCAAGCAAATAATGAGCCTGCGCATTATTTGGTTCCTTTGCAATTATCTGGTCAAGCTTGCATAAGGCATCATTGTAGTTTCCTGCCTGCATAAAACCGAGAGCAACTCTGAGAGGAGTCGCAGGAGCCGGTGCAGGAGCCGGAGCCGGCGAGCCCTGACTGCCTTTGGAAATGCCTGTGGCCGGGGCTTGAGCCGCAGCTGCAGATGCAAGCGCGCCAGGACTCACCCCCAGCTCTTTGCAAATGATGCCGGTCATCTGTGAAATTTCAGCAGGTCTGAAACCGAGCCCAACAAAGGCAATTTTGCCGTTTTTATCTATCAAATAGTTTCTTGGCACCGAGCTTTTAGCATACTTGTTGTAGACAGATCGATCCGTATCTGCAAGCACCGGCATGCTCAGGTTCAGTTTCGACTGAAACTCTTTAAGCTCGGCAAGACCATGTTCCCTTCCAACTGCCAGAACAGTCAGACCACTGTTCTTAAGCGGCTGCCACAAATCCTTTTCAAGATGAGGCAACTCCGCCTTGCAAGGCCCTCACCAGGTTGCAAAGAAGTTCAGAAAGACCATTTTCCCCCTGAGTTCAGACAGGCTTACGGCTTTTCCATCAGTCGAACTGAGTGTAAAATCCGGAGCCTGCTGACCGACTTCAACATATGTATTGGGATCGCCGGCTGAAGCGTTTGCAGCTGCTGTAGCCAGAGCAAAAGCCATTCCATAAAGAGCAATCGACTTTATACTGTGCATTTTAATTCCCCGCTGGTGATTCAACAATTATATCCAGTCGAGCTGCTAATCTCTCAGACCAGCTAATCTCTCAGATCCAGCTAAGAGCTATACTTACAAGTAAGTTAAGTAAGACTATGCTGCTGTTTAGATTCAAAGAAAAACTCATAAGCCTGATTAGCCTGGCAAGTTCAATCTTGCTGACCCTTTCTTGCACGCATACAGGAAGTCAACCTGCAAAGATCCCCATAGAAAGCAGCTGGCCTGAAAAATGCAAAACTATGGTATACGAGCAAATTGAAAAAAGAGGAGTGAAAAACAGGGCAGTGCTGGCTGCTCTAAGCGCCGTGCCAAGACACAAGTTCGTTCCATTGCTTTTGCAAGCTCACGCCTATGACGACGGACCTTTGCCGATTGGCGCCGGCCAAACAATTTCACAGCCTTATATAGTTGCATATATGACTGAGCTTCTGGATTTGAAACCCGAAAGTCGGGTGCTTGAAATCGGCACAGGCTCCGGTTATCAGGCAGCGGTCCTATCAAAACTTGCAAAAGAGGTTTATTCGGTTGAAATCATCGATTCTCTGACTAAAACCGCAGCAATAACACTGGCCGAACTTGCTTGCAATAACGTATTTCTAAAAACTGCCGACGGATACAAAGGTTGGCCGGAGAAAGCACCATTTGACGCAATTATAGTGACCGCAGCTCCTGAAACGGTCCCGCAGCCTCTTTTAGCTCAACTGAAAGTGGGTGGAGTGCTTGTAATTCCGGTAGGCAAAGAGTTTCAGGAAATTAGAAAAATCAAGCGAACTGCAAGCGGTTATCAGAGCCAGGAACTCATACCTGTGCGTTTTGTGCCCATGACCGGTGAGGTTCAAAAAAAGCGCAAATAAAAAGAGAAAAAAACTCCTTCGCCGGCTCCGAGAATCAGTCTTAAGGACGATAAAAAGAAAAGCTGTTTTTGAAAAAATGAACAGGTCGAAAGAAACTGTTTGCAAGCACTGTGAAGGTCAAGCTCTAGAGCTTATCAGCATAGATGTGCAGATGCTGAACAAACAGATGCTGCCTTAATCAAATGAAAACAACGATCCCATGCAAGCGGTCGAAAGGAACCCTGCCCTTCCGACTGTTTGCATTTTACCTGTTCAGTAGCGAAATGAATTTTACAGATAACGGGCAAACCAGTGAACAATAGCTGAGCTGGCTCTTAGCCTGTTTGGGATTTTACGAAAGCCGTGGCCTTCATCGTCAAAGAGAATGTAATCTACCGGTATCCCGCGTTTTTGCAGACTATCTACAATCTGCTCGGCTTCCACAACCGGGCAATTTGTATCGTTTGCACCATGTATCACAAGCGTGGGTGATTTCACTCTGTCTATTTTGTGAATCGGAGAAAGTTCTCTTAGAAGCTCGAGCTGCGTATCAGGGTCTCCGTATTTGCGTTTTGAAATGGCAGCCATCCATGCTTCTGTTTGCGCAAAAAAAGTCTCGAAATTAACCAGCCCATACAGGCAAGCAGCAGCTGCAATATCGTCTGGATAATTTACAAGTCCGGAAATCGTTAGATAGCCGCCATAAGAACCGCCCATAATACCAATTCTGCCGGGGCCGGCAAGCTTTTCTGCAACTACGAAGTCAATGCAAGCTTTTATATCTTTTATTGCATTGAATCTCAACTCACAATTGTCGAGATTAACGAATCTCTTTCCATAGCCGGTCGAGCCGCGTATATTAGGTGCAAGAACACTAATCCCCTCTTGCAAAAGCGCCTGGTATGTAGAATTGAATACTGGTCTTTCCTGGCTTTCCGGGCCACCATGAAAGCTCAGCACAAGCCTTCCAGTACTACCTACGGCTTTATAAAGCCAGGTTTTCACGCCATAAGTCTAGCGTATTGCCAACTGAAATACTGCCTGCCTGAGAATTGGCTGCTTATCTTATCTATAGTGAGCATGAGCAGTGAGTGCGGGCAGGAGTATTTTCTCTTTATAAAAGAGCTCCTTATAATTCATTTTCAACAGTCGCAGAGCATTGCCGCAGGCGACCATATCGAACTCATCTCTTGTGAGCGCTTCTTGCACCTGATGCAAGGCCAGATACTGCTGAAAAAGCGGATAGTCAGATCCGAAAATTACCCTGTGAGCACCCAGTGCATCAACCACACGCCTGATTCTTCTTGCCGGCTGCCAGGACATTTCAAGCAAGAGGTTCGGATATGTCTTTGCTGCATCCACCGCCACACGCCATGACTCCCAGCCGCAATGCATGAAAACAAATTTGCACTTCGGAAAGTTTTTGACCAGCGGCTCCAGATATGGAATGCGAATACAGTGAGCAAGCCCCGTGAGTGCTTCAATCGGAATATGTCCGGTATGAATCGCCACCGGCAGCTCATACTCGCTTGCAAGCGCCAGAACTTCTTTTGATTGCGGGTATATATTTTCAGCAGTAAAACCGCCGATCATGGGGTGAATTTTAATACCTTTAATAGTTCCTTTTTCGACCAGAGGCAGCAAATGAGAAACAGGATCTTCTTCCCATTTAGAGAAAGACCCAAAAACTGAAAATCGCCCCGGATATTTTGCCAGTTCTTCTGCCAGCTCATGAGAATGAGTGAGCGGCTCGAGCGAATGAATTACAGTATGGCGAATTCCCAGTTCATCCATGCTTTCAAGCAAGCGCGCCAGACCATGGCGCTTAAACAGGCGCATTGCCTCCATTAAGAAAAGCTTGCCGAAGGCCGCGTATATCGAACGGCTGGTGTCGCAATTGTAATGCATGGCAAGCTGCCGCAGAATTCGATCATGCACGGGTTCGGTCAACTGAGCCAGCGGCTCGAAAACCGAAACCAGACGCTTAAATGATTCTGATTGCTGATCTTCCGGGCAGAGCTTGTCAAGCCCTGCAAGCGTTGCCAGATGTGCATGAAAGTCAAGCACTGGAAACTGCATCTACTGCTCTCCTTTTGATTCTTCAACTATAGCTCAGTCCATGAGCTTAATTAACATCCGAAAGACGTAGAAAGAGAATGAGCGCTTCATAAAACATGAGCATAAAAGCTTAAATGGGTCCGCCGACCCGTCCATCTCTTAATTTTACAATCGCAGAAGCCAGAGCATCTATATCAGTGCTGTCGTTATAAAGCGCTATCGACGGTCTCACCGTGCTTTCAAGCCCGAATCGCCTCAAAATCGGCTGGGCGCAATGATGTCCGGCTCTAACTGCAATCCCCTGCTGATTTAAAGCCGCACTTACTTCTTCAGTCTTAAACCCGTCAAGGACCAGAGAAAGCGCGCCTGCCTTGTTGGGATTAGATCCGATTATTTTCAAGCCGGGAATTTCATTGAGTGAATTTATGGCATAAGCGATCAGTTCATTTTCATGCCTGTAAATATTTGCCATGCCGATTCTTTCAAGATAATCGATTGCAGCAGCTAAACCAACTGCATCAGCTATGCTGCCGGTTCCAGCCTCAAAGCGCAGCGGCGCATCCTGGTATAAGGTGCGTTCAAAAGTCACATCCTTGATCATATTGCCGCCACCCTGCCAGGGAGGCATCGCATTCAATAGCTCTTCTTTTCCGTAAAGAACTCCGATACCGGTGGGGGCAAATACCTTATGTCCTGAAAATACATAAAAGTCGCAATCATATTCCTGCATGTCGACAGGCATATGAGAAACAGCCTGAGCACCATCCACAAGCACGGTAGCGCCATGCCGTTTTGCTGCCTCAATCATTTCTAAAAGCGGTGTTACTGTTCCAAGCGCATTTGAAACCTGAGTAAATGAAACAAGTTTTGTTCGCGGCCCGATCATTTTCTCAAACTGTTCTAGAATTACCTGACCACTGTCATCAACAGGAGCTACTTTTAAGCGCGCTCCTTTTTCATGCGCAAGTATCTGCCAGGGAACAATATTTGCATGGTGCTCCAGATGGGTAATCAGGATCTCGTCATCCTTGCCGATGTTTTTCTGCCCCCAGCTCTGGGCAACTAAATTGATAGCTTCAGTTGCGCCACGCACAAATATGATCTCATTTTTCGACGACGCATTTAAAAAGCGTCTTACAGATTCACGCGCAGCCTCATAGGCATCGGTTGCCCGGGCAGCAAGCATATGAGCAGCTCTGTGAATGTTTGAATTCTCGTGCTCATAAAAATAAACGAGCCTGTCGATTACAGCTTGAGGCTTCTGGGTTGTCGCTGCATTATCAAGCCAGACTATATTGCGCCCGTATACTTTTTCCTGAAGCACCGGAAAGTCTCTTTTTACATTACTCAGATCCATAGCCTGAGCGTGTTTAGGATATAGTGCCTCAACTGCGCCTGCCTCTGTTTGACTTGCCGGCAAGAGCACCGGCATGAATTCCAGAGGCGTGATTGAACGCAACGCCGCATCCACAGTTTCGCGGCCTTTTGCATTGTATGCTTTCAGGCTGTGTGAAAAAGCGGAGTCTGCTACCTTGTTTGCAAGCTCAAGCCTGTCGGCAAAAGACTTTGACGCCGAGTCGATAAAATACTTGTCCGTAAGCCCCTCTCCGCTCAATGTCATTTCTGCTGCTTCATGGATTTTATTCAAAGAGCCTGAAATGGCATTTTCAAAGAGTGGCCTATTTTCTCGCAAAAAAGCAAATGCCTCTTTTGAGTAAGCATCGAGATCAGATGCACTTGCCACAAATTCAGCAGAGCCCGGTACTGTACTCATCAACTCAACTGCCATCTTTGCAAGCTCGGAAAGATCTAGCGGCGAAGCCGGCATTTGATAACTACTATTTTTGTCCGGATCACTTGTAGTCATGATAATTTCCCACTTCAACATTTTCGAGCATTGCAATTGCGTCGTCGGTGAGTATTGCAGCCGAGCAATAAAGTGCAATCAAATATGAAGCAAGAGACTTGTTGTTGATTCCCATGAAACGCACAGAAAGCCCGGGCGTTTGTTCACCGGGCAAGCCCGGCTGGTATAAACCGACCACGCCCTGTTTCTTTTCACCGGCGCGAATCAAAAGTATATTGGTTTTGCCGCCTGCTTCTTTCGGCTCGCGTTGCCCGTCTACATGCAGCTTATCGCATGGAACCAGAGGCACACCCCGCCAGGTCATGAAATGGGCGCCGAATAGCGACACTGTCGGCGGTGGCACGCCTCTGCGAGTACATTCCCTGCCGAATGCCGCAATTGCTCTTGGATGCGCCAGAAAAAACGAAGGCTCCTTCCAAACTTTCGCAAGCAATTCATCAAAATCGTCTGGAGTGGGGGCGCCTTTTCTAGGCTGTACTCTTTGAGACTGCGGGACGTTTTTTAGCAAGCCGTAGTCAGCACTGTTTATAAGCTCATTTTCCTGCTGTTCCTTGACTTCTTCGATTGCCAGGCGCAGTTGTTCTTTGATCTGGTCGTAAGGGTTGCTGAAAAGGTCCGAAACCCTCGTATGAACATTGATAATCGTTGAAATCGCACTTAAAGTGTACTCACGCGGTTTTGTGACATAGTCCACAAAAGTCTCGCTAATCACATGTTCTTCTTTGAGAGCGCAGACCACAGAAACCGGTTTCTCTGCAACCCGGTTGACCCGGAGCATTCCGGCATCGAGCGGCTTCCAGTCTAGAAAGCGCACCAGCCAGCGCGGGGTGATTTCAGCCCATTGCGCCGGTGTTTTGGTGAGATTGGCTAATTGGGAAGCTGCAAGATCACTCAGAGCATGATGAGTAGCCATTCTTTTCTCCTTAAGCGGGAAAGCATTGTGCAAGCGTGCAAAACGCAAATCTGCAAAATCCTGTAATAGCCGCACTTAAAACTAGCCGCTCTTGAAAATACAGAATCAGCGATAGCAGAATCGGAAGTATATTAGATTAGCCGCGCTTACTCAGAAAATCAAATCAATCTTGTAAACCAGATTAAAATCTTCGATTTAAGGTCAAGTAAAGTTTCTTCTTTAGTTTTCAGGACGCCGGGGCTGGGCACAAAGGGTTTATTGAGGCAGCAGATCACGTTAAAGACAAGACCGGGATGCAAAGAAGCCATCCCGGGATTGCGGTATTAACTTGAGACTTTCTTTGGAAACTTTCTTTGGAAAATAGCTCTGAAAACTAGCTTTGAAAACTAGCTTTGACTTAGAAAAACCAGTCTTTGAAAAACTCAAAACAGAGAAAGATTTCTTGATATTCGAGGTAATTGAACTTGGACTTCCTGAGGAGAATTATTGAAATGAGCCAGGGAATTGTTAAAGGAGACCTGAAAAATCCACAGAAACTAGACAAAGAGCTTCTCGATTTTTTGCTCTTCTATTTCAAGTCATTTTGCGAAGCTGAAAAAGAGCTGGGCACAGATGCGCTTCGCTACATCGTAGATAACGAAGGAAACGAAGGCAGTTTATTTCAGCGCTTGACAGACTCCAAAGCTGCACTCAACGAACTCGGATACAACAATCTTGAATACAATGCAACAGCTTTAGGATTGCGTGGCAATGTATTTCAAGCAAACGACAATGCGCCGCCTGATTACTGGATAAGACTCTGCAAGGTGCTGCTTGCTGCAAGCACGCCCACTGCACAGCGAATGGGTGTGACCCGGCAAAAAATCAAAGGCTGGCCCGACTGGCTTTCGCTTTTGATCTCGGAAATAACAAGCGCATCGGTATACGGCAAGCAAGCCAAACAAAAAAAATGGTCCTTTGAGCACTTATCCAAAATACTTGCGTATGAAGATCTTCCGGACGATCTTTTCATGGACGCGCTTCTTAACCAGAACAATCAATATCTGCTCAAAACAGGCTATTACTACGGCAATAATCAGCCGGAAAATATAAGCGGCATGAGCGACTACCTCGAAAAACACTGGCAAATCGTCCAGCAAGTTTTGAACGATGCCGACGCCGAGCGGCGGGTTTTCGTGCTTAATTTTCTTGCAAGAACAAAGTTCAGTTTCTCGAGAATGCCCCAGTTACTTGCTCAAATGGCAACAGGCTCAAGTAAAACAGTACGCGAGGCTGCGTTTCCTGTGCTGCAGCAAAACAAAGCAGCTTGCCGCTCCTATCTCGAAGACATTCTTTCAAACGGCGGAGCCTCAGAACGAGCTGAAACGGCAGTATTGCTCTTTCGCACCTACGGCGAAGAAGCAGTGGAAGAGCTCAAAAAGCAGCTTGAAAAAGAGAAGTCGGAAAAAATAAAACAAACAATTCAAAAGCTGCTTTCGGCCACAGAAGAACATGAACAAAATAGAAACGATGCCGAAACTATTGAGCTTCCACCTGTGGAAATCGAGCTTGGTGATCAAAAAGTGCCGGAGCAACTCAAAAGCAAATTGAGAGATCTCTTAGAGCGGGGGCATCTGGCAAGAGAGAAACAATACGAACAGCAGAAAGCCCAGTATGATTCACCAGACAGACCCAAGTGGATGAACAAACCCGTTAAACCACAACTTGCAGTCGAAGATGCGTTAACAAAAATCATTTCATTTGTTGAAACCGGCGACCCAAAGTTCGAACTCGACCATGAAATATACACAACCGTACACATGGCAGGCGGCAGCAGCACTTTGCTTTGTGATGGATTGAAACTTATACATGTAGTGCGCCTGAGTTATGCCCTCTGGAATTTGCAAATCCAGAACAATCGCGATGGAGTTAACTGGTACGACCAGAGATTGCTGGAAAGCTACCGAGCCTCCTTAGCCAGCCCCTTTGGCTTGCGCGAACTCGACCTTGCCGTAGCCAGCTTGCCAAAAGCAAGCAAAGGAATTATCGCAGACACTTATCTCCAGCGCAGCAAATGGAATTCGGTTTTCGACTGGGAAAGCGAGGCGATCTGGCCTCTCTTTGCAGAGAATCTGAAAGTTCTAAGAGAGGTATTCAATCCTACTACAAAAGAAACAACTGGATATTACTCCTATTACGATAGCTATAAAAGAGCCAACGCTTTTAAGATACTGGCAATGTTTCCCAAGCTACCGGCAGAGTATAAATACATGCTCTGGGAGCTCGCCCTTGGTGAAGCAAAAGCAGAACGTCCGGCGGCGCAAAAAGCCTTGCACACAGTTCAGGATAAATGCACAAAGATAATTGCCTCTCTTCAAGACGGCAAACAAGGAGTAAGACAGGCAGCCGCAGAATGGCTCGGTAAACTTGGCGACAAAGGAGCCATCGAAGCATTGAAAAAGGCTTTTAAGTCAGAGAAAAACGAACTGGTAAAAGGCACGATAATGCTGGCTCTGGATAATCTGGGCGCCAATGTCGATGAGTTTCTTGATCGCGATAACTTAGAAAAAGAATCAAAGCAGGGTCTGGCCAAGAAATTGCCTAAAGGCATGGAGTGGGTGCCACTTGCTAGCTTGCCAAAACTGCACTGGCAGGACAACGGCAAGCAAGTCGATCCAAACATAGTCAAATGGTGGGTAGTACAGAGCATTCAGCAAAAGTCTCCCAGCCCCAGCCCTGTTCTCAAAAGATTTCTTTCCATGTGCCGCCCGGCCGATGCATCTGCGCTTGCTAATCATATTCTTCAGCTCTGGATAGCACGCGACACGGCAACTGCATCTGCCGAAGACTGTGCGGCGAAAGCTCAAGCCGATGCCGACAAGAACTGGGGCTATTACAGCCAGCATCAGTATTATCTGGACATGTACAAGGGCTCGAAAGACAACCTTTACCAGCAGCTTTATCAAACATACTCAAACACCTGTATTTATTCGGCTATTGAGCAAAAGGGCATGCTTGCCATAGTTGCTGCAGCAGGCGACGGAAACTGCGTCAAGATCTCAGAACAGTATATTCGCAAATGGTTCGGAAACAGGCTTGCACAGTGCAAAGCACTGATAGAAGTGCTCTCGGATATTGACCATCCACTTGCGCTGCAGGCATTGCTTGCCTTTGCAAATAGATTCCGTACAAAAGCCATAAAGCAACTGGCCGAAGAACGCGTAAAAGCAGTTGCAGAAGCAAGAGGCTGGACTATAGATGAGCTTGCCGACCGCACAATTCCGGATGCAGGATTTGCACGCCCTGAAGACGAAAATGGCGAGCCGATAGGCGATCAAGCGGTTTTGGAACTGGACTTCGGTCCACGGCAATTCCAACTCAAGCTCAACGATGATCTCGAGCCTGTAATTATGGCAAAAGGCGAAACAAAGATATTGAAAGCCCTGCCGGCACCTGGCAAAAATGACGATCCGGAACTTGCAAAAGCCGCAAAAAAAGAATTCAGCGATGCCAAAAAAGTCGTAAAAGAAGTAGTAAAAAGGCAGAGTGAAAGACTATATGAAGCCATGTGCACACAAAGAAGCTGGAAATTCGGCGACTTTAAGCGCTATCTGGCTCAGCATCCGATTGTAGGCAGATTATGCGTAGGACTTGTCTGGGCAGCTTACAAGCCGGAAACAAAGCAAGAGCAACTGAATCAAACTCATTCACAAAAGCCTGCTCTGGCGCGAGAAAATTTGATCGGCTGTTTCAGACCGCTCGAAGACGGGTCGCTTACAAACGAATCCGATGATGAAGTCAGACTCGATGAGAACACTGTAGTTACCGTAGCACACCGTGCTTTTCTGGACCAGGAGCTTGCAGATGCCTGGATAAAGCATTTAAAGGATTACGATGTGATTCCGCTTTTCAGCCAGCTCGGACGCGCCGGTTACCAGCTTCCGGAAAAGGATGAAAAAGCAACTGAAATAACTGATTTCCAGGGACACATGACTACGACATTCAAACTCCGGGGCAAAGCCACAAAATTAGGCTATCTGCGCGGTGAAGCAGAAGACGGTGGCTGCTTCTATATTTACAGGAAGCCGTTTTCGTCACTTTCAATTCAGGCAGTTATAGAATTCACAGGCAGCTACCTGCCTGAAGAAGACCTGCCGGCAGCACTCACTACATTGTATTTCACCGCCATGCAACAAGAAAATACTGCTTACTGGCAGCCAAATAAAATGCAACTGGCAGCTGTTCCGCCTGTGCTCTTATCTGAATGCTACAACGACATAAAACAGATAGCAGCCGAAGGAAGCGGATATGATCCGAAATGGAAGGAGAAAGGCTTATTCTGATGAGTCAAGCAAGTGAACAAGTTGAAATTTTAAGACAGCCTGCGGAGCTTCGCTTCAAAGCAGAACTTGAATATCTGGCGGCAAACGACAGAGATCCAAGACCTCCAGGCTGGAAGCTGAGCCCCAGAGCAGTCAGAACTTTTATTGTCGGCTCGGAGCCTGAAGGCACAAAAAAAGCAGGTGCCGGCACAGAAGCTGCTTCGATGCGAGTTACCAAAAAGTTCCATGGCGACAGTTCAATGATCGACCGTGCAATTGTTACGTTAATGAGCAACCGCGGTCTGCTTCTGGTTGGTGAACCGGGAACTGCAAAATCGATGCTTTCAGAACTGCTTTCTGCAGCAATCAGCGGTTCAAGCGCACTCACAGTTCAGGGCACTGCCGGTACTACCGAAGACCAGATAAAATACTCATGGAACTATGCGCTTTTGCTGGCCGAAGGGCCGAGCAAGAAAGCTCTGGTACCGGCACCTCTTTATCACGGTCTCTCACTTGGTCATATTGTTCGTTTTGAGGAAATAACCCGCTGCCCGCCCGAAATTCAGGATACTTTGATAAGTGTCTTGAGCGAAAAACTAATGAGCATTCCGGAACTCAAAGATGAAGATAACATGCTTTTTGCCAGACCCGGCTTCAATGTGATCGCAACTGCCAATACCAGAGACCGGGGAGTACATGAAATGTCGGCGGCGCTCAAAAGGCGCTTCAATTTTGAAACCGTTCCAACAATTGCTGACAAGAATTTCGAACTCGAGCTGGTTTTGAGCCAGGCAAATGAAATGCTATTGCAGGTAGAAGCAAAAGCGATTCTTGAGCGAGAAGTTCTTGATATTTTAATTACGACATTCGTGGATCTTAGAAAGGGACGAACGGATGAAGGAACAGTAATTGAGAAGCCCTCAAGCACAATGAGCACTGCCGAGGCAGTTTCAGTAGCTTTCTGCGCCGGACTCGATGCTTGCTATTTTGCAAACGGCAAGCTCAAAGGCGAACATCTGGCCAAGCAAATCGTAGGCACGGTATTGAAAGACTCCGACGAAGATGCAAAAAAAGTGCGTCAATATTTCGATGTAGTCGTAAAGAGCAGAGCAAAGAAAAGCGAGCACTGGAAGTCTTTTTACGAAGGACGGGGGATTCTTGGCCAGTGAGCGAGCTTTCACCGGAGCAGTACGCAGAGGCACTTTTGCCGAAACTGCGCTCGCCGCGAATCTTTTATTTCCCGATTCGCCATCATTCACCAGCCTGTGCAGCTCTGATTGAAAAATGGATTCTAGAAAACAAACCGAAAGCTGTGCTTGTTGAAGGTCCGGCTTCTTTCAGTTCTCGCATAGACGATTTACTTGATGATGCCTGTCGCTCTCCGGTTGCACTCTATACTAATTTTGTGGACAGGAAAGGGCGCCTCGATGAGTTGTTCAAACTAGTGCCTGCCGCCAATAATAAAGATCCGGATTACGAAGAATCTGCCGGTAAGAAAGAGGAACGAGCAAAAGAGCAAGGAGAGAAAAAGAGAGAAGAAGAAGAAGAAGAAGAAGAAAAAGAAAGGGAAGAAAACGCAGAAGCTAAAAGTGAAACTCGCAAGCCTGAAACAGGAAAAGCAAAAGAAAAATTCGACCCGAATTTTGCCCGCTATGCAGCCTTTTACCCTTTTTGTGATTACTCGCCTGAACTGGCCGCTTTGAGAGCCGGAAGATCCGTAGCTGCACGCTTGAGATTCATAGACCTTGAATATGCAGAAATGGTGCTCAGTCAATACAGAGCACTGGCAGAAGACCGAGCAAAGAATACTTTTCGTGTGGAATCACTGGCTGAAGACACACATCTAAAACACAGCCAGTACATGAACGCTCTTGCCAGGCGGCTTTCTTGTCGCGACTTTGACGAACTCTGGGATCATCTATTTGAAAGCTCCTGGCAAAGCATGAGCACCGACGACTTCGTCAACAGGCTGGCGACTTATTGTGCGATGGCAAGGTTCGACTACAGCGACTTTGATCTGGACAAAGACGGAACCCGGGCCAGGGAGGCATGCATGGCCCATTACATTCAAGAAGAGCTTGAAAAAGGCGACGGTCTCATACTTGTTGTAACCGGTGGTTTCCACACTGTCGCTCTTCCCGATCTCGTGGCAAGTTCAACAAAGCGTCCTCAAAAGCCCGAATTTATGGAAGACGAAGTCGGTGTCTGGCTGATGCGCTACAGCTTCGATCGTCTGGATTCTCTTTCCGGGTATTCGGCAGGTATGCCGTCTCCGGCATTTTATGAAAAACTCTGGCTTGCCCAAAAAGAAAGCGACGAAAAAGGACTGGACAAAAGAGTCGAATTCGAGAAAGTAGCTGCAAACATAATTCTTGAGGTTGCAGCTAAATCAAGGCAGCAAGCCCTGCCCAATCTCATCAGCACGCCGGATGCTATGGCAGCAGCTCAAATGAGTAATCAGCTTGCTCGATTGCGAGGGCACTCCTGGCCGATGCGCGAAGACATCCTCGATGGAATTCGCGCCTCATTTGTGAAAGGTGAAATTGAGGTCGAAGGACTGGCCTTAATGCGCATTGTAAAAGAAGTGCTTGCCGGCAACCGCATTGGCGAAATACCGCCTTGCGACGACCTGCCGCCGATAGTTGCCGACTTTTACCAGCAAGCAAAACGTTACCGTCTGACGCTTGCAACTGTTGAAAAAAAGGAATACGCACTGGAGTTGTATAAAAGCAGCAATCATCGTTCACTGAGCCGATTATTCCACAGGCTGAATTTTCTGAACATACACTTTGCGCGCTTCCTTAGCGGTCCTGATTTTGTCACCGGCAGAATGCTCGATTTGATGATCGAGCACTGGGAAGTAGTCTGGTCGCCACTTGTGGAAAGCACTCTCATTGAACAGTCTGTCTATGGAAACAGCATCGAAGAAGCCGCCGGAAATAAATTAATCATGCAAATTGCCGCGCTTGAAGAAAACTCACAGGGGCGTTCAAGCTCGGCTGCCGTAACCCTTTTAACTCGCGCCTGCCGCATGGGACTTCATGCACAATCGGCAAGAATGCTGCCTTTAATAGATCAGGAAATTGCTGAAGACCCACTTTTTCCTTCTCTTGTATCAAGCCTTTCTCAGCTCGAACTTTTGCAGAAGGCACGTGAGCCTCTTGAAGCTTCCGCATTAAAAGCCCTGCCTCAGCTTTTACAGGCTGCTTATTTGAGAGCCTGCCATTTGATACCGGACCTGGCAAACTGCCCTGAAAATATCATCGACGATGTGATCGGCTCATTTCAAATGCTCAAGGAAGTGCTGAGTAACTATTCAGACTCAAGCGAGATTATCGAGGGAGAAGTCCTCTTCGACAGCGATCTCTTCGTTCAGGCTTTGTTCAAGCTAAGTAAAGCCCCAGGTGACAGTTCACAAACTCCGGTACTGGGGGCCGCAGCTGGAATACTCTTTTCAGGAGGTTATCTCTCAAACGAAGAACTCGCCAAACTGATTTGCGGCTATCTTAAAGGCGCAATCACTGACCCGCGCAAAGCTGCCGGTATAGTCCGGGGCTTGTTGAGAACGGCCTGCGAAGTTGCCTGGCAGGTAAAAGAAGTGCTTGAAGCCATAAACGAACAATTTGAGTCATGGACCGACGACACTTTTCTTGAAATTCTGCCGGAGTTGCGCCTGGCATTTGCCACCCTTAGCCCAAGAGATCTGGCCCGGGTAGCCGATCAAATTGCGCAATTGCATGACGGCAAAAGCCTCGGCAATCTGGTATTTACAGATATGGACGAAACTGAGGCAGGCTTCGGCCTTTTGCTCAATGAAGAAATCAAGAAATCTCTTGTAAAAGACGGGCTTACTAGCAAATGAAACACAAAATGATAATGCCGGATGAGAATACTTAGAAATGAGCAAATCGAAACCCACACTGGCTAGATGGCGCCTGGTGCTCGGCAAATACGCAAAGCCGAAAATGCCCGATTGCCTTTCTGCAGAACAGGAGCGCATGGCCGAAGCTCTGGAGTTGCTCTATTCCAGAGAGTACAGCTCCCGAGGTGTAAGACAGGACAAGAAGCTCGGCCCGGGTTCGCTTGACCCGAGCCAGCTGAACATACCAAAATGGCTGGCTGAAGTAAAAGAACTTTTTCCCAGATCAACTTGCGAAAAAATAACAAAACATGCTCTTGATCGTTACGGCATGACCGAGATTATCGAAGATGCCGAGACTTTGAAAAACATGGAGCCAAGCACCGAGCTGCTCGCGCTGGTTCTTAGTCTCAAGGGTCATATGCACGGTCCGGTTCTTCAAGAAGCACGCAGGCTTATAGCGCGTGTAGTTGAAGAACTCAAACGCAAACTGATGGCTGAAATCAAAAACGCAATTGCCGGGCGGCTGAACCGCTTCCGCCACAGCAATTTCAAAGTCGCACGAAATTTTGATGCCCGCGATACTATTAGACGTAATCTCAAGAACTGGGATAGCAAAAGAAAGCAAATTCTTGTAGAAGATCCACGCTTTTTTCAGCGTGTCAAACGGCATCTGCCCTGGGAAGTGATTCTGTGTATTGACCAGTCAGGGTCGATGGTATCAAGCGTCATACACTCTGCAGTAATGGCAGGTATTCTTTCGGCATTACCGATGGTGCGCGTACGCTTAGTAGTATTCGACACATCTATCGTGGATCTTTCAGACCGGGCAAGCGACCCCGTTGAGGTCTTGATGAGCGTGCAACTGGGAGGCGGAACAAATATCGGGCAGGCCATGTGCTACTGCGAGCAGCTGGTAAGCACTCCCAGGCGAACTGCGCTGGTACTTATAACGGATTTCTGCGAAGGGGCGGACCCTAGGGTTCTTGTCTCATGCTGCAGGCGTTTGAAAGAATCGGGTGTAAAACTTATAGGACTTGCAGCTCTAGACCAGGAAGCAAACCCCTGGTACGACCAGCAAATGGCAGCCAGACTTGCAGCAGAAGGCATGGAAATAGCAGCACTTACCCCCACTGAACTTGCTCAATGGCTTGCAGTTGTAATGCAAGATCGAGGGGGCTGATGAAAGATCAAGAAAAAAAGCAGCTGGCAAAACTGCTTGAAGAAATTGATGAAACCTTTCTGATAGCCCTTGCAAACAAGGGTTTGCTGCGGCGGGCGCAAAAAGATTTAGAAGGCTGCAGTCTGGAGATTTCAGAAAGCGTTGACTGCATTGTCGTAAAAGGACCGGACTGGACTGTCTGGATGCCTGTAGACGGTCCTTCAAAGGCAAGAGACGACACAAAAGCCAGTGGCATAACCAGACAAATACTTTCAGCGACTATTTATTTGAAAGAACACTGGACGGCTCGGGCAGTCGAGAAAGAAGTGGCAAGCAGCACTAACGATGAATCGGCTGCCAGCCTGAGCGCGGAGCCGGGAGAAAAAGCAGTAAAAAACAGCAAAGTAGCACAGGCGAAGAAGAAAGAGGAAGAGAAGGAGAAAACTGAAAACACTGGAACTGGAACTGGAACTGGAACTGGAACTGGAACTGGAACTGGAAAAGGATTAGAGATTAAACTGGCGCTTTCAGAGCTGACAACAGACGAGTTGACAAAATGGGCAGGCAAAAAGCTCCTTGCTGAAACTATCGCCATGCTCACAAAACCCCTGAGAATAGATCTCGAATACCAGCTGGGACTGACGATTAGAATAGTCGAGCATGACATTGAAGTGATCTTTCTTGCAAGCAAAGAAAAAGGGACAAAGCTTCTTGATCTGGCATTATCAACTGCCCCAAAGGCCCTGCACAAACGCTGGGTTATTACAGCGTTGCTGGCATTGAAGCAAACAAGCGGGCAGTCTCTTGCCATAAGCGAACTTAACAAGGAAGAAGAGGCGGAGGCTCCGCTAAGCCGCCAGGACCTGCTTTTGGAAACAGAAAGACTTTTGGAAGCCATGCTTGCCACAGGCATAGCTCATCCTTCTAATTCTATGATCGAGCGTCTGTTTACCATGTCAATCTCAGCATCAGCGGTACAACTGCCACGACTTTCTCATTTGCTCAGAACAATTGCTGAGGAAGTTTCGCGTTTATTGAAGCGCGAAGCTTCAGCCGACACCAACAGGTTGCTGGCAAATATGAGCTGGACATATGCTTTGAACAGAGCCTTAAAAAACTCCGGTCCGGAGCTCAACAAAGATCTCGCAGGCGTGGCTCGTACAAAGTATTTTCCAGCAGGCGATCTGGATCTCACCGGTCTTGCTTGTTTTCCTTTCAAAACAAGATCAGGATTTGAAGGGATAAGCGTCTTATTCTGGGATAATAACGAAAAGCGCATACTGAGCTGGTCGAGCAGCAGGCAGAATTCACAGTCTTTCGGATTCCATCCACAAAACATTTATCTAACTGAATCAGTCTGGCAGGGGGCCGGTCCACCGGTCAGACTCTGCCGCTCGAGCTTTGTACTGCAAAATGCAAAACTCAATCAATTCGGCAGGCTCTCAGCAAGCCGGGAATCTAAAGCCGAAGAAAAAGACTCATATAAAGCACCAGCTGAAATAGAATTTGACGGCGTCCTGTTTAGAAACTGGGTTGCACTTTATGATTATGCAAATGAGCAATACCCAATTGGTCTTCAACTCACAGATCCTATGAAAAAACTTGTAGTTCTGGAACCCGCAAGCTGGAATGAGCGATTTTTCGAAGAGATGCAGCAAGCATTTTGCTGGCAGCTTCAAGATGATAGCGGCAATACAATACTCCTGACACAGCCCTGGGATGAGCAAAGCGAAAGCGCAATAAAATTTATGGAAGCACTCAAACCCGAAAGAGATCATCTTGCCAGAGTTTTGTGCAAAATAGATCTAGATGGCAGTAGAGTCAGATTCACTCCGATTGCATTTTTCAGCCGGACTAAAAAAACGCAAGAACAGATTTTCAATCCATCTTTCGATAGCGCTCTTTTAAATGCAAAACAATCATCGGTGCTTGAAAAACTGAGAGCTAAATATCAGAAAGATCGAATCAACACAAGCTTACTGGCAGACGATGAGTGGGACGAACTTTTGAGAGCTAGTCCATCGCAAGAGCTGATTCCGTCAAGACAGCAGCTGATCTTGAATGAAACAGAACAGATACTGCTTCAACTTGCGGAGTCCGGAAGCAGGAAACTTAACGAAAGTACAATAAAGCAGTTAACTGAGCTTTCAAGCAATTTGAGCAGATATAACCTGCTTGAGCTCTCTGAGGCAATAGGTGAGCTAAGAAACGGTTTTCCGGCGTCAGGACAGATACTCTGGAGCGATTATCTATGCAAATTGCACTGGCAGGCCGCAGGACGCATTGCAAGCAAAGTCTGATACTGCTTTCTATTGATTAACCAAGTGAATTAACGATTAATCTACAAGCAAAAGTGGTAGGACGGTCTTAAGAGCGGTTTGACAGAATGCTGAGCAATTGCAAGGATGGCCTGTTGTGAGCGAGTCTGATAAAGAGTCAAATCAAAGTCCGACACCAGAAATTGGAAATGCTGCCGGACAGATTCCTATAGAAGGAATGGCTCCAAGCGGCAAATCCACGCTCAGAATCGTAAGGGACGGTCTTTTCGGCAATGCCAAAAAGACACTTGATTTTATCGACCAGGCAGAAAAAGACAAAACTGTAAAGGTGAGAGTTGATGACCGGCGTTCCTTCTGGCTCTTAATTGCCGGACTTGGTTTTACCTGTGTTTTTATGATCCTCTTCTTGCTGAATCCGGGCTTACCCACAGATAAAACTATCGGCCCTGCATTCTTTGGCATAGGATTGATTGCGGATCTATTTCTCTGCTCTGCAGTGATATGGTTTGTTACTCTGCGTTTTGGTGTCCTTAGAACAATAGATCCGCGCTATGCGGTACTGATTTTCCAGCTGCTTCTAGGCACCGGCATCATGTTTGCGCTTTTTGCCTTTAATGTAGTGATATTTTTCCTGACCATAATCTTCAAATGGGGCCCACCGCCGCCTCCACCAATGCTTGATTAAAGAAGAGAGCAAGCAACAGATTCAAACAAACAGCTTAAACACTTTCCCAGCCGGCTACCACCCGTGGTGCACAAACCACTGCTGCACTTTGGCCATTCAGAAAAGGAAGGGCTTATACCGGTTCAAAATGACGATACAGACGAAATCTCGTCTCTTTTTCCGAAGGAAGCTAACTTATATAAAATCTCCTGCCCCCAGTGCGTCTCTACTAATACATTAGCGTTTCTTGAACACGAGCAAGAGCAAACTGCAGAATACAAAGGAAAGGAATTTGATTACAATGGCGGAGGTCCTTTCATATCGATTGCAATATCGTGCGAGCAGTGCGAGGACGTAGTCGGCCGAATTTTACTTGCAAATCACGACGGAAAAAAGGCCTGCTTTCCTACCAAAAACAAGAATAGATTGAATTAAGAAATTCATTTAATCGCAAGCTTCTAAAAGATTAGAGAATTATATAACTGCTTTCGTAAGTTCACACTTTGCAGGCAGAACTTTAAGTCCTAAGCTCTCAGATACACTCCCCGCAAAACCACTTGGATTGATCCTGAACTCTTGAATGATTCGGGTCTGGAACTGAAGGAGTGACAAATATGACAGCGCTGGAACAGAACAACTTGACCAGAGAAGGTCAAGCGGAACTTGACGCATCATCGAGATTATTCACAGCAGCAGAGTACAACGAACGCCAGGACAGAAGCTTGCACCCTATTGATAGGAATGCAAGAACCTGTGAAGCAAACGCAAAATCCAATTTCGACACAGCAAAGTGCGGAGACCTTGCAAGAACAGCCTGGGATAAAGAACTGAACAAGGCATACCAGAGCTTCAGAAAAGATCTTGACCCGGAACAAAAGGAAGCCTTGCGCCAGTCCGAACTTCAGTGGATAAAGTTCAGAGACGCTGAGTTTGACTCAATCGAGCAGATTTACACAAATCAAGGCAGCGGAAGTGAAACCATTCCATGGGCTGCATTTGCAAAAGCCGACATTGTAAAAGAACGTGCGGTTGAACTCCAGAATCGCAACTCAGACAACAGCAACGGCTCAATAGGCGAGCGAATCAATGTAGGCAACTGCAACATGCTCTACGTTGACTGCCTTGGTCTGTCACTCGATAATGCAGATGATAGATTGAACCTGAACTACAAAGCACTTATGTCCAACCTTAACCAGAGTGGAAAAGAAGCCCTGCGCAATTCTGAACGCGAATGGATAAAATACCGCGACGCAGAATTTGAGATGCTGGACAAGTACTTTGACTCGAGATATTCAGGAAACCGTATTGAAAATCTGCAAGCGAAGCTGGACATCGTCATGAAGCGCGCAGAGCGCCTGCAACATCAGCTCGATATTGTAAGCAAGGGATTTTGAAACCTCCAGCTCAAGCAAAGTCCGCCGCCGTTATGCAGATTCTGCAAGATTTAAAAGCAATCAGTTCTTAAGTGTTGAACGGATGTAGGCTTTTTCAAGCTGCGCTTTAATGATTTTTGCATCCGAGTATATTTGCTTGCTTAGAAATTCCATTTCTTTTTCGCGCGGACTCTTGTTTGCCTCGATGGCATCCTCAGCTGCCTCCCTGGCATTGTATGCGTCAAGCAGCTTTTTGTTGTTCGCCATTCCGGCTCGAATACGATCCCGATGTTCTGCTTTTGTTTCGCTGTCTTTCCAATCCATTAATTCATGGATGCGGGTGTATTCGCTAAACGGCAGGCTGATCATTCTGTCTGCAAATGCATTTTGCATTTTCTTGTAATCAGCTTCAAGTTCCTTGCGTCCAGGCTGGCGTGCTGCTTCTGCTTTTATTTCCTTATATAGAGCCTCGACTCCAACATCCATAAGCTTGCTTATCCGCGACCAGGTGTCTCCCAGATCATCGAGAGCCGCATCCTTATCTTCTGCGTCGCAGAATCTGCCTACTGCTTTCTGGAAACTATCCATATTGTGCGAAGTATTTTCAAATTTGCTGTTTGCAAAATCTTTCAACTCTCTGTCCAGCCGCCCTGCTTGATCGGAATTAGCATCGCCGACTTTTTCTTTTCCGTCTTCTTGTTTTTCATTTGTGATATCGGCAAATACCAGCTCAACCCGGCTTGAAGCTGCTGATGCCGCTGGCACTCGGCTCTCAAGCCACTCAGCCTGCAATGCGGAATTATTTGAATGCTCGCTACGCTCGTTTGCTTGACTAAAACTAAAGTCCTCCACAGCCAAAACTCCTTATATCTGGGGATATCTTGAAATTAAGCTCTTATGACTCTTTTCGCCTATACGGCAATTCCCATTGTGTAGTTAATAGTGCTTCATGAGCGATTGTCCTGAAACCAAGCTGTCTCGCTGGCCTGAAGGCAAACGTATCGGAGACAGAGGGCCGATGGGCAGAATTCTTATCATCGGCGAAGTAGGACAGGATATCATTCCGGAACTCTATCCTGAGCCGGGTGAACTGGTGCTCGACAAACCCGGCAAGAACTCATTCATCAAAACTAATCTGGACGAGATTCTCAAAGAAAGAGGGATCAGGAACATTATGGTTTGCGGAGTCACAACCGACGTTTGTTGTTTCACTACAGTTACCGGTGCCAACGATTTGGGCTACAACGCTTTAATGCTTGAAGACTGCGTAGCTTCGTTTGATCGAGCGCGCCACCTGGCTACTCTGGAAATTATCACCGCCCAGGGCGGTATTTTCGGCTGGGTTGCCGACTCAAGAAAAGTAACTGATTCTTTTGCAGTAAGTTCACTGCGTTAAATCGACCTGTATTGCCCGTGCAAGAGTTCCTCAGACAGAAGCATGGATCATGCTTCTGTTCTGATTGGCGGACCAATAGGGCCGAACGAACAGAGAACTTTGCCGGGGTTCGCGACGCGTGGAGTCGCAGGCGGCTCACACAAATCTCAAGCCGCACCGTTCAAGATATTCCAACACGCCACGCGCCCAAGCCCACACACTGATACCCACGCACCCGCGCTGATACCACCGGTCCCGCGCTGATACCCACGCACCCGCGCTGATACCACCGGTCCCACACCCGTCGGTCCCACACCCGTCGGTCCCGCACCCGTCGGTCCCACACGCTGCAGCTCCACACTATACTGCTACCACCAGCGGTGCGCAAAATTTCTCAACCGAAATGACCTTTTTCACTTGACCGTTCTTCACAAGCAATGTTATGTTGTTATGAGCAGAGTTGTGTAGTGGCTAACACCTCGCGCTCATAACGCGATGACCATGGGTTCGATTCCCATCTCTGCGACCAAAGCGGATTTGGCACATTGGTTGTGCTCCAGTCTTCCAAACTGGCGAAAAGAGTTCGATTCTCTTAATCCGCTCCAATTCGAGAAGGAAACAAGATCGTGATGACCATGCTACAGCTGCCCTGCGCACTCAGAAGCCAATTTAATTGGCTCCCGAGCACACGCGCGTTTAAGGCCGCAGCGGCATCTGGTAATCCATTCACAAAATCCACGCAAAAGGATCACGATCATGTTCTACTCTCAAAACACAGCTCAAAACGAAGCTCAAAGCGCTGCTAAAGCCGCTGCCAAGGCATCCGCAAGCCAGGCCGGAATTCAAAAGTTAAAAAACAGAATAAACTACTTAAAGCGAGAAGCTGAGCGCCATTTGGGGATGCATGTTACCAAGGACGGCGATGAAGTTTTGCAAACTTCGTGGGGTGAGTTCGATTCTCACCGTCTCCAGTTAATCGCCTTCGTGCCTCAACTGGAACAGGAAGATCCTTGTAAGTTCTCATTTGTCAGTTCGAATCTGACCGAAGGCTTAGTCGACCCTATAACTCAGCCGGTAGAGTATGCGCCTTTTAAGCGCGAAGTCGTTGGTTCGAATCCAACTGGGGTCAAAAACCGCCTTATAGCTCAGCGGATAGAGCGTCTTGCTTCTAACGAGAAAGTCCCTGGTTCGAATCCAGGTAGGGCGGCATTTCCCTCATTAGCTCAGAGGACAGAGCACGGTGCTACGAACGCCGATTCGCGCAGGTTCGAATCCTGCATGAGGGTAAAACTTCCGTTGGCGCAACCGGTAGCGCAGGTTCCTTACAAGAACAAGGTTGAACGTTCGAGTCGTTCACGGAAGAAAAAATGCACGGTAGCTCAACTGGCAGAGCATTCCGCTGTTAACGGAGGGGGTGCAGGTTCGAATCCTGCCTGTGCAGCCATAATGGACGTTAAGCGAATTGGAAAGCGGTCTGTCTTGAAAACAGATGCCCGAAAGGGTTGCGGGTTCGAGTCCTTGCAACGTCCGCCACGCACGAATAGCACAATGGTGGTGCATGCGCTCGATAAGCGTTCGGTTCCAGGTTCAAGTCCTGGTTCGTGCAATTAACTCGGTGTAGTTCAACAGCAGAACGCCCGTTTTGGAAACGGGAGGCACCAGGGGCAGCACCTGGCACTGAGATATGCGCGATTAGCAAAGATAGTAATGCAGTGGATTGCAACCCCACGATGCGACAGTGCAAATCTGTCATCGCGCTTGGAACTTATAGAGAAAGCAAATCGACTCAAGAAGAAAAAGCGAAGGCGAGAAAAAGCGAAGGAGAGAGAAATAGACGCCCGGTTAGGAAAATTGGTAAATCCGGCTGCCTTAGAAGCAGTAGTCTCTCGGTTCGAATCCGAGACTGGGCATATTTGCGTAAATCGGTTAATGGCAAACCAACCGCCTCCAAAGCGGTGACTCTGGGTTCAAGTCCTAGTTTACGCGCCATGGAAATGAGGCGACTGGAAGCAAGCTCGTTGCTAGCGAGTCATCCCTAAAGGACAACAGGTTCGAATCCTGTCATTTCCGTTTTATTGAGATCGTCTGGCAGTGGAAGTTCATGCGCTGGTTTGAAGCACCAGAGATTTCGGGGCAGTACCGAAGGCGATCACCAATTTTTGCCGATTGCTATCTAACAGATGAGCTCAATTTGCATTTGCATCAGTTTCATCCATATTTATCCAGAAATCGCGAGCCCAGAGCCTTGAAATTTTGCAATCCGGGTCTTCAAGCTCTTTCAAATAATCTTCAAGTTGATCCAGCTGTTTGCTGTCTCCAATGCTCATATAAACAGCATCTTTTACATCCTTTCCTTTCACACCCAGACCAGGAATCACCTTGCCATTTTCACTCAACAAATGTGCTTTAACTTTATCAAGCAAATCAGCTTCTTTTCTAATTTCGAGCAAGCGTTCTCTGAAGCGTCTCACAAGCTCAGGCGTAATTCCGTCAACAAGATTTTCAAACATGGCGTCAGCCCGCTGTTCGAAGCCTGAACCCGCCCTTGTATGAAAGAAAAGAGCCAGGGCATAATCAAGCAAGTATTTGTCGGGTTTTGCCTTCTTTAGCTCGCCGGCTACAAAGCGCAAAGTCTCGGGTGCTGAAGGCATCTTATCGGCATAGTAGGAGATTCTGGCATCAGGACCGGAAGATGGACCGTTTCCATATGCAAGGCCGGCTCCCCAGGTTCTCATAAATAAACCATGAGCACCGGCTCCTCCATATAAATTAAGCGCCAGAGCTTTTATAAGCGTGTCGTCGTCCGTATCCGTGTATTTATAGCCGGGAGCCGTAAAATAAACAATTCCCTGCTTTGTAGAAGGATTTTCCAGTGCCACATAAGGGCTGTCCAGCTTATCTGCACCGGTCTCCTTAGCCTCAGTTCTTTTCAAATATCGATGGCTTACAAGATTCCCGCCAGAATAGACCGATTCTTTGAACTCATTGTCATCGAGCTTGCCGACAAATTTCTCAAGTATCTTAGCAAGCTCGGCAAGAGACTCGTCCGAGCCCACAATTGAAACGCGGCAAGCAGCTTTTGAAAGCAATTTTTGCCGAATTTCATTGAGTTTGGCAAAGGTTTTTTCAGGAGCGATTTGCAAGTCGCAAGCCATTTCATGACATAAGACAGCAAAATCATTCTTCAAGGAATCATCGGGTATGTCGGGAAGACACTGAATCAAGTCAGAAGCAGCGTCTGCTACCAGTACTTTAGCCTCATCAGATAATTGCAAATAAAGATTGAACAGTTCTTTGTTCTCATCCAGTTGCTGAGCAATTCTCTTATCCAGCTTTGAAAGCAAGTTCTCCAGCTTCTGCTTTTTGTACTTTGAAGCTGACTCCGCCAGGAGTTTCATATATTGAACAAATTCGTTTATTACTTCCTTTTTTTTGTTGCCTCGCAGGCGCCATTTCAGCCGCTGAGTGTTATGAGTCATTGTAAGAAAGCACTGGGTATTCAGCATCAGCGGATTATGCTGCTTTCTAAAAGCCTGTTCGACTCCACGGTCCCAGGTTTCCTCATAGGCTGAGTTTCTTGTATTGCGCAAGATCGAAAGATATTGCTCGACCAGGTCTTTAATTCTTGCCAGGTTGTCCGTGTGCCAGTATGGATGAAAAAGCACAAGCTCCATCCACTCGATCGATTTTTTCGTTTCTTCAAGATTGCTCCCGGCAGCCTGAATCTTGAGCTCAAATCTTTCCTTATCAACATCACAGTTGAAAAAGGCGTTCATATAAAAGATTTCCTTACGCAGGCGGTCCAGCATTTTTTCATAACTGACTGCTTCGCCGCTTTCAATTACACCAGTTGCTGTGAGTAAGTTCGGAAAAGCGGCCAGATAAATAAGATCTTCTTCCGGCAGGTTTTTGAGTTTGAAAGCGACAATAGTATTGCTTGAAGTCATGCTCTGAAATCTGGCTTGAAAAAAAGGTATTTTTCCAGGCAGCTCGGTGAGCTTGTAATCTAAAAACTCATCAAAGCCCAGCGGCGGTGAATCTATGAATTTGCGGCACTCAGAATCATCTTTGCAGTTTTTTTCAAGCTCCGCTGTTTTTTGCTCGTAATAATTTCTATAGGCTTTGAGAGCATCGGCGTCATTTGTAAGTCGAAATTGCTTCTTTAATCTTTCTGTTTCTTGCCGTAGACGGGCCTGCAGGTCTTCTTCGTCTTTAGTAAGCAAGGCAGGATCTTGTTTTATTCCGACTGCATACGGCACTGTATTTAAAAGCTTCCATTTCTCAATATAGGTCTTCCAGAAATTTGTCTGATTATCTTTAAGCAGTTTTTCTATGGAGTTGATTTCGGGCTTGAAGGTCAAATGACGCTCAAAACCGCCTATTTTTTCAAGCTTCAAAAGTTGCTCCATCATTGTTGTGCCGCTGAATCTGGTCCCGAATTTTGGCGGCTTGTTCACAAAATCACTGTAAGAACGGCGGTCCTGAGCAAGCGTCCCCATGACCTTTTTGTTGAATTCCGCAAGCTGCAAAGATCCATCTTTCATAGACGCAATTTGAGCAATTGCATCCAAAACTAATTTGCGGTATTTATCAATGTCCTTTTCATTCATATGCTCCTGTGAAACGTCATAAATCGAAAAAATCACCGGACTTCCAGGCTCACTCAAAACCCAGCCGCCAATGCCGGTAGCACCACTATCGACTTTAAGCGTTTTGCTGTCGACAAATATTTTATAGAGAGGAGTATCGGCATCACCTGCCAGGTTGGTTAAAAGATGCTGCAAAAGCATCCATTCTTCCATGGGCAGATCTAACTGGGCAGGCCAGATAAGATCAACTGTGCCCGGCTTCATCAAATTCTTTTCGGGAGCCGAAACAATTTGAATCAAACCTGCCTCTGCCGGTTTTGGCGCAGGAAACACAGGTATGTCGCTTTTGCTGAGATCAGGAAGCTCTTTTGACCTGTTGAGCTCTCTTAAACTCAGATCGAGCTGGGAAAGAAACTCAGTGACTGGAACAGCTGCAGGCAATGACGCAATCATACCCATATTTGATAGCACATAGTTTTTGTCATGAAACTTGCGAATTTCTGCGGGGCTGAGCTTGCGAATTCCTTCCGAGCTGCCCCCGTTCTCACAGGCAATCGGATGCAATGGTCCGTAAACAAGATTCATGCAGGCCCGCCAGATAACACTGTCGGGACTGCGCTCGGCACTGCGCATTTCGTTATAGACGGTACCAGCCTCCGAGAGTACAAGCGTCTTGCTCTTGCCCTCTTCTTTCACCTTGAAATTGCATACTTCACGCCTGATTTCTTCATCTGTATAGTCCGGATAAAGAAGCATGTCCAGGTATTGCTTGCAAAGCCTGTAAAAAACGTCCTTGCCCGCAGAAGTGTTGAAGTGATAATAAGTGCGCCACTGTCCGGTGCCGGCCGATTCAGTTACAAGAGCCATCTGAGAAAGGGTGCCGTGATTTCTTCCCTTGTTGCCTTTGCCCAGAAGCAAGTGCTCCTGGGTGTGAGAAACTCCGCTGTTCGTATCGAGAACGGTGTTTGCCCAGATAAAGGCCTGGGGCACCGATTCAATCTGTAATAGATCAACTGTGAAAGCGGAGCTTTTATGTTTAAACCTGGCACCGATTGCTTGCTCGCTGTCATTTAAATAAAGTGCTTTGACAAGGAAGCCGTTAAGTTCCTCTTCTTGTTTTAACTGACCGAGCTTGATTTCAGTCTTAAGAGCGGATTTTGCCTGCACGGATTTTGCCATAAATTGAAACAATAGCACAAGAACAATTGCTAGAATCAAAAAAACGGAAGATAGTTTAGGCATTGCTTTGATAAAGATTCTGCTTGCTGCTGCAAACTGCAAAAATGTCTTTTTTATAGAGTCTTATTGATAAAGCTTCTGCAATTTTGCAATATCGCAGAGGCTGGGCTGGCTCGCCTGGGCCAGTGTAGCAAACATGACATCATCCGGGTGAACACTGTGCTGCACCAGACCTAAAGCATGCCCGACCTCATGCAGGCAAAGCGCCTGCACTTCGGCCCTCGTCATTGTAAGCTTGCTCTTTGGCTGGCAAGTAAGAAGTAAAATACGAGCATGAAGCAGTTCCTTTCCCGCTATTTTATAACTGGTTTGCCCACCGGCACTCTCAGCCAGCATTTTGTCCTGCCGGTCAGTCCAGGCACATTCGATATCTGCATTTGCTGCAGAATCCACGAACTCGAAGCTGAGAACTCCTGCTCTGCCCCATGCAAGAAAACTGCTTCTGAGTATTTGATCGTATTGGCTACGATAAGCTGCAATTTGACCAGGTTTCTGAATAAACACTTTAAGATGCTTTTTGGCCCAGTAACAGTTGCTTGCATCTGGGTCTGTTTTCAAATCAGCCGCAGCCTTAAGTTCCAACGCGGACTTTTTCTTTAACTCCAGCTGCAAATGCCGGCTCAGCGAAGCAATATAACTTCGATCAGCGGCTTCTGGAAACAGGCTCAAATACTTTTGATAAAGCTTGATTGCCTCATCATAATTTCCCTGCAACTGGTAAGATGCTGCCAGCGTTTGCAATATGGTCGGAAGCTCCGGTCTCAGCTCATAAGCGTAAAGTAAATGTGCAAGCGCTTCTTTAGCGCGCCCGGTCTTGTTCAAGACAAGACCCAGATTACAACGTGCCGCGGGCAATGTCGGATCAAAAGTGATTGCCTGATTCAGCCTGCCTTCAGCTTCTTCATAGGCACCCAGAAGGATCAATCGATACGCAAGTTCGTTTAGTGAAACAGCATATGCCGCATACTCAGATGCTGTTTCTCTTAGACTTGCAGTTCTTGGACTTGCAGTTCTTGAACTTGCATTGTAGATGCAGCTGTCACTCCCCACCGGAACACCTGCATAGTTATTGAAGCCGCTTGTAACTGAATCAAGCTGAGAGGCGCCAGAACTTCCGGCGGTGGCGGCAGCAGAGCTCGAAGCCGTTGCAATTACAATTGTCGGGGCAAGAAAAAATAAACAAGCCAAAGCCAGGCTGCCGAAAGCCGCTTTCATCCGCCCCACCCGAGAAACTAAAAACGCAAAAGATCAAAATGCAAGATTCAAAATCGAGATTACTATACACTCATTTTGTTTAGTCTTTCAAGAATTCCAAGATGAAAACTTCTATTGACAACAACATTTAAGGTTTTCAAAGCAAGGATCAAAAACCTCTTGGTTCAAATTTCCGAAACAAGCTCCACATCAACCAGGGCGTCGTAAAAAGTCGCTGCCGCACCAAGATCTGTCAGCGACTGCGAAGTTACATCGTTTGCATTGCATTTATCACGGGTAAGTTTTTTCCACCATACTGATAAAGCAACCACAACACCCGGGCGCGCTCTCTCAGATACACGCGCTCTTGCCGTAAAAGCTCCGCGATCATTGAAGATTTTTGCATAGTCTCCGTCCTTGATTCCTCTAAGACCGGCATCATCAGGATGGATTTCAAGCCAGGGCTCTTTTTCCGATCTCAAAAAGCTGGGCAGATTTGCAAAACTGGAGTTCAAAAAATTGTGCGCCGGAGGCGAAATAATTGCCAGCGGATACTTTTGCGCCAGAAGCGGCGAACTCAGTTTTGACTCCCTGGGTGCAATATAAGCAGGCAAAGGATCCATACCCAGATCTGCCAGGGACTGGCTGTAAAATTCGCATTTCCCTGAGGGTGTCGGAAAATTTCCTTCCTTAAAAGGAGCATAGTTTGCAGGTAGATTGAGCCTCTTAAAGCCTTCCTTTTTCAAACTCTCAAGATTTATACCAGCCATTCGTTCATGCTTGCTTTCAAGCGCCTGTGCTGCAATATCTTCGTCGGAATCTTTAAAGCATTCTTCCTTGAATCCCATCTTTTCGGCAAGCAGCCTGAAAACTTCCGTGTTCGGCTTTGCTTCAGCCAGCGGCTCTATCGCCTTGTTATTTGCGAGCATATAAAGATGACCATATGACTTATGCAGATCGAATTGTTCAAGCTGAGTTGTAGCCGGCAAAAGGATATCGGCATAATCGGCAGTGTCGGTCTGGAAAATTTCATGGACCACGGTAAAAAGATCTTCGCGCTTGAAGCCGGCGATAACCTTTTGCGAGTCAGGTGCAACGGCCACAGGGTTGGAGTTAAAAACAAAAAGTACTTTTACAGGCGGATCAAGAGGGCTCAGAACTTCTTCGATTGCCAACCTGTTTTCACTTTCGCAATCGCTCTCAGTCGACGTCTTTTTATACACGACTTTGCGGTCATAACCGTGCAGGGCATCTCCGATTGCAGACATATTGATGCTGCGCGGATTGTTCCAGATCAAGTCCGGTCTTTCGAGATTTCTGTTGTTGATGGCAAAGGTTCCGGAACTCGAAAGCAGAATGCCGCCGGCAGCATCTCTCCAGGCACCGACAAGCGCGGGAAGGCATGATACCGTGCGCACAGCCATGCCGCCACCGGCATGACGCTGCATACCGTAGTTCAAACGAATAAGCGCAGGTTTTGTCTTTGCATACTCACGTGCAAGTTGAATAATGGCTTCTTCACTAAGCCCTGTGATTGAAGCAGCTCGGGCTGGAGTCCATTGAGACACGCGTTCTTTAAGAGCGTCAAAACCGAGCGTGTATTTTTCAACATAATCGGAGTCGTACAAATTCTCGGCAATAATCAGGTTCATCATTGCAAGAGCAAGAGCCGCATCGGTTCCCGGCATCAAGGCCAGATGCTGGTCTGATTTTTCAGCACTTAGAGATCGGTAGGGATCAATTGCGATTATCCTGGCGCCTTTGCGCTGGGCCGCAAGAATTTTCGGCCAGAGATGTACATTGGATGTGATTGGATTTGATCCCCAGATAAGTATTAATTTTGCATCGGAAAAGTTCTCACAATCAGTCCCGATTGAAGCACCAACGGTATATTTGTAGCCGCTGGCTCCGGCGGTGGCACAAATAGTCCGATCAAGAAGCGATGCCCCCAAACGGTGAAAGAAGCGATGATCCATTGAGCTGCCCTGCACAAGCCCCATGGTGCCGGCATAACTATAGGGCAATATTGACTGTGGCCCCCAGTTTTCAGACGCCTCTTTGAATTTGGCGGCAATTATATTAAGCGCCTCATCCCAGCTTATTCTTTCAAAGCGTCCCTCGCCCTTGGCTCCGATTCTCTTCATCGGATAAAGAACACGTTCAGGACTGTAGGTTCTTTCAAGATAGCGGTTGACTTTGGTGCAAAGAAAACCCGCAGTAGTTGGATGATCGGAAGCTCCTCGTACTTTGACTGCTTTTCCGTTTTCAACGGTTATCAACAACGCGCAGGTGTCCGGACAATCATGCGGGCAGGCAGCGCGAATTTCCCTGCTTTCCGGATTGGAGCTAGCACTTTTGTGCGCTTCGCTATCGTCAACCTGCATTTAGCCTCGCAGACTCAATGAGCTGTTTATCAAAGAGCCAAGTAGTCCTGAATTATAGCACCGGCACCTGGAAAGCATCCCCATATTCCACTCCAGCCCCTGCGCTCAGCGCCCGGCAAAGTCTTTCATCACCTGCCCGTATCTTTTGCCGACCGCGCCGCAAACCAGGTCACAAAGCTCGTAGATACTTGTGTCTGCAATACTGTAATAAACAAAAGTACCCTGTCGTCTTTTCTGGACAATGCCCTGCTCGCTCAATACGGAAAGATGCTTGCTTACGTTTGCTTGATTCATTTCACTCAATTCGCAGAGCTCCTGAACCGAACGTTCGCCCCTGAATAACAACTGCAATATTTGCAGGCGAGAAGGATCTGACAGTGCCCGAAAGCGAGCCGCGACAATTTCAAGTGCCGGACGTGACAATAGCTTGTGTTTGTCTTTCATAAATAAGGAACCTTCCGCGGGTATGCTCTCTACTGATGCATTAACTGATCGCATTTTAGCAGCTATATGACTACTTGTTTAATTTCTTAATCAGCCGTTTGGTTGATTTGGTATATTACCATATAGTGATATATTCAAAAATACAAATTAAAACCGGAGTAGAATCATGCCTGAAAACAAGCAAGCAAGCATTTGTGAAGAGCTCTCCGCTGCGGATCTGTTCGCAGTTGCCGGAAGCGCCTTTATCCTTGATGTTCGCAGTCCTCTGGAGTTCGAGACCGAACACATCGCAAACTCGGTGAATTTGCCACTGGACGAACTCAGCAAACGCTATGAAGAAGTTCCGCGAAAGAGCAAAGTCGTGCTTGTCTGCCGCTCCGGCAAACGCGCAGAACGGGCCGCCCACACGCTCATGGGGCAGGGCTTCCAGACTGAGGTATTGAGCGGCGGCATACTTGCCTGGCGGCAGGCCGGCTTGCCCCTGCTTGAAGGCAAGAAGATGCTTGCAATCGAAAGACAGATACAAATAATTGTTGGTGCAGGCGTGCTTACAGGCGTAATACTTGGACTACTGCTAAACCCGCTCTTCTTTATAATTCCAGCTTTTTTTGGAGCCGGACTTCTATTTGCCGGTCTATCCGGTATCTGCGCTCTGGGACTGCTTCTTATGAAAGCCCCCTGGAATCAGCTTCCAGCAGGCAGCCATAAAAGCGCTTCGGCAAATAAGCAGTCTGCAAAATCAAATTCTTGTTGTAGGCACTAGTTTTGTGCTTTGCAATTCTGTTGTCCGGTCTTTTAGCTCAGGCTTCTTGAACTCACTGAAATTCAATCTCGTATCCTGTTGCCTGCTGGGCAAAATGGGGATTTTATGCTAGAATAGAAAAAGGTCAGACAAAGGGATCCGCTGTTGTTTGCTTTTTCGGCAACACTGATTTTGCCTGCTCTTAAATACTCAGCTGCAAAAACTATCCGGGCTTGCTTTTTGGTTCAGCAAGCACTCCTGTGCTGCAGTCCATACTGCAGCCTAAAGGCTACAGAGCCGGGTTTCAGTATGGACTGTGCTCAGCATCAAGGTGACTAAATGCAAGAAAAAATATATACTGTAGCTCTTATGATTTACCAAGAAAACAGCCGCTATACCTGTGTTATGAGTATACCGGCATGATAAAAGTAGTACATAAATCAAGAATATTATTGCTTGGCTGCGGAGCTGTATCGCGCTGCTTGCAAGAACTTTTATATCGTCATTTGATCATAGACTGGTCGAAAGTCACATTGCTTGATGCCAGAATGCAAACAAAGGCACAGAATCGTTTTCTGGCAGCTGGAGCCAATTTTGTTCAATGCCAGCTGGCAAAAGATAATTTTGCATCGGTGCTGAGTTCATATGTAGGTCCGCAAGATCTGGTTATAGATCTCACAGGCGGGGTCGGCACATCAGATCTGCTTACCTGGTGCCAGGAAAATGATGTGCTTTATGCAAACACCTCTATAGAAGTCTGGAAAAAGCCGGATGAAATAGTACCGGACCCACTTAACGACACAATTTTTGCACGCTATCGAGATCTTTACGCTTACGCGCACCGCTGGCCGAAAAACTCGGCAACAGCTGTAATCGAGCATGGAGCAAACCCAGGACTGGTTAGCCACTGGGTGAAGTATGGTCTTGAGTATATTTGCAATCAAATAAATCTCCGGCAAATTGATATCAAGCAAAACGATTGGTCCGAGGCTAACGTAAACGGTTACGAAAAAATCGGCAAAGCCCTTGCTGAGAAGAATTACGCCAGGATGGCTCAGCTGAGCGGCACCAAAGTAATCCATATTTCAGAACGCGATACTCAAATTGAAGAATCGCGCAAACCAAGCGAATTTCTGAATACCTGGTCGCCTGCCGGATTGCGAGAAGAGTCCATGGCTTTTTCGGAATGCACCTGGGGCTCTCATGAAATCAATCTCCCCAGAGACGCCATGCATCTGGATCACAACGGCAAGTTCCACCTCTGCATCCAGAGACCTGCTTTGCACAATTTGATCAGAAGCTGGGTTCCTGAAACTCCTATTGTCGGCATGTTGATACCTCACGGTGAAACATTCACAATCGGCAACCGCCTTGCTATTGTCGAGAATCAGAGACTCGTTTACAGGCCGACGGTTTGCTTTGTTTATCGCCCTTCTCCTCAGGCGCTCGAATCGCTTCTCGAGTATCAATCGGGCAGGCTGCAATCCTTTTCGGACCGGCTCATGGGCACGCAGGTGTTTGCAGGCAGAGACGATCTGGGTACGCTTTTAAAAGGAAAGTTCGGCTGCTACTGGTTTGGAAGCCGACTGGCAATCGAGGAAACAAGGAGGCTGGTCGGAACCCAACATAATGCAACGGTCTTGCAGGTAGCATCTTCATTGCTGGGTGCCCTTGTCTGGCTGATTCAAAACCCACGAAAGGGACTCTGTGTGCCGGGGGATCTTCCTTCGGATCAAGTGTTGAAAGTCGCAGGAATTTATCTGGGCGATCCTGAAATTTACAAGACAAACTGGACTCCTTCAAACTCCAACTCGCGCGAAAACTACAGTTTTCAGTTTGAAGACTTTATGGTTAAAGACAAGACACTGGAGCAGTCAGCAAGCCACTGGCATTAGAGCAAGGCCCTTAATATTTGTCAGCTGCTTTTCTGTTCTTCCTGAACCTCCAGGCTTTCTGCATTTTCATTGAACGCCTCTTTCAGCACCGAGTTGTCTTCTCCAATTGCAATATCCTGGCTTTCAGTGATCGCAGCCTTGAGTTCCAGATTCTCCAGATTTTCCACCTTCTTAGAAGTGACGTCAAGCGCGTCCTGGCTCAGTTTCAAGCCTGCGGTTATACCTACGTTCTCAAGGCTGTCCTTAAGCTCGATTTTCAGATCCGCAGGAGAGCGCACTTTGTGATGATTTTTCATAAGCAGGGTCTTTGCAAACTCATGTGGATCAAAAACCTGTTCCTGGGCTGCAAAAAGCACATTCAAAACATCACTTTGCATTATGATTCCTTTGAACTTATCGTGGTGAACCACAGGCAGCCAGTTAAATCGGTAGCGACTGCAGAGCAAAAGAATCTCTTCAAGCGGATCAAGTGCATTTACTGCCACCGGATGCGGAATCATCACATCTGCGATTCTCAGTTCAGCCAGATGCTTTCCCTGAGCAAGTGCAGCAATATCGCTCTGGGTAACAACACCGACAAGTATGCCTTTATCAACAACCGGAAAACCAATTTGAGCAGTAGATCCAAATAAAGAAAGAACATCTGTTACCAGCGACTTGCTTGTGATCGTATCGACATTTCTATGCATGAGATCCTTTGCTTTCACAAGTCTGAGATTATCCGGTCCCTGCAAATGAATGCCGTTCCAGCGCATCAAATGATCATAAAGGCCGTCTTTGAAAATCTGCTCAGCTACAGCTGAGCTGATAATGCAGGAAAACATCAGTGGAATCAATACATCAAAACTGGCACAGAGTTCAAAGGTTATTACTATGGCCGTAAGCGGTGTTCGAGCAACGGCACAGAAGAAAGCACCCATACCCACAAGCGCAAATGTGGCAGTCGAGCCAGTGCCTGTCAGCGTCTGGTCTAAGAAGCCTATCAAAGCTCCAAGAGATGCGCCAAGTGCCAGTGAGGGCGCAAAGAGTCCACCGGGAGCACCTGATCCGTAAGCAACCAGTGTGAGCAAATAAAACTCAAGAAATGCAACCAGCACCATGTCCCATCTAGTCTCACCTGCGATTATTAGCGCCCTCATGCCGGCATAGTTATGAAAGGTATCCGGCAGAACTGAAATTATGGCTCCGGAAATAAGTCCTGCAAGAGCAACTCTCAAATATACCGGCATTCTGAGCGCTTGATTGAATTTCAATGAACCAAGTACTGCGGCATTGAAAATCGCTCCAAAAATTCCGGCTACAAGTCCAAGCAAAAGGTAAAAGGGCGCATCCTCCGGATTAAAACAGAGCGCAAGCGATCCGGCTTCTTGCCCGAAGCGATGCGGGCTGAATATATTCAGAGCAAAGCAAGCAACCGAACAGGCAACAAGTGCAATCATGACTGTTGAAGGCTTAATTTCTTTGAGCAGTTCTTCAAGCACGAAAGTTACACCGGCAAGCGGCGTATTAAAAGCGGCAGTCAAGCCGGCACCGGCGCCGGCAGCAATCAGCTGGCGTTTATGAGCTGTTGCAGTCGGTATCCAGCGAGCAAGCGGAGCAGCAAGTGCAGCACCAAGCTGCACGGTCGGACCTTCTCTGCCCAGAAACAAGCCCGAGCCCAGAGCTATCGTGCCGCCAATTAACTTGGCTACCGCAATTCGCAAATCAAGCGGCATGATGATACGGTCCAGTCGCGCTCTCACTTGCGGGATGCCGCTTCCCGATGCCTCCGGAGCAACTCTTTCTACTAATAAGCCCGAAAGCAGCCCGCCTAAGAGTCCGAAAATTGGAAGAACATGAGCAGCAGGCAGAATGCTCGAGAGATGAACTCTAAGAGCACCCAGCCAGTTTACCCCGTGTGCGAGTGCAGCAGCCGATCCTCCGGCTACCAATCCGATAATGACAGACTCGATTATGGGAACGTATTCATCTTTGTTGAATAGCTTCAAGTGACACAAACCTGTAGTCAGGTTTCAATAAAGAGGAAACCCATGGAAGTAAAATCAATAAAGCTTCTCCTGATTTTACTTCTTATTCGGACCTTTTACCAGCTCGAATCTACTTGATCACTAAAGCAGTCTCTCACTCAGAACATGGGCTACAACATTTCTTTTTGAGACTCCGGCTTTGATTCTTAGATTTCCGGCTCCGGTTCTGAGCTTGGCTTTGGCTCTGACTGCTGAATGCCATGCATTTATTCAGTACTTCAGCCAGACCGATTTCAGCTTGGTGTATGAGTCAAGCGAATGAATCGCCATTTCTTTTCCCCAGCCCGATTGTTTAAAGCCGCCAAAGGGACTGCAAAAATCATACATGCCGTATTTGTTTATAAATACCATGCCGACATCCAGTGCTTCTGCTACTCTATGAGCCCGCGAAACATCTCTGGTCCACAATCCGGCTGCAAGCCCATAAATGCTGTCGTTGGCCATGCTCACGACTTCTTCTTCTGTTTCAAAGGCAGTTACAGACAAAACCGGGCCGAAAATTTCCTCCTGGTTGAGCCTGTGTTTGTTATCTACATCTGCAAAAATCGTCGGTCTTACAAAAAGTCCGTCTTTATTTTTGCTTGATTTATCCTGAGTGCCGCCGGCTACGAGCCTGAACTCGGCCTCTTTACCAAGCTCTATATAAGACATGATTTTTTCAAAATGAGCCCGATGGCACTGGGCGCCCTGCTCAGACTCAGGATCAAAGGCATCACCGCATTTGACAGCCTCAGCACGTTTTTTAAGCCCTGCAAGAAATTCTTCATACAGACTCTTATGAACAAAGAGTCTTGTTGGTTCCGAACACTTCTCGCCTTTATGAGAAAACATGGCATTAAAAGAGCGCTCAATTGCAAACTCGAGATCGATTGGATCTTCAAAGACAATGTTTGCAGATTTTCCACCAAGCTCAAGCCCCAGACTTTTCAGATTCGAATCAGCTGAGGCATGAACAATATGTTTGCCGGTTGCAGTGCTTCCGGTAAACGAAACTTTGTCTACAAACTGATTTTCACAAAGAGCCCGGCCTATTTCAGCATCACCTAGAAGCAGATTAAGGACGCCGTCAGGCAAAATCTCAGACTCATGAATTAACTCGACAAGACGAATCAGGGAAAGTGAGGTAAAGGGAGACGGTTTTATAACTACAGTATTACCCATCGCAAGAGCTGGTGCCAGCTTCCACATAGCAAGCAAGAGTGGAAAGTTCCAGGGAATAATCAAGCCGCAAACACCAAGGGGCTGGCGTTTTGTGTAGTTCAAGAAACCATCTTCAACAGGACAGTTTTCACCGTAGTATTTGTCGGTCCAGCCTGCATAATAATCGAGCACATCGGCGGATTCCGGCAAATCGTCGATATAAGACTCGCGGTAAAGCTTGCCGTTATCCAGCGATTCAAGAGTTGCAAGTTCTTCTTTATGGCTGCGGATAAGTCCGGCAATTTTCTGGAGCAGCCCGGCTCGCTCACGCCTTGCCATGTTTTTCCAGGCTCCCGACTTGAAGCTGTTTCTGGCCGCATCAACTGCTATCCCCAGGTCTTTTTTGTTTGAGATTGCAAATTCAGCAATTTCCTGACCATTGCAGGGGTTTACACTTTTGAGCGAGTCCTTTGCAGATGACTGCCATTTGCCTGCAATAAATGGATGTTTGGCTGAAGCAAGCCAGGTCTTCGACCAGTTAAGCCTGGCTGTAGATAAGATTTTGTCTTGCATAATACTGGTCATTTCCTTTTCCTTTCAGTTTATTATTCAGAGATTTTTTGTATTCTTCTCAACTCTGTCTTTTCAGATTCTCAATCAATTCGGCGCAGCGTGCTTCGTTGACCTTCAGCCCGCAGAGACATTTTGCTCTGAAAAGTTCCAGGGATGCGCTTAAAAGTTCCAGCGAATCCATAGTATGAAAGAAGGCAGCCGACTCAAAAACATTCAAATTGAGTTCTGCGTGCTCGAGCGCAGATTGAGAGGCCAGGTGATTGCCTTTTACATGAAAACAAACATTCATAAGCATCTCGGGCAGAACAGGATTGTTTTTCTTTGCAAAAAATGAAGAGCCATCTTGCACTGCCGGTAAAATCATCTCAGCAAATCCGTTGAGAGGCCCTGATGCAAGCAAGCGAAGATCCTTGCAAATTTTCAGCAACAATCCCGAGAACAATTCAAGTGCAGCTGACAGTTCAACAATCTCATCGATATTCTGAGCTGCATCGTAAAGCTTGCTTTTTCGGTCCAGCTTGCGATTTGAAAAGTCAGAAAGAGCTGGCAGCACCCGGTCTCTGTATTCGTCTGTGGCGCCATCGCCGCTTCCAATCACAGTTCCACCGAGATTCACACTGTGCAAATCCTCCCGGGACTTTCTTATTCTCCGAAGAGTTCTTTTGAAGGCCTCTGCCCATGACTGAAAATAACTTCCGACTTCAACCGGCATCGCGTCCTGCAAGCAGGTTCTGGCAACTGTTTCAAAACCGGCATAGTCTGTACTAAGTAGTTCTATTTGAGCCAGATTTTTCTCCAGAACCAGAATCAAGTCATCGCAAGCCTCAATTAAAGCAAGGCGAAAAGCAGTGGCACATACATCGGCTGTGGATTGAGATGCGTTGATTAGTTTTTCAAGCGAAGTTCCTGCATCAAAAATATGATTGTCTTTGAAGTCATGCTTCTCACATTCCTCAGAGTTCGCACGGACTAAGGAAGCCAGAACTTCATTCATATTCTGGTTGAAACCGATGCTGCCGCCACCATGCAGCATGTCAACCGGGAACTGATCGAGAAACTCACCTGAAATTATCCTATCGCAAGCTGCCGAAATGGCGCGACACTGAGACTCTCTAATGAGCCCTGCAGCTAGATTTGCAAAAGCACAGGACTTTTTCACAAGCGCAAGTGCTTTTACAAAACCAGGATAGTCCGACATCCTGAATCTGGAACAGCCCATGTTTTCTACTGTCCTTGCGGTCTGTACACCATACAAGCATTGCTCTTCCAGATTTATACTGCCGAAGCGATCAGATACTACTTTCACTTTAAGATCCTGTTGCTAACCATTATTCAATTTGTGCGACCGTAACGCATCATCCTCAAATGGTCGCTGCTTTCTACACCTTCTCTGGTGTCGTATCCGAAAAGCGCAATCAGCCTGTCTGTATCTCCTTCCACCTTGCTTACTCTATGCAGTGAGTGCCTGCCTTCAAACAAAACAAGCGATCCTGGGCTTATGTCAAGGCGAAGCACCCCTTCTCTTGAGCCGTTTAAAATTCGGCGCACGGCCTCATAATTTTCCTGGCTCCGGTTCCTGATCATCGGCACAAACTCATAATCGCCACCGCTCTGACAGTCCTGCAAAAGGAGTGATACTACAAAGTCGGTTTGATCGAAATGCCAGCGCAAATAGTCGCCGGCTTTCATTACTGCAATATTTAAAGCACCCATCTTGTCGGCATAGCGATAGAGTTTCTCTTTAGCCAGCGCAGCAGCAAGAAATTCCATCAAGCCGTCCCATTCGTATAAGCGGCGAACAAGCGTATCTGATGGCATCTGATCGTAAGCAACAGCTCCAAGAGAAGTCCGGTCCTCCATGCGACGCGGGTCGTCCTCAGGCAAACTCTGATCTTGAGGTGTAAGGTATGCATTGCCCACCACCGTGCTGTGGTATGCAAGCGGCGAAAGTTCCGCAGCTTCGCCGGCAAGTAAGCTCAGTGCCTCACTTCTAATAAAGCCCGGCAGAACAACAGCTCCCAGCTCGCTAAGTTGCTCACGACAGTGCCCTAACAACGCTTTGCCAGTAGCGCCATCCATGTCAAGAAGCGGATAGCGCTCCAGATCGATCATGTCCCAGGCATTTTCTATTTGCAAAGCAGCAGATCTACTTTGGGGAAGGGTTGTCACGTTAATGTCCTCTCTGTAAAGAAGCAAAATTTGAAAAATGAAAAAAAAACGCAGCTGAAGCCAGCCAAACTCTCGTGATTTTAATCCAATCTCCGCTGCTTTATTGCAGCGGCAAAGCAGTCTTAGAGAGAATTTTCCGAAAATCTTAGTCATAATTGCCGCTAAGAGGAAACCAAATAAACGACTGATTAATTATGCAGTCATATAAAGCAATAACACCAGAGTTTTCAAAACTCATGGTGGTCTCACCATGAAAGCCCTTTATTGCAGCCCGGCCCGAATATATCATCAGCAGTAATTCTTTGAGCCATTGATTAACAAATGAAGGACAGTATGGAAAATTTCCACGAGCCAAAATTACAGGAACAAAAGCTGGAGCAGGTTTCAAAAAGCGAGCTTTTAAACACCGGGCACGGCAACTCGCATCTTTCAAATCTATTTGAAGACGCTTATAAATGGAGCAGTGAACACAAGCTGGAGATAAGTGCGGCCGCCGGTCTTCTTGCTCTTTGCGGCGCCGGTCTGATAGCGCGTGCAGGTTCTGCAAGAACGGTTCTCAAAAGCACGCAGCCATTGTCTGAAACGCTCAGCCTCAGTGCCGGGAAGCAGGGCAAATTTATTGTGCAAGACACTTCCGAGTTCGGCGGCAGAATTGCATTGAACCCGAGAGCGGAAAAATTTGCAGCCCTCAAATCAGATATGCCGCCTTCGGTAAGCGGCAGATTTACGCTATTCCCAAATGCAAAAGAAAATGTCATTGCAAAACCAGTTTCAGCCGCAACACCAGAAAAAGTCTTGAACACAGCCGAAGCAGCTCCACTAAAATTCAGGTTCGAAGGAGAACAGGCTGAGTTAGGCGGCAGAATAATAGCAAGAGATCTGCGCCCACCAGTTTCTGCCGAGCTAAACGGTTACCAGGCACTGAATGCTCCCTTGCACGAGATTCCGACCTTTGCCGGTCTGGGTAAGAGCGACAGAGCCATAAGCTTAACAGACCGAATATTTTTCTGGAGAGCTCTTGGTCGACACTTGAGTCAGCTTACTTAAATAAAGATCCTGCTGTTTCCTGCTTTTTACCTGGAAGCAGCCGCTCTTCTGTTTCGATTCTCAGCCGCGTTATTCTCAGTCTCGTTTTTCTCTGATTCATTGAGAAGAGAGCCATCTTTTGGCAGCAAGTCCAGTGCAACTCTGCCCAGCAAACCGCCTAACAAGAGCGGTGTCTTAAAGCGCGTCGGAACATTCTCAATTAAGAAGCCCAGGCTCCCTGCTGCAAGCGCTGTGTCTGCAGCAATACCAAGAGCATACTTTCCTCGCCCCATAACAGTGTTTGAATCAAGAAGATTTCGAAAATCATCATATCCCTGCAGCCCAGCAAGGCCAACAAGCGGGGTCGTAGCCAGCCCGGGTGTTTTTGAAAGAATCGCAAGCCCCGAGCTTGCGGTCATGATTTTGGCCGGATTAGTCAAAAGCGAGCGTCTTGCCTGCTCAGTTTCAAATGCGCTGTTTTTCAGCGAGCGGTGCAAACAGCTGATCTCTTCATGAGTGGTTTCAAGCATTTTTTGCAATGCCAGCAGATCGACATTTGCACTTTGATCAAGCTGCTTGCTCTCAGCGCTCTGCATGGAGCTTTGATTGGAGCCGGCAAAAACATTTCTTTCAGCGACAGCAGGAGCTGAAAGCCTGGAAAATTCGTATATTATAGCGGCGGATTCCTTCCAGCTATCGGCAAGCAAGAGCTCCGAACTGCGATTTGCAGCCTCGCGTTCTTCGCTTTGTTTTGAATCTCCGGAAAGCTCTTCCATGACAAAAGGACACTCCAATTACTCAGAATCGAGTTTGACCGAGCGTCCTGTAGCCTTAAGCCTTCAACCACAGTAAATCTACCCGTGATAAGCATTTTCTGGACTCGAGCAAGCTTAACAGTGTTTAAGCTTGCTTCTGGAATCTATGAGCGAGCTGCAAAAAGAAAGGAATCAAACCTGACTGTAAATGTTGCTGCCGGATCTAAAAAACTAGACCCGGCAGTTAGCACCATATCCAATAAATTTTTCAATCAGCATGCTTTTCTCAAAACGAACTGCCTTGGTCCATTTCCGGATACAGCCGGCACAGGACCGCCGAAGATTGAAATCACCTTAACTGATTGCGATTTTTTGTTGTCTGGCGACTTGAGACCGGTCGATAAGACTGGCGACGGTGCAGGCGTGGCTACAGGCTCAAGTGAATCGGCAACTCCTGCTTTTGCAAGCTGATTAGCTTCTGCAGACACTTTGTTGTATTGATTCCATAATGCAATCGCTAATATGACTACAAGAAGCAGACTGGAATCACAAAGTCCATCAAATAAACCATGAAAAAATGCTGAAAGCAAAAAGCCTGGCAGAAATGCAAATTTCTGGTTTTTCTCATAATCTTTGGCGCTGAGGGCTTTTAACAAAGGTGCCGAAAACAGCACGTGGCTGGGAACTGACAAGAGGGTCCGCACAATCAAGAGCACGATACCGCCTTTTGACAAATAGAAAATGTTCTCCAGAATCGCAAATCCAAGACAGGATGCAGCCGAAAGCGCCATTACTGAGTTGAGATCTAAGTTCTGGTCTGCTTTATTGAAAACCCGCTGAGCCGCCCAGAACTTTGCTCCTTCTTCAAGCAGGCCTGCCACCAGAAAATAAAAAACTACTCTTAGCAAAAGAAGCTCTGAATGCTCCATATTCGGCAAGAAAGTTGTAAGCAAATTTCCGAGAAGGCTGGTTGGAAGAGTTACCAGCACCCCAAGAAAAAATGCCTTCAGAATTTGCATTTTGCAAACAGCCGCCCTTGATTTAAAGCAAAAAAACCAGACCCAGAATGCTCCAGGAACAATAGCTCCAAGTATGGGGAAGAGTTTGAACTGAAAGAGCATAACCGCCAGAGTCACTGCTGAAACAGCCAGAATAGACAATGTAATAAGTTTCAGAACTTTAGCCATTTCAAAATCTCCTGCGGCTTGACCTTATGTTTCAAGTTTGCCAAAACATAAGCGCCGGGCTAATCGGAAAAATACCAAAGCTGATTTTGTGCAATGGAAAAGAGGAAATTCAAAACCTGCAACTATCTGTGGTTCTTATCTTGCAGGTTCAGAGACAATGATTTAGGAAAAATACCAAGCTTTAAAGCGAATCAAGTGTTCTACCGGCTCTTTTCAGTTCGATTTTTGCACCGGTCGGCTTATTCGGGTCAACGGTGATATTTGCCTCCACAACCCCGAGCACCTGCGGTCTGCCCGTGCTGTCAGGAATCGGCACACCTGCCTGGTCCGCATAAATAGTGCTTGCTGAAATCTTCAGGCTGTCAACTCCGGTTGCCTGACCGACAATATGGATCTGCACCGGCAACTGCCTGCCCGTGTGGTCGTATATAAGGAAACTGGCGTCCTTAAATACCCCATTCATGGTGGTGGCACTGCAATTGCCCTGAAGCTGGTATTGCAAATCGCCTTTGCCGTCGCGTACAATTTTTCTGCACCAGGCATATTTATTGCTGGCATTTATATCTAGTAAGAAGCCCTGGGCCTGTTCATCAACAGTCTGAACTTTTTGCCCTTTTGCGTCCGTAATTGTATCTATGTTCTCGTGATAAACCTTGGTGTTCAGCAAGGAGCCGTCAGAATCATGCTGGCGCTGACTGTTTACAAACTCGACGCCTGGAAGATTAAGCTCTACACGCCCATTCCGGTCGGGAAGCTTGATAAGGCCGCTTAACGAATCAGGAAACGTGCCGCCATCAGCAAAAAGAGCCTGCTCGACCAGGGCAACACCAGCCTGTGCAACCCTGTCTCCAGGTTTCATTTCTTCCGCTTGCCAGGGCATAAATACTCACTTTATGGCAGATTAAATACTTAGCAAATGATACGCATACATTAATGGAAACAAAATACGGGAAATACGCATTTATAATAAATGCGGAGGTCCGCAAATTGAGAAACAGAAGCAAAAATAGCAGTTATAACAGCGGCAGAAACAGAAGCAGAAACAGCAAGACGAGAAGCCGGTATTTAACAACCGCATGCTTAATAGTCTTGCTTACAAGTACAAGCATTACAGGAACAGTTTTCACAGCTCCTGCAATTGCTGCTGAACAGTGGGTCAAAGATCTAAAAGTTGGGCAGAGCCTTATCAAGAAGCAAAAATATCAAGAAGCAGAACAGCTTCTTGAACTTGCAATTAAAAACAGCGGTTCAGCAGCATTTGATTCAACCGAACTTTTGGATCTATACGACACCCTGGCGCAGGCTTATTCCTATACAGGTAAGCAGCAAAAAGCAGAAGAGCTTCTTAAAAAATCTCTCGATATAAGAGAAAAGAGCAAGAAAAAAAATGACCTCAAGCTATACCAGTCGATAGTCATGCTTGCTGCAATTTATCAAAAGCAAGATCGTTTCACAGAAGCAGAGTCTCTCTACAAGCGCGCCCTTACGATGTTTCAGGGCAAAGGCCCGATTAAGAACCTTTTGAAGTCGATGGTGCATTATGCACTGGGTCAAATGTATCTTGACAAGGGTAAACCCCAGGATACCGTGAGCAACATCGACGAGGCCCTCAAGCTCAGGCAGGCATCATTTCTAAAAGGAACAATGCCGGTAACTTTGCTTTATTCAACACTCGGTTCGGCATATGGCATGCAAAAAAAATACGACCTGGCAGAAAAAAACTACAAGCTGGCACTTGAAGCCGGAGCAAAAAACAAGAAGAAGGACCCGCGCGGCTATGCTCTCTGCCAGGCCAACTATGCAATCACCGTTCTTTCACCGATGAGCCGTTATGACGAATCCAGAAAGATGCTCGAAGAAGCAAGAGTCACCCTTGAAAAAACTGAAGGTCCGGAAGGGCAGAGCATCGCCACCTGCTGCGCTAACCTTGCAACTGTTGCTATCTCACAAGACCGTTACGCTGAAGCAGAAGAGCTTATAAGAAAAGCAATCAAGATTCATGAAAAACAGCTTGGTCCGGAACACTCCGATCTTGCCACCGACCTCAGTTCACTTGCTCAGATTTACCGCAACCAGGGTAAATATGACGACGCTCAACAAGCAGCAGAACGATCCGTAAAAATCTACACTGCCGCGCTTGGCCGCAACAGCCTCTATACAGCAGACGGTATCTCTACACTTGCAGAGATTTATGCAGATCAGGGTAGATTCGACGAGGCAGATAAACTGGCAGGCGAAGTGCTTGAAATTCGCGAAAACCTTTCGGGAAAAAACACCCTTGATGCTGTACCTATTTTAGTTCTGAGAGCACGTATCGCCTCTCAAAACAAAAAATACGAGCAGGCAGAGCAAATACTCAAACAGGCCGCCGAAATTCAAGAAAACAACAAGAACACCGACCCTTCTTTCCTGGCTCGTGTTTACTGCGATCTGGCATCTTTGTGCGAGCGCACCAACCGATTTGACGAAGCGGAAAAAGCAATAAAGAAATCGATTGCCTTAAAAGAAAAAATCTACGAGAACAAGCACTCCAGCCTGCTTTCAGATCTTGCTTTATTGAACAGGGTTTACACCAAGCAAAATCGCAGCCAGGAGGCAAATGATATAAGCAAGAAAATTAGCTCAATCAAATTAGCCCATCCAGAACTTGCGCCCTCAAAAACAGCCATAGAAAGCACACCGATAGCCACCGCGCCTGCTACACCCGGTCAGGCTGAGCCGGCATCCGTGGATCATCCGGTAAAAGACAAATGGGCACTTGTCGTCGGTATCAGCAATTTTGCAGACCCGTCAATTAACCTGAAATATGCAGCCAAAGATGCAATTGATTTTTCCAGATTCTTAGTGGACAAACTTGACTTTGCTCCGGATCATGTAAAGCTTCTCACCGACAAAGAGGCAAGCCGAGAGAACATACTGAAAAATCTGGGAGATCAGTGGTTGGGACGGCTGGCTAACCGTGACGATCTTGTGGTCATTTATATATCGAGCCACGGCAGCGGCTCAAAGAATGAATCAGGCGGATTCAACTTTCTTGTTGCGCATGATACCGCCCCCGATGCACTGCTGAGCACCGGCGTTCCCATGCAGTGGCTTTCGGCAATCATAAAAGAACAAGTGCACAGCAACAGAATCGTCACAATTCTCGATGTATGCCACAGCGGCTCCGCCTCCGGACAGAAAGGGCTCAGCAGAGACTCCGCATTCGATGTGTCAAAACTTCAAATCGGCGAAGGTCAAGCAATAATTTGCTCCAGTTCGCCCGACCAGATTTCATGGGAATCAAAATCATACCCCAACAGTGTATTTACAAGACAGCTTATAGAAGCATTGAAAGAGAACAACAAGCAGGTTGATCTCAACCAGGCATTCAAGTTCTTAAGTGAGCAGGTAGAACAAGAGGTACTGAGAGACAGAGGCAGATTGCAAACTCCTCTTTACTTCAGCAAATCCTGGCAGGGTTCGCCGCCGGTGCTTTCCGTGCAGCCTGTTTCACCAAGGAAGTCCTTAACGCACTGATAACATAAGATCAAACGAATCAGTCTCTGGCGTGCCGTTCCATAAAGTCAACCAGAGTCTCCAGTCCTTCCCTGTGCTTTGGCTGCATCATGCCTCGATGCTGATTCAGGTAGTTTCTGATTTCACGATCAAGTTCCTTTTGAACATTGGGATCGTCGCTGAATCGTGCCTGCACAAAATCCAGACCTTGAAAAACTTTACTTGCTGCTTTTATATCGCGCTTTTTTGCTTTGCCCGGAAAAAAGAATGCTTTAGTGAAAGCATCGAAATGCTTTACCAGCCAGTTCATTTGTTTTTTGTCCTTGTCTTCTTTCTGGCTCATCTTGCTTACAATCAAAAGTTCATCACGTGTAAAAAAATGGTCTTCATTCATTTCAAGCTCAGAAAGTTGATTAGCTGTGGTATCAAGTGCATTTGCAGCTTTACCGAAAGGCTTATCGTGCTTAAAATTAAGCGAGTCTTCGATAAACTCGGCAAAAGCAAGAAAAAGGCTTTCGAAGCTGTTCAGCTTCAATGATTTAAGAGTCCGCAAAGACTTCGGATCAAGAACACCTTCAAGCTGCTTGAGTCGTTCTTCCTCAAGCTCATCTTTTCTTTTCTTTTCAAGCTCCTGCTCTTTGCTCTTCTCTTTTGCATCGGACTTTTCGTCCTGCTCCTTTGCCCCCGGTCCTTTTTCTCCCGGCTTCTGACCCACATACTTTTTGATATGGTCTAACAAATACTGGAGTCCGGAGGCTTCGTGCGGTGTAAGCTCAGACCTTCGATTGTCCAGCAAATTCTTGATCTCTTTCGGGTCAAGCGTCTTAAGATTTTCAAGTGTGGGCTGCTTATCAAAACCGAGCTTCTCTTTTGCTATTTTTAAGCCGTGAAAAACATTTCTTGCAGCCTCCACATCATCTTTAGCAATCTGATCTTTGAAAAAACATGCCTGTGTAAATGCATGGAAATTTTCAATAAGCCAGCTAAGCGCCTGGCGATTTGCTTCCGTAGTTTTAAGCAGCAAATAAGCAAATTCTTCCCTGCTTAAGAGGTTGTTCTTGTCGGTGTCTATGGTTGAAAAAAGCCGCGCGGTCAGATCCAGCGCCATCGCTGCTCGAGCAAAGCTCACATCTCCTTGAAACAAGGGCGCATCCATCATGAACTTCTCAAAAGCGCTGGACAAATTATTGAACGATTGAAAGTCCATAGCTTCAAGAAATCGCATAGCCTGTGTATCTACAAGCGAATCGAGTTTCTTGGGTCGGTCAACAAGCCGCCTTTCCTTTGTTTCAATTATGAGATCGAGAGCATTCTCCGGATCTTCGGGAGTCTGGTTTGTCATTGATCAATGGCCGTAATCTGCTAATTATGGAAATAGCCCTCGATTGTAGCAGGGCAAGTATTAAACAATAGACTTGCAAGACTTCGAGTTTTGCAGACAGTGCCGGAAGTCATGGGCTCAAAACAAAGGCAGTCCGGGTGCTTCGAGGAACTACCCTTACTCAAGTCACCACCTCTTGACTTCCACCCTAATTCTAGGTTCTTTCATGTTTTCTTTTATGTGACTCATTGAACAAAAATCAATGGGTATATTATTCGAGTCAAAAGATTAACCAGGGGGTTCCCATGAAAATCGCAGCATTTCTTGTTCCAGTACTGCTCTTATCTTTCTTACTACCATTGCCGGGTGAATGTCAGGGAAAAACAGCCTCGGCAAAAGCAAAGCCACAAGCAGCCAAAGCGAAGGAATTTCCTAAAGTAATGACCGGCTTCGATACCAATATGAGTGTTCAGATACTGCGCTGTGTAAGGGCCCATGTACCCGGTTTTGGACATAACGCCGTTGTCGTATTGCAATACAGGCTTAGAAAAGAAGGTGCCAATCCTCCCGGTTCGCCGCCATTTTCCAAGGATAAGTTCTGGTCAAGAGACATAAAAGGCAAAGATCCATCTTTAGGTCAATCTTTTGAGGTCTGGCCGTCAAACGAAGAGAATGAGACAGCATCACATAATTTCTGGACAAGTGAATGGAAACCGGGTCAAACAGGTGATGGTTATGTGTGGTTGAAAGTGCCTGAACGCTGCAACGTAATCGATGTGTATTTCCCTTACACTAATCCACAAAGAGTAGAGGTAGAAGTTCCGAAGGGCTAATCAGATCAGGAACCCATATTCGATTCGATTATTTCAACGCGCAGGAAAGCGCAAAACTTCAGTTCAAACAGGTCCCCTGGACGAGGTCGTCCGGGGGATTCTAAGCTATGATCAATACTTATGAGAAGAAGCAGATTCATAAGAACAGTGACAGACATTTTACGAAGATCGCTCACCTTGCTATTGCTTTCCTCCTGCTTGAGCCAGACAAGTTTTGCAGACGAGAGCAAAGACAAAAGTCCAGCTCCCGATTCAGCCTGTCAAATCGGAAGCGCCTGCAGCAGGGAGCCTGCTTGTGTTGTGGTCGGCAATACTCATATGCTCGTGTGGAAAAGCAAAGAGCCGGCTAAAGTCATAGTAGTGTGCATACATGGGCTGGCGCTCTGCGCACGCGCTTACAAACAGCTTGGAGATGTGCTTTCACATGCCGGAGTCGATGGTTATGCAGTTAACGTTCGCGGATTCGGTCCTGACAGAAAGATACCGGAACGAGCCAAACTCAATTGCGTTGACACTGTTGAAGATGTATCGGGGCTCTTGAAAGAACTGCGCAGCAAATATCCGGAATACAAGGTTCATCTCCTGGGAGAATCAATGGGTGCTGCGCTTGCGATCAGAATTGCCGCAGAGTATCCCGATCTTATCGACACAGTTGTTTGTTCAGCACCGGCATGGAAGTTACTTAAAGTAAAAAGAACCGCAGTAAAAGGCATTGTGGAACTGCTCTTTTATTCAAAGCAGAAGCCCGGACCGGCAGGCAAAGCACTGATTAAACAGGCAAGCTCGGACCCGGAATTAACCGAACACTTATTAGAAGATCCTGCGCATAAACTAAAACTTACAGCTGGCGAAGCCGCTGCATTTTTGCGCTTTACAAGAAAGACAGGCAGCTACTCAAGAAAGCTCAGAAAGCCGGTCCTGATGATACAGGGTCTCGATGATCGTCTGGTATCGCCCTTTGCAGTAGCAAAAATGTACAACGATTTGCTTTGTAACGAAAAGACTTTCATGCTTGATGCAAAGGCAGAACATCTGCTGCTTGAGGAAGGACAGTTTTCAAAAGAAGTCTCAGACAAACTCATTAACTGGCTTAAAAGCGAACATAAATCGTCCAACTCAGCTTCGACTCTGGTACTTTTCAATGACGACGGACTTTCGAACAAAGAGCAAATAAAGCTGAAAAAAGTACTGGAAAAAGCAGGCTTTAAGAAACAGGCTGCAAGCAAAAGAGCTAAAGCAGGTGATCAAAACTAGACTTATAAAAAATGATTCCTGATGGTATCATTGCGCCAATCCAAAACTTACTTGCATTACTGAATAGCTCGTACAATTCGACAAAACTGAGGTGATACTCACGATGCAGCGTTTTGCCATTCTTATATACGGAGTATTTGCTTACCTTGCGTTTTTTGCAACCATTACTTATGCAATGGGTTTTCTTTCCGGCTTTCTGGTTCCAAAGAACATAAACACAGGCCCGGCAGTACCGCTAATGGAAGCTATCTTAACTGACAGCCTGCTTTTGCTTTTCTTCGGCGTAACACATAGCATTATGGCTCGGCCTGCATTCAAAGCAATGATCACAAAAATCATTCCCGCTGCTGCAGAAAGAAGCACCTTTGTACTGGTTGCAAGCTGCCAGCTGGCTCTTGCATTTTATCTCTGGCGCCCAATCACTCATCTTATCTGGAGCACGGATAATACTGCCCTGGAATGGATAATCAGGGCCATCTCGGCTTCTGGATGGATCATAGTTTTCTGGTCCAGTTTTTTAATTGATCATTTTGACCTGTTTGGTCTGCGCCAGGTCTGGCTGAATTTTCAAGGCATCGAATACAGTCACAAAGCTTTTACTGTACGAAGCCTCTATAAATACGTCCGCCATCCGTTAATGCTCGGGTTTTTGCTTGCGTTCTGGTTTACACCAGTATTGACAGTCGGGCATCTGCTTTTTGCATTACTGAGTTCAGCATATATTTTTGTCGGAGTATTTTTAGAAGAACGGGATTTGCAAAAGCATCTTGGTGAGGATTATCAAAATTACAAGAACACAACGTCGATGATAATCCCCTGGGTCGGCAGATAATCAAGTGACGCCGTAAGCTCTGTTCACCACAAGCTCCGCAACGTTTACCACATGCTCTGCAACGTTCACCACAAGAATGAGTACTCAATTCATCCTTAAGATTGATGAACTGAGTGCGGGTTTAAGGCATAATTCAAACATCGAAGAAACAAACAAACAAGTGAGATAGCCAAGCAAAGTAGATAAGCGGCTCGACAATCAATATCCAGGAGCGCAGAATTTCAAGATTATAACCAGGCTATCCAAGATCCACTCGAACAGCCCCTCTTCACGAGGGGCTCTTTTTTTTGCGTGAAACTGAACACAAAAGGCAAGCATTCAAATAACACAGTGCCTGCCACCGTCAGTGGTGAACGAAACGAAGCGAGCATGAGCTCACTCAGCTCGATGCTATCAGCGGCGCCTTCCGCCTCCGGATCGCCCTGCCCTGCCACCAGAGCGGCCACCAGCTTCAGCCTGCCTGCCGCCAAGACGACCGCCCTGAGCGCCGCCGTCATTCTGGCGTCCGGCAAATCTGCCGCCACCAGCCTGGCCACCACCATCATTCTGGCGTCCGGCAAATCTGTCGCCACCGGCGTCGTTAGCTCCATCACCCTGGCGTCCGGCGAATCTGCCGCCGGCTTCACTACCTCCATCACTCTGGCGCCCTGCAAATCTGCCGCCAGAGGCGTCGTTAGCTCCGTCACCCTGGCGCCCAGCGAATCTGCCGCCGCCGCCTTCAGAACCGCTGTCACCCTGGCGCCCGCCGAATCTGCCGCCCTGGGCACTGGCTGTCGAGCCCTGACGCACAAACGGATTCTCGCCTGAACTCTGTTTCTGCCAGTTTTGATACTTGTCTTTGTTCTGGGTTGCCTGAGCTTGATACCACTGTTGCTGTTGCTGGTATCTTTGATTTTGTTGTTGATAATAATTCTGACGCTGCTGCTGGCTCTGATCTATTTGAGCCTGCCTTGACTGCTGGGTAGCGCTTTGCTGTTGATAACGAGCCTGCTGATTTTGTTGCTGGTACGCGGCTGCCTGATCTACTTTGGCCTGTTGGTTCGACTGGTGAATGCTGTTTGCCGCGTAAACGTTATTGTAGTTAATATCACCATCTTCATTTACAAACACGTTTCTGCCATTATCGTTATAGTACGGGCGACCGTTTGCACCATAATACATGGGAGTGCCGTATGGTACTCCGTAATAGCTGTTGGTCATAGCAGCTCCGGCCATAGCCCCAAGTCCCGCTGCTGCCGCAGTGGCAACAGTGGCCCCGACACCGGAACCGGAACCGGAACCGGAGCCGGAGCCTGAATCTGTATTATTAGTCGTATTATTGGTTGTGTAATTATTGTACTGCGGTGCATATTGCGGTGGTGTGCCAGTCTGCATTTGACCCAGGCGCGCTCTCATTTGTGACACATAACCTGTTAAGTCCTCTGTCTGGCCGTTTTTGTCAACGTACCAGTAGCCGCCATTGGCGCCCATGTAGATTTCGACATCACTGCCGTTCACACCGGCACCGGGCAAAGGCACAAGATAGCCTCTGGGCGTAAGAACCATTTCTTGCCCGCTGGCATTTTTCTGCACTTGTAAGTGAACCACAGAGACATTGCCCTGCTCACCTTGAGACCAGCATGGGATCGCCAACTGGAAGATAGTCGCAAAACCTATTGCTATTGTGCCCTTGAGTATGACTGGTCTTAATTCCATATCATCTGTTTCCCCGTCGAGTGTATTTGCATGAGCGCGCTTGCTGATTGGCTCACAATAAATAGCTAATGATACTCCAGCTGCAGTGCAAAACCACCATTCTTTGAGACAGAAAAGCAATATTGCTTACAGTTTATCTGGAAGAGAACAGCCCTGAGACGCAAGAAACTGCTCCATCCCGGCTAAAACCACCCTTGTCAAGCGAAGGGTAGGAGGGGGACCTCGAATTCTCTTGCTCTGCTCCGAAAACCGAAAAGAGCTTGTAGTATTCTTTCCTTACTTATGAATACTTCTTTCAGGAAGATTTTGAATGTCAAAACTTATTGCCGGTCTATTGCTTTGTTTTCTCTTCGTTAGCGCTTCAAGCAAAGCAGTTGCCAGAGACATTATTGTTAAGCCTGTCGGTGAATTCGCAAAAATAGACAGCAGCCTGTGCAACAAAACAATCGACGAATTGAAGTCTGCCTCAACTGAAACAAGAAATAAAGCAATCGCCGATATAAAAGCAGCACCGGACAAGTATGCCCCACCGGTTTTCTATCTCCTTTCTTCAGTCCTATTTCAGGAAGGAAAAAAGGACGACGCCATGTTCTGGTTTTATGCCGGGCAACTGAGAGCAAGATACGATGCCAACAGATGTGCGGATATATCTGCACGTTCAGGTGTCGGCGTACTGAATATGCAGTTCGGCACTCCCATTAATCAATATGCATTCACCGACATACCCAGGCTTAAAGAACTTGTTTCAAAAGTAGTCGAATGGGACCGCAAAACTCCGCACAATTACGACCATCGCTGGATAAACCTGCATGGTATGGAGGCAATGCTTTCGGGAATGGAAGGCAAAGAAGACCCGAACCTAAAAATGAGCCTTCCGGAAAATGAATGGGAAGCAATTGCAGAAAAAACCAGAAGCGACTATCTCAACGGTTTTAACCAGGCAATGGCAGAACTGAAAAAAAGGCAGGAATAACGCTATTTGCTCTCGCCTGAGAAAAATGAAAGCAAGCTTAGCTGATCGAAGAACACTTACTAACGGCGAGCACCTTTCGGTTTCTTTGCCGGTGGCCGGGAAGGAGGTCTTGCTACTGCATCAGTAGCAAGCTTGGCTTCAAAAGGACCGCTCATGACGCTATCTTTACCGGATGCATCAGGACCGGAATAACGCCAGATACCAGACATCAAAATTGTCGGCGCACCATTTTCTTCCTGGAATACAGATAACTTTCCTGAGTAAACAATGCGTTTGCTTATGGCTACGCCGTCTCTGACATAAAGTTTGTCAAAACTAATAACATCATCCTGCCTGATTCCTTTTATCTGGAATTGCCCATTCGAATCGCTCCCATATCCCCTTATTGCATTGCCATTCTGGGTGATATTGATCTCTCCTGATCCTGTTTTGCCGGAAGGATTCTGGAAAAGATAGTCCCAGCTACCAGTAAGGCTCTTCGAGTCCAGATTATAAGGTGCCATTACCATGGGCGGGGCACCGGTCTGTACCTGATTCTGTGCTGGCATTTGATTTTGCGCCGGCGGCATTTGCCCTACAGACGGAGGCATTTGATTTTGCGCCGGCGGCATTTGCCCTGTCGGCGGAGGCATTTGATTTTGCGCCGGCGGCATTTGATTTTGCGGCAGCGGCATCTGATATTGCGCCGGCGGCATTTGATTTTGTGGCGGCATTTGATTTTGCGGCGGCATTTGATTTTGCGCTGGCGGCATCTGCCCTGCCGGCGGAGGCATCTGATTTTGCGCTGGCATTTGATTTTGCGGCAGCGGCATCTGATTTTGCGGCGGCGGCATCTGCCCTACTGGCGGCAAGGAAGCCTGTGCAGGTGATTCCGTATCCGTATTTTGAGCGCCTGCATTCAACGGAGCCTGGTTGTTTTGATCAGGCTTTCCATCTGAGCTCTTTATTGCAACAGTTTTACTATCTTTTGGCAGTCCATTGAAAATCAGGAATGCCACCGGACCACTCAATGCAACAAGTACGATTGCAGCCGTAACAACCAATTGCTTTGACGCCGAACTCCTGGGTTTTGAAGAAATATCAGGAGGAACTGGCTCGCTTTCCTTTGCGGCTTCGCCTTTGCTTTTGGGATCATTGATATTTTTGCCTGCTGACACAGAATTGTCTGGCTCATTGCTGATACCAGCTTCAATCCTTTCAGTTTCAGTGAGTGTCTGCTCCTGGTCAATGTTTTTGTTTTCTTGTGACGAAAGCGATTCCTCTCCAGCCCCTGAGTCTATATTTGAAACAGGATTTTCCTCTTCCGAAACTGCAGCATCTGCAGCGCTGAATTCCGCCGGAGATTCACTTTGCTCCAGAGATTCACTTTGCTCCAGAGATTCACTTTGCTCCACAGACTCATGCTGCTCCAGAGATTCACTTTGATCCGGCGTTTCATTCGACCCGAGAATCTTTTTTGCAAGCTCGTCATTTGCTTCAGGATTCGATACAAAAAATCTTCCTGATTTTGTAACTTCGGGCTGTTTCATGAGCCGCGAAAGAACCTCAGAGTCAGGCGGAGCCTCTGGCGTGTCCTTAGAACCAAGAATCTTTTTTGCAAGCTCTTCACTTGTCTCAGGATTCGACACAAAAAATCTTCCCGATTTTGTAACTTCGGGCTGTTTCATGAGCCTGGAAAGAACCTCAGAGTCAGAAGGGGCCCTTACTGCATCCGCAGTTAGATCAATGCGAGCAGGTGAGGACCAGGTCTTTTGGTCATCCTCATCGGCCGGCACCGCTTGGGTGCTTGACGCAGCAATGTCTTTATCTGCGGGCTCCTCATGGTCATTCGGGTCCGGGTCAAGATAAGAGCCTGGAGAAGGAGCTTCAACTGTGTTCTTTCTGTTCGAGTCTTCAAAGAATGAAGTCGGAGCCTGACTAGCAACCGCTAGCGTATTTGAATCTTCGTCGTAGTCCGGCGAAGACTTTTCTGCTTCCGCAATTTCTTGCGTGGTCTCAAAAAATGATGATTGCGGCTGCGCTGCTTGCTCTTCGTATTGTTGCTGCTGCTCCGTGTAATACTGTTGTTGCGCTGCTTGCTCTTCGTATTGTTGCTGCTGCTCCGTGTAATACTGCTGCTGCGCAGCTTGTTCTTCGTATTGTTGCTGCTGCTCCGTGTAATACTGCTGCTGCGCTACTTGCTCTTCGTATTGTTGCTGCTGCTCCGTGTAATACTGTTGCTGCGCAGCTTGGTCTTCATATTGTTGCTGCTGCTCCGTGTAATACTGCTGCTGCGCTACTTGCTCTTCGTATTGTTGCTGCTGCTCCGTGTAATACTGTTGCTGCGCAGCTTGGTCTTCATATTGATACGGTGTACTCTCACTTCGTGTCGGCTGAATGGCTCTTAGCGGTGCTGTAAAAGTTTGCTGGCTTTGCGAAGCTGCCACTGGCGGAGCCTCCACTTGCGATAAAATTGCTGGTCCCGGCACCGGTGGATCTGGCGCTTGCGGCGGCTGCGGCGGAGCTGGCATCACCGGCGCTCGCGGCGGAACTGGCGGAGTTGGCATTGCTGGCGCTTGATCCGCCCGTTCTTGCATTTGCTGCTGAACCGGTGATCCACCCGACGACGCTGCCTGTCCGCTTAGAAGATCCACATTGGAATCCTCAGAATCTTGATTCCACCCCAGAGCATTTCGCTGGTCTCGCCTTCTGCCCGAAAGCAATCCAGCAAATGGTGAAACAACCTGTTCGTTGCCTCCCCACACCTTGGTATTGAACTTATAAACCGCCGGCGACTCTGCATAAGACTCGGAATCGGACTCAGCATTGGCCAGCTCCTGCTCAAGCACTATTTTTAGCTTCTCAACCGCATGCTGGGGATCGCCAGAGAAAGTACGCACGGCCTTTGCCAGCATCTGTGCATCAACAGAAATCACGTTTCCATCCAGATGGACACCACAAGATTCACACAGCCCTACAGGACCCTGCACCACATGACCACATGACTGACAGATGTAGATCTCCACCCGCAAATTCCGACACTACCACTACGATGTTAGCTTTATAGGCAGAAAAGAGCAACTCACCCCGCTTGACTTCTCCCGCCCGGCGGAGCTTTCATTCCCTCCAGCTCAATGGAATCGGCACTTTGTCACCTTCCAGCCAGGCTTGAGCGAGAATTATTGATATATTCGGGCCTTAGTGAAGCCAAGATTCACCGCAAACGCCTGGCAGTCAATACTTTTAGCCATTTTAGAAGTTCAGTAAGCACGGCTGCAAAACCATAACTCGGGGCTATAATAATGATATGACTGTACTCCAACATTTTGAGCATACAATCAAAAGGTAAGAAATTGAAGCTCGGACAACTCTCACAGAAAAATCAAATGAGGGCTCGCAAGAGCTCTCGTTTTTTTTCAGCAAGCACTTTTATTTTTTCTCCTTCAATTCCACTACACCCAGATGCAGTAACTTGCCTAGTTGTCGCAATCCAACAATTGTTTCCTCACAAGCAACAGTAAGCTTCTCTTTGTCAACTGCCCCGGAAATCATTCCAACCCCTGACATAATTTGCTCCAGACCGCCTGCCAGCGTCTGAAAATCAGTCGACTCTAGCGCATCCTTTACTTTTTCGCCAACCCGCACCAGAAGTTCTGCACACTGGTCCACATCTTTGCGACCGTCTTTGTCCAGATCAAGCTCTTTCAGCTCATTAAGGCGTTCCTTGAAATAGTCTCTGGCTGAATCAACTGCAATTGCCGTGATAGTTTTTTTCAACATTGGAAAACCCTCTTCTGAAAATGCCCGGGATCTAATAAAACAGACAGACATTATTCCATGCCGAATAGCAATGACTCCAGAGTCAGTCTTTCTAGAGTCTGCCCATATGGAAAAATAAGCCGGAAATGCTGCTAGAATCACTATGCTCCGATTCTACTCATGCAGGATACGAGATCTTGAAAAACAAGCTCCTTTTGGCAACTTGCGCAGTCATGACGCTTGCTCCGGCCGCCATGTCGTGCGACTGCCATCCAAAACGCAGCGTTCAAGATGAGCTAAGCACAGTAAGCGCTGTTTTTTCAGGAAAGGTCAAAGAAATTCACTGGTACGACAAAGAAGTACAAAATTTCCACGGCAAGAGATTCCAGAAACCGATAATTATAGTCACGGTGGAAGTAGCCAAAACATGGAAAGGTGAAGCTGGCAGCCAGGTAGAAGTGGAAACTGCCGATCCGGAAGAAAACAATTGCGGCTTTGATTTCAAAAAAGGCGAAGATTACTTGATTTACGCTGTCAAAAAACAGCGACTTGAAACAGACGTTTGCTCGCGAACCAAACTTCTTTCTGCAGCCTCAGAAGATCTTGCAAGCCTTGATGCGGCTCGCTGAACTAATGCTTTCTTGCCTGTTTGATTCGGCTATTGTAAGCATTGAAAAGCTTGACGAATTCAGCGGAAGCATCAAACTCAAGGTATTTTTCCTGATCATTAGTGCGCGCGTTTTCTCTGATCGGTCCCGGATAACTGTGCTTGGCATTTATCAAGTTGAAAACTGTAAGCGCTCTGTAATCAGAAGCGCCATCGGTTGAAAGCGGTCTGTACTCCTTTACAAAATCCTTTTCATGGCTCTTAGCCGGCGTAGCAAGATCACGCTGATGTACTGAGAAGCGGCTTCCCAGGGGGAAAAGCCTGCGCGCATAAAAGCTCTCTTGCCTGCGCGGATCGTGATCGAAGTTATTCATTGCAGCAAGTGGATGAGCCTT
>CAZTQO010000035.1:0-74098 GCA_964615655.1 uncultured Candidatus Obscuribacterales bacterium | reverse complement strand
TTGGATCGGATTGATTGGGTTGAATTGATTGGATCGGATTGATTGGGTTGAATTGGCTCGATTTGCTTGAATGATTTCAATCATCGATTTTGAAATCAATTTCAATTCAATTCACATCAAATTTCAAAAACAACAGGCGGGTTTACCGCACGGTATTCTTCATCACAGCTCGAAGCGTTTATGAGCTTGATCACTTTTCCATCCGCTCTTTTATGCTCATCTTCTCCGTATCCTGAGTGCAGGTGGCCGAATACCATAACCTGAGGCGGGTAGGAAAGGGTATTCATCAGATCAAGCAAGTCTTCGCAACCCACATGGTCACCCTGAGCATTGAAATCCAGGTAACCATATGGTGGACCGTGCGTGATCAAAATATCAGTTCCTTCCGGAACCATCATCCAGTGTTTCTGAATATCAAGCCCGCGTTGCCTGTTAAAAGCCCAGTCGAAAAAATACGGGGTAACAGGTGAGCCCCAAATGCTCAAACCGGAGATTTCAATACCTGAATCTTCAAGGTAATATGAGCCCGTGTTTATCGCGATTTGCTCGGCGAGCTCGGGATTTTTCTCGATTCCAAGCTCATGATTACCAGCAATCCAGACTTTATGTTCTTGCGGCTGCCTCTTGAGCCATTCTTCGAACCAGTCAAGCTCGAAGTGCCGGCCTTTGAAAGTCATATCACCGGCCACCAGAAGCAAATCAGCCTCCGGCGTCTTAACGTCACACATATGAATATCGCTTACAGCTACAATTTTCATTGCGTTTGCCGGCAATTTTAAAAAGGAGAAATGCCGAGGGGCGGAATTGAACCGCCGACACAAGGATTTTCAGTCCTCTGCTCTACCGACTGAGCTACCTCGGCACTTGGCAATCGCTCAAGAAGCGCAAAGCCATTATATAACATAAGTGCTTTTCACTTTGCCCTATAAAGCCATGCTTGTTGCAAGTTTCTTGAGCTGAATCATATCGTTTTCGAGCAGCAATGCCGCCCCCCGCCAGAGCGTGTGTGTAGGCAGGTTGTCCAGCCTCTCAAAAATCAGCTTGAGCTGGATCTTTCCGTTTGCCAAGTTTATAATTTCTTTCATCGCCTTCTCTTCTTCAGGGCTTGGCGGTTCTTTCAGTTCCTTTAACTTCGCAAACCCGTCGCCGTTCTTGGCAATTGGCTGAGGCCAGACAAAAAGCGCGGTTTCCTTGATCAGAGCCATTGCCGAGGTGAAATGGTCTCGGGCAAGCGCGCCGTCCATGAGAGCTCGTTCAAGCGATCCCGGAACATCAAAAGACTTGGGCAGTTTGCCTATGTCATCCAGGGTTTGTCTGTCAACAGATGTCAGATCACTGAACGAGAATTCACCCGAATCAAAGAGAACCAGAAATTCGATGATGGCAGCCGGACCGGTAAACTTACCCATTCTTGCTTTTACAGGTTTGCCGTTCTCAAGAAAGCACCAGAACATTTTTCCTTCCGGATGGGTAACGGTGAGAATACCGCTTTTCCTGCTTATAGAAAGTGATTGCATAAGCGCTGCCGGGTCGAAAACATCGAGTGAACCACCAAGATTGCTTGCAAGCTTAGCCGAACGAAAAGCCTTGGGAACCGTGTTGATATGGGCAATTTTGTTTCTTTCCGATTGACCGCGAGCATAAGAAAGTGCAGTTTCGACATTCATAATTAGTTCGTCTGGATTCGTCGAATCGTCAGGATAACTCGTGATGCCGATCGCGACAGTCCAGTTTCCGACACCGCAGGGGTAAGGCTCGCCTTCTAACACCTGGCGTAGGCGTTGTCCGAAGTTTATTGCTTTTTTCGAATCCACCTGTCTCAAAACTACTAGGAACTGTGCTCCCTGATAGCGTATCAGATGGTCTCCCCAGCTACCCATGGTTTCGGTCCGGCGTTGTTGCAAAAGCTTGTCTATGCGCCTGCCGAACTCTTGAATTATTGTATCTCCGGCCGGCCGGCCGTACTTTTCATTTAAAGCAAGTATGTCATGACCTTCAACAAGGAAAATCGAGAAAGGACGTTTTTCGCTATCGGCTCCCTGACCAGCTTCCAGAAGTTGCGGCAGCAAGTGAGGCAAATATGCTTTATTGGGATAACCAGTTAACTCGTCAGTTCTTGATGACTCTACCTGTTCTTCATAAGTGATTATGTGATTCAGAGCTTTAGCTCCTACGTTTGCAGCACGTCCGAGAATGCGGCTTATGTGCTCGAGACTCTGAGCATGCCCCCTGAAAAAGAGTACTAACAAGCCCAGAATGCGTGTCTGGAACTTGAGTGGTGCCTTAATAACGTAAGTGGCTCCGGTCAACTGAGCTATTTCCTTGAACTGAGATTCGGCGAGCTTGTCGGGTTCGATCACCTCACAGCCATCGTCATACGCGATCTCATCAAGACCGCGCATCACTCCCAGACCTTTATACACTTCAATCGGGTTATTCTGGAAGCCGATGTGCGATACCAGATTTGCGTCACGCTTTTTGTTGAAAGTGAAAAAGAGAGCATATTCAAAAGAATTTGGAAACTCAGTATTGAGTTGTTTCAGTAAAGTCTCGCTGATGCCGGTAACACTCGTATGTTCGTCGAATGAAGTGCTGAGCCTGTCGACAAACTGGTTCTCGGCTTCTTTGAGGTATAAAACTGTTTTTTCCTTTTTAGCCTCATTCATTTCCTTTTCAAAACGAGTATTCAACTGCCTTATCGTGTTGTCTCGTTCTCTCAATGCCGAGTCGCGTTCATCAATTGCTGCATATTTTGCGTCGACCAGCATGCGTAGATCCAGTATTTCTTTGCAGGCCCCTGCAATCGAGAGAGTACCCGGGGTCATGCCAGTGCCGCTGTCTCTTCTTTTGCAATGCGAAATCAGTTTGTAAGTGGGAAGCATAACCGAAAACACATAAAGCAGAATTGCAGCAGCTACAGTTGCGCCTAAGAGTGCAAGCACCACCGCAAGCGGCACCGCGTCCTCGAGGATTTCTCTGGACAAACCGACCGGAGGTCCGCTGTAAAAGCCGACATGCAATTTGTATCCCGGAACGACATCCGCCACGGATTCATAATACTTTTGACCCGCCCACTCGAAACTTCTCGAATTATCGTCATATGAAGGCAGATCGGGTGCGAATGCCTTGGTCTGCGGTAGTGGTTTGTTCTTGCTGTCAGTGAGGTAATACCAGGAAAGATGAAACTCATTCATTTTTTCCAGAATTTGCGTTGAGCTTACTCTGGGCCCAGGCACCTTTTGAACCGGTGCCGGCTTGCTTGCCGCTTTATCGTTCTTGCCTTTCTTCTTATCTGCCGGAGCAGGCGCTGCTTGCGATTGCGGTGGATCTTGAGCTGCCGCGGCCAGTTCTGCTGCCAGAGTGGCAGTAATTCTGTCCTGGTGCTCCTCAGTCAGCGAAGGAAACAAAGAATTGGCAGCGCCGGCGATCAGAAAAAACCCGACTATTACCACTATTAGGAGTCGTAAAACGAAATTGTTCAACCAGCGCTCAGTTCAATAAACTCAGAAGAACCACCTGTTCGGCACCAGGGAAATTATAACCAGCCTGATGAATACAAAGCAAAGATACTTAGACTATGCATCTTCATCATGGTAATAAACTAGTGACATTATGATGTATGCCCGCAACAAGGCTTTCGGGCAACATTAAATCCAAAAGAAGGTCCTGATTTTGCAAAAATCTCTAAGTTATTAATAAACACTCGAACCCGGAACCGTAGCCGCACGGTTGAAAAGCCCCGCAATTCTAAGGCCTCCGGACTCTCTTTTTACCAGATAATCAGTGCTGAGTTGCTGAATATGCGGGCGGGGTCCCTGCTGAAAAACCAGCTGGCCGGTAACGTTGACAACAACGCTACCGTCAGGATTTGCGGCAATTGCATTTACAGACAGGGGCGTGAAACTTCCCTTGACCCTTCCGGAGCATATGGCGTCTGCAGTTTCTGGAGTCCAGAATGCCGCTTGATAAGAAGCTGCAACTTCCGGGGTAATCCATGTAAGCGCCTGCTGCCTGTTCTGGATGGCGGTTTGCGGGTTGTAATCCATAGCACTGCCAATCCACCAGCTTACAAACTGAATAGCCAGATTCGGCTCCAGCTTTGGATCTTGAGCTGCCTGAGCAGGCGAAGACTTTTTCTCAGCTTTCTGTGGGGCAGGATCGGCTTTATTATCAGCATCTGTCTTGGTTTTGCTCGCAGAAGCATGCTTTCCTCTTTCTTCTCTTGGCCCGCTTGCTGTTTTATCAGCCGGATCGCCGCCAAAGCCACCGACAAAAATTGCCAGAATACCAACAATAACAAGCCCTGCCAGGATCTTGTCCTGAAAGATCCGCTGAACTATCGACCTGGCCAATTCGTACAACATAGCTCTAAATCCTGCCTGGGAAGTCCGGGCTTCATCCAATTGTGAGAAAATTGCCACAAAAATCAAGCGTGAAGTTCCCATATTTCAAAGCAGGCTCATTAAGTTCAAGCATTAATGCAAGCCTGTTGTAAAATTTGGAAGCGCGTTTTCAGCATAATTACTGACAAGGCGTTCTTAAAACAGCTCAGTGCCGGTGGACAATGGCCGAAAACAAAACAGGGCAAGAGAATCCAGAAAGCGAAGCAGAAAGCCCGGATCAGAATCAGGATAAGGATCAGGATCAGGATTCAGAAACAAAGCTGGAGCTTCCGCCGCCCCCTTTATCAAGTGAGGAGGCGCTTGCAGGCGGTCGCAAGTATGTTGCTTATACCGTGAAATTGCCTTCGGAACAACTTGCCGCCCTGCAACTTATCTGGCTTGAATTGAAGCGTATGTACGGCACGCATTCTCCCGACAAAAGCGGGATTATCCAGCAAGCAATCAGCGAGTGGTTAAAACGCTGGGATGGGCCTGAAAAAACTCAGTTGTTGAAACAGTTGCTTGAAATAAGAGAGAACACCAGAAAGCGGCAATACAAGAAAGATTAGTAAAACAGGAAGCTCACGCTTCCTGTTTTACCCCGCGAAATACTCAAATCAGATCAAAAACATCAAGCTTTCTCAGCACTGCCCCCTGCTCCTGGTCTGATGTCACTATGAAATCCATGATGGCCATGAAAGCGTGAGCCATGCGAGCCGGAGAACTTATGATGCCCGTGATGACCAAAACTACTCTTCATCAAAAATCGATGACGCATTTCTTGCTTCTGCTCCGGTGTCAGAAGCGCCAGCTGATCAAGCCGGTAGTTGAGCTTTGCTTTAGAAAGTTCAGCCCTGGTGGCTGCAATCTTGCCCTGAAGCTCCAGAGCTTTGCCGCGATCAATCTCCTGAGCCGTAAAGAGAGCTTTCATTTCTCTGCCCAGGGTTTCAAGTTCTGATCTTTTTGCTTGCGTGCCGTCCAGAAATTGCTTTTTCAAAGCACTCATTTTCTCAAGCTGCTCATCGCTGAATTTTGCTCTGGCTCCCTTATGGCAGGCAGATCCTTCACAGCCAGCCTCTTTGGCAAGCCTGGTTTTGGCACCAGGACTTTCGCTTTTGTCTTTTTCTGCTTCTGCCAGCGCCGGAGCGGCCACAATCAGACTCGCGAGTGCAAGATTGATAATCTTCCCGATATTTAGACTCATTTTTTTCTCCTTGTTATTTGTATTCAGATTGCGAATTGATCTTTCCGATTCAATCTTGGAATTGATCAGTTCTTTCAGCTTTCGAGCTGAGTCAAACTTTGTGTTTTGTCTTAACGAACCAGTCCCAGGGCAGGAGCAAGGTAATAGTTAAGCCGGTTCTGGAACGGGCCCGAATTGGTGAAGTAGCCGGGCTGGTTGAAGCCGTTGAAGTTGGTAGAGTAACCCTGCTTGTAGGGGCTGTAGTCAGAGAAATAACCCTGCTGGTTGAAATTTGAATAGTAGCCCGGGTAATTTGCCCTGAGCTGTTTTTTGTGTTTGCGCCATTTCTTCATTTGCTGCCTATGCAAAGCCCTGCCTCGACCTGCATTCCAGCTGCTGTTACAGGACTGTGCTTGAGCAGGCTGCTCGAACAAAATGACACCACAAATAGTGGCAATTGCCATGCTGAAAACTAGAGCCGTCTTCATAGCGAACTCCTTATTTATACTGCTTGTGATGGGAATTTTGAGATTTTAAAAAAGCATTCGTTCTTGTTTTCTGCTTTTTTCAAACCTTACAGAGTTGATGACGCCGCTACCTCGAAAATGGTCCGAGAGATAGATTAATTCCATTTCATCCGACTGCGATCCGCAGTTCTAACTGCTCTTCTCAATTTTCAAGTACTTGCATAAATATTGCAGCGACCCGAAACAGGCTATTCTATTTACTTGTTATTTGAATTTTCACTAGGTGTTTTCAGCATTACTCAGGGATACTCAGGGATACTCAGGAACACTCAGGAAATGGAAAGAATGGCAGGCAAGCAGAAAACAAGTTCTCATTGTTTAGACAGCCTGGAGCCTATCGACCTGGCACTTGTAAATGAAGAATGGCCAGCTTCATCTATGAGCGGCATTTATTTCAACACCGGCAGCTGCGGCATCAAACCTGTTTCGGTTCTCAATGCAATCCAGAAAGCTTACCTGGACCTGAACAAGAACCCCACAATCGAAACCTTTCTCAAGAGCAGCTATTGGGATTCTGCACGGCTGAGTGCAGCAAAACTTTTCACAGTGCCGGCAACTAGCCTGATGCTCACACATAATTCAACCTACGGCATACAGCTTGTCATGCAGAACCTGCTCAAAGAGCCGGGCGATGAAATAGTTTGCACAAGCCAGGAACACAGTTGCGTCAAAACTCTATGCAAATATCTCAGCGAAACAAGAGGTATTAGAGTAAGAGTGCATGAGCCCGACGCATTTGCAGGTTCACATAGTTTTTGCAAGAGCATTCTCAATCTGGTCAATTCAAAAACCCGGCTGGTGCTTGTCAGCCAGATCAACTGTCTTACGGGCTGGCGCCCCAATCTCAGCTTGCTTCTAGAGAAGCTGGGGAGCCAAAAGATTCCGTTGCTAGTCGATGGCGCCCACGCTCCGGGCCAGGGGCCGGTCTTTCCTGCATCCTACCCCTTCTGGGTGGCCTCAGCTCACAAATGGATGGGTGCTCCCAACGGCACCGGATTTTTGAAGATAAGTAGCGAGTATCTTGAAGAGTTCGAACCACTTTTGATCGGTGACCGCTTTTATGCAAACGAATATTCGCCGGCGCACAGATTTGAATGGCCGGGAACCTGCGACGTAGTGAAGCTTTCAGGACTGGTAGCTGCACTTGAACTGCAAGAAAGACTTGGCCCCGGAAAAATCGCAAAAAAACAATTCGAGCTGCAGAGATATCTGAGAGCCTCTCTGGCAGAGCTTCCCGGCGCGGTGATCCGCACTCCGTTTACTGAAGGCGAAAGTTCGGCTATGCTTGCTTTCCATTTCGGCAAACAGCTGAAAGTATCAGACCTGCGCCAGGCTCTTTATGATGGGGCGGGAATCTGGGTGCAGCCTGACTTTGCAGCAGAGAATCCGGGGCTGGGCATGCGCATTTCATGCCAGGTGTTCAACACCGAGGAACAAATAAACACTCTGACTATGGAGTTAAAGAAACTGCTCATCTGAAAATCTAAATCGGATCAGTCGCGTTTTAGATGATGATAGAGGTAATAAGCAAAACCGCCGGCACCTAAAAGAACGATTGCGATATCGAATTTGTGCCAGAGATCGCTGAAGACTTCCATGTTTTCACCGAATTTGATTCCCACCCAGGTCAGGAAGTAACACCAGATTAGCGAGCCGACAAAAGTAAAAAGTGTGAAAATCCAGAAATGGGCCTTAAGTACTCCTGCCGGGAACGAAATGAAAGTGCGAACTACCGGCAGCATTCTGCAGACGAAAAAGGCCCAGTCTCCCCAGCGGTCCACCCATTTATCTGCATGTTCAAGGTCTTTCTCTTTGAGCAGGAACCATTTTCCGTGGCTTTCTACAAAAGGACGACCGCCATAAAGACCGAGAAAATAAGAAGGAATCGAGCCAAGCACGCAACCGATTGCGCCGGCAAGCGAGGCAAGGTGTATATTCATTTTGCCTTGCTGAACTAATAAGCCGGCCGTTGGCATGATTGCCTCGCTCGGCAGCGGAATATTAGCCGACTCTATCGCCATCATAACCACGATGCCCGGATAGCCCCAGCTGGCAACCGCATCTCTAATCATCTGCAAAATCGGATCGATGAACTGGTGTAACACGGCAAAACCTCGCAAGGAATAAAGGAATGGGCAATATTCTATCGTCTTCAAAAATTCCTTACTGGAAACCCAGTTTAGATAGCGAGATCTCAAGAGCCTAAGGAACTGCTAAAAACTAAGCATGCAGCGGAAAAAGGCTCTAATCTAAGCAAGCGGTAATCTTAAGCAAATGCCACAAATCAACTCCAAGGACTTCAAGGACCCCAAATGACTGCAACAGATACGGCATCCGAGCTGAAATTCACAAGCGCGACCCGCTTCTTCACAATTGCCACAGCCGGGCACGTTGACCATGGCAAAACCAGCCTTTTGAGAAATTTGACCGGGCAAGACCCGGACAGGTTGAAAGAAGAAAAAGAAAGGCAGATGACCACCGACCTGGGCTTTGCGTACTTGATGCTTTCAAGCAAACTGGTTCTCGGATTCGTGGACGTACCGGGCCATGGCAAGTTTTTAAAGAACATGCTTGCCGGCGTGGGCGGCATAGATATAGCACTGCTGGTAGTGGCAGCAGACGAAGGACCGATGCCCCAAACCAGACAGCATGTACGCATACTCAGCTTACTTGGAGTCAGCAAAGCCATAGTGGCAATAAGCAAGATTGATCTGGTCGAAGAGAAGGAAGAGCTTGAGCTCGTAAAAGAAGAAGTAGGCGAACTCTTGAATGCTCATGGCATTGAAGCACTGGCTTTTGTAATGCTTTCCAACCAGAGCGGTGAGGGCATAAATGAATTGAAAGCGAATCTGAAAGAAATACTGGAGAAGCTGCCGGCCAAGAATACCTCCGCCTCACTCTTTTTGCCGGTAGACCGGGTTTTCAGTAAAGCAGGCTTCGGCACAGTAATTACAGGTACTGTAGTTTCCGGAAAAATTGAAGTCGGAGATCAGATTTTTGTGGAACCCGGTGATCTGAATGCCCGGGTGAGGCGCCTGGAAACGCATGGACAGCAAGTGAATATTGCAAGCCCGGGTCAGAGAGTAGCCTGCAACCTGGTTGTAAAAGAAGGCGAAAAACTCAAACGCGGATTCGTGCTATCCGGCAAAAACATTGCTGCAAGCCGCTCGCTTATAGTAAGCCTCTATGACAGGCCGCGTTTGTTGAAGCAGGCATTGAGTGAAAGGCTTTCGGATCAGCCTGTAAGACTTTACCACGGCACCGCAGAATACCAGGGGTTTTTGCGCTGGGTGGAGGACTGCGCTTCTGAAGGCTCTGAAATAGCACAGACTCAGGAAGGCATCGGCTTTCTTGCCCTACAGGACAACGCCGTGCTTGCCGCCCAGGACAGGTTTGTGATCAGGCTGACAGACGACACTATTTATGGTGGCAAAATTCTCGTGCGTGAGCGCCCGCGATTCTTGAGCAAAGGCGAAATAATAAAGCTTGCAGGTATTCTTGAGAAAGGCAAATACACTGATGCTCTCAAGCGTTTTCTTGATGATTCACCTCAGTTGATGCTTAAAGATGAACAAATAGACGCGATTATACCGGCGATGGATCGCCAGGCTTTAATAGAAAGATCAATAAAAGAAGGATGGTTGCTCAGGCTGGCTGATTATTTTCTGAGCAGAGAGTCCCGAGATCACCTGAGCAGCAAACTCATAGCATGCGTGAGCGAACTCAGTGCTCAAACGGAAGACCCTGAGGGCATCACAATAGAGCAGGCAAGACAGAAATTGCATCCGAAGCTGGAAAGACAGGCTTTTGCTACTCTTTTGGAAGAAGAATGCAAGCATGGCAATATAGTACGCAAGCAGGATAGGCTCTTTTTGCCGGGAGAAAGGGTTGCAAAAGCTACCGACCCGGCTCTTGCTGCTGCCGAAACCCGGTTAAGGGATCTGCTTAGCTCCCACTGGTGCCTGGAGCTAGACGAACTCTCCGAACTCTCGGAACTGAATTTGAAGCTTGTAAAAACAGTAGTTCAGCAACTCACTAAATCGGGTGACTTTGTAATTGCCAGCTACGATTTTGTTGCCAGCAAAGAAAAGATTGCAGAAGCCCACCAGATACTTCAGGATCTCTGGATTGCAAAACGCAGCATAGCTCCCACTGATTTTAAGGAGAAAATCGGCGTGAGCAGAAAGTACGCCATGGCATTGCTGCAGTATTTCGACGACTGCAAAATCACACGCAGACTGGACTCCGGGCGAGTCTTACTAAAGGGACCGTCCCGCTGAATCTTGCATCAAGGACACCCGGCTTGCCTGCTTTTTTGCTGCTGTGCTTAAATGGCCCTTGCGTCCATTTGTTATTACGACTGCGGAGAAACTCAATGCAAGCTAACCCGGAAGATTCAGGATCTGTTTTACGATTCTGCAGGAGGAATTTCCGAAATCTCAGCATGCAGCTGCCGATAGCAGCTGCATGCTTTTTTCTGCCAGCCGCCGCTGAACTTCAGGCCGCTGATATCAGCAGCGGCAAGCTCGATGCTCAAAAAACTCCGGACAAAGGACAGAGCAAGAAAAACTCAAAAGAAAGCACAGTGAAGGACGTTGACTTTGGACCTTACATGGCGGATCTGCAAAGGAAAATCAAAAGGAACTGGTATCCGCCAAAAGGCAATGAGTCTATACGAGTGGTAAGCGCCTTCAAAATACACGCAGACGGTCATATGAGCGACCTGAAACTCACTCAAAGCTCGGATATCGACAACGTGGACGAAGCCTGCCTGAAAGCCGTCAGAGAGTCGCGTTTCAGACAACTCCCGGAAGGTGCTCCGGCAAACGTGGATATTCAGTTCACCTTTGATTACAACGTCTTTCCGCCTGGAGGTCAAAATTATGAGGCGAACCTGAAAAAACAGCTTGCCAGAGCTGAAGCCAAAAATAATTATGCAAACCAGATTAGCGCCCAGCTTGAACTGGGACGGCTCTACCAGAGAGAGCCAGCATACCAGGCAAACGACAAGAGAAAATCAAGAAGCTGCTTTGAAAAAGCAGTGTCGATACTGGAAAAGCATGAAAAGGATATCAAAGACCCGCATTTCTACAAGGAAAAGGAGTCAGCACTTTATCAGGTGCTGGCTGATCTCTATTTTGACTCGGAAGAATATTCGAAAGCCCTGTCTTTCTACCGGGAACTACTTGAAAAAGAAAAGAAGGAGCAGTCGGGGCTCAGGCAAGCAGATACAGAATGCAGAATCGCATATGCGCTTATGTATTCGGATGAAAGCCGCGAGCCTGACCACCTGGGCAGATCCTTGAATCATTTCAAAAGCGCACTTAAGCAAGCCCTGGACTTTAATGATCGCAGCCTGATTGTTAAAATCCAGAGCGGACTGGCGGAGAATTACTCTTTGAGCCATGACTATGAATCGGCGCTGCCTCTTTACCGGCTGGTTTTTGAAGCAAGCAAACCAGCAAGCAGCAGCGGCGGCAATCAAAAGACCATGTTTGAAAGAAGCAAGAATCTTGCTGATTGCTTATATCAAAGCGGAAGGTTAAAAGAGGCTCTGGAGATATACAGACAAACACTGAAACTTGCTCAAGACCTGAAGGATGTTGATGAGAATAAGCTGGCAGAACTAAGAACAAGTGCTGACGAAATTTGCCACAAGCTGGGTCTGGCCACAGACGAAGAGCTGGCAATTGAAAAGGAAAGCAGAAAAAAGGTCCAAAAAGCATACTCATGGCTTCCATACGCTCTTGGCGGCAGCTTGTTGAGCCTTCTTGTTATTTATCTTTTCGGCTCGAGAAACAATAACAGCATAGACATTGCAGGCAAAAACCAAGGGACGCAGAATAAGTCCTGAGAAATTTAATGAGCACTGATGCTTTTGCTTTCTATTGCCTGGCTATTTTCAATCAGCAAGTCTTTTGAAAGATCATCACGTTCAATTCCAAAAATCCTGCAATAAAAACTCAGTTCGTTCTGCAGGCAGCTTTTAATAGTTTCGGCTTTTCTGAATCCGTGCGACTCGCCTTCAAAGCTCAAATATGAAACCGGCAAGCCTTTTTGCTTGAGAGCCTGAACCATCGTTTCAGACTGCGAAGGCGGAACCACTTTATCATCTAAACCCTGAAAGAAAATTACCGGACATGTGATTTTGTCCGCGTGTGCAAGCGGTGAGCGCGCCTCATAAAGCTCATTCTCCTCAGGGAAGGGTCCTACAAGCCGGTCTAAATAGCGCGACTCGAATTTATGAGTATCAAGAGCAAGCATGCTGAGATCCGCCACACCGTAGTAACTGGCTCCGCATGCAAAATAATCGCCTTTAAAAGCAAGCGCGCACAAAACAGTATAGCCACCGGCACTGCCGCCTGTGATTGCCACCCGCTTGCGGTCAACCAGCCCGCTTTCAGCCAGATAATCTATGGCAGCCAGGCAATCATCAACATCAACAACTCCCCAGTTTCGATCCAGGCGTTCCCGGTAGCTCCTGCCAAAACCGCTGCTGCCGCCGTAATTCACATCAACAACAGAGAATCCTCTTGTAGTCCAGAACTGAATACCAAGCTCCAGGGTATTTAGCGCAGCCGAGGTCGGTCCGCCATGACATTTGACAATCAGCGGCGGCTTCTCCTGAGCAGGTCCTTTGAATTCAGGATTTCTGGCTGGATAAAAAAATGCATATGCTTTGTTTCCGGAATCTTTTCCATTTTTGGTTTTGCACGGAAACTCGATAGTTTCTGCTTTTGAAAAATAAGCACTGTCGAGTTCGGATTCATTTGCTCGTTTCAGAACCTCAATCTTTCCAGACTCGCTGTCTAAACATGCGATTTCGGCAAAGCGATCCGGGGCTCCTGCCCGAAAAACTACTTTGCCGTTGCTTGCCCTTAGATAACTTATGTCCTGATAAGGCGTGTCTATGTCACGCAAAGTTCTTTTCTCGGTGTCGAACTCAGCCAGATTCCAGACTCCCTTGCGGTTGTATGAGCAGATTATTTTGCTAGCGCTCAAACAAGCATAATTTGATAGACCGAATATCCATTGCGGCCCTGCAAACTCCGCCTCCATCTCTATAAGAGGCTCCACAAGCCCGCTATATGAAGCATAGAGATTCCACCAGCCGCTCTGGTCTGAAATGAAATAAAGGGTGCCATCGCTTCCCCATTCAGGCTGAGTCACTGAAACATTCCTGCCGCCTGCTACTTGCTGTATGTTCGAAAGCGATCCGTCACTGCCGAGATTCGCTGTCCAGAGCGTTGACTCATCCCAGGGCATGTTGGGATGGTTCCAGCTTATCCAGCAAAGCAAGCGACCATCGGGGCTCACACGCGGAGACGAAAAGAAATCACTGCCGCAAAGAAGCATGCCCGGCTCGCTGCTTCCATCAAGATTTAAAACATCGAGAAAATTGAGAGGCTCTTCACCAGCGCCAGTATGCTCTTCCCTTACAAGAATCAAGCGATTGCGACTTTTGTCAAGACAGAAATCAGCATAACGAGAAGGACTCTCTTTGGATAATACTGAAATTTTCCCGCTTGCTATTTCCTGGGCATAAACACGATGGTCGAGAAAATTGCTGAAATATACAAAACCGTTTTCCACAATTGCAGCGCCGCCGCCGTATTCATGCACCGAACTGCGTACGTTGTATTCAGCAGGGCTTATGTCGCAAATGCTGCCACTTGCAAAATCGTAAGCTGCAATCACCCCCCGCCCTTTTTCTCTGGGCCTTGATTCAGTCCAGTAGGCTCGCCTTTCATCGACATAAGTCTGGCCAATACGCAGAGCCGACAGTCCCAGCATTTCTGGACTGACAGGCGATTTCCAGCTCCCGAAAGCTTGCGTGACTTGTTCTTTCATGCACTTTTTCCCGGCTGCTAATGCCTCAAAGCTTAGCAATATAGCAAATCAAAGCTCTATGATCTGCGATACAGCCCCTCTTGACCCGAATTAATCTTTTTACTGTCCGCCAATCTGAGGTCTGCGTCCATTTTGAAAGTCCTGCCAGGCTGTTTTCACTTCTTTGGGCGCCTGATGCTTGCTGTCATAAAGTACAAGTACATTGGTAAGACCGCGCCCGGGCTTCATCAGAATACTCTTGTCGCTGTAAAGTGCTTTAGAAGCACCACCATCAAGATTCATGGCTTCATAACATCCAATTGCTTTCATCATTTTTGCTTCGTCTTTAAGCGAAAGACCTCTCAAGAATGTGATCAAATAGAGCTTGTCCCTTGATTTTGGAAATCCGATTGCAGACCTTGCACCGCAGCCAAGCACATGTGGATCTGTAAACCCTTCAAGTTCGGGATTGATCCAGACTTCGCCGGCTTTCAAGAGGCGGGGTCCGCAGGTGAGCGAAAACCAGTGCTGAAACCAGTCCGGCTTGCCTTCGGCTCTTGCTGTAACCATTTCCGGATAATCTCCTTCAAGAAGATAAAGAGTGGTGCCATAGTTTTCCCAGGGGCTGTACTTGAGCATTTTTCCTTCCGAAACCATGTTACCCATTACACGCTCCTGCTCATCTTTGCTGAAAAAAGTACCGTTCACCATGGCAGCCGCCGGATACTCCTTTACAAATTTGTCGAAAGTTTCGTGACCTACCGAGTAGGTGCTGCTGTTGGCCTGCTCAGCTTTTTTTGGCAACCGGATCACTATATAAGACTCGGGGTCATTTAGATCAATAGTCAGCTGGTAGAAAGGTACTTTGTTGATAGTTCGTTTTTCAAATTTCAGCGGCTTAGCATTTCCTTTTCTTTCTTTTTGCGACCTGAGAAGCGGTGGCGGCTGGTAGAAAAGACCGGCTACCGCATTTGCATCTTCCTGGCTTCTTGGCTCGGGCGGACAACAGTCTCCCTCAATTTCGGCAGCCAGCTGCTCTTTGCTCGGCAGTGGCGGCGGCACAAAACTGGGCGGCAAGACCGTGCTCTGGTCGGGGGTACTTAGTTTATTGACTTCAGCAGTCTTTGTTACAGTTGCCTGGCTCTCTTTATTGCTTTGCGGAAGCTTTTTGCTTGCGGCTTCAAGAGCGAAATTGAAAGTTTTCTCGATAAAAGTTGGAATACTCGACCAGAAAAGCGCCTGATTTTGAGTACTTGAAAAAAACCAGATAAGCAAACAAACAAGTGCAATATCGAAACACCAGCTGAATGCCTCCATAAGAGGCGATTTTTTCTTTACAGCCTTTTGCTTGGATCTGGACAAAGAACTGACCTTCAAAGGAGACTAATGCTTACATTCTAGAACTTGCAAGCAAAATGCACAAATTTCAAACAATGCCAAAAGTCACAAGCTTTCCCTGCCTGAGGTCATGGTGCTGCAGCATTTGGTGCTCGTGCTTATTTAGGATCTACGGAAATGACAATATGGTCGGAGGCCGCACCACATACGGTATCGTCTGCAGCAAGGGGAAAAACGCGCAATTCATAAATGCCAGGCGAGGCAAAATCTTCAAAAATCAATTCTACTTTTCTTTCTTTACCCGAAAATACTTTCCACTCCTGGGAGACTCTGCTCTTGAGTTGTGAATTTTGCGATTCGAATAAAAGATTGCAACGGCTTATTTCCAGAGCGAATTTCTCAGCACCTTTGATCTGGCCGAGATTAATCTCGATGCTTCTTGATTTTTCTTGAGGGCCGAGGTGCAGGTATCCTTTGGAGCCAAAATAACCTGAGTTGTCAAATTTAATCTGCGGCAAGAGCAGCCGCCACGGAATCACAGCAAGAGACTTAATTTCAGCAGCAGTAGCTGGAGGCAATAATAGTCGGAATGGACCGGTACTCCCTCCCAGAGACCATTCGGGCAAGCCCCTCAAAACAAAAAACAGTCGCTGCTTCTTCTGCCCTTCTGTGAATTGAGTCCGGGTTCTGCGAGCAAGCACGAAGTCCGGATACATAGTATTGCTGTAAAGCAAATCGGCTCCGGTGTCCGGCGCCGGGAATCCTGAAAGTTCGAGTTCGACCTCGACAATGTCACAAGTGAAACAAGCCCTTTCAGGTATGTTCAGCTCCAGGTACTCCTGGGCGGCAGCAGATCTCTTTAAGACCAGATTGCCGCTCTTTGAATATGAGAGTTCAGGATCTGACTTCTGTCCTTCTGGCAGCACTGCCAGTTTTTTCAAATCACGACCGCGCCAATAAAACGGCTGGCTGCCGGAAACATCAGGCTTTGCCGCAAGTTTTTCAAAACTCTTAGTTTTGCCGTTCCATTTATAAATCAGAATCTTGTCCTGGTTTTCCAGAATCGATTCTTTGAGAAAGCCAAACGGAAAAATGGGTTCAAAAGCGTTTATCATCAAACAATTTGAGATACTGCGGCTCAATTGCGGCTTCTTGGTCATGCCATCAAGCGCGTTCCGGCAGGTGTAAGCACCGTTTATCTGATCCGGAAGACCAAGAAAAATCATCTGCGGATCAGAATCGATATTGTTGTAGAGTGCTTGCAATGAATTTCTGATTGCGTTTGTTTCAAGACCAGCTTCTTTCCATGGTTCGTTGTTCATATAGAGAACGCAGCCGGCAATTGCAATTAAGACCGCGCTTAAAATCAAGCAGCATGACTGCCAGATTTTCTTTCCTGCAAGACGTAAAGCTGGAACTGCAAAAGCAGTCATAAGCATACAGAGCGGGACCGTGGCAAGATAAGCAAGCCTGCTGCCCTGCAAATCAAAAGCAATATTGAATAACTTGTATACAGGCAAAAGCGAGAGTGCAAGCCAGCCTGTAATGAAAAAAAGGTGTTTTCGCCCGGCAAGGTCAAGCACAAGTCTTGCAAGCGACGCCATAAGCGCCAGCACCACTGCTGCCGGATACAGTTTGGAAAGAAAATGGTGAGAGCCGATAAGGGAACTGTTAATCGGAACCAGTAGCTTGCAAATACCCTGTACCCATCCTTGGATGAATAAGTTCAAATTGGAAATAAAGAGCAGCGAGTCATCATAGCCGCCTACAAAGGTTCCAAGCGCCATATATCTGACTGCAAAATAAAGAAGCAGGATAAAGAAAAAAGGCAGGGTGCGCGCAAGAGGCTTGATCAGGGCTTTTAATTTTGAAGTCCCTTGATTGATGAATCCGTATCCATAAATTATTTCGTAAAGCACAAAAACCGCAGGCAAAGTTATAGCCATCTCTTTTGAAAGCAATCCCAGAATCTCAGATGCGGCAGCAGCACCAAAGAAAAGCATTCTGCCAGACTGGCTGAATTTCATATAGAAAAAAACTGCGGCCAGGCAGAAGGCAGTCACAACCGAATCAACTCTGCCTGTTATCCAGGAAACGGCTTCCGGATGCAGGGGATATAACGCAAAAAGCGCAGCTGTTGCAGCAGGCCATAGAAGCGCCGGTGCTTGCGATTCAGGCCTGGCTTCGCTCTTATCGGCAATGCTTTGCAGATTTCTTGTAATCAGGAAGACAAACAGTGAGCTTGCAAGATGAAAAGCAAGGTTTGTAAGCCGGAAACCCAGCCCGTTTACACCCCATAAGAGGTAATCGCTGACCATAAAAACAGAAATGAGCGGCCGGTAAAACTTGGTGGTAGTACCATCCAGCCAGGAACTATAAAAATTCCTGTAAATAAGCTCCGGATGACTTATAGCATTTGGAAGCCAGGAAAGATGCACAAAATCATCACCATTGAAAAAATTGAAAAGCACCGGTGAATAAGCAATAAATGTGGCAAGTACAATTGTTGCAAGCAAAGCCGGAACTACAAAAGGCTGCAATGGTCCAGGCACCGTTCGGGGCCCGTCCTCGCGGCTTTTTGCACCAAGTTGCCTGGCTTCGGGCATCATTTCAAAAACCTAAGAATCACCGGAAACCAGGGATTGCAACGCCACTTCATATGCAGGCCGGTCCTCGAGGTGGCAACGAACCTCGCCCCTTGCTTTAACGGCTTTGGCTGGAACTCCAGCCATCACCATCTCAGCTTTCACATCATGAGTCACCACGGATGCGCCGGCAATAACAGCACCGCGTCCAACTCTTACCCTTGGAAGAATCAATACTTTGGCTCCCACGATCACACCGGCTTCCAGATACGGGCCTTCTCTTCCCTTCTGGCATGGAGGGTGAAGGCTGTCCACGGTACAGGACATCGGATAAAAATGGACGTCATTTTCGGTAGTTGTATAAGTCGCAATAAACACATTATTGTGAAAGCGGCAGTTGTCACCTACTTTTATATGACCGTCCGATTGAGACATGGTGCCGAAGCTGCAGTTATCACCAAAAGCGCTGTTTTCTCTTATGCAGGCCCGGTGACCGGTCTGGAAGCCTTTGCCGAATTTGCAGCTTGCATAGATGATAGTTCCTGATCTGATTTTGCTGTTTTCGGCAATTATGGTTTCAGGATTCTTGTAGTCCGGATCGCTCAAATAACCGGCAAGGCGTTCGCCCAGAATGGACTGTGCCCCGATATAGCAGTTGTCACCGATTTTCACGTTTTCGTAAATAATGACTCCCGGCTCGATTATGCAGTTGTCCCCTATTTCGGCGCCGTCCATTAGAACCAGGTCGTCGTGAAAAGAAACGTTCTTACCAATTACGGCAAGTTTTGAAATTCCTGTTGATTTAATTCTGCTTTCTGGCATTTCCACTCACAATGGACAAATTCAAGACCAATTAAAAAGGAAGCGGAACGGTTGTCGGGCTTGCAATTCCCAGATTGCGCGACATTATCTCGGTGATGCAGCGACAGACCCTGTCAACCTGTTCTTTTGCAAGCTCCGGATACATCGGCAGTGAAATTACCTGGCTTGCCAGTTTCTCGGCCACGATGAAATCACCGTTTTTGTATCCATATGATTTAAAAGCTTCCTGCAGATGCAATGGCACCGGGTAATAACACATGCTGCTTATTTGCATTGCTTGCAGCTCGCTTGCCAGCCTGTCTCTCAGGTTCGCATCATCTGCATTGTTGGAGCTGCCGCTTACTACTTTTATCGTATATTGATGATAAACATGAGTGTTTCCAGGACTTACGCTCGGAAGAACTACAGCCGGGCAGTTTTTCAGACCGTCCTGATACCAGCTGGCAACCTGACGGCGCTGGCTGTTCCATTTGTGCAAATAGGGTAGTTTGGCAAGCAAAACTGCAGCCTGTATTTCATCAAGACGGCTGTTGCGTCCGAGTTCATCATGATAATAACGCTTGCGCATACCATGAGCCCTGATTGCCCGAAGCTTTTCAGCAAGATAATCGTCACTTGTAACGATCATGCCTGCATCCCCTGCAGCGCCGAGGTTCTTGGTCGGATAAAAACTTATGCAAGCCAGGTCACCGAAGCTGCCCGTAAAACGTTCGTTCTGCATGGCACCGATTGCCTGGGCATTGTCTTCAATGATTCTCAGTCCATAGCGTTCTTTCAACCTGAGAATCTGGTCCATTGACGAGGCCTGCCCGTAAAGATGTACCGGCAAGATTGCTTTAGTTTTCGGTGTAATTGCTCTTTCGATAAGCTCGACATTTATATTGAAAGAATTGGGTTCCACGTCTACAAAAACAGGAGTCGCGCCTCTTAAAGCAATGGCTTCGGCTGTGGCAGCAAAGGTAAACGGAGGGGTTATCACCTCGTCACCAGGACCAACTCCTGCTGCCCATAAGGCCAGTTCCAGCGCGTCGGTGCCATTGGCCACCGCCACTGCGTGTTTAGTTCCGCAAAGCTCTGCAATCTGTTTTTCCAGATTTGCAACATGCTTGCCCAGTATGAAGTTGCCGCTTCTGAGAATTTCAAGGACCGTGCTTTCAAGCTGCTGACCATAAAGCTTGTACTGCTCTTTCAAATCGAGTATTTGAATTGCCTGCTTTTTTGAATCTTCTTGCAAGGTTCAGACTCCTGAAAATAGTGCTTTTCTCTCACCTTAAGTGAGTCAGGAGAAGTCTATTACGGGCTTGCCATGGGTCCAAGTCACAAGATATAAGGTTAAATGCACATGCAGGCTCTTAGTATCTGAAGCTGGAAGCCCCGCACACCTTGACAAGCGCCATGGCTAATGGAAGACGGGCATCGCGGGACTTCAAGTTGTCATTATTTGCATAACTGGCTGATTCTAAAATCTTGCTCAGGATGCCAAGTCTTAATTTAGCTTGCTCAATACTTGCAATTCTTTGAAAAGATCTCCGTTTTTAAGCAAAAGAAAAGCCCCCTGACGGGGGCTTTTAAGCTTTTTATTGCCGGTGCCTACTTTCTGCGGCTGCCTGAGACAGCCACAGTTCTTGAAAGAGCGTTTGTAACGAAAAGATTGAGGCTGACGCCTTCTTTTTCGGCTCTGTCCACCAGTGCCTGGTGAAGCGAGCGAGGCAAACGAACGGTAAATTTGCCGCTGTAGTTCAAGAATTGCTCATCGGCCCGTGTACGGGCTGTTTTTGCGTTGTGCTTGGCGGCTGATTTGCGGGCCGGCACCGCTTTTTTGGCAAGTGTCTTAATTTTGGCAGACTTGCTTGCGGGCTTTTTTGCTTTCGCTCTTGCTGTTGCCATGTTTTTCTCCTTATCCGAACCTCAGTCTCGATTTAGCGGTTTCCCTGCTGCCACCGACTTATATTGGAAGCAGCACCTCTGCCAGACCCCATTCATGGATTTCTTGCAGGACAAAGCCACCTCTGAAAGCGTTGTGGAACGCCCCCGGAAGAAACTATGCAATCGTGCCACCTAATACCACCTTAAGTGGCACGATCATTCTAACAGAACTTATGCCCAGCAGATCTTTTAGATATGCATTAATATGTTTCTTGTATGCATCTCGGAATGCTAAGCTGTCGGGGGTTTCGAAACCCGCACCACGAGTGGGGCGCACCGTTTTTGATGGCTGACACCACCGGCGACACTTAGCATTAAATTAGCAATTCAGGCAGGAAATTTTCTTGAGAGTCTTGATTATCAGGCTGAGCGCGATGGGGGACATAGTCCACGGCCTCCCCGTGGCGGCATACTTGAAAGAGAATCTGCCCGGGCTTGAGCTGAGCTGGATGGTGGAAGCAGCCGGAATCCCTTTACTGGAAGGCAATCCAGCTGTAGACAGAGTAATAGTGTTTCCCAAAAAGAAATGGCTTCAGCAACTAAACTCGGTATCAGGAATCGCTGCCACCGCATCTGAAGCCAGCAATTTCATAAGCAGCCTGAAAAGCCTGAAATTCGATGCTGTCATTGACTTGCAGGGCTTATTCAAAAGCTCGATTCTTGCTTACTTATCAGGCGCCGCCAGAAGGTTCGGTTTCAAAGGCACCAGAGAAGGTGCCGACCGCTTGCTTACTCATGTATTAGACGCCGGTGATTACTTCGGCTCAAACACCCATGTGGTTGAGCTGAATTTAAGGCTTGCCGAATACACAAGCCAGATTTTGCTCGATTTAAAAACAGGCAACGATTCATCTATAAATGGATTGGCCAAAAACATAAAAGCTAGCTTCCCTTTGCCGCAGCCGGCTGCCGGAAACTACGACAGATTAAGAGCTTTGCTCGGCCAGAGCGGTTCAAACCAGGTTGTTAAGAGCCCGGTGCTTGCCCTCGTCCCCGGTACCACATGGCAGAGCAAAATCTGGCCGGCCGAAAAATGGATTGAGCTTTCAAAATTACTTCTGCTGGAGAAGGTTCCGGGTCCGATTCTTTTAATAGGCGGAGCGGGAGAAGAAAACATGAACAGAGAGATTGCCGCATCCGCTCCTGACAAGTTTCTAAATTTGACCGGCAAAACCGGCATTCTTGACTTAATAGCTATTTTTCAAGAGTCGGATATTGTTATAGGCACCGATTCCGGACCGGTTCATTTAGCAGCCGCCACAGGCAAGCCAGTGGTGCTTTCGATCTTCGGAAGCACACCGCCTCTTCGAAACGGTCCTTACGGCAGCCATTGCTCGACAGTCAGCCTTGACCTTTCCTGCCAGCCCTGCTTCAAGAAAGTCTGCCCGCTAAAAACGCTAGCCTGTCTTAAAGATTTAAGCGCCATGCAGGTTTTTGAGACCATCAAGTCTTCTTATCTTCTTAAGTTAAGCGATGATTGAGCCAGCCAAACGGATTTACCGGGCTGAGATCCATCCCTGATGTCGCTTATCTTCGAAATTGTCTATTCGCTGTACCAGCATTGCAGGGTTCGGTTCCAGTCATGCAATTCGGAATCGCTGAAGAAAATGCCTATTTCTCTTTTGGCGCTCTCGGGGCCGTCTGATCCATGAACCATGTTGCGCCCAATCTCAAGAGCCAGATCACCACGTATGGTGCCCAGCGCAGCTGTTGCAGGATTTGTGGCTCCAATTACGTTTCGGGCTATCGCAATTGCGTCTTTTCCTTCAAGCACCATGGCCACCACAGGTCCGGAAGTGATGAAGTCTACAAGACCTGCAAAAAATGGCTTGCCTTTATGCTCACCATAGTGATTTTCTGCTGTTTCACGGCTGACCTGCATGAACTTCATGCCGACAAACTTCAGTCCTTTCTTTTCAAATCGCGAAATAATCTCGCCTACGTAACCGCGCTGCACGCCGTCAGGCTTGATTGCAACAAAAGTCCTTTGAAGTTCTGCCACTGTTATTTTTCCTCCAGATTATCGTTTTAGATCTATTCGCCATTCAAATTCAATCAATCTAGTTTGACAAGCTTGGCAAAACGCGGGTCTAAAACGCGCTTGCCTGCACTTTCAAACTTGACTGCATATAACTCTTTGTCACCTTCGCCTATTACTTCAAGAACTGCACCAACCCCAAATTTGCCATGCATGACCCTGTCACCGACCTTCAGTCTTTCAAAATTAGGCTCGGGACTAATATCATTTGAGCTTCCGGAATTGCCGGACGAAGATCCCGGACCCGGTCTTGTGCTTTCACTACGGGCAGGCATTCTGGACAGCACCCGCGGCTTGCTGTTGGAAGAAGCTGCCGGTCTTGAAGACTGATTTGGCTCGCCGGAACGCTTCTGATACTGCGATTTTCCCCAGCCCGAATGCCCCTCGCCACCGGAACCGTAGCGCTGGCGCTCATTATTTCCCGAAGGTCCAGCTCCATATCCTGAAGCAGATGAAGTTCCATAGCCCGAACCATAGCCGGACCCGGTACCAGACCGGCCGCCGTAGAAGCTCTTTTCGTTTCTTGAAGAATAGCCACCTGGATCATAGCTGCTGTCGAGCTGCTTTATGTCTGCAACCGATTCCATACCCATCAGCAGGTCTTCGGAAATTTCAGATAAGAAGCGGCTCGGGATTGTATAGTTTGAAAACCCCCCCTGGGCAAAAGAGACCCGCTTTCGTGCAAAGGTAAGATAAAGACGCTCTTCGGCCCTTGTAACGCCCACATACATGAGCCGCCTTTCTTCTTCAAGCTCCTTTTCAGAGTCTCTCGAGCGTGAATGCGGAAACAATCCTTCTTCAAGCCCGATTAAGAAAACGTTTTCAAACTCGAGCCCTTTGGCTGCATGCAGGGTCATGAGTTTAACGGCATCCTCGCCGGCTTTAAGCGCATCAAGGTCACTTACAAGCGAAATTCTTGTAAGAAAGGCTTCTAAAGTCGGCTCATCTGCGATGCTTTCAAAATCTTCGGCTACCGCAAGCAATTCTTCCACGTTTTCAACCCGGCCGGCGGCCAGCTCATCGCGGTGAGCTGCAGCATCCTCCTTAAGCTTTCTCAAATAAGCAGACTGGCTTAATATCAGGCCAAGCAATTGCGACACCGGCGTAAAACTTGCCTGCTCGTGCCAGGATTTTGCAAGCAAACCGAATTCATGCAAAGCTTTTGCAGCCTTGGCTCCGAGTGCGCCGATTCTGGCAGCATCAAGACAGGCCTCAAGCGGACCTATATTTTGAGCTTCGGCATATTCAAGCAAATGAGCCAGGCTGGTTTTTCCCAGACCTCTTTTGGGGGCAGAAATGCAGCGCTGAAAAGCCTGGCTATCAAGCGGATTGGAAACGAATTTCAGGTAGGAAATCACATCTTTGATTTCAGCTCGTTCATAAAATCGTGTGCCACCAACCATGGTGTAGGGCAAATGGCTACGAACGAGCACTTCTTCGATTGCGCGGCTGAGTGCGTTGGTTCTATAGAGCACGCAGCAATTCGAAAGTGAAATGCCTCTGGCCTGAAGGCGCTTAAGCTCCTCGGCTACAAAATACGCTTCGTCGATTTCATCGGAGCCGGCATGCACTCTTGCTTTGCCGCCGCGCCCTCTGTTGCAGCGCAGTACTTTATCGATTCTTTCGCTGTTGTTTTTGATGATGCTGTTTGCCACATCAAGAATCGTGGCCGTGGATCGATAATTTTCTTCCAGTTTTATAAGCTTGCAGCTTTTGTAGTCGTTTTGAAAACCGAGAATAATGCGGAAATCAGCCTTACGCCATGAATATATGGACTGATCGACATCGCCTACAACCATGAAACTGCGCCCGTTCCAGAATTGTGCAAGCCCCGGGTCATTCTCGCCCAAATTCTTGGGCTCGGCTGGCGAAAGCAATTTGATCAAACGATACTGAGACTGATTTGTGTCCTGAAATTCATCAACAAGCAAGTGCTTAAAACGATTTTGAGTTCTTATTCTCAGCTCCTCATTTTGTTCGAGCAAAAGCGTAAAAGTAAGAATCAAATCATCAAAATCGAGAGCATTGTTTCTTGCAAGCGCTGCCTGATAGCCGGTGAATATCTCTGAGAACTTTTGATCGGCATAACGCCTGGCCTCTTTTGCATATTCATATGAACTTATACCGTCGTTTTTGAATGAGGAAATTCGCTGCCTGATCTCACGTGCCGGATACATTTTGTCGTCAAGATTCAGTTTGGATATCTGATCTTTAACCAGGCTCAAAGTGTCGGTTTCATCGTAAATAACAAAGTTGCTTTTCCACTTGAAACCCTCGGGCGAACTATATGACTCGATTTCCTGGCGCAAAAGCCGGGCGCAAACCGAGTGAAAGGTTCCAATTACAAGCTGCCTGGCGGTTCTTTCGCCTACAAGCTGCTCCAGACGCTGCCTCATTTCGCTTGCAGCTTTATTGGTAAAAGTGACCGCCAGCACCGAGCCGGCATTTTGCTGCAAAGCGCTCAATAAGTAGGCAACTCTTCGGGTCAAAACCGTGGTTTTACCCGAGCCGGCGCCTGCCACCACAAGTGACGGTCCCCAATTAAGGCTGACTGCCTGGCTTTGCTGGCTATTGAGATTTTGAAGTAAATCCTGAGAGTTCACTATATATTGGCCGTGGCTGGTACTTTGCATGTATTGTCCTGTAGTCAAGTTTGCTGTAAAACGCTTGCGCCTGCAATAAACTGCAGACTCACTTTACAAACGGAGTTGCCCTGAAATGAGGCTGAAGACCCACCAGATTGCTTGCTTGCAAAAAACTAAACTTGCCGACCATTCAGAATTGAGAAAAACTCTATTTTACGACTTGTAAACTGGGACTGTGAAGGCTTCCTAATGGAGGCGACAGACTGTACTCTTAAAAGGCGAAAGCAAAAAGCCTGGTGAGGCCAGAAATCATAGCAGAGGCAATCAGGCCCAAGCCCAATAATTCCCCTTGAATTGGTTTACTTCTTACTTAGGATCAGATGGTGACTAGATGAGTCAAGAAAGAGCACAATCAGCAACGGTCCCGACTGTAGACGAGTTAGCTCAGGAACTGCTTCTCATACAGCAATCCGGACCGAGACGGGTTGCCATCATCGGCTCTCGAAACCTGCCCTTAACTCACCAGCAGCTCGTGGAGATGCTGGCATATGCCCTGGTGCTTTCGGGCAACCAGGTCGTAACCAGCGGCGGTGCCAACGGCACCAATATGGCCGCAATTAGAGGCGCACAACGAGCCAATCCCGACCGACTTGAAATTATCCTGCCGCAGACTATAGGGCAGCAACCCTCGGAAGTTCAGGATCTTTTGATTGGCATCAGAAACATTATCGAATACCCGGACAGGCGCGGTATGACTCTTGCCGATGCAAGTAAACTCTGCAACCATGAAATCGTAGACCGTTGCCAGCAGATAATTTGCTTCCTCTGGCATACAAGTTATACGCTTTTAGAGTCAGTAAATTACGCTAAAGATCACAGGAAGATAGTTACCAACTTCTATCTGGATTGAGCTTTTGTCCTTTCTTACTCCAAACTCTGACCCGGTAATTGCACTCTTAGAGGCAGGATTCTTATCCTGCTTTTTTTGCACGGCGGTTTTTCCAATATATATAAGATGGCTGAAAGCAAAACAAATCGGACAGTTTATTAGAGAAGAGGGTCCACAAAGTCACCAGAAGAAAGCAAAAACACCCACGATGGGTGGTCTATGCTTCATTCTCGGCACCGCAATCGTTTCGATATCTTTTATCTTCAACATGGATATAATCACGGATTCCGGACGCCAGCGAGCCTTAATCGTGCTTCTTGCAGCAGCACTTTGCGGCTTGCTGGGTTTTGCGGACGACTACGGCAAAATAACCAGCCAATCAAATTCTGGACTCTCAGCAAAACTTCGCTTAGTTGCCGAATTCGGCCTGGGTCTGGCGCTTTCATTGGCACTTTACTTCCTCAATCTTGCTCCTGCTTTTATAAGCGGCGTAAGTTCAAACCAGGAGATCTTGAAGAACTTGCCTCATCTTACCCCCACCTGGGAATTGCCGTATTTGCTAATAGCCGGTCCCTTTTTGCTTGCGGCTACAAGTAATGCTCTCAATCTCCATGACGGCATGGATGGACTTGCCGGCGGCACTTCATTTTTTGTATTCATCACACTGGCTATTATGCTTTACAGCTCTGGAAATATTGCACTAGCCTGTGTTTCCGCATCAGCGGCAGGAGCCATCTTAGCATTCCTTTTATATAACAAGTTTCCGGCTCGAATTTTCATGGGTGATACAGGCAGCCTTTTCATCGGCGCATTAATGGCTGCAATAGTTCTATCTAGCGGTCTAACTTTCTGGTTCATACCGCTTGCGCTCATTTATATAGTCGAAACAGTTTCTGTAATTATGCAGGTGACATATTTCAAGCTAACAAAACCTTATACACCGGAGAAAAAAATCTCCGGTCTCGAGCTTGCAATTTTCAAACTGAGCCACAAATTGCCTGGTGAAGGCAAAAGGCTTTTAAAAATGGCTCCAATTCACCATCATTTTGAGGCAATCGCCCAGGAAAAAAATCACAAAGAGTGGGAAGTGGTGCTGGTTTTCTGGTTTCTGCAAATAGCCATTTGCTCGGCTTGCCTGATTGCCTTCAGCAATCTCTGAGTCCAAAAAAGCAAATGGACAAAGGAAAAACGAGGCTTTCAAGAGCATAATTACGGGCATCCGCCTATTATTGAGCCGGTTAATACTTTGGTCTTAGCTGTATACTTGCAAAAGTTAATCAGCTTGAAAAGATTAGGATAGTGACTGTCAAGGTCAATCAACTTGTAAACGATCTCCTATCCCAGGGCCGCTGGGATGAGGCATATCAATTGCTTACGAGCCATCTGGCCAAACAGCCGGATGACCCCGAACTTCTTTTTCAGCTCGGTAGCTTCTGTTATACGTCAGGGCGTTTTCAGGAAGCTGAACGACATCTCAGACAATCTGCAAGCGGACCACTGGGAGCCGAAGCCCAGTATGTCCTGGGTCTGACTTTGCTTAAACTCACAAGACCTGCCGAAGCGGTCGGGGCATTCAGAGATGCCTGCGAAAGAAAAGAAGGATTTTCGCTTGGCCATTTGCACTGGGGAATTGCACTTTCATATATGTCGAGCTGGCGCGGTGCGCTCGGACAGTTCAAGCAAGCAATCAGGCTAAATCAAAAGCTGCTGGTAGCTCATTATCAGGCAGGAGTTGCGGCTTACAAGCTTCAACTTTTTGAAGAAGCACGCGATTTTTTCAAAGCTTCATGCCAGATCGACCCTGAGTTTTCAGAGGCCTGGACGGCACTTGCGCTTACATTTGCTGCAGTAAGTGATCTTGCAAGTGCAGCTGAATGCTTTGAAAGAGCATGGCAGGCAGACCCCAATCAAGCAAGTACCAAAAGAAGCTGGGCTGCGCTTTTGATGAAACAAGCGCGTTACGACGAAGCATCTAAACAATTTCAAGACGCACTCAATATCAACACACAATTACTGGATGCAAGGGCTCGCAGTTTAATTTATAACGACTGGGGCGTTAATCTTTTTCAGCAAGGCAAACTCGATGATGCTGCAGAAAAGCTCTTGCAAGCGGCGGGAGCTGATCCGACCCTGCTTGAGGCAAGAATAAATCTGGGTCTTGTAAAAACAGCGATGCATGAATACGAGCATGCACATGAAGAGTTTCAAAAAATTCTGGAAATCGACCCTGAGTATGCAGAAGCGCACATGCAACTTGGTATCAACGCCTTCCTGATGAAAAGATACGACCAGGCTCAGGAGCACTTGAAAGAAGCGCTCAAACGCGGTTTAGACATACCTAATTTACGGCTCTGGCTCGGGTTTTCATTTATGTCGCTGAGAGAGTTTGAAAAAGCCGAAGAGTGTTTTCAAAAAATCCTTGGCGAGTTTCCTGATTCTGCAATTGCACTCGATGCACTTGGGGCGAGCCTGGCATTCCAGGACAGGCATATTGAGGCAGTGCAGAAGTTCCAGGCCTGCATTGCAAAAAAGCCGGATTACGCGCTTGCCCATTTGCACCTTGCTCGCAGCTTTGAAGCCTCCGGACGCGGCAATGAAGCCATGGTCGAATACAAGCAGGCAGTTTCGAAAGATCCGGCCTGTTTTGTACCCGAAAAGGAACTGATCGAAGAGCTATTGAAACAATCACAGTACGAACTCGTACAAAACAAAACCCGGAGGCTGCTCGAACTTTTACCTTCGGATATTGAATCTTACATGTCGCTGGCTCTTGCTCTCAAAGGTCAGGGACGGGTGGAAGACGCCATGCAGGTGTTAAACAAGCTCAATGAGCTAGACCCCAACTACGGTCCGGCCAATGTCATGCAGGGGCAGCTGTATTTATCGCAGGGGCTCCTGCTTGATGCGGATGAAAAATTCCGGGTTGCATCCCAACTTTTTGAAGGGGACGTAACTCTGTACTACGGCTGGGGGAAAACTCTGGGCTTACTAGGTTTGCACGAGCTTGCCCTTGAAAAATTCGAAAAAGCAAACGAGATTGATCCATTTGACGCCGACACTTATGAAGCCTGGGGGGCAACACTAAAGATTCTCGGGCGCTACCAGGAAGCCGCAGAAGTTTATAGAAAAGCCTCTGAGTATATTTAGAGCCTTCTTGCCTGAAAATAATGAACGAAGCCCTACTACAAGATCTTTACGTCAAATCTCGCAACCTCACTTATTTTCGCCTGGCATTCGCGTCGATTGTTCTTGTATTTTCACTGGTATTACAGCGCTTTGCATATCATGATTTCAGCCCGGTCGGGCTGATTGCAGCGGGCTTTGTAGTGCTCACATTCAACCTGCTTGCACTGGCTTTGCTATCCGGTTCAAGAGCAATGAGCAAGGGCTTGTTAGATATCTTAAACGGAATTCTTTTGCTGACCGATATTGCGGCTCTCAGCTATGTCGTCCATTTCACCGAAGGAGTCGAATCGGACCTTTTCTTCCTTTACTTGCTGCCGATTATGCTGGCAAGCAATGTATACGAGCGCCGGGGAATCTTTCTTACAGCCTTTGCAGCATCCTTCGCTTACCTTCTTACAGTGGTCTTTGAGAATGCCGGTTTCATCCCTTATTTAAGCAGCAACAACGATTCAAGCGGGCTTACTGCAGCATACGCACAGAGGTTATGGCTGCAAATAGGCTCGCGCAGCGCCATCTTATTTCTGGTTTCAATGATCTGGGCGGCATTTTGCCACCGCATGTCGGGCGTAGTGCAGGAAAGCACAAGGCGGCTGGCCGAACAACTCTCGGCAAACACTCTGCTTTTGGAAGAACTCAAATCGCAAGCAAAAAGAGAACGTTTAAGCAACTCGATAAGCCTTGCTTTGCGACGAACTCTTGAGCCGGAGAAAATTCTCGGCACTACCTGTAGTGAGCTGAGCGAAGCGCTCAATTCATCTCATTGCATTCTGGTAACAAGCTCCGCAGACGGCAAGCCCGTAATCAGAGATTCGAGCGTGGTCAAAGGCAAAGCGAGTAAGAGCATTCTGCCTGAATCGGTGACATCATATCTATTGACGCACAACTGGCAACGAAAAGCCGAGGGTGTTCCCTTCAACAAAATTATTATGAGTGATGAGCCTTTTGAAGAAGAAGACTTTTCAGCAGTAAAAGCGCAGTTCATAAAACTGGGACTGAAAAACGTTCTTATAAGACCGATTATGTACGGCAACAACCTAAAGGGCGTTCTGAGCATCATATCCCAAAACAAGCTCAGGCAGTGGCTGCCGGCAGAGCTTGAACTCATCGATTCGGTTGCCGGACAGGTAGCAATTGCAATTGAGCACGCCGAACTTGTCGGAAAGCTTTCCGAAACCAACAACGATTTGCTTGCAAAAAATCTAAATTTAGACGCAAAAAACCTTGAACTAAGAGAAATGCAGTCGCAGTTAATACATCAGGAAAAGATGGCATCGCTGGGGCGCATTGTCGCAGGCATTGCACATGAGCTGAACAATCCGATTAACTTTGTCCACGGTAACCTGCCATATTTGAAACAATATTTTGAGGAAATGAAAGAATTGATCGAATGCCTGGACAGGCTTCCGCCTGAACAGAAAGAAGAGTTTGAAAAAACCAAGAAAAAAATCAACTATGAATTTGTAACGACCGATCTGGACAATATAATCGCCGATCTTGTGGAAGGCACCGAAAGAATAAGGCAAATAATCAGAAACCTGAGAAGTTTCAGCCGCTTAGACGAAGCGGAGCTGAAAGAGGCATCGATAGAAGAAGGCATAGAGTCAACTCTCAAAATCCTCAGCCAGTTTTACGGCAAGGACAAAATACCTATTGAGCTAGATTTCTGCCTGCTGCCCCCGGTTCTTTGTTATCCTGGGAAGCTCAATCAAGTCTGGATGAATTTGCTCTCAAACGCAGCCCAGGCCCTTATTAACACGGAAAGTCCGCTGGTAAGAGTCCGAACCGAAAAGAAAGAAGACCATGTGATTGTTTCCATTGAAGACAACGGGCCTGGTATTAATATTCAAGATCAGAGTAAAATTTTCGAACCGTTTTTCACTACCAAGCCGGTGGGTCAGGGCACGGGTCTTGGACTTTCGATTTCCCACTCGATAATTGAAAGGCACGGCGGCAGAATCTGGTTTGAGTCAAGCCCGGACAGGGGAACAAAGTTCATAGTTTGCCTGCCGCTGAGAGCCCCCTCCTTGCAAATCGAGGACCCGGAACTCCTTATAGAAGATGAAGCTTCTGATTAAAAAATTGAGGTCGCAAGTCCAGAATGAGTCTTAAACATAAGCTACTGCTTATAGACGACGAGCCTGCCAATCTCAGATTGCTCAGACGAGTACTTTCAAGCGATTACGAAACTCTTTTTGCCGAGAACGGACTCGATGGATTAAAAATACTTGAGCAAGAGCGAATAAGTTTGATTATAAGCGACCAGCGCATGCCTGGAATGACCGGGGTACAGGTTCTTGAAGAATCCAGACGTATTCAGCCGGATGCAATTCGCATCCTTTTGACAGGCTACACCGACATCCAGGCTCTAATAGACGCAATCAATAGCGGCCAGATTTACAAGTACATTCAAAAACCATGGGATGCCGAGGATCTCAAGCTGACTGTCAAAAGGGCAATTGAAAGTTTCGAGATGAAGGTATTAAATGACGGGCTTATCATCGAACTACAGAGCGCTTTGCGACAGCTTGAGAATTTGTCGCTTGGAACTATAATCGCGCTTGCAAACGCACTTGATGCAAAGTGCGATTATACCTCAGGGCACAGCTTAAGAGTGAGTCGCTATGCAGTCAGCATCGGAATTCAACTGGGGCTATCTCAGGAAGACCTCCGCGATATCGAGCTTACGGGCATTCTGCACGATATAGGCAAAATCGGCGTCCCGGAATCCATATTATGGAAACCCGGCAGGCTCGATGAAGAAGAACAAAAAATCATGTCGATTCATCCGGTACGCAGCTCAGAAATGATCGGTGAAATCGACCTTTTTGACAGAGTAAAACTCTGGGTAAAACATCACCACGAACATCTTGACGGCTCCGGCTATCCTGATGGTCTTGCCGGTGAAGCAATACCGCTTGGCGCCAGAGTAGTCCTGGTAGCAGATGCTTATGACGCCATGACCAGCGACAGGCCATACAGAAAGTCGATTGGTTATCTAAAAGCAAGTTCGGAACTGAGAAAACACGCAGGTCGGCAGTTTGATCCTGAAATCGTAGAGGCACTTTTGAGGGCTGTCGGAGAAAATGGTGAGCATATAAGCGCTAGTGGCATTCCAGAGAGCTTTCTTGGATTGAAGCTTGCTTCAATAGATCCATTGCAGTCCGGAAAACAATATCTGGCTGAATCTGCACGCAAGGCTCAGTCTGAGTCTTAGCTTCACTTTTGCTTTCGGCCTTGATTGCAATAGAATTCTTGTTTTGAATTAGAAGCTTGTCCGGATCTGTTGGGCCAAAAAGTGCAATCAAATTTTTCTTGAGTGCGCTTGCCATGTGCATTGGAGCCGAATCTACACAAATTACAAGGTCGCTTAAATTCATCAAGGAAGCCAGATCCTTGATAGAGCCTGTCTTTCCGTATGCATTAATAAAATCAGCCCCGGCCGCCTCTTGAGATAACCGCCCGGAAAGAGCACGCGAAATCTCAGCAATTGTTGTTTCGTCATCAGGTCCGCCGCATAAAATCACTTGCTTGCCACAGGCTATCAATCTGGCAGTAAGCTCGCTCCAGTTTGCTGCCGCCCAGGTTTTCATAATCCCCTTTTTCAATGCCATCTGGCTCATACCGGGATGTATCAAAACCAGCTTTTTATCCGTGCTTCCGGCGCGGCTCTCAGCCAGAAAAGACTTCATTGAAGCAAGCGACTCTTTGCACAGCTCAATCTCCGGAGCCTGGGGTTGCTGGCTCAAAGCAAGTCCTGAAACCAGGTCGTGGTACATAAAGCCTGCATATTGTTCTTTATTCAATTTGACCGCATCTGTCAAAAGTAACTTTGAAAGCCAACCTGAATCAAAACCAATGCGTTTTGGAATCCCCGAAAGAAAAAGCAGGACTGATACTTTGCTTGTAGACCCCGATGAAAGCACGATGTCATATTTTTCCTTTTGCAGAAGCGCAATCAGTTCGAAATAATCGGCGGGTCCAAGAGATTTTTTTATGTCAAAAACTATGTTCTTGTCAATCAAGCTGGTCAATTGAGCAATTGACCTGGCTCTGGGTTCGGTCAATAGCGTTATCTGCCAGTCCGGATGACTAATCTTGATACTCTTTAATGTCGGCAGAAAAAGGATCTCATCTCCGAGTCCACCGAAATTGATAGCTAAGAGTTTCACAAATGCTCCTCAAACAGGTCACGGGCAACAAATTTCAAGCTTGCCTTATAATATGCCAGTTGTTTTAGAGATTAAAGTTGAGATCGCAAAAAAACTGGATTCTTACTTTTATAGGCTGTGCGCTCCTGGGCGTAGCCATCGGCTACATTATTACACTTATTCTCAAGCCGCAGTGTTTGCCTCCATCTTTTAGACTAGGCGGGCTCAGCCGCCCCTCCACGGTGCTGCTTCTGGGTGTCGATGTGGTTTACGGCGCGGGCCGGCACGGCAAAGCTGACCCCAGCTCGTTCCAGGGACGCTCGGATACGATGATGCTTGCACGTTTTGATCCGGTCAAAAACGACTTCACGATCCTCTCAATCCCCCGTGACACCAGCTGCCAGATTCCCGGTCACGGCAGGCAAAAAATCAACGGCGCCAACGCTCTTGGTGGAGAAAGCCTTGCAATGCAGACGGTCAGCGAGTTAACCGGCCTGCCTATCGATCATTATGTCGTATTGAACGTTCATGGACTGGTTGAACTGGTTGATGCCCTCGGTGGCATCACGGTGCAGATTCCCAAGAAAATGAAATATCGCGATCGAGCAGCAAAGCTGAACATTAACCTGGAGGCAGGTCCTTATAAATTGAACGGTACTGAAGCCATGGGTTTTGTGCGGTTCAGGCATGATGCACTTGGAGACATTGGCAGAGTGCAGCGGCAGGAAATTTTCATTCAGGCTGTAATGGATAAGGCACTTAGCCCGGCCTCCTGGTCTAAAGTGCCCCAGCTTTTGCAAATTGCAAGCAGCCATGTAAAGACAGATTTGAACGTAAAACAAATCATGCAGATTCTCAGTTTTGTAAGAGCGGTTCCTAAAGCCAATCAACATATGGTAATGCTGCCCGGGAATTTTTCAGGCACCGGCGACTGGGCAGTTGATGAAGAAGCTCTCAGCTCGGTACTGGCAAGCATGAGCGGGCAGAAACAAATTGCAGCTGAAAGAAACCGGCTTAAAATTGCTATCGAAAATTCCAGCTCGAAATCCGGTCTGGCGCGCAGGCTCTCAAGTTATCTTTCAAGGCTCGGATATCAGATTGTTTCCAGTTCAGGCAAGTCAGATATTTATCCAGCCCCGCAGGCAAGCACAAAGATCATCGCCATGAGAGCCAATACCCAGGAGGCTCTTTTACTTAAAGCTGATTTGCAAAATCATGGAGAAGTTGTGAGCGCATCCATAGGAGATATACAGAGCAACCTGACTCTGGTGGCAGGCGACGACATGATACCACTTGTAGAGTCACTCAACGGTCTTGACACCCCTTCAAGACACAAGCAAGGAAGGCGATGATTCCGAGCCTCTCAGATTGTAAAGAAGGAAAAGAATTTCAGATGCCAGTTCCTTTCAGGCTACTGCAGCCAGCTTTGTAACCTAAGTTTACGGAAAATGGGCAAAAATCTGTAGTAATTATTACGAATGAATGGCAAAATGAGCTTCGGGCTTATGTTTGAGTTGGCTCTTGGCGAGCGCGGCGGCGGTAAAGAAAGAAAGGTGGCAATTTATGATTCATTATCTATATGCAACACGCGGTGGTTACCTCTACCTGGTGGGACGTTATAACTCTCAGCCCAAAACTGAAAATGAAGGCGAATTCGTTCTTTCAGTTCCGGAAAAAACATCGCAGGCTGCTATAGATTCACAGGCTCATCGCCGCTTCATGGAGCACCTCAGACGCCCGCGCCGTGCAATGCATCACCACCACCGCAACCATCACGAAGCAGTTTCTGTTTAGAACCCGAGCTTCAATCGCATTCTTTATAGATCAGGGAGCTTGAAAGCTCCCTTTTTGCTTGAGTCCGATATCTTTTGCTGCAAGCAGTAGAGATTAAACCCATTTAATCATTCTACTGTTATCGCCTTCCTGGCTATGGGCATTCTCCATTAGGAGATAATTCCCCATTAGTTTGTTAGTTAGTGTTGGAAGGTTACTCTTTGTCTGTTTCTGTGCAAACCTAAGGAAGAGGGTTATAGTTAAATGAGAAAAATCAAGGGTTTCACTCTAGTTGAGCTTCTGGTCGTCGTGGTTATTATCGGTATTCTTGCAGCTATAGCTCTACCGAACTTCATCGGCGCCCAAAAGAAAGCAAAAGCGGCTGCTGTTAAAGGCAACATGCGTACAATTCAAATCGCCTCCGAGTCTTATGCAACAGACTCAGGCGGCTCCTACGGTAAGAATGCCGACATCCTGCCATACCTGCCTGGTGGGACAAACAAGATTGGCGGTACACCAGGTACATTGCCACAAAATCCAGTGGATCCCACCAAAACCGCTCTTGGCGATGCAGCACTTGCAGACTCAAAAGCAATTGCCGGCAAGAGAGCAGCAGCTCCTGCGGCAAATGGTGTAGCCGGCAACTGTGCTTATAGCCAGGCTGATACAGGAAACTCCTATGCAGTCCTTGGTTCAGATGCTGACGGTTTCGAAATTAGTGGAGTTGGTGGTAAAGTGCTGGTGCTTTCCAACCAATAAAATTTGTTTGGAGCCACGACAAAACAACAACAATGACAAAGAACATGACCCGCGACCGATTATCCGGGCATGTTCTTTTGTCATAAATTTGGAGTGCAGACAATTGCCTGATATGAAGAAATCAATCCGAGGGTTTACGCTTGTAGAATTGCTGGTGGTAGTGGTAATCATTGGCATCCTTGCTGCAATTTCACTTGCTAATTTTGTGGGAGCTCAGAATAAAGCAAAAAATGCCGCAATAAAAGGCAATATGCGTACGATTCAAATAGCATCCGAAGCGTATTCAACCGACAGTGGCGGGGCCTATGCAACAGATGCGACAGGTACGCTACTCAATTATCTCCCTTCAGGCAGCAACACTATTACAGGTGGACAGAAAGGCACTATGCCTATAAATCCGCTCACCGGCAAGGCTAGCTCGATTGCAGATGCAGGCATCTCGGACAGCAAGGCTCTTCAGACAATGAGGAATTCATCAGGCGGAAAGGGAGTTGCCCCCTCCGGCGATCCTGCATACAGCCAGGTTGATGGAGGCTCGTCATATGCCGTGACTGGAACTGATAGCGAGGGAAACTATATACTAAGTTCTTCAGGTCCCCTGGTATTGTCCAATCAATAAGAGAAGTGTGCTTAGATTACATCCTATCTTTTGTGCATTGATTGCTGCAATTCTTGTACACGCATCACATTTACAGATGATGAGTGTTGAATACAGAGCATTCAATACAAGATTCTTGCCAAAAGCCAAAATAATGAAAGCGTTAACTCTGGGCTTCGACAGAGTATTAGCCGACATGTTTTGGCTTTTGTTCTTGCAGTACTACGGCGACCGCTCAATCAAAGACAATCTCAAGACTGCTCCGGCTTACTTAGAGCTCATAACGACACTCGATCCCCATTTCATTGATCCGTACTGGTTTACCGCCTTTGCTATTGCAGGTGACATGGGTCAAGTAGAGCAAGCGGACAAAATACTTGCCAAAGGTGTAAAAGAAAATCCCCTGGATTGGAGTATCGCTTACATAGCAGGCTTCAGCTACTTCATATACAAGCATGATGAAGAACGGGCTGCCAATTATTTTCGCATAGCAGCATCAGTGAAAGGTGCCCCTTCCTGGTTAAACAACCTGGCTGTAGTCATGGGATCACATGTCAGCTTGAAAGTGCGGGACAAAAGGCTACTCACCCTCGAGAAAAGTTATGAAACAGCACCAGCCACAGCCCGTCCTGAACTGGCAAGGCAACTGCAAAAGACCTGGTCAGATGTTTACTATTCTGCGCCAAATGAAAACTGGAAACAAAGAGCACTAGAAAAACTTGAGAAGTATGGTGTTTCCTTGCTGCCTCCAGACGAGCAACGGCAATGAATATTCGAAGGATCTCAATAAACAAACACATGCACAATGCCCGAAACTCTTCATAAACTTGATTCAGCTCAGGTTTAATGTGGAATGTGAGCCAGAAGGGATTTATTCAGCAGGGAGCGTTCATGCAAGAAACAAAAGCCAGACAGAGCACGGTTAAGAGCCCGGATTATCACTTTCTGATAATTGCGTTTCTTTTCCTGTTATCCGGTATGAGCAGTCTGATTTACCAGGTGATCTGGACAAGAATGCTGGTTTTCGTTTTTGGTTCAACTACATTTGCTACATCTACAGTCCTGGCAGTTTTTATGGGTGGTCTGGCTCTCGGCTCATTCATTGCCGGACAAGTTGCTGACCGCACAAAGAAGCCGCTTTTTATTTATGGAGCTTTGGAAGGTATAATCGGAATCTGGGCTGCCGTGACACCGCTTTTGTTTGCCGCAGCTATTCCTCTCTACAAGATGTTTTTTGAGCCTCTTCATTCGGACTTGATCTTGTTCGGATTGCTTCGCTTTGCTGTCGCCTCTGCTATTTTACTGGTTCCTACTGCATGTATGGGAGCCACCCTACCGATTCTGGCGCGCTTTGTCACAGAGAGACTCGAAGAAGTGGGAAACAAAATAGGGTCGCTTTACGCGGTTAATACTCTTGGTGCGGTACTGGGCTCGGCAATTGGAGGATTTATCCTCCTTCCCGAATTGGGCTTAAACCTGACTACTATGATTGCATCTTCTACTAATATTCTGCTTGCCGCATCAGTTTTTTTTATTTCCAGACTACCGGCTTTTAAATACAAACAAAAGCTTGATGAATCGGAGCAAGAAAACAAAATCCAAGAAAACGAGACCGTAGGCAAATCTCAAGCAAAATTATCCAATGTCGTAATTGCCACTATGTTTGCATTTGCAATATCCGGTGCATTTGCAATGATCTACGAAGTAGCCTGGACCCGCTCATTGTTAATGGTCATAGGTTCAACCACCTATGCTTTTACTATCATGCTTTCTTCATTTCTATTCGGAATCTTTTTTGGAAGCATTTTGTGTGCGCGATTAGCAGACCATTTGAAATCGCCGATTATGTGGTTTGCGCTGGCTCAAATTACCTTGTGCCTGGCCGGATTTCTGGCATTGAGAATGTTCAGTTATTTGCCGTACCTGAATTTGCAGGTCAGCAGCATAAATCTCGCGAGCTCCAATTTGTCAACATTTTTCAGATTCATGGCAGCTATGATTGTTTTGTTGCCTATATCATTATGTCTGGGCGTCATTTTCCCGCTTGCAGTCAAAGTCTGCACAAACGATCTTAACCGGATCGGGAGTTCCGTCGGGAAGCTGTATTCGGTAAACACAATCGGTGCAATTATAGGGGCATTTCTGGCAGGATTCGCCATTATTCCAAATCTTGGTTCGGAGCAGACCCTCATAATTTGTTCAGCTTCTAATCTTCTGATTGGCACCGCCTTGCTAATTTTCTTCTGCAAAATTCGGGCAAGTATAAAAGTGCTGAGTTGCATTGCAGCGCTTTCCGTGTTTGCTTGGGCCATTCAAGGTCCGCACTTTTGGGACTACGATTCGATTGTATCGGCACAACTTGCAAGGAGACGTATGTCACAATATGCCGGTCAACTGGGCTCGGAGCAATCCTGGATAGTGGGAGGCAAGAATATCTTTTACAAAGAAGGCAAAACAGCTAATGTCGCAGTCAGGCATTTTGAACATAACGATTGCACCTCTCTATTGACTAACGGACATGTGGATGCATCAAATTACCTGGATATGGAGAACCAGGCAATGCTGGCCGCTTGCCCGCTCCTTGCAATGCCGTCAGCCGAGAATATCTGTGTGATTGGCTGGGGAAGCGGAGTCACAACCGGGTTTGCTTTGCGATTTCCAATTAAAGAAATGATTTGCTCTGAAATCGAACCTGTAGTAATTGAAACCTCTCCGTTTTTCCACAGCGTAAACTTCAAGCCGGAGAAAGACAAAAGAACAAAAATCGAACCCTCAGATGGTCGAAACTTTCTATTAGGTACATCTGCAAAATTCGACATTATAATTTCCGAGCCATCCAACCCATGGCAAGCGGGAGTATGCAATTTGTTTACCAGGGAGTATTTCCAGATCTGTCATGACAGCTTGAAAGAAAACGGTATTTTTACAATGTGGACACAGACCAACGAAATTCCTTCCAAGAATTTCGCTCAGGTCTTTGCTGCTCTCAGTGATGTTTTTCCGGCAGTTTATGTGCTCGATTCCGGAGTAGGAGATGTTAATGCGCTTGGCTTCAAGAAAAACACAAAGCTGAAATTCGACGACATAAAGAAGCAATTGCAGATAAAAGAAGTACGAGATGCGTTATCAAGATTCAAGCTTAGGGGTCCTGACGATTACATCGCAAGAATCATTGTTGCACCGGATGGTTTGCGGAATGCAGTTAAGGGTCAAGAAGCTAACATAGATGACAGTAATCATCTCGAGTACGATGTAGCAAAAACTTACGAAAACAAGTTTTTTACAGTGCAAAATCATGAATGGTTAACAAAAAACAGCTCGAGAATTTGGGATTCCATCGACTGGGGCAAAATGAGCGACTCCGAAAAAAGTGCAAATTTTCTGCAAATTGCTCGAGCTTGCTTGCCACGAAGCAAGAAACGAACATTCGAATGGGCTAGCGAATCCATGCGTATAAATCCAAATCCGGATTCACTGTCATTTATCGCTGAACTTCACATTACAAATCGTGACTACAAAGTAGCTGGCAAGCTGCTCGAAGATGGGCAAAAGCTCTATCCACAAGATTCACGTTTTCCAGGTTTGGCAGGATTGATCTCACTGAGAAAAGGCGACTATGACAGAGCGCGTGATTATTTCAGTCGTGCCCTCAAGCTGGACAGCAAGAATAATAACGACTTCGCCTACTTTCTGGCCCTTACATATTCAGACCTCAATCTTCAACAGCAAGATGGCTCTTATCTCCCTCCGGCAACGCCTTCAGCTGCAGCTGTTATTCAAACATTACAACCAGTGCTTGCAAATGACAAATTCGTTGAATCAAAACCTGCAGCCCTGCTGGTTTTGGCAGAAGCCTACAAACAAATCGGCAAGTATGACGAGGCCGAAAAGACTTTAATTCGGCTCTTGAAAAAGAGCGACAAAGGCTTCATGGTCTGGCAGAAACTGGCAGAAACTTATGCCTGCAAGAAAGATTGGGAACGCTCAGCTTATTGCTGGAACAAGTCTTTCATAGTTGCTTCGCGCGACCTGCCTCGTTTTCTGGCAAGAACAAAGGACCTTATCAATGACAAGAATTATGACGAAGCATTGAAACAACTGCAACTAATCAAGCAGATGCTTCCTTCAAACAAAGAAGCTGACTCATTGCTAGATGAACTTGCTAAGCACTATAGCAAGGCAGCCGAGTACTCAAAATCATTAAAAAAATGCCGTTCCCTCGGAATTTAGGGTCAGTTGTTTCTGTTCAGGTAAAATTCTTGATTGAAATTGAAGGCAAACAATAGTGGACAGCCAAGTATCAAAGGAATCCGTCCACGGAAGCGCGGATCGCGCTTTCTGGTGTCTCTGCGTTTTGTTTTTGCTATCAGGGCTCAGCAGCCTGATATATCAAGTTAGCTGGACTCGAATGCTGGTTTTTGTATTCGGCTCGGGTACTTTTGCCAGTTCTACTGTTCTTTCGGTATTCATGGGTGGTCTGGGCCTGGGTTCGTACCTGGCAAGCCGGGTCGCTGACCGCTTAAAACGCCCGCTTGTCTGCTATGGAATTCTGGAGTTGATAATCGGCGTTTGGGCTTTGCTGACACCACTGATGTTTGAGGCCGCAATACCTCTCTATAAAGCATTTTTCCCTTCCCTGCATAATCAAATAATCGTTTTCAGCTTGCTGCGGTTTCTTGTAGCGACTGTTGTGCTTCTGCTTCCAACAAGTTGCATGGGAGCTACACTTCCAATACTTGCCAGATTCGTAACTAAATCCCTTGACGAAGTCGGGGACAAAGTAGGGAATCTATACAGCATCAACACTCTTGGTGCAGTAGTCGGTTCTATAATCGGTGGTTATCTGTTTCTGCCATGCTTTGGACTCCTGTCTACGACTTTGATTGCAGCCTCTACAAATCTTCTTCTTGGTCTTTTTGTCATATATCTTGCTGGCAAGTCTATCTTCCTCCAACGAAGCTCAACTTTAAGCGCAGAAAGCGCAGAAACCTTAGAATACGCTCCAACAAGCAAAGAAAAGAGTGTAAGTGCACCGGTAATCGCAGTCATGAGCACATTTGCGGTTTCCGGAGCTCTGGCAATGATTTTCGAAGTAGCCTGGACCCGAGCCCTGCTTATGGTTATCGGTTCTACTACTTACGCGTTTACAACAATGCTATCGGCATTTCTAATCGGCATTTATCTGGGCAGCAGGATTTGCTCCAGCTTCGTAGACAAGCTTAAAGCACCGATAATCTGGTTGGCTCTTATACTTATGTGCCTGTGCCTGGCCGGCTTCCTTTCATTGATACTTTTCGATCAGCTCCCATTTTTGAATTTATACGTATGGTATCTATTCAAAAAAAATCTTATTTTTTGCTCTCTTTTCAAATTCATAAGCGCTGGACTGATACTGCTTCCGATTTCGTTCTTACTTGGAATGACCTTTCCGCTTTCTGTAAAAACATGCGCTCTTGATCTGGAAAGAGTTGGCAGTTCGGTGGGAAAGCTTTATTCGGTGAATACCTTAGGGGCGATACTAGGTTCATTTCTTGCCGGATTTGTTGTGATTCCTTTCCTGGGCTCCGAAAAAACATTGATTCTCACTTCCATTTCTTATCTGATAACAGGTGTGATTTTGCTTGCGATTTTCACAAGAATCAAAACAAGCATAAAGCTAATTTGTGTTTGTTCGTCGCTTGCAGCACTCTTTTTATCAATGCAATCCAAAGATTTCTGGGACTACAACAAAGTAGTTACAGCACAGGTATTGCGCCGATCTCTGCTTGCCAGCCCTTTGAAAGCAAGCGATTCACTGCCTGAGTGGTTCAACCTGCACTCGAGAACTTTCGCTCTAGCTTTTTACAAGGAAGGCCAGATAGCCAGCGTGGCAATTCGCAAGCGTGGAAACCACACGATTTTATTTACCAACGGCCATATTGACGCTTCAAACGACAACGACATGGAAAATCAAGCAATGGTATCCGTGCTACCGCTTCTCCTTAAGCCGGAAGCTGAAAAGATTTGCATTGTTGGCTGGGGAAGCGGAGTTACAGCAGGTTATGCCTTGCAGTTTCCTGTCCAAAAACTGATCTGCGCGGAGATTGAGCCGGCAGTTCTAGATACTTCCCCATTTTTTTATGACGTAAATTTTAAACCGGAAAAAGACAAACGCACCAACCTGGAATTTGCCGACGGGCGCAACTTCTTACTTGGCAGCTCAGACAAATTCGACCACATAGTTTCCGAACCATCAAACCCGTGGCAGGCCGGCGTTTGCAATTTATTTACCACCGAGTATTTCAGAATTTGCCATGACAGCCTTAAGGACAACGGTATTTTCGCCATGTGGACTCAACTCAATGAAGTGCCCACAAAAAACCTGGGCGGCATACTTGCTTCATTGCGCAAAGTCTTCCCTTGCATATATGTTATGGATGCAGGCAAAGGAAATGTAACTGTGCTTGCATTTCCCAAAAATGTGAGAATCAATTACCAGCAGCTAAAAAAGACGCTTGCTTCAGTAAAACTCAGACAAGTATTAAAACGTTTCAAAATCTCAAGCGCCGATGATTTCATCGCCAGAATTATTGTATGCCCTGATGGTGTAGATCAACTCATAGCCGGAATGCAAGAAAATACGGATGACACAAACCATCTGGAATATGAAGTAGCAAGGAAGTACGAACAGAATCTCAGCTTTGGAAACGCAAATCAGAATTGGTTGCAACTGCATCATGGACAGATCTGGAACTTTGTAGACTGGGGTTCCGACTCGAAAGACAAAAAAGCCGAATACTGTTTGCAAATTGCAAACGCAGCACTAAAGCGCAATTTGACAAGAGTTTCGCAATGGGTCGGAGAGTCAATGCGACTCAAGCCCTCGGCTGACGCGCTATCAACCCTGGCTGTATCGCAGTTGCTGAGCCGCAACTATGCCGATTTTTACAAATCACTTGAGAAAGCTCGCTCTTCTTATCCGGAAGATTTTCGTTTTGCCGGATTTGCTGGAGTAGCAGCCTACAAACAAGGCAGGTTAAATGAAGCAATCGAGCAACTCTCAATAGCCCACAATAATGATCCCAGCAACCACTTCTTTTCTTATTATCTTGCTCTTTGTTACACAAACCTCGATTTGGCAGAATCGGACGAAGCAAAGATTCTGCCGCATGCCGGTAACCCAAGTAAGGTTATTGAGTATTGCAAGCCGGCCTCCATGGACGAACAGTTTGTAGACTCAAAGCCGGGCGTTCTTGCAATGCTGGCAGACGCATACAAAAACGTCGAAAACTACGCCGAGGCAGAAAACACTATCAAACGCTTGCTCAAAAGGTCACCCAAAGGTTTTCTTTCCTGGCAGATACTTGGGCAAATTTATGGTGCCCAGAAGGAATGGTCGGCATCTTCTTACTGTTGGAACCGTGCTTTCTATTTAGGCGCAAGAGATGTAAACGATTTCCTGAGTCAAACGCAGCAACACATTGACAACCACCAAAACACAGACGCACTGCACAAGATCCGCTTGCTGTATCAAATGGCACCGGCAGATCCGCGAGTTATGACTATTCTGAAAGAGCTATCCCTGGCCGACTCACGGGCTCTAAACTATTACAATAGAATCCGGACGGAATCAGGTCTGCATAACGATACTAATTAATCAGATGAACTAAAAGCGTTATGCAACTGCCCGCAAGCAGCGTTTATATCGGTTCCCCGCTCCAGCCTTATGGTTACGGTTTTGCCGCTTGATTCGGCAATCTTTTTGAATTTTTGCTGGGCTTCAATAGTTGGACGCTCGAAAAGAAACTCACCGTCTTCATTTTTGCAGGTCGGATTATAAGGTATCAAGTTTATGTTGCAGTGCAGATCTCTGACTAGCTCTGCAAGCTGTGCCGCCTGTTCCGGAGTATCGGTTACGTCTTTTAAAAGCACGTATTCTATAGTGAGCCGGCGTCCGGTCCTGTGGTAGTAGTCTTTGAGCGCCTCGATCAAATCAGGCACTGGAAACTTCTTGTTAATCGGCACGATTTCATCTCGGGTTATTTTGTCCGGAGCATGCAAAGAAAGCGCCAGTGTAATTTGAAGCTGCTCTTCGGCCAGACGTTTGATACCGGGTACAATTCCGGAGCTAGAAACTGTAATATGCCGCTGACCTATCCCTACTGAATCTTTGATCAAATGAAGTGACTTAATCACTTCCTCGCAGTTTAAAAGCGGCTCGCCCTGTCCCATATAAACAACGTTTGAAATCCGTTTGCCCGACTCTCTCTGTATGGACATCAGCTGGTCCACTATTTCCTGGCAGCTGAGATTGCGCATGAAACCCAGGTAACCTGTGGCACAGAAAGTGCAGCCGACTGCACAGCCGACCTGGCTGGAAACACACGCAGAAAGACTGGATCTGTCCTCAAAAGACATAAGCACCGACTCGACAAACTTGCCGTCTGCTAGCTTGAAAAGATATTTGCGGGTGCCGTCCCTGGCAATTTCAAGATGAGCAAGCTCCAGCAATGGAACTGTTGCTTTTTCTTTGAGTTTCTCACGCAGATCTTTAGCCAGGTCACTCATTTCATCGAATGAGCCGGCATATTTGCTGTAGATCCAGCTGTGAATCTGCCGGGCCCGGAATTGAGGCAGGCCAAGCTCCTTAACGAATTCAGCTATTTCAGCAAGAGATTTGCCCGAAAGAGCTACTTTTTCTGGACTTGTCATCTTGAAACTGCCTCTTGAAAGGTCTGAATCAGCCCTGAGGTTCATAAAACTTCTTATCGAAAACAAATAAAACTATTAAAGCCTGGTTTCAGACTAGTGCTTATTTGACTCGAACTCAAGCCCTTATTCTTGCGTAAGCCTTTACAGAGCGCATCTTTTATTTCGGCTTGCTAAGAAAAGACTGCCGGAAAAGAACTAAGCTTGATAAAGCCGGACTCTGAAAAGAACCTGAGGAACCCGGGATGTCAGTATACAGCATGATAGAATCAAGGGCTGTATGAATCTGTCTTTTTGAGACGTTGCGAGGAGCGCCATAAAATGTCGGATACCTTCGAGGAAAAGGCCAGGCTCTGGTTTAAGGGATTGTTTGGCGACACCAATGATAAAAAGCTTAAGATTCTTGAGCAAAAGGTGGCTCGCGCCAATTCATTTGCTTCCGACATGGAAAAGCTGAGCGACGAAGATTTGCAGGCAAAAACCGTTGAGTTCCGCCTGAGAATCGACAATGCCCTGAAAGGTCAGGCAAATCACGAGCTGCTCCCGCCGGATGCGCCTAAGATGCCTGGTCAATTCAGGTTTACCCACGACAAGCTCCTGGCACATGCGCTTGATGAAATGCTTCCGGAGGCTTTCAGTGTATGTCGCGAAGCAGCAAAGCGAATTTTGGGAATGCGCCATTTCGACGTGCAGCTGCTTGGCGGCGCCGCACTTCATTACAACAAAATCGCAGAAATGCGCACGGGTGAAGGTAAAACGCTTGTAGCGACACTGCCTGCTTATCTCAATGGTCTTACCGGGCGCGGTGTTCACGTAGTGACAGTCAACGACTACCTGGCCCGACGCGACTCGGAATGGATGGGACGCCTTTACAAATTCCTGGGTCTCAGTACCGGTCTTGTATATTCACACCAACCTGACGATGAGAAATTCAGCGCTTATAGAGCCGATATCACATACGGTACCAATCACGAGTTCGGCTTCGACTATCTGAGAGACAACATGCGAACCTCGCTCGAAGCTCTTTCCCAGCGCAACTATTACATGGCAATCGTCGACGAAGTCGACAACATCCTTATAGACGAAGCCCGTACGCCTCTTATTATTTCCGGTTTCCCCACCGAAAGCTATGTCGAAATTTACAAGACCATGGCTCAGGTAGCGCCGATGCTGCAAAAAGGCAAGGACAAAGACGACGAAGATTGCGACTACTGGGTTGATGAAAAACAGCGCAACGTGCTCCTTACAGAACGCGGTCATACTAACGCCGAAAAAATTCTCGGTGTGCAAGATCTTTACGACGTCCGCTGGAATCTGGCTCATCACATCTGCCAGGCTTTGAGAGCCAAAGAGCTTTACAAACGCGACACAGACTACGTGATTCATCCAAACGAAGAAGGCAAAATGGAAGCTGTGATCGTCGATGAGTTCACAGGACGAATGATGGTGGGCCGGCGTTGGAGCGACGGCTTGCACCAGGCAATCGAGGCCAAAGAAGGCGTGCCGATTCAAGAAGAAACCATGACTTATGCTTCGATAACTTATCAAAACCTTTTCAGGCTCTATCCGAAGCTTGCAGGCATGACCGGCACGGCCATGACCGAAGCTGCGGAATTCAGCAAAATTTACAACCTTGATGTCGTGTCGGTACCAACCAACAAAACATCAATTAGAAAAGACCTGCCTGATGTTATCTATAAAACTGAAAAACAGAAATTCTATTCTGTTGTGGAAGAAATCGTCGAGTTGAACGAACTGGGACGCCCGGTGCTTGTCGGCACCACCAGTATCGAAAAATCAGAACTGGTTGCCGAACTCATGGGTACGCCCCAGCGCATGGGCGAGTATCTGAACAAAAAAATCAGGCGGATCATAGATGAACTGAGGAACAAAAAACTCGAGGGTGAATCTATAAGCGCTTTGAAAAAAATCTTCGAACGCCCGGGACTCATAGATCCCGCCAAACTTGAAAAGACCTGTCTTGACTTTGAAAAGGAGTTTCCAAAGCAGGGTGATCTTTGCGACTACCTGTTTTCAATGCTGAAAACAGCAAAAGTGGTGGCAGCCATAAGAAAAGGCATTCCACACGAAGTGCTCAATGCCAAACATCACGAAAAAGAAGCAATGATAGTCGCTCAGGCAGGTAGAAAAGGCGCAGTGACCATAGCCACCAATATGGCAGGCCGCGGTACCGACATATTGCTTGGCGGTAATCCGGAATATCTTGCAAAAGAGAAGCTGAAAAAAGACGGAGTCGAATTGCATGACCCTGAATTTGAAGAAAAACTGAAGCGTGTTCAGCAAGAATTCAAGACAGAGACCGATGCTGAGCACGACGAAGTAGTGAAGCTCGGTGGACTTCACATCATCGGTACTGAAAGACACGAAGCAAGGCGTATCGACAATCAGCTCAGGGGGCGCGCCGGTCGCCAGGGCGACCCGGGAAGCTCGCGCTTCTTTTTATCGCTCGAAGACACACTTATGAAGATATTCGGCGGCGAAAGAATCGCTAAACTAATGGATTTCATCCAGGCAGACGAAGAAATGCCGATTGAATCCAAAATGGTTACAAAATCAATTGAAAATGCCCAGAAGAAAGTCGAAGCTCATCACTTCGACATGCGTAAGCATGTTTTGCAGTACGACGATGTTTTGAACACCCAGCGTGAAGTTATTTACAGAGAAAGGCGTCGAATTCTTGAACGGTCGGAATTGAAGGACGCGATGCTCGAGCTCTTAGACGAATATGTGGAACTTGTTGTAGGTGCCCATATAGACATGGAAAGCCCGCCCGAATCATGGGAAGACAATGACCTTCCAGAGCTGATGAGAGCGCTGGCTGCAGATATTCCGATGCTCAGCGACATACAGATGTCTGAGATTTCCGGAATTTCTTACATCGACCTGGAAGCAAAATTGAAAGAATCCGCACATCTTGCTTATGAAGTGCGTGAGGAGCATCTGGGCATCGAAGTTACAAGAGATCTTGAAAAACAAATTTTGCTTCGAACCATAGACAGCAAATGGATCGATCACCTGCACAATATTGATCTTGTCAGAGAAGGCATCCATTTGAGAGGCTACGGTCAGAGAGATCCGCTTCAAGAGTACAAAAAAGAAGCATTCGGCATGTTCGAGCAACTTTTAAGTTCCATAAGGCAAGAATCAATTCAGCTCTTTTTCCGGGCTCAGCCTGTTAGCCAGGACCTGCCCGATATTTCCCCCGAAGAGCTGGCCGAGCTTTTGGGCGACGAAGGCATGGCTGCACTGCAATCGGCTGACGAGGAAACAATTACCCGCTATCTACAAAGTCTGGCAAGCCACGAGAACCTTGCAGATCTTGAAGCGCTCGAACTCACAGGCACACCACTGGAAGACAGTGCGGAAGCGAAACCCGAAAACCCGGGGCTCGAAGCTGAAATTATCGAAGCTGAGCTAATTGAAGCTGAAGCTGAAAGACCCGAAAGCGAAAGGCTCGAAAACGGAGCCGACAGAGAAGGCAAGCAAGAAGAAGCTGAAGCTTCGGAAACAGCAAAGCCGGATCTGATAAGAGATAAAATTCAGAGCTGATGCAAATTTTATCTTTTGACAGCAGCTCAAGCTCTGTGCAGATTGCGCTTAGTAAAAACGAGCGAGTTGTATATGAGCAAAGGATAAAGCCGGTTCAGAGCCAGAGGTCCGAATCAGCCTCTACACTCCTGCCTGCCATAGACAAGGCCCTTAAAAGCTGCTCCTGGAGCAAAAAAGACCTGGATTTTCTAGTGGTTGGCACAGGCCCCGGAAGCTTCACCGGCGTCAGGGTCGCTGTAATAACGGCCCGGAGCATCGCGCAGGGGCTTGGTCTGGGTCTTATGGGGATTTCGAGCCTGGAAACCATTGCATTTGCTTGCAGAAAGCCCTGCGCCGTAGTGCTTGCAGCCGGACGCGGCAAGTATTATGCGGGAGCTTTCCATAATGACAGAGAGCTGGTTAAAGCCTTCTTTGCCGACGAACCAGAGCTGCTGAGGCTCAGGCTTGGAAAACTTGACTCCTGGGTGCTTGCAGCCGGCATTGAAACGAATATCTGCCACGCAAAAGAAATACTGCCATATCCTGAAGATATAAATCTGGCAGGCTCTCAGGCTGAGCTTGCCTACCTGCGCTTATCCTGCCTTCAGAAAAAGGATGCCCGATCACTAGAAAACAGATATCCGTGGGATAATGTGCTGCCACTCTACCTTCAAAACGCCTCCGTGACCCTTAAAGCAAATGGAAGTTCAAATAAGAAAGTTAATAGAAGCTGATCTCGACCAGATCATGGAAATCGAGCCTGTTGCTTTCGGCAGCCATCACTGGTCCAAGCAAAGTTTCATAAATGAATTGAATAACGCAGGCGGCACATATTTCAGCGCGATAGAAGCCGACACGGGTACTGTTTGCGCGTATTCAGGATTCTGGCTTATCGGTGATGAAGCGCATATAACAACACTGGCCGTTCACCCCGATTACAGACGTCTGGGGCTGGGTGAATTGATGCTGATTAACAATATAAAATCGGCAATCAAATTAGACGCAAAATGCATGACCCTTGAGGTTCGAGTATCGAACGAAGCAGCACAAAAGCTGTATTATAAATACGGTTTTAAGAGCATGGGGCTAAGACGAAAGTATTATCAGGACAATAGTGAGGATGCACTGGTACTCTGGATGGAGGACATTAGGACCGATGAATTTCAGTCCAGATTAACAGAATGTATAGGTCTCTGGAAAAATAGAACTGATCGGATCTACTTAAGCATGGCGACCCAGAGCCTAAACGAAAACGCCAGCCCGGCAACTTAACTTACAGGAGCAAGAATTGGCATCAGGTTTTACGCAAAATCTGCGCAGTTTGAGAAAAAGATCGCCACTGGGACAGCTTGTGGTGCTTCTTCTTTCGGTGGAGCTGCTTGTTTTTTCGTCCTTCGTATCAATTCCTCTTGCTACACCAACGGCAAAGAATATAGAACGATGCCTTCAGAATCTGGAGTTTGAGATTTTTACGCTTTTGCCTGAACAGGTTAAAACACGCCTTGAAGAGCGGGTAAGCATAGTAAGCTCAAAGCAGGAAGTACGAATCAGCTCTTACGTGCCGCTACTGCCGGTGGCAGCCGCACTTGGATATACACTGGGATTTCCTCTCTCGCTTATTGCAAGCTCTCTCTTTTTGCTGCTCGGCTTTGCCGGGCCCCAGCAGCATCTTTATTTGTTTGCTTCGGGAGGCGGCATATCGTACTGGCAGGAACCCGGATTCGGGTATCTTTTAGGGCTTGTAAGCGCAGCCTGGTTCGCTTCGATTCTCAGCCCTGAAGAAGAGCGCAAAAGCTGGCGTCAACTCGGCTCCGCTTTCGGCGCAGTCATTTTGTGTCATCTGGTCGGACTACTTTATCTCTTCGGAACAAGCATCGCTGTTTTACTCTTTGAAGGCGAGCAGGCATATCTCAATTTTCAGCCGTATTTACCAGAACAAATACGAAATCTGAGCTGGTACACGCTGCCTTATGATCTTATCTTTGCCAGCGCTTTGATTGCACTTTCCTTTCCTTTCCGCTGGCTCTTCGGCATTCTCACAAGCCCCGATATTGCTCACAGGCACCGCCCCAAAGTTGAAGCCCAGCTTGAAGTTCTTCAGGAAAGCACAGTTTAATCCACATGAAATTCCCCCGGCTTTTAAAAGACCCGCGCAAACGGCGATTAGTTTATGCGTCGCTTGCGTCTGCAGCTGCATGTGGGCTCGGCACTTATCTCTGGGCAAGCCTGGTCGAAGCACGGCGATATAAACTTGAGCAATTGCAGCTAAATACCGGTTTTGCTGCTCAGAATCCGGATCAGGCACAGAATCTGAGAATTCTTCATTTGTCAGACTTGCATTTGAATGAGCCTGAAACTCACAAGGTAGAGTTCATTTCTCGAATAACCGACGCCGACTACGATCTGATCTTTATCACAGGCGACATATTCGAAAATTATTCCGGCATGGCCTATGCAGACAAACTGATTACAAGAAAGCCGAGACTGGGCTGTTATGCGGTTCTGGGCAATCATGATTATTTCAACTACAACATGATTCACAGAACAATCGGTCGAGTTATAAAAAGATGGCGAGCACCGAAAATCAAGCGTGATGTCACGCCCATGATCTCAGTCCTTGAAAGAGCTGGTATACGCGTGCTGAGAAACTCATGCCAGACCTTCACACATGAGAAACTGCATATTATAGGTATTGATTATCCCGGCATTGCCGAAGATCGCCTTTATGAACTGGCCAGAAAAGCCTCGGACGATCATTTGATAATCGCGCTGATGCATGTGCCAGACAAGCTGGAAAGACTACCGGCGGCTGGTGTTCATCTGGCTTTTGGGGGGCACACCCATGGCGGTCAGGTTCGAATTCCATTCTGGGGGCCGATCATCACCAATTCGAAATTGCCGCGTCATGAAGCATCAGGTTTGCTCCGGCGCGGCTCGACCGCGATTCATGTATCACGCGGTGTTTCGGCGGATCCAAGAACCAATTTCAGACTATTTTGCCCTCCCCATGCAAGTGTCATTGAAGTCAAACACGCATAAAGTTTGGGTGTTTTTGATATAAGTGGCCAGATTTTGGGAACTATCCTTGTACTTACCTCTTTTAAGGAAGATCGGGGGAGATTCCGGAGGTTTGCATGCCATAGCATTACATACAATGAGTGAAGATCAAAACAAGCAGAATCTAAAGATTGATCTGGAAATGATCAAACAGTTGCTCGGTGCCCATGCAGCTCTGATCGTCAATAAACAACAAGAACTTATAAACCAGCAAAGTGAAATACTAAAATCTCAAGCGCAAGCCAACCAGTTGCTCGATCATATGTCCAGGTTAATCGAAGCCCAGCTTGCAAGCCAGCTAATAGGCTCTCAGTCAAGCAAGATTGATCTGGATAAAACAAGCGATTTCTTAACCGCTGTAAGCAGGAACAAAGAAGTAATTGCAGCATTAAAGCTGATTTTGAGCCCACTTTCAAAAGACATCGAATCAATTCAGAATCAGCTCCATTCGATGCCTGCTACTGAAACAGCCCGGCCTCAAGAGCTTTCAGCAACAGCTCCAGTTGAGACAGCCGGCGCCAGGCAAGCTGCTGAAGCCGAAGCGAAACGACTGGCGGAAGAAGCTGTTGAGAAAGAAAGAAAACGTCTTGAAGCTGAAGCCGAGGCCGAGAAGAAACGGCTTGAAGCCGAGGTGGAAAGACTAAGACAGGTACAGGAAGCCGAAGCCGAGAAGAAACGGCTTGAAGCCGAGGTGGAAAGACTCAGGCTGGTACAGGAAGCCGAAGCCGAAAAGCGACGCCTGGAGGAACAGAAGCGGCTTATCGAGCAGAAAGAAGCCGAGTTAGCCGAGGCCGAAAAAAGGCGCCTGGAGGCCGAAGCGGAACAAAAGCGGCATGCAGAACTTCAAGCAGCACAGCAAGCCGAAGCGCAAAAGATTGAGACCCCGAAGACCGAAGCTGACTCGCTAGCTGACGCGGAAGCAATGCTTCTAGCAGAGCTGGCCGCTCTCGAAAGTTTGTCCGGTGGGGAAGCGGAAAAAAAAACTCCTGAATCACAAGCCTCCGAAGTAGCCACAAAGCGCGAACAAGATCGCGACGAAGCGGCACGCATTTTGCTTGAAGCAGCTGAAGCAGCAAGACCTGTCGAGAAACTAGACGAAGCCACCGAACGGCTTCTTAAAATGCAGGAAAAGGGTTCTCCTGCTCAGCCGGAATTTGACACAATCGAACAGCCGTTTTCCGAGGCATTTACCCAGGACGGCAACCGACTTTTTGAAGAGGGCAAATATTCCGAAGCGGAAAAACATTACCGGGCAGGACTACCCACCCTCGAAGATGTGCTGGGTCGAGATCATCTGGCCGTTGTTGAATTAACACACAAACTTGGGGTAATTGCATTTAAGCGAGGCAAATTCGCAGAAGCCGAAGAAGCGTTTCAACAAGTGCTTGCGCGCCGCACAGCTGTGCTTGGCACAAGTCATGGCGACACTGTATCTTCACTGAATGATCTCGGTCAGCTTTATAGAAGAAGAGCAAACTACCCTGAAGCTAAAAGAGTTTTGACTGAAGCCCTTGAGGCACGCAGGCTCTCTTGCGGAGATGAGCATCGTCTTACCGCTCAGGTCTGTCACGATCTCGCTTTGTTGTACATGGACCAGGCTGCTTATCAAGACGCCGAAATCATGATGGAACGTGCATACAGCATTCGAAAACGCATTTTCGGCGACGAACATGTAGACTCAATGCAAAGCAAGAATGATCTGGGCAGACTATACTTCTTGCTGGATAAGCTGCCAAAGGCCGGGGAATATCTTTTTGCCGCACTCGAGTTCCGAAAAACGAACCTGGGTCCGGACCATCCTGACTATGCACAGAGTCTGGCTTATTACAGTGACTATCTGGCTCGCACCGGACGTTACGATGAAGCGCAGAGACTCTTGGAGACGGCGCTTGCGATTCGCAAGAAGTACTTAGGCGAGCGGCATCCGGACACAGCAGAATGCATGAATCAGCTCGGCCTCCTGCATCTTGCCAGGGATAATTTCGACGAGGCCAAACGCAATCTGAACCAGGCAATGTACGTTCGCAAAACCACATTCGGAGAACAGCATCCGGAAACTGCAAGTTCAATGAACAATTACGGATTGCTCTGTTATCGCATCGGCGTGCTCGAAGACGACACACAGCTAGCAGAAGGAATGCCACTGCTAGAAAAATCTCTGAATATTCGCAGCAGGATTTTAGGAGAAGATCACCCGGACACACTTGAATCTATGAACAACTCAGGTCTGATCTTGACTGCTTTTAATGTACCCGAAGACGCTGAACCTGTGTTAACTGAAGCTCTTAACAAGCGCAGGAAAGTATTTGGCAGCATGCATTTGAGTATTGCAGACAGCAGCCACGCGCTTGCAGTTTGCCTCTTAAAACAAGGCAGATATGACGAAGCAAAACCGCTTCTTGACGAGGAGTTGAAAATTAGAGAAACACTGCTGGGCAACGACCATCAGCTTGTCTCTTCTGCACGCCTTGAAAGCGAGAAATTGCTTGCCCTTAGCAATTAAATCAGCAGTAGAATTGCCGTAGCTGCATGAGTGGCTGCGGCGTCTAATTGCCGCAGCCACTTGTCATCCCGCTTCCTTTCACTTTAAACAGACGGGCTTCAACGCTGCTATATTAAGAGCGGCTCTTCCTCATGGAGATAAGATGCGCTCCATTCCGATTCTAAGCTTCCTGCTCGTTTCAGTTGCCTGCCTCTTTCTATTTGCTTGCGGCAACAAAGAAGCTGAAGAAACTACGCAGTCTGAAAAGACTGCGAACGAACCGCCACCACAAGTAGTGACATATATAACCAAGCAGGAATCGGTGCCAATATATGGCGAGTGGGTGGGTCAGACCGACGCAAGCCAAACCGTAAATATCAGGGCAAGGGTCGACGGCACACTTGAAAAAACCAGCTTTGCAGAAGGCGATTATGTAAACAAAGACCAGGTATTGTTCAAAATCGAAGATGCAAGCTATAAAGCTGCAGTTCAATCTGCAAAGGCCGAACTTGAAAAAGCCAGGGCCCAGCTCAGGCAAGCACAACAACAGGTGCAGCTGAAGGAGCAAGGCGCCACCCAGGCAAAGTACGAATCAGCTTTGCAAAGAGCAAATCAGGATCTCAAAAGAGTAAAAGCACTCACTGAACAGGGCGCTCTTTCGCAACACGATCTTGATGTGGCGGTTGACGCCCAGAAGCAAGCAAAGGCGCAAGTTGATGCACAAAAAGCAATCGTAAAGGACACCGGACTGAATCAGACCTCGTCCATAGAAACTGCAAAAGCAAACGTCGATTCAGCAGAAGCCGCACTCACTCAGGCCAACCTCAATTTGGGTTATACGACAATTAAATCGCCCCTGCACGGCATTATCGGGCGTATTCAAGTATATCCGGGTAACTTAGTTAGCAAGCAAGACGACACAACCCTTGCCACGATTTCGAGCGTTGACCCAATCAAGGTTGTTTTCAGCGTAAGCGAAGCAGAATATCTCAAAGTAGCAAAAAGATATGCAAACACCGGCAAAACAGAAGACAACCCACTTGAGCTTCTTCTTGCGGACAACACAGTCTATCCTCAAAAAGGTCGCTTTCAGCTCGTTGACCGTGCAGTAGATTCCAAGACTGGAACCATAGACGTACAGGCTCTTTTCCCGAACCCGCAGGCAATACTGCGTCCGGGTCAGTTTGCCAGGGTCAAAACACTAATAGAGAACAAAAAGGACGCGATACTGATCCCGGACAAATGTGTTCAAGACATGCAGGGAAACAAAACAGTTTACGTGGTGAGTCCGGAAAAGAAAGTGGAGCTCAGGAATGTCAGCCTCGGCTCGAAACTCAAAGATCAATTTGTGGTTCTGAGCGGCCTTGCAGCAGGCGAGCAAGTAATTTCAGAGGGACTTCAAAAGGTCAAACCGGGAATGAAAGTTGCGCTTGCCCAAAACAACGCCCCCTGAGAACGAGAAAAAATGAGCAACTTTGCCAAATTCTTCATCTTTCGACCGGCATTTGCAATTGTAATTTCGCTTGTAATTCTGATAGCCGGCACGCTGGCAATTAAAGCATTGCCTGTCGCACAATATCCGGACATAACACCGCCGACAGTGCAAGTTGAGACATTCTACCAGGGCGCAAGTGCCGAGACTGTTGAGCAATGCGTGGCCACGCCAATCGAGCAGGAAGTAAACGGCACTGAAAACATGATCTATATGTCTTCTTACAGCTCAAGCGACGGTAGGTATGTCTTAACCTGCACTTTCAAAGTCGGAACCGACCTGAAACTTGCTGCCGTAGATGTTCAAAACAGGGTAAGCAAAGCCCAGGCAAAACTGCCTCAGGAAGTGATCTCTTCAGGGCTTGCCGTAACCAAGCAATCTCCAAACATGCTCATGGTCATAAGCTTGTTTGCACCGGACAAAGCTTATGACGATCTATATTTGAGCAACTACGCCAGGCTTCACCTCACCGACGCACTTGCCAGGGTAGAGGGAGTGGGCAATGTGCAGCTCGTAGGAGAAAGAGAATATTCAATGCGGCTCTGGCTGCGTCCGGACAAAATGGCGCAACTCGGGTTGACTGCAGACGACTTTAAGCAAGCTATACAAGATCAGAACGTGCAGGCGCCTGCAGGCTCAATTGGTCAACCACCAACTAAACAGGGGGTCAACTTTCAATACACTGTAAACGTGAAAGGACGGCTTACCGAACCAAAAGAGTATGAGAATGTGATTTTGAGAGCCAGCTCCAGCGGTTCTGTATTGCGAGTTAAGGATATCGCCCGCACTGAGCTTGGTGCAAAAGACTACAAAAGCTTCGGCCGCATTAACGGCACGCCCTCAACCATCATCTGCATTTACCAGCTACCAGGCGCCAATGCACTCAAAATCGCATCAGCTCTAAAAGAGAAAGTTGCAGAAATTTCAAAAGACTTCCCACCCGGCATAAAATACGAAATTTCGCTCGACAATACTCTTTTTGTCACCACTTCTATCGAAGAAGTTTTGCACACTCTGGCAGAGGCAATCGCTCTGGTTCTGGTTGTAGTATTTGTTTTTCTCGGCAACTTCAGAGCAACAGTTATTCCGATGCTTGCAGTACCGGTTTCGCTTATAGGCACTTTTGCGGCATTCGTTCCCCTGGGGTTTTCAATCAATCTACTGACTCTCTTTGGTCTGGTGCTGGCAATCGGCCTGGTGGTTGATGATGCAATTGTGGTAGTGGAAGCAGTCGAGGCCAAGATCGAAGAAGGTTATTCGCCTGCTGAAGCCACCGTAAAAGCCATGGACGAGGTTTCCGGCCCGGTGATTGCCATAGCGCTTGTGCTCTGTGCTGTTTTCGTGCCGGTCGCATTCATGGGCGGCATAACAGGACAGCTCTACAAGCAGTTTGCACTCACGCTTGCGATTTCGGTTCTGATCTCGGCCCTTGTGGCGCTCACGCTTACACCGGCCCTATGTAAAATGATACTCAGGCACCGCAAAGAAGGAAGCGGCCCGATTGCGCTTTTTATCAAGGGTTTCAACAAAATTTTCAAGCTCATAAGCGACGCTTATCTGAATATCGTAAGGCTTTGCATGAAAGCATTGATTCCGACCCTGCTTATGTTAATGGGCTTATCTGCGCTGGCGGCATATCTTGCAGTAACCATGCCCACAGGATTTGTGCCGGATGAAGACCAGGGTTATATTATTTCGCTTTTCACACTCCCGGACGGTGCCTCGCTGGAACGAAGCGATGATGTTTCAAAAAAGGCGGAAGCCTATCTGAAAAAACTAAAAGGCGTAAAGAGCATCATCACGATGGGGGGTTATAACGTGCTTACAGGCTCTTATAATTCAAACGCAAGCACAATATTCACAGTGCTTGAGCCCTGGGAAGAAAGAAGCGATCCATCGCTTTCGGCTGACGCTCTAATGGCAAAATGCCGAAAAGAATTCGGTCGTTACCCGGAGTGCAACGCAGTCTCATTTTCGCCACCTCCTATTCCCGGTCTTGGAACTGCCGGAGGCTTCCAGTTCGAGCTTCAGGACAGAACCGGCACGCAAACAAGCCAACAGCTTGCAGATGCAGCCCAGAACTTTATCGATGAAGCAGCGAGGTCGAAAGATTTGATTGGACTATACACTGCATTCAGCGCCAGTGTTCCACAGATAAAAGTAGACCTCGACCGCGACAAAGCACTCACTATAGGTGCGTCAATTGCAAGCATATTCAATAGCCTGCAAACTTATATGGGCGGTCTGCAGGTAAATGACTTCAATCTTTTCGGACGAACTTACAAAGTAATGCTTCAAGCAGAACCTGAATTCAGGCTTACACCCGACAGCATCAAGTCGATTTATGTGCGGGGCTCATCCGGAGAAATGGTGCCGATGAGCACGCTTGCAAACATGAAGTCGAGCACCGGTCCAAGTTTGATCCAGAGATTCAATCTTTATCGCACTGCAGAAATAAGCGGTTCGGCAGCCGAAGGCTCAAGCAGCGGTCAGGCAATCAAAGCAATGGAAAGCGTAGCGCAGAGCAAGCTTTCCAGAGAATTCGGCTACGAATGGAGCGGTACTGCCTTCCAGGAAAAAGAATCAGGAAGTTCACAGATTCTAATTTTCGCTCTGGCCCTTATTTTTGTATTTCTGTTCTTAGTAGCCCAGTACGAAAGCTGGTCAATTCCTATTTCAGTAATTCTGGGTATTCCACTGGGCGTCTTCGGCGCACTTTCTTTTCTCTTTCTCAGAGATCTGGCAAACGATGTTTATGCGCAAGTTGGCCTGGTGATGCTTATCGGCTTGTCTGCAAAAAATGCAATATTAATTGTCGAATTTGCAAAAGAGCGCAGGGAAAGAGGCATGGGTCTCTACGAAGCAGCGGTCGAAGCTGCAAAACTTCGCTTCCGTCCGATTCTTATGACCTCTTTTGCTTTCATTCTTGGAGTATTGCCCCTGGTAGTCGCAGAAGGTGCAGGTGCAGCTTCCCGCCATTCGCTTGGTACCACAGTTTTTGGCGGCATGCTTGCCGCCACCTGTCTTGGTGTATTTTTTATCCCTGCTCTTTATTTAGTGGTTGAAAAAACAAGTTCATTTATAAGCCAGGCTTTTCAGAAGAAAAATACAGTAGTATCAGAAACATCGCCTTTGGACACCGGAGAAGTTAAGGCAGAACGGCAGCAGGAAACCGGTGAATAGATTTTTTTATTCCTTTACTAAAAGGTCCAGCATTAACTCCATTTTGTATAAGACCTCCGGGTCGGCCAGCATGCAATTATCCAGCTTTAGCAATGCTGTTTGCTGCTCGATAAACTCATGGCCATTTTGCCAGCTTTCTTGATCCGGCCACTGAGCATACGCGATCAAAGTATTCTCCTGGCTTTTATGCAAGCGAGCACCGAGCGATCCCATCCTTGAAATCAGCTCAAGGCTTACCTGATGCCAGGCTTCAACAAACTTGTTCAGCGCGTCGCTTTTAACTTCGAATTTATAAATCACACAATACAAAAATTTATTCCCCGGCGGAGTTCAATCCATAGAGATTATCATATTTGCGCTGCTTATTAGAACCAGAACGCTTTGCTTTTGCCGGCCGCTTGAGTATTGCAAGCTGCGCAAGACAGGACTCTCGCTCATCGACAGATTTGGGATCCCGTCGATTGCCCAGTTCAGCAAGGCTTGCTTCAAGCATTTCTGATGCAAGCCCTCTGTACCCGTTAACAAGGGCACGTTGTCCGAACACCAGTTTTTCCAGACTCAAAGAGCGCTTATCCAGAACCGTGAAATTTCCAAATGGTCGATCTTGCGGCTGTGAGAGCGCCGCTTTTGTTTTCATAATTTCACTTCTGGCGGCGTCTTTCATGCCTTTTTTGAGGTAATAGTCATGCAAGAGCCAGCTTGCTTCCACAGCATCGAGGTCGCTGCGGCCGTAATAGGCACGATCATAATAGCCCAATGATTTCTTCAGCATATTGAAAGCCGCTTCGTCTTTCTTGCAACGAGAAAGCAAGACGGCATACCAGTAGCAAAGACTGGCAAAATAACTGCTCTCGGAACCACCATCAAGTTCGCTTGCTTTGATTGCCTTTTCATATGTATCGCAGGCAGCCTCGATCTTCTTTTGTTTTTCCTGCACACCGGCCAGCATTTTTACAGTCTGATATCGATTCACTGAGTTGGGCTCTGAAAAGAGATCCATCATGCCCTGGTAGCAACTTTCTGCCTGCTTCAAAGAATCAGGTGTTCCACAACCCTCAAGAATCCGCCCTTTGAGAACAAGGGCATCGTAGAGTAAATCAAGGTTGCCGGTTTTATTGATTTTAGCAATTTGAGAATTCACTTCTATAAGAGCTCTGTCAAATAGCTTCTGGCTTAAGAACTCCTTCGCTTTTAAAAATGCGGCCGGTCCCTCAGGTTTCTCTTTTTTCTTTTGCAATAACTCGTTCTGGATCTGCGCATTCGATAACTTTATTCTCGTCGCATACAGATTCAAGACAAAGGCAGACGCCAGAAAAAACAAAAGCACGATTGCCGCAAGTGCCAGACTCTTTATCTTTGAGCTCCTGCGTCTTTTGTATTTGGTTGAGCCAAGCGCATTTACAATTTCATCCTTGAAATCACTCATGCTCTGCTGCCTGCCTGAGGGCTCTTTTGAAAGAGCTTTCATAACTGCCGCAAGCAGCTCGGCAGATATTTCCCTGGAGCCCGAGATCGAGTCAATTCCAGGTATGCTTTGTTTCATGTGTCCATACATTGTTTCGTAGCTGCTTTCGCCCAAAAATGGTGCTTTGCCAGAAAGAGCTTCGTACATGACACAGGCAAGTGAATAGATATCCGACCTGTAATCGAGCCTGGCACCAACACATTGTTCGGGACTCATATAAGAAGGACTTCCTGCCAGACCCGAACTGAAGGCTTGATTACCGCTGCTTGCCTGATCAAGAATTTTTGCTATGCCAAAATCAAGTAGCTTGACAGGCCAGCCGTCCGCCGAACTTAAAATCATAATGTTTGCAGGCTTGAGATCCCGATGCAAGATTCTCTTTTCATGTGCAAAAACAAGCGCATCAAGCACAGGCAAAAAAAGCTCTGCAAATCTCTCTTTATTAAGCGGAGCTTCTTTCAAAAAAACCGCTTCAAGACTCTCACCATGCAGCAACTCCATAACTATATAAGGCGAGCCTTTTGCGCTTGTACCGCAAGAAAAGATCTGGACTATAGCAGGATGACTCAGACAACTTGCAGCTTTAACTTCATTTGCAAATCGCTCTTTGATCTCTTCACTGCCCAGGAGCCCCGGATTTAGAACTTTAATTGCAACGATACGGTCGAGCAAAATTTCTCTTGCCCGATAAACAGTAGACATAGCTCCGGAACCGACCTTTTCCAGAAGCTCAAAACCCTCGATGAATTCTGTGCCTCCTGTTTTCTGGCTGAGAGAATCCGGCTCGCTGCTTTTGGTACTGCTCTGCTCATCCATTAATAAAAGCCGCCCTGCACTCAATAGCTCCGGCGTTAATTAGATAAATCCGGCATGCAAAATTTAATGCATTCAGTAATCTTATGCCCGCCTGCAAGATCGGATTCTCATCAAGCATGATAAAAGCCGCTTTCGTGGCATAAAGGTCTGGGGAGAATTAATGGCAGAAAAAGTACTTGTAGTCGAGTCCGACAAACAACTGGGCACACTGGTGTCCACTATACTTGCACCCCGCGGCTTTGAAATAGTCTCGGCAGAAAGCGCCGGAGATGCTCTAAGCTTAGCCCGCAACGACGATCTTAAGATCTTAATTTCAGGCGAACAGCTGTCTGATATAGATGGGCTGGGCTTTATTGCCCGCTTTCGTGAATTGAATCGCAAGCTGCCAGTCTGCTTTGTAGCAAAGCAATGGCGCGAAGAAGAGTTTTATCGCATGCTGCGTGAAGATTTGAAAGTAACACTTGTGGTTCACCGGCCGCTCAGGACATCAGTTTTCACAGCCCAGCTTCTTAACCTGCTGGGTTCGTCAGCCGGCACCGCTTTCGATAGCAGCTCAAATACGCTTGCGCCCCCGCTGCCCCTGCCGATGATCGAATCGCCGGCGGCAAACGAGCATAAGAGCGACAGCGAGTTTAACAAGCTGAAACTGCGTTTTGTAAAATCGCTTCCTGAACGCCTGCTCAAACTGCAGTCTTTTCTCAGCGCCCCGAGAAACGGCTCGATTGCAGCAAGCGAGCTCGAAAACGCGATTACGGTTGCCCACAACTTGAAAGGCACTTCACTTTCCTGGGGATTTGAAGAAATAGGAAAAGCCTCCGAGCAAATGGAAACAACGCTTAAAATGCTTCTTTCTGCTTCTAATAATGGCACAGCAGAGCTTATGGCACGCTGCAATGAAATCTTTCATAGCATGAAAAAACAGGCAGAGATTGTTCACCACGGACATCAAGGAGAAAGCGAATCGAATTCCGAAAATGAAGACGAACAAGATCTCTCAGCAGCTAAGGTACTTGTAGTAAGCGACGAGCCGCCTCCCTCACCCAGGGGTAAAACCGAATCGGGACTCTTGCTCGACTTCATCCATGTCAAAAGCGAGGATGCCTTACAAATGGCCGGTCAGCACTTACTTGACGCGGCAATCATTGAGCTTGGCAGCCATGCGGGCGCTCTCGGTCTTGCCAGACAACTCAGGGATCTAAGCGGCTATGAAAACTTGCCGCTTGGTTTCATTTCAAGCCCGCAGGCGGCAGATGCCCGTGCAGCAGCGACCCACGCCGGTTCTTCGCTCTTTATTGCCAAGCCGCTTGAGCCGGACGTTATCCAGAAAGTAATAAGCCAGCTCATTTCCATGCGGGAAGGCGGGCGTTTTCGGGTGCTGGTGGTCGATGACGATCAAGATCTGGCAAGTCTTACGAGCCGCTGCCTTGGACAGTTCGGCATGCTTACAAGAATCGTCAACGACCCATTGCTTGTGAACAATGCTCTTTCAGAGTTCAATCCGGACCTGATCTTATTAGACGTAAACATGCCTGCCATGAGCGGATTTGAAGTATGCAGATCACTGCGCAGCTCGGCCCGCTGGCGAGACGTACCAATACTATTTCTTACGGCACAAACAGACTTGATTTCAAGACTCACAGCTTATGAAGCAGGTGCTGACGACTATTTACCTAAACCGGTTATTAACGTGGAACTGCTCACCCGGGTAAAAGTGCGGCTTGAACGAGCAAGAGAGCTAAAAGAACGCTCTGAGCGGGATTTGCTTACCGGATTGCTTCTGAGGCGAGCATTTTCGGATCAACTCAATGCATTCATTTCAGAATGCATTCGTTTTGACTTTCGTTTTTCACTTTGCTTGCTTGATGTGGATCATTTCAAAAAAGTAAATGACACATACGGTCATCACGCAGGAGACGAAGTGCTTTCAACCCTGGGAAAACTTCTGCGAAAGAGGTTCAGGGTGGAAGACATCAGAGGGCGCTGGGGCGGCGAAGAATTCATTCTAGCTTTCAAACACGAACCCAAAGATCTGATGCTCTTGGCGTTGAACCGCATTATGGATGAGCTTGTGCAAATTGATTTTCAGGGAGAAAATCGAGAAGTTTTCAATGTAACTTTCAGCGCCGGACTTGCAAACTATCCGGAAGAAGCAGACAACCTGCAAGATCTGGTAAAGGTTGCCGACAAGCGTTTATACCTTGCCAAGCAAAGAGGCAGAAAGCAGGTTGTGGCTGAAGATTGAACTCCTGTTGGACGAAAATCGGCAGTGTGAATTCGCAGAATTCGTATTCATTAGTTGATTTGTTTCTACTCGGGCGATACAAAAATTTTGTCTTTATTTCCATTTTTCGCTGCAGTTTGTATTAATACAAAAATTTCCTTTCGTGATTTTTCAAGTTTGAGCACATCAGAGTGGATCTCAACTGCAATGTCCCTGATAGCAGAACTTTTGGGCGGCATATCATCAAAGAGCTGCACAAGTTCGTCAAGATGGTGGTTCAAATCTTTTGTAGTTTTCTTCCAGCTTTCCCAGAGTGGGTCCATGGAGTTTTTCATTGAATCTGGTATTAAGAACTTTTTGGAACCCGACTCGATTTCAGCGATTTCTTTGCCCATATCTCTGATAACCGGCTCCATTACTCCAAGATAAAAAACCAGCCATTCCTGGCGTGCCGGGAGCAAATTCTTCTGGTCTATTTCTTTTATTGGTATTTCAGCAACTGGCTTGAATTCAGGGCTGGCATCCAGCCCTACTTTTTCACGGGCGGCTTCCTCATAGATATTTATCGACTGCTCTTTGATGAATTGCAAGAGAATAGCAAGATCATTAAGATCATTGAGAGTCAGCTCATCAAGCTTTTCATTCTTGCCTGAGGCTTTGTCTGTACTCTTTTGCAGATTTGAGGCTGTTTGCTTTTCATTGTTATTGGAGTTGCCAGCAAACACAGGCTCAATGAGAAGCAGAGTTAAACAAAGCAAAACAAAATGCATGCTTTGACTTGGCCTCTTTCTCTGAAAAAAACTACTCACAATTATTTCTCCTGGAATTTCATAACTTAAACAACTCTTCTTTCAAGCCCTGGTTGGATTTTATGTCTTTGAACAAGGTAATGGTCTTGACCTTATCAGAAGGAAAACTGTCCCAGCGCAGAGGCAACAGTTCATCGGCAGAAAGGAAAACACGTGATTTCAAAACTTTGCTCTGGTCCATCATTTCAAGCACCAGCACCTTCTTTTGCAACTCAGCTTGATTTACCGGAGCGGCACTTACACGAGAACTGTAGCCGCCAGCAAGCTGAGTTTGCAGGCGCAAAATCAACTCCGGAAAATCAGCTTTCATTACATTGATTCCTGAAGGCAATATGAGCATTCTGGAGTCAGGATCAAGACCCATTTGAATGCCGCCCATCCAGGGACCACCCTTGCCGGTTACTTTGCCGTCTTTTGATCTCACAACAATGGAACCATCACGAAATCCCCCTCCGATCACCTCGATTCTTACCGCCGGTCCTTTTTTGTAAAAAAACCTCGAAGCAGAATGGGTTACTTTGTCTTGTCTGAAACACTTTTGTTCGGACAAACAGCTGTAGTCCGACCAGCTTTCGAACTGGCTTTGAAGCTTTTTTAACATGCCTGCGGCATCAACAAATTTCAGCTCTTCTTCAGTTGCCGATAGGGCGGGCTGCCAGAAAAAGGACGCAATGAGCATTAGCAAGCTGGAAAACAAGTAAATAGATGCCGTTTTTCTCAAAACATTTTCGGCTGCTTTCAGCAATACATTCAACAGGGTTCCGGCCTCTCTATCTGAGCTATCTTATTTTCCCAGAAAAAAGCTGCCCAACGCCCCTTGACGACCTTCCGGCAAGAGTTTTAAAGCTTTGTTCCTGCCTTAAAGCAGCGAATAGGAAAAGAAAAAACTGGGAAAGGCTAAAGAAGACGACCGGGAGAGACCAGGTGCAAGCAAATGTCTAATGACACTCAAAGTCCTTATGACGAAATGCTCAAATTGGCTGAAAGCTCGCTACGCGACGCTGTAGCCCGCCTTGGCAACACCCACCCCGAAGTTCTCAAGATGCTTTTGCAGTACATCGCCATTTTGAGGCAGTGCGGCAAGAATGATATGGCAGACAGGCTCCAGGTCAAAGCCGACCTTTTGAAAGAAACACTTGCCAGACAAGAAGCTGAGCAAAAAGCCCAGGCAGAAGAAGCAAAAGCAAAAGCCCAAGCTGAGGCCGAGTCCAGAGCAAAGGCCGAGGCTGAGGCCAGGGCAAGAGAATCCGCAAAATCCCCGGAAGAAGAAAAAAAAGCAGACCTGGCTAAGAAAGCTGCCCAGGCAAAAGCCGCAGCCGAAGAAGGCGTTTTCGACCTCGATATGTTTGAAGACGAGGACGAAGAAAGCATGGCCATGGCGCTTGAACTCGTGAAAGAAACACCGGAGCTTGCCAGTTCGCGGGCAGAAAACTACGGCACAGAGCGCGATACGGCGGCTGCAAATAGCGAAGAAGAGATTTTCCTCTACGACAGCAAGGGCCAGCATGTTGCAGTTGCGTGCAAAGGAGCTTTATACAGCCCGGCCGGCGAGAATTTAGGACGTTTGCTTGAAGACTATGATGTTTTTCTGGATCGGAGTGGATGGTATCTCGGACAAATTTTGGATGGCAACCGCCTGGCCCGCGACCCTACCTGGATTCACAGGCATCTAAATTTCGGCGACCGCGGCAATGAAGGCAATCGCGCCGGCTGGGGACGTGCCCCGGATATTGAAAAAACCTTTTTCGACTACGGTTTTGAAGACGTGGAGTTTTCAGACGACTGAGCCGAACTCAGCTAATATCTCAGCCTGGCCGCCGGTAAATCATCCTGAAGCTGGCAACATCCTGCCATAAGACGGCAGCTTCCACACGGCGGTGCCACTCATAATTTTGCCAGACCCGGTGTCCGGCGCGCAGGTCGCTTACGCATCTTGAAAGTCCGGCTTCATCCTGGGCTTCAAAGATTGTCAACCTCCTGACCGGCTCTTTAAGAACACTTTGATAACGCCTGCAGGCGACCCAGGCCGGAATATCGGCCACCTGCAATGGCAAATACGACTCCTGATACCAGCTCTGGAACTCCTCGTCCAGCTCGGCTTTCATTTCGTGCTGCCACAAGAGAATCGGGCGACTTCCAAAAGGGCCATCCCAGGCCTGCCTTTCATGCGACCAGCTGTTCAAAAAGCTTATGCGGCTGAAATTTCTCAGGTGATTTGCTTTCCACTGCTTGAACTCTCCCACCAAATCCAATAGCGCCGGTCTTTCAAACAATTCGTCTACTTTATCAAGCACGGATTCAGATTCAAGTTCGTAAATGGTAAGGAACTGCTTGTTTATCCAGCGCAAGGTTCCGCTTACGCCGACTTCTTCGTAACGACGGATTGAGCTTATCTCCGGAGCATCTTGCAACATAGCAGGAAGAAATCGATGATGATAGAAAGCATCAAACTCAGCCTCTTTTTCAGGAGGCACACTTAAGGTCACAAGCATTATCGGCTTTGCAGGCATATGAAAAATCCCAGGCTGCTCGAAGGCAAATTATACTCCAATTCATATTCAAAACATTGTATGATCAGGCATCCATTCAATCTATAGAAGGAGGGTTCGCTCGTGCGGCAGACAAACTCAAAATCAATCTGCGTGCTTGGCATATTGATGCTTCTGGCAGGAGCTTGGCAATTGCCTGCGGAATCGAAAAAAGACAAGAACTCAGACAAAGCCGCCAGTACAAATAAAGCAAGCAAGAAATCAAAATCGAAGGCTTCAGCTTCAAAAAACACAGACTCCGAAGACACAGGCGCATCAAGCATTGAGAATTCCGAAGCCAGCCAGGCAAGCGCAAAAGATCCCGAAAAACGCTTAGAACAATTGCAGCAGCAAAAACTCAAGAACGAAGAGGCCTGGAGAAGCTGGGAGGACGAAAGAGAAAAGCTGGACAGCAAGCGGCGCGAGCTTGAAAAGAAACGGGTTGCACTCGATGAACCCCGAAACAAACTCGATGCCGAAGGGCTTGAAATTGAAGAACAGCGATTTAAGCTGGACGAAGAAAATCAAAAGCTTAAGGAGCAGCGCCGCAAACTTGACGATGAGCGAGACAAACTCGATGGCAAGCGCAAAGTAGTCGACGAAAGAAGAGACGAACTGCATAACAAATACAAACTGCTGGACAGAGAACGCCATGGGCATAACAAAGAGAGGCTCAAGCTTGACGAAGAAGGACACAAGCTCGATCTCAGACGACTCGAACTTGATGAGAGTCGACACAAAATTGACCGCGAACGAAGAATGATTCAAGACTCCCAGAGAAAGGCCCGCGAGAAGAAGAAAGCTGAAAACAAAGGAGGCTAATTGCTGCGCCCCGGCAATCGCGATATGTTGAAGCAAGATCTTTAAAGTAAGACTCTTACTTATATGTATAATGACCAAAAAAAAACTGGAGTTCATTATGAGTACCGCTATTGAAACACGCGTAAAAGTCCAGAAGGCAAGCGATGAAACGCTTGCTCAAATGCAGGTACTGAGCTGGCCAATCTGGGAAAAGGAAGAAAGTAGTTTCGACTGGCATTATGACAGCCAGGAACTTTGTTATTTCCTCGAGGGTGAAGTCACTGTAAGCACGGATCAGGGTGAAATCTCGTTTGGAAAAGGCGATCTGGTTAGCTTTCCGGCAGGGCTTTCCTGCAAATGGCATGTGCATAAAGCGGTTCGCAAGCATTACAAGTTCTCCTGAACCGCTAATTTCAATTTGTCAGGTAATTCTTAGCAAAGCTCCGGCAAATTTGCAGAAAGTGAAATTTAACCCTGCTGTCGTTCTGATGCAGCGCAGGGCTTGCGGTCAGCGCATCAAAATCTAAATCAGGTAGATGATTATGGCAAAAGAATCTAAATACGTAGTTATTCAAGAAAACGACGCCAGTCCTATTAAAGCCTGGATAAAAGGTGTGCCAATTGAAGACGCCGCCAGGGCTCAGCTTATTAATATAAGCAAAATGCCATTCATTCATAAATGGATCGCAGTGATGCCGGACGTTCATTTGGGCAAGGGTGCCACTGTAGGCAGCGTGATTCCAACCACGGGCGCAATAATACCGGCAGCAGTTGGTGTGGATATCGGCTGCGGCATGATGGCGGCAAAAACCAGCTTAAAAGCAAGTGAACTTCCTGATAATTTACGCCCGATTCGCGAGGCAATCGAAATAGCAGTGCCGCACGGCCGCACCGATAACGGCGGGCGCAATGATAGAGGCGCCTGGCAAAACATTCCGGTTGCCCAATCGCAAGCATGGCAAAATCTCAAGCCGGAACTGGACAAAATAGTTGCAAAACATCCAAAGCTTGCAAGCGGAAACGTAAATCATGTGAATCATCTGGGTACGCTTGGTACCGGCAATCACTTTATTGAACTTTGCCTTGATGAAGATGATTCTGTCTGGATTATGTTGCACAGCGGCTCGAGAGGAATTGGCAACCGCATCGGCAGCTATTTCATCGAGCTTGCAAAAGAAGACATGAAACGCTGGTACATAAACCTGCCCGATCAGGATCTTGCTTACCTGCCTGAAGGAACCGATCATTTCGACGATTACGTGGAAGCTGTTAGCTGGGCACAGAACTTCGCCCGCTGCAACCGCAATTTAATGATGGAAGCAGTAGTGAAGGCTTTAAAATCATGCGGCGAATTGCCTGAATTCTCGCTTACAGACACGGCAGTAAACTGCCACCACAATTATGTAGAAAAAGAATTTCATTTCGGCAAAAAAGTTCTGGTAACAAGAAAAGGAGCAGTAAGTGCTAAAGCAGGCGAAATGGGAATTATTCCCGGCTCAATGGGAGCCTGCTCCTATATAGTCCGCGGCAAAGGAAATCCCGAAAGCTTTGCCAGCTGCAGCCACGGTGCCGGCAGGCGCATGTCGCGCACTGAGGCAAAAAAAACATTCAGCGTTGAAGACCATGTTAAAGCAACCGAAGGTGTTGAATGCCGCAAAGACGAAGATGTGATCGATGAAACTCCAGCTGCTTATAAATCAATCGACGATGTTATGGAAGCACAAAGCGACCTGGTTGAGATTGAATTCAAACTAAAACAGATAATCTGTGTAAAAGGCTAGTGCGACTTGAGCTTTCTAAGGCAGGTTCATTTATTACCAGCACTTTCATGCCTTGTGGAAGCTGGCCTGCTATCAGCAAAATGCAGTAGAATCATGCAGTCAATGTGAATAATCCAGGAAACTCATAAACTTGTCAGCTAAGTCAAGCACAAAAGACCCCTCGAAAGAAGAGCTCGGTCTTGCCACACTATCCAGGAAGCTAGTTTACCAGCGGCAAGCACCGCCAGCCGCACTGGCCAAGGATCTGGATACGCTACCGGAGTTTGACAGCAGCGCCGAAAGGAGGATGCTGGTCTGGCTAATTGCTGGATTGCTATGTTTTTTTGCTATTGGTATTGAGATTTTTCTGCATAGAGCAACCGGACTCAGCAAAAGTTATGCTCTAATACCTGCAATTTTGCTTGTCTTTTGCATTGTTAAATTCCTGGAATGGTCCCGAAAGAATCTGGATAACGTACGCTATTTATTGGCAAGCCGGCTGCTTGAACTTTTCGAGCGCGATCTTAACCCGGCTGCAAACCTAACGATGAGGCTGGATTTTCACAAAACAAACAGCAAAAAAAACAAGTTGCGTGTTTCGGACCGGACAATTTACAGATCAGACTGGCTCTTTATCTCAGGAGAATATGCAGATGGCACTCGTTTTTCTCTTTGTGTTTCTGAAATCAAGCAGGTGAAAGTCTTCAACGGCAAGGTAAAACTAAAAGGTTATCCAGCAAACCTGACGCTGGCATTTTCAAAGCGAGCATATAAAGGGCTCTCTATTGACGCTGCCGCCTCTAGAAAGCTAATAAAAGTCCTTGATAATGTGAGAATCAAATCAGTAAAAGCAAAAGGAAATGTGCTGCGTATCAGCGCCATGCTTCAATTCAATAGTATTCATCATAATCCGGAGCCGCTAGCCGACTCGCTTGCCAAAATGGTTAAGATGCTTCTTTTGAGCTCATACGAGATACTCAGGTCAGGACTCAGCAAGTCCGGCTAAAGGCTGCGCCGGGGCAATTCCTGTTCTTCTTGCCTGCGCCTCTAATTTTTCCAATCCAGAGGCTCTTGATCTGGCCAGAGCTTGTGGAGACAAACTCCTGAAGGATGCATCCCCGGGCAGCGTGGCAGGAGCCCTGACATGGAAGTTTGCACGCCGGCAGGCAGCTGCCGTCGGTTTTGCTGCTGGACCCACCTTGCGCAGCAACGCAGTCGTGATGACTCGAGAAAAAAAACAACTTTCTTCCTCTTACACGATTACGGCTAAGATACTGCGCTATCCAAACGGCGATTACATAAAAGAATCGCAGAATCAAATCAAAGTCCGCAGCGGCGCAGACGAATTCGTGCTGACTACTGTACAAATGTCAAATGGCGATGCTATAACAATTGGTGGTCCAAATTTCTTTACCGTAATTGAGCGACCAGCCAGTGACGCGATCTGGAAAACCACCGCCAACCGAGGCCCGTAACGTTCCTCGCTGGAGACCGCATCAGGTTGTCGAAGAGGTGCTTCTTGCCTATCCAAAATCTAACTAGCCTTAACTATGCCATTTAAACCATTCAAAGTTGTAGTTATCAACGACATTGTTTATGGCGCCGACAAACCCCGCAATGGCCAGCTAAAGTCTTTGCCTTCCCGTGCGCTTTCGCTGCTTCGTTATCTGGTTAATAGAATCAACATGGAAATTCGTCCTGAGTTTGTAGTGATACTTGGCAGCCTGATTGAGGATGAAGATGAAGAAACAGACAAAGAAAATCATGAAACTATCCTCGATGTGCTCAAAGAGCTCAGTATGCCTGTTTATCATGTCGCAGGCAGCAATGAGCAGGTCAACTTAGGCAAACAAAGAATTGCTGCACTATTGAAATATCCCAGATTGTATTACTCATTTGATTCCGGTGATTATCATTTTGTCGCACTCTTTTCTGAATCAAAAAATCAGCAGGAAGTTCATATTTCCGATGAGCAGCAGCACTGGCTCAAGCAGGATCTGGATGAGAGCAAGAAACCGGTGCTGGTATTTGTGCACCATCTTTTAAATGAGCAAGAGCTCGCAGAAAATTTCTGGTACCAGCAGTATCCGAATGCTTGCTTTGTTGAAGAGCGCGTGCAGGTGCGGGAGCTTCTTGCCCGCTCGGGAAAAGTAAAGGCAGTAATTAGCGGCTGCGTTCACCAAAATAATTTGCAAGAACATGATGGCATCCAGTACGTAAGCCTGCAGTCGCTGGTGGAGAATATGTCGAAGCATGGAAAAACCGCAAGCGAGTCATTTACGATTCTTACTTTGAGCAAGAGCGAAATCAGGGTGGAAATCGAAGGGCTGGACAGAGCGGAATACTCTATCTTAAGCTGAGCTTCTAATTCCGGCTATTCGCCACGGGAACAAATTTTCGTATCCACGATCCAGAGCCTTGCGGATTGCGGGTTTGCAACCATACTTTGCCCGGGCCCTTAAACCTGCATACGAGTCCCTCGCCACTTGTAAATGTGCTCATCCAGCCCTTGGCCGCCTTTTCAATCGTATAGCCGGTGTCTCCCGACCAGGCAACGATGTGACCGTTGTCAACGATATAATCCTGACCTTCCAGCATGTCAAGTATTTTGATATCACCCGGAATTGCAGGAGCTATCATGACCTCTCCCGGTGCAGTTTCCGCTTTCATCGTTTGGAAAAAAAACTGCTCGCCCCCTGCAAGAGAGCGTTTGAGGGCCTTACCCAGACCACCATCCATTTTCCCTTCGATCGTGACGTTATCACTCTTAGCAACCATGGCTCCAGCTTCAGCCTTAATCACTTCACCAGCAGACAGCTTTACGACCACCATGGCGTTGGAACCGGCGTGGACAACCTCGTGTTGCATCTTCTCCCCCTGACTATGCTCTCTCAACAGCCAGTAATAATCGAACAAATTATGGATGCTGTTTTCGTTTGCATCCTACATTAAAGATTCACACAGATAGCCTGAAAAATGATGTAATACAACAACTCTCTGCATATCCGGTATGCGCCCCTAAAAAAAAAGAAGCAATGAGATTCAAGGAATCAGCGAAACTTGTGGTTTTACTTGCACTGGCGCTCGTTATCAGTGCATCGCTTTTTGCACAAGCGGCGTATTCTTTTGAGAAATGGGGATACATAAACGATGCTGGAGCTTATGTAATTCAGCCTCAATACATGCAGTCCTACTCGTTTAACAACGGGCTGGCAGAAGTTAAGCGCCTGAAAGCAGGCAACTGTCCTGTATGCAAAAACTTCAGCACCGACACAATCTATATAGACAAAAGCAACAGAGTGAGTGCAGCACCAGCGCAAGCAGTCAGAAGCAACGAAAGGAAATTGCAATTTAGCGATGGACTGGCGCCGGTTTGCGAAACTGACAAAAGACCCTGGCATTTCGTCGATGAATCAGGCAAGACTGTATTTAAGATCCCGGAGAACGCTGTTTGTGTGGGTCTTTACTCAGAGGGTCTGGCTTCGGTTGCTGTGCCTGCTGCAATTGGCCAGTCCAGCTCTGCAGAAGATTCACGCTTTAGATGGGGATTTATGGACAGGAAAGGCAACTGGGCTATCAAGCCGCAGTTTATGTGGGAAGAGCGCAGTGGCTGTGTCTTTTCTTATACAGATGGGCCCATGTTCAAAAACGGAAGAGCAAAATTTGCAAAAGAGACAGATGACGGACGAAGATATGGCTTTATAGACAAAACAGGAAATTTTGTGATTGCGCCAAAATTCAACAATGCATATGAATTCCAAGACGGACTGGCTGCAGCCAGCCAAAACGTCATACTCAAGGGCGAAGAGTTCTCAGCTTTAATGAAATGTCCTCAGCACTGGACAAAAGAAAAATGGAATTACAACTACAGCAAAGATACTGCTTTGCCTGTATGTAGCAAATGCCACACGAAAACAATAAACGCATTTCTTGAATCGCACGGTTCTTATTACAAGCAATTTTACGTGTGTTCCTGCCATGAAACAAGATACGAAGGGAAATTGGACGGTCCGGACAGGCATGATCTCTGGAGGCATTTTGTTGAACAATATAAGGTGATTGGCATGACCCGAGATGAGCTGGCAGCACTGCTCGGAAAAACTGCCGCTGACGATTCTTATGATGCAGGTGCGTTCAAGGTCATTCTCAAGTTCGACAAGAACAAACTCAGCAACTGGAAGTATGAAAAGAAAACTCTGGCAGGCGGATTTCGCGGCGTAACTGCATCGATACTAGCTATACCATCCAAACTGCCAGGCGGCGTGCTCAAATTTGATTATGACGCGCTTAGCATTGAGGTCAAAAATCCAGCTTGGACAAACGACGAGACTCCGGATTTTGGCCCTTATCAGACAGAGCTAAGAAGAAGAATCAAGCGAGCATGGTTTCCACCAAAAGGTCAGGAAAACAGGCGCTTAACTGTGAGCTTTCGGGTAAGCACAAATGGAAACATGAGTGAGCTGCAAATAGCAAAAACATCGGGCATAGCAAACGTTGACCAGGCAGGACTCGATGCAGTCAAGAATGCAGCACCGTTTCGCCCGCTACCGGCGGGAGCACCAGAATGCATCAAAGTCATATTCACATTTGACTACGACTTATACCAAGGTATTAAGAAATAGGCTGAGCTGGCTCAATCAATTTAGGATTTCCCCGGACTTATTTGCGGGGAAATTTT
>CAZTQO010000034.1:0-78607 GCA_964615655.1 uncultured Candidatus Obscuribacterales bacterium | reverse complement strand
TCATTCTTGCCTCCATCAGTTCTCCTATCGATTACTCGATAGAAAGGGTACGATTCTAAATTAGGCAATGAGTGTCAGGGTTCGAATTTTCGCCAGTCATTGCGCAATACGCGGGTTCTTTTTAATTGTCCGCCATCACCCGATCCTCGGCAACACGCAACACTTGCAAAATCCACAACGTCGATCCGTTCAAATACTGGAACGACATTTTGCTCAGGCTTACCACCGGTGATTATGAACAGCTTCAGGACCTGATTCAAGACAAATGGCAAGACAAGTCACGATGGTTTACTGTGTGAATTAGGGCACATATTCTGCCTTGCAAGGGACCGAATTAGATCTTCAAAGAATTCAGGCTAGGTCACAACTCAATCAAAGAACTCGCTTACACCCTTCAAAAACCGACTCTATTACATAGTCAACTTCAGCATCACTCATCTGCGCATAAATGGGAATGAAGAAAGACGACTCCGAGATACTCTCCGTGACTGGTAGAACTTGCCCCCTATTGTAAACAGGCTCCTTATGAATTGGCGGGATACCACGTCGCGTTGAAACACCTCGCTGGTCGAGAAAATCCATCAATTTGTTTCGGCTAGACAAACTTCCGTTTTTCAATCGCAAAGGATATGACTGCCGGTTCCAGAGGCTCACATAGTCGGGAATTCCAATGCATTCCAAAACATTCACAGTACCAAAAGCCTGGTCGTAACGCTCAGCTATTCTTACCCGATTCTCGAGTATCCATGGCAAAAGGCGCATCTGACTAATTCCTAATGCAGCCTGTAAATCTGTCATCCGGTAATTGTATCCGACAACTTGGTACTCCTCGAACGTAGTACTGCCTGTTGAGTGTCTCTCAAGATCCGACACAGACATTCCGTGAGCGCGATAAGTTCTTGCTTTGCCCAGGAGTTCGGAATCATTCAGGGTCAGCATCCCACCTTCACCAGTACTAATAACTTTGCGAGGATGAAAACTGAATGCGCACAAATTTCCAGAGCCTCCAATTCGCTGGTTCTTGTAAGTTGAGCCAATTGCGCACGCAGCATCTTCAACGAGCACGAGTCCAAACTCCCGGCAAAGAGCTGAGAATGCATCGATATCCGCAGGCATTCCGATTTGATGAACTAAAAGTATCGCTCTTAGCCTGTTTCCAGTCTCAAGGTTTCGTAAGCTCGAATCATAATTGTGTTCAATACATTTTCGAGTCTCCTGAACATCTAAATTCAAAGTTTCATTTATATCAACGAAAACAGGTGTGGCACCTGCATGCCGTATTGCATTCGCGCTTGCTATAAAGCTGTAGGATGGACAGATTACATCATGACCCAGGCCAATTTCATTCAATAACCAGGCAACATGCATAGAGGTAGTGCAGTTCGATGTCGCAACAGCATGATGCGCCCCAACATAGCTTGCCACGCTTGACTCAAATTCTGCAATTCTGGGGCCCTGTGTCACCCAACCAGAGCGTAGAACCTCCTCGAGCAACACCAGCTCTGAGCCATCAAAAAATGGTCTGGCTAGTGCAACATTAAGCCGCGCAAAGGGAGGTCTTCCATTCTCTGACATAATCCCGAGGTCTGCATCTTGGTTCATAATCTGGCGACCTTAGCTGAATCACTTGGATCTTACGATTTCAATTAACGACTTGCAAACGAATTCTAACTGTTCCTGTGTCATTCCAGGAAAAATTGGCAAAAACATTGTTTCCCTGGCAGCTCGCTCAGTTTCAGGCAGCGCGACTTTAGATTCAAAGTCGTTGTAACAAGGTTCGTGATGTAGCGGTTGGATGCCAGTGCGGCAAGAGATACCTTTTTTTGCCATTTCCTGCAACACATCATCCCGATTATGTTTGCATTTGTTTGATATCCGTATGTTGTAGGAAGAATAACAGTGCTCTGCATAGCTCGGTACATGAGGAACTAGCATTTCTTCCACTGCAGCAAACTGGTTGTTATAAAATTCGGCTTGTTCCCTTCGCTGTCTTAGCATTTCCGGAAGCCGTCGAAACTGAACAATGCCAACTGCAGCCTGCATGTCTGTTAGCCTATAGTTATAGCCTGACTCATGGTAATTTTGGACTAGAACGCCTTTTGCTTTGTGCCTCTCAAGATCCGAAATTGATGCACCTGTAGAGCGAAGGGCTCTGGCTCTGCGGCTAAACTCAGGATCGTCAGTTACTACCATTCCACCTTCACCAGTAGTAATCATTTTCCGCGGGTGAAAGCTATAAGAAGTCGCTTTGCTCCCAAACCCTAGAGGCTTTCCTTTATAGCTAGCACCAAAGCTACACGCGCCGTCTTCCACCAACACGAGATCATGCTTTGTTGCTATTTTTTCAAAAGGTTCACGATCCGCAGGCAAGCCAATCTGGTGAACCAGTAGAATAGCCTTTGTTTCTTCTGTAATTGCTTTTTCGACAGACTCAGGGTCCAGATTGTATGTGTCAGGATCTATGTCAGCAAATTGCGGTTCCGCTCCCGCCATGTGAATTGCATTCGCTGTAGCCATACAAGTGAATGAGGGGCAAACAACCCTGTCACCAGGCTTAATACCATAAATTCTAAGGCTTAAATGCAGACCCGAAGTGCAAGAGTTTGTAGCTATTGCATACTTGCTTCCTATGTATCCAGCAATAAGATTCTCGAACTCAATAACTTTCTGCCCCTGAGTTACCCAGCCTGATTCAATCACTTCTGCGACGGCATCAATTTCTTCCTGCCCCATCCACGGACGCATGAGAGGAATATGATCGCTAAAGAGCTCCGTTTGATTTTGCCCTGCTTTACTTGCTGTAGTCATGCCCTTACTTCCCGATTCCTAGAGGTCTATTTAGCATTGAGTATCTCAAGATCACGGTTCTGAAACAACTCTCATTCTGCTTTGAGCAGGAAATAGATTAATGCCCACAGCAGATTTGACTGATATAGAATATCAAAGCCAACGTCACTTAGCTCAAATTTTCAAGCGAGCTTTAGCAACAGTATTCGACTATGAAGATTGTAATCATTGGAGCGGGCGCTCAAGGAAGGGTGGTGCTCGACCTGCTCAGCTCAGGTCCCACCGAGTATAGCGAAATTGAGTTTCTCGACGACAATCGGGCTTTGTGGGGCACAAATCTCAATGGAATAAACATCACTGGTCCCCTGGAAATTCTGCTCAACTATGATAAGAATGATTTTAAGGTCACCCTGGCTTTAGGGAATCCGATTACAAGAGCCTCTGTAGCTGGAAAAATCGCGAATCTGCCGCAAGCAAACATAATTCACTCAAGTGCTTATCTTGCTAGAAGCAGTAGCTTGGGCGAAGGGAATACCATTTGCGCTCAAGCTGTAATCAACTCCAATGCAGTGCTCGCCAACCATGTCTTAGTAAACAATGCGGCCGTTGTTGAACATGACAGTTTTCTATCAGATTTTGTGACAGTTTGCCCCGGCGCCCTTGTCGGCGGAAGAGTCGACCTTTCCACCGGAGCGTTCATTGGCAGTGGCGCCACTATCCTGCCCAGGCTTAAAGTGGGCGCTCATTCCATATTGGCGGCGGGCTCCGTACTGACGGCGAGCCTTCCTGACAACGTCCTCGCCATGGGCTGTCCTGCGAGAATCGTCAAAGAAATCGGCACGGACTACGATTGGCGCAAGCTTTTGTGATTAGCCCTGAATAATTCGTAATCCCCCTCCCTGTGCCATAATTCGAAGAAATTCCAGCAAGGGGCCCACCATAATTGTCAGAGCTAAATGTTGCTGTAGTCGGTTGCGGTTATTGGGGACCGAATTTGATCCGCAATTTTGCAGAGTGTCGCTACACTAATGTGAAATATGTGGTTGATTTGCTCCCAGAAAGGCTTTCGAAGCTTAGCAGGCGTTATCCCGGTACAGAATTCATAACCGAGCTCCAAACTGCGCTTGCGGACCCCGAGCTCAATGCTGTGGTGATCGCTACGCCAGTTCACACACACTACGAACTAGCAAAACGCGCATTACTTGCCGGCAAACATGTGTTGGTTGAAAAACCTATGTGTCAAACCTCGGAACAGTGCAGAGATCTAATTGCGCTAGCAAGAGAACACAAGCTCATTTTGATGGTAGACCACACATTTGTATATAACGGAGCTGTGCAGCGAATCAGAGATTCAATTAAGAAGAAAGATCTGGGGGAAATTCTGTATTTTGATTCAGTAAGAATTAACTTGGGCCTCATTCAGAGTGACATAAACGTTATCTGGGACCTGGCGCCCCATGACCTTTCAATTATGGATTTCCTAATCGAGAAGAAACCAGTTGCCGTGCACGCTTCCGGTGTCAGCCTGGTGTCTGGACAGCAGGAGGAGCTGGCGTATTTGAGCCTGCGATTTGAGGACAACTTCATTGCGAATTTCCATGTCAGCTGGCTATCACCAGTGAAAATTAGAAGGATTTTGGTTGGCGGAACACAAAAGATGGTCGTTTACGATGATCTGGAAGCGACAGAGAAGGTAAAGATCTACGATAAGGGAGTCGTGGTTTCTGCTCAAGAGAATGACGAAAACCGATATAGAACCCTTGTTGAGTACAGGGTAGGTGACATGCTTGCACCCTCCTACGAGTTGACTGAAGCTCTAAAGAAGGAAGCCGAGCATTTTGCAGAGTGCATCATCAATGGTGGAGTGCCTGAAACTCCGGGTGAGGCAGGGCTACGAGTAGTCAGCATGCTTGAAGCTGCCAGCTTATCTCTTAGAAGCGGAGCGCCTGTGCGTATTTCTGAGTTAGAGGGAGTTGGCAGCAAATGAAGTACAATCCTGGTCCATTGCAGAAAATAAGGGAAGACGTGCTCGTTGGTGAAGGAGCATATATTTGTGACTTTGTAAATCTTTATGGCTGCAAAGTCGGTGCGCAAACAAAGATAGGTCCTTTCGTAGAGATTCAAAAAAACGCTTACATTGGGGAACGCTGTAAAATCTCCAGCCATACTTTTATTTGCGAAGGAGTAACAATAGAGGATGAGGTCTTCGTTGGACATGGCGTGATTTTCGTGAACGATCGTTTTCCGAGAGCTACGGACTCCAATGGTTTATTACAAACCGAAAAGGATTGGGAAGTGCGTAAAACCATTGTCAAGAAAGGGGCTTCAATCGGATCCGGCGCTGTCGTAATGTGCGACCTTGTTATTGGCGAGAATGCTCTGATAGGTGCAGGAGCGGTAGTCACCAAAGACGTTCCGGCTGGAGCAATCGTGGCTGGCACGCCGGCCAGACCCATAAGCTCTGCCAGGGCAGGTACGCGTTCATAAGATCGTTACTGAGCACAGTTACCACAGGACTATACTTGCAATATGAATAAAAAACTACAGCTTAATTTGCAAGAGCAATCAGAATCGAAAACATCGCAAAAAGAAAGCCCCGCAGAAATGGAAAAGGTTCCATTTATAGATTTGCCTGCTCAGTTCCGCAGCCTGCAATCGGAGATCAACGATGCACTGTCTGGCATTTTTTCGACAGCCGGATTCATACTCGGACCAGCAGTAAGAGAATTTGAAAACGAGTTTGCCAATTACTTGGGGGTAAAAGAATGTGTGAGCCTGCATTCAGGTACAGCAGCTCTGCACCTGGCCCTCATAGCTTGTGGCATCGGTCCTGGAGATGAAGTCATTACCGCGGCTAATTCATTCGTAGCAACGGCTGAAGGAATTGAGTTCAGCGGGGCAAAAACGGTCTTAGTTGATGTTGTTCCCGAAACTTACAATTTGAATCCAGAGTTGCTTGAATCGAAGATAACAAAAAATACAAAAGCTATTATTCCTGTACATCTTTACGGTCAACCAGCCGACATGGACGACATCAATGCAATCGCACGCAAACATGGGCTCAGAGTAATAGAAGATGCATGCCAGGCTCACGGAGCTACATATAGAGGAAAACGCGTTGGAACAATTGGTGACATTGGATGTTTTAGCTTTTATCCAGGAAAAAATCTCGGAGCTGCCGGCGAAGGTGGTGCCATAGTAAGCAACTCGCCTGAGCTAGCAGAAAGAGTAAGACTGCTTCGCGACCATGGCTCCAGAAAAAAATATGAGCATGAAATTGTAGGACACAACTTCAGGCTTGACACAATTCAGGCTGCAGTGCTGCGCATTAAGCTAAAACATCTGGATAACTGGAATGCTGCTAGAAAGAGAGCTGCAGCGTTTTACACAAGCAAGCTATCAGCTAAAGAAAACCTGATCTTGCCAGAAACTAAATCTGATCGCGACCATGTATTTCACCTGTACGTTGTGCGTTCGGAATCACGTGCAAAGCTCCTGGAATCGCTGAATGCCAATAACATACAGGCTGGCATTCATTACCCAACGCCGATCCACTTACAAAAAGCTTTTAGCCATTTAGGATATAAGGCTGGGGATTTTCCGATTTCCGAAAAACATTGTGCCACAGTTTTGAGCTTGCCCATGTTTGCAGAGTTAACAGAAGCACAACAAGAGCTGGTATGTAAAATCATCGAAAAGACCTTAATCGAATGAGTGGGAGAACTTTAAATCTATGAAAATTTCGGACAAAAAAGTACTTGTTACCGGCGGTGCCGGTTTTATTGGAAGCCACGTCGTCGATCTCTTGCTGTCCCGAGGCAATAAAGTTGTCGTTCTGGACGATTTCTCAACTGGCTCGATGGACAACCTCAAAGAAGCATCAAAAAGCAAGAACCTTGAAGTCGTTAAAGGAAGCATTCTGGACTATGACGTTACAAGTTCTCTCGTGAGCAAGGTCGAAGTAATCATACACATGGCCGTGCAGTGCCTTCGCCTTTCATTCACAAAACCATCGCTGGTTCACGAGGTGAATGCGACCGGAACTCTAAATTTGCTGAAAGCGTGTGTTGAAGGTAAAACCATCCCCAGCGGTGGGATCACTGAAAATCCGAGCCATATAGAGCGCTTTGTGTATGTTTCAAGCTCGGAAGTTTACGGATCGGCGAAAACTGCACCTATGTCTGAGTCACATCCTCTTGATCCGACCACAGTTTACGGCGCAAGTAAACTTGCTGGCGAGCTTTATACCACGGCCCATTTTCATTCATGGGCTCTACCCGCAATGATTGTACGACCTTTCAATTCATACGGATATCGCGAACACTGGCAAGGAACCAGCGGGGAGGTAATACCTCGCTTTGCTGTCAGAATCGCTGGTGGTGATTCACCAATGATTTATGGAGATGGTGAGCAGACTCGCGATTTTACTTTCGTCACTGAAACTGCCCATGGAATAATTTTAGCCGCAGAATGCGAGCAGTTGCTGGGACAAGCTGTTAACGTAGCACATGGAGAGGAAGTTTCGATAAACCAAATAGCAAAGCTTATGCTGAGCAAGATGAACCGCTCGGATTTGCAAATTGAGTATTTGGATGAACGTCCCGGTGATGTGAGACGCCATTATGCAGATACTGCTTTGCTGAAAAAGATGACCGGATTCTGCCCGACTGTTAAGATTTCAGACGGTCTCGACAAATTTATTGATTGGTTTGGTGAAGAGCTGCAAAAGCCAGACTTGCTGGTAAGCGCTCCTACCAGAAACTGGCAAAAGTAATACTACTTGGCGCACAATAACCCGAGTAAATCTCAGACCATCCATAGAACTCTCTCAGTCACGCTTGAGCAAGAATAGAAACTTCCGTTTTTGGGATAACGGACTCCAGTAATGACTTGCAAAAACACGTTTGTATCCGGGGAATTCAGGCTTACCACTAACAATAAATTTCTCGCCAGTAATTGGCCACCACCTTGAATCTCGGGTCAAGTTGCTGGTACCACGAGATTCATCTGAATAGCACGACAAAGATGGATTTGCGGCATTGAGTTTATAGTGTTTCAACAGGTTCAAGTTAGTCACTATATTGAATTCCGGTCCGCCATCAATCAAATTTGCTGGAGTCCCTGTGCCCAGACCGACTTCGATGCACTTGTTTCTAGCCCGAAGAAAATTGTTATTGTCCAGCGCTTGAAGCGTACCTATAAAGGCAGTAAGAATACAAAGTGGAATCACCATCCTGCGACAAAGTCGATTTCGAAAGTAATGATAGCAGCTAGCAAGCAGCAAAAGCAGATAGGGAAACGCAGCTAGGTAATAACGGTCAAGATTATGCACCGTTGTCAAAACAGCATTTACTGCACTTATCAAAACAAAACAGCATGCAACATAAAGATCGAAGCAGAAGCGAAACTCCATCTCGCAGATCGGCTCATTTGCAGTTCTATTGCTTAGAACACAAACGATGTGCTTCAGGACGAGTCGTCCAATTCGGTATAGAGAAAAAGCGAGAACCGGAAATAGCATTAGTGCTAAAAACACCGAAATAGAAGTCACTACTTTCGCCTGAATAGAATCAAAAAGCTCTATGTTGAGAAGGCAATATCCACCAACATAAAATGGTGGTGACAGCAGATTCGGGGAAAAAGGCATGTTTTTTTCCTGGAATGTAACCAGGTAATACAACGGCAATCCCACAAGCACAATGGTCAAAGCAAAGAAGCGAACAACTGGTTGAAGGCGCTTTCCGGTCAAAGAACTCAGCGCCATAGAAACGACAATCGGAAAAGCAAAAAGAGATAAATAGACTATTGAGAAAACAGAGCTACGCCAATATGCCCAACAATAGGCTAAGGGTTTACGCAAAATTGTGGATAGTGACATTAGCAGACTAAGTTTATAGTCATCCGCAGGCTGAGGAAACATCGACAGGCTCTTTACGAGCTGGTCAAGCGGCAAATATGCCAGTACTGGGCAGGCGACCATAAAGAACCATGACTGAAGCTTGATTCTAGAAATGCGATGGCGAATAGACAATACAAGAATCACCGCTGGCAGAATTATCAGTGAAGTTTGCCTTCCAGCCAATGAAACACAAAAGAAGAGTGAAGAAAGAGTCCAGTTTCTCTGACGATTGTCCTTCAAGGCTCTGGCAAGAAATAGCAAACTAAGCATGCTGGTCGCGATCCATGGGACATCCGTCATAAAAGAGCTAGACAGGTTAAGAACAAAGGGGCTCGAAGCAAAACAAAGAGCAAACGAGCCGGAATCCCACCTTTTTAGTCCCCGTTCTCGCAAAACCAAATAAATCGCGATTGTTGCCAGCACTCCGAAACAAAGCGTGGTGACTCGAAGCACAACATAGCTTGATCCAAATACCTTACATAAAGGTATCGCCACAAGAATTTGCGTAAGGGCAAAAGCAGTCGTAGCAGGAAATACCAGACGTCCAGTTTCCAGGAATCGAAAAACTGGAATACTGTAGGCCCACTCGTCATTAACTGGGTAAATGTGAAAAGGGCGCGATACAACAAAACAAATCAAAAGCACTAAAACAGCCAGCGCCAACGGAAGAAACTCGAGCAAAGTGGAGGGGCAGATCGATTTTTTCTGATTCATTCCGGCGGAGGTGTCTAGCTCAGATTCAACAACGCGCAAAGCTCACTCCCAGAGGGTCATAACTTGGACACAGTGGTCTTCGCATTCTCCGGGCTGTATCCCGCAAGCGATTCACGGTGCAATCGTCGGCGGCGTGAAGCATAGAACCTCATTAACTCCCCGAATGACTTCAATATCACAGAAAGGCGTCTGTTTCGCGAGGTTCCTCGTTCCCGTGCTTCATACGGAATTGGTACTTCAATAAGTCGAAAACCTGAGTGATGCGAAAGAATCAAAAGCTCAGTCGTAACAAAGCCTGCGCTGCGTGATTGCACATCTAGTTCTTTCAGAGCACTGTTTCTATAAAGCTGAACAAAATTACAATCCTTTATTGGCAGGCCAAAACAAATGCGAATCAACAATCTATTCACACTTGATACAAATACTCTGTCAACTGGATATCCACTGTAGCTAGTCCTTGATGCAACAACTATGTCGTGCTTCGCCGTATGTTTTAACAAACGGGGCAAGTATTTCAAATCGAATGGATAATCAATTCCATTATGCAGGACAAATTCTTTTGAAGCGACAGAGAAACCATCAAGAATAGCTTGCCCCTGCCCTTGATTTACCGTCTTACGCACGACCCTCAACTTTGGTAGTTCCGCAGAAAGCCGCTCCAAAACCTCGGTACTTCCATCGTTGCTACCATCATTTACAACTATAATCTCATATTCTAGAGAAAGTGACTCAAGCTCCCTTACCGACCGGTAGACAGTGTCAGCAATAGATGCTACTTCGTTATAAACGGGATAAATGAGCGATATTGAAGGTTGGTTGGGCACGATGTATCCCAATCGCAGGAAAACCGGCTGAGTATAGCATGACAAGAAGGAATTGACACTATAAAAACGTCATGTTCGCTCAGGCAGCGTATGGTCGGCATTTCGCTCCTGTTCGCCTTGCGCTTTTACGATTATGTTTCTAAACGAAGTGATTACTAAAGCCACCATAATCCAAACTATCATGTGGACTGGGGCGACGTATCTTCCTATAACGACTGTAACAAGAGCCGACAAAAACGAGTAAAGAAAGAGGGAAGCAAAAGCTGCAAGACAAAACGCAACAGAATCTTTCGGAGTACGGCCTATCAAGGCGCCTACAAGACAAAGCCCCAGTGTCAATCCTGCAATTCTAAAGTACTTGCACATCCCCATTAACTGGTCTGGAATCAAGAAGCTAAAGGACTTCTCATATTGAGATGGATCCATCTTCATCACAAAAGGAATCCTCCTCATTTCAGGAAGGATATCTTTTCCGCTTCTATACAACCAGATTGACTTCGTGCTGGCTCTCATCACCGACAACAAAGTAAAGGAATTCTCTCCCTGGTACAACTCATCTTCGCCCCAGTACTGGCAGAATCCACTTATCACATCCTGTACCAGATACTTGTTAAGCGTAACAAAGAACGCTTTGCAAACCTCGTTCATCGCCTGATTGGCGGTTTTCCTGCTACCAAAAGAAGGCTCTAGAGCGCTTATTTTATCGTAGGAACCTTTCCAGGGATTGTCATCGGTGCGCATTATTTCAAACGCCGCTCTGCAAAAATCATCAGGACAGCGTCTTTCCACGGCTCTTATCAATTCATCCTTTTCTGCTGGTTTCATTCTTTCCCAGGGTAGTGCCTGGACTCTATAAACACCAACCCGACCAAACAGAGGCGTACTTTCTTTCCCCAAGAACCTGCAGATCATTTCATTGCTTACGTGAACAGCAAAAAGTGCGCCTACACCCAGAAGCACAGTTACGAGAAAAGCCTTAAAATTCGCCCCCTTCGAACGCATTAAGAAGCGAAAAATGTAGTTACAAGGCAAAAGTGAAGCAAAAACTATCATGTTGTGTCGTGCCATGGTCATAAAGTAAAGTGCGATGAAATAAACCGAAAACGCAAGTACGCGTTTTGTGATGACAACCGTACGCACTCTTTGACCATCAGGCAAATCTCTAAAAACTCTTAGCCTCAATTTGGCTACAGTCTTGCAGAGTTCCGACTCCGACTGTAATGCCAACCTCAATGCGGCCCCCAAAAAAACCAAAAAGAGCGAAGACGACAGTGCTTCGGTGAAAATGCCATGCGAAACTACATAGAAGTGATTTGCAATTAGCAGACAAGAAGCCATTAATGTTCTGCGCCAGTTTCCGTTAAGGGCAGTCATAACATAAATGCTCGCCAGGACAGTTGCCACCTGTTGCTCAATTGCGATGGCGTAAATCCCCACGTCTGAATAGCCAAAGATAAGCTTATTGAAAAACAAGAAAAGTGGGTAAAGTGGTGGCCAATGTGGGATTAGAGATTCTAAGCTACCTGTGAGCACAACGGCGCTGTCTATCGCATTGAAGGTAGGAGGAATCAAAAAAAACAAAGCCACTGGCGGCAACGCACAAATCAAATAGGGCAAGAGCGTGGTCAGACCTTGAAAAATGGAGAGTGATTTCTTGTCACTCTCCGCATTGGCACATACGACAGTTCTATCCACAGTTGGCAAGTGCCTGGGCATACTTAAGCTTTTCCCGGTTTAAAGCCCGTAGCGGGCGGTATACACGATTTAGATCTGAGAGACAACACGGAAACTGCCAGGGCCAGCCAGACAAGAACATTAACAGAACTTAGTTCCTGGCAGCTAGGCACTGTGAAAAATGACAACCCGGCAGCGTAAGCAGTTGCAGTTAAGACGAGCGTTAAAGCAAGCGCTACTTCCTTCGGACTGGTGCCATATTTAAAGCGCCCCAAAATGCTTATAAAAATAGCAAGAAAGGAAAGAGCAAAATAGTTACATATGCTATCGAAAAATCTAAGGATAGACCATAGAGTAGCATGCGAAGCCGCTTTCAAATCAGATTGCTGCAGCAAGCAGTGCAACTCTGGCTGAACCTCGCCAGAGTTGTATAGCGAGCAGGAGTTGACGGCGCGAAAAATGAGAGATTGCAATACATGACCATCGCCCATTAAACTTACAAAGCTATTGAAGCTATCACTTAATAAATACTTGTTTGGCGTTGAGAAAAATGCCGTTGCTGTTTCATTAAGCACCCGATCAACGGATTTCGCTGATTTCATTACAGGGATAAATCCGTTAACCTGCTCATAAACGCTTCGAGAGCTGAGCTTGCTGTGAGACAAAAGAGGAACGGCTACTCGACCAACGTCATCTATGCATTTTCTACGCACATTATTCAAAATGTGTTCTCTTTCGCTTGCTTTTATGCCTACCCAATCTAGCTTGTGCAATCGCTCCACGGCGGCTCGTCCATAATGAAGTTCGAATTCGGTACCAAATACTTTGCAAAAAATCTCCTGCCCAAAAATCGAAAGAACTAAAACCAGAACATTTATCAAACAAAAATGAGCTAAGGCTGTCAAAGAATGCGTCTTTCGCTCAAGCAAAAAAGTAAGCAAGAAAAACAGAGGGCCGAGAATACCAAGCGCCACCATATTGAAGGAAGTCAGGCTGATCAAAAGAAGGCTGAGGAAGCTAACCACATAGTTACACTTTCTTGGGGTGAGTTTCAGTTCAAATGTGCACAAATGCTTTTCGGGAGCTGTCTCAACATCGATGGAGAAGAAGCAAGCGTCCAGGCTGGCCGTCGGGCTAAGGGCAACTCTCGTCAGAGCGCCAATGTAAACCAGAAGAAAAGACAACGAAATTGCCTCAGGAAAGATTCCATGATTCGGTACAAGCAACTGTGCGGCAGCTAAACAAAATACTGCCGAGACCATTCGCTGCCAAACTCCTGGAAAAGCCGTAACAAGGTAGAGCGATGCGGCAACGGCTAGAAGGTGCTGAAGAAGAAGAACTGTGCGAAAACCAATGGCCGTTTTTCCCATAAAGCTCAGGGTCAAAAACAAGAATTCGGGGTAAAGTGGTTGCCAGTGAGGAACGAGAAATGAAATCGGCTCACATAGCAAAGTGGCGCTCTCACGCAAACTAAAAATTGGCGGCCCCAACAAAAGCAACAAGCTTGGAATCGCAAACAGCAAGAGAGGTGCTAGCCACATTAACAAATAATGTGAATTTATTGAGTCCGGAGAAGGCAAGACAGGACGAGGTTCAACGATTTTTTCTTCCAGAATCGGGGCGCTCATCGTTTTCAGCTCCTGAAAGACACTTCCGTTTGAGCGGATACCGGAATGGGAGCTTTGGCCTGTAACGGGGCTTGAGAATTTGGATCTGGATGTACATCAATCACGGGGTAATAAATAGGCTGCTTGGAATATAGAGCCTTAGAGACTGTTCCTGTGTCATTACCAATTGAAATCATAGATTGCCTTAAAAGGTCAGCAAGCATACCCATCGCAAACAAAAGTATCGACAAAAGCAGACCACCCACTGCCAGGTAATGGCATGCATCTAAACCAATGAGCAGCCCTCCAATTAAACCGACAGCACCAAGGCTGACCGAAAAGAGGCTCAAAAAAAGAAACAATTTGATTGGATTGTAATAAACAATAGCTTGAAGAATATACTGCAAGGTTCTAAGCGAGTCACGAAACAGCCTTACCTTCGTTTGACCGACCCTTGCATTGTAGGGTATTGGCACATAGCTAACAAATCTACCCGTCAACATATAAGCAAGCGTTAAGGAAGTCGTGAAGCTGAATGTATCGCAGAGATGATCCAGGTGACTTGAAATAGCTTCCCTGGAAAAGACCCGCAAGCCAGAATTCACATCGGGCACATCGCGTCCGGCAGTAAATTCTACGAGCCCTTTCAAAAATGTTCTGAGAGGTCCCTTCAAAGCAGACTCAACATAGTGTTTTCCGGTCCTGGCAGCAACTACCATGTCGAAACCTTTCTTGTATTCATCAATCAGCTGAGGAATGGTATCCACAGGATAAGTCAAGTCTGCATCAATAATCACTATGGTGTCGTACTTTGCGGCGCGAATTCCAGCTTTGAGCGAACGTCCGTAACCAACGTTGTGCGGATGCCTTAAGATTTTGGCACCGGCCAACTCCGCTACTTCTGCCGTCCGGTCGGTGGAACCGTCATCTATAACTATAATCTCCAGAGGGCTGAGGTTGGCTGCAGACAGCACTGTCTGTAAAGTCACTATGGTGCCGCTTATAGCATTCTCTTCATTTAAAGCTGGAATTATGATTGAAATCATGCGCCCACGCAAAATAGCCTATCAGTCTTAGTAGTCGGGACCATGATAACAGCCCCTTCTATTGACAAGCGTGAAAGGATTCTCAGCCTTGCAGTGGACTTCATCTCTTGATTCCAAGACCACGCCAGCTAACACCCCTATAGGCACTAATTTCTACATCAGAATAGTCGCGATCATTAAACCAATCAAACATTCGTTCCCTGGTAATAAATTGAACTTGGGGCGCATTTAACTTGTCAAAAACATTAAGCACGTTTCTTTCGAAACTCAATTTTCTAAAATTCTCAAAGTACTGAAAATAGGGAAGAAAACTAAGAGGCAAGAGGTAAACAGTATACACAGGAAGATATAACAGAGACGTAATCAACCGGCTCAAAAAAAGGAGAGACTGGCGACTCATCCTGGTTAAGAAAACCTTGCGCAACGGTTCAACAATGTTCTCAACCATCCAGTTGCCTTCCTTTGAATAAACCCAAACAATTGTTGCCCCTCCGTTGCTGGTGTGCTTTTTCATGTTTTCAAATGTCGCATCAGGATTATCTGTATGATGTACCACCCCGACTGAGAACACAATGTCGAATGTTTCGCCAAGATCCATTTGAGCAATATCAGCCTCGATAAACCTAACATTCTTACTTGATTTATTGCGTAATCTTGCCAGTTCCGCAGTGTTCAAATCTACAGCAGTATGACTTGCAGCATGTGGCGCAACAAAAGATGTATGCTGCCCACCTCCACATCCACACTCCAACACATTCTTCCCCTGGAAGTCTTCTATCCTAAAGGGATAAATCCAATCCCTGAATAGGAACTCCTCTTCGTCTTGAAGCATGGACCACTGTTCGTGCCATTCTTTTTGTTTTGCTTGCGTCTCCGCCATAGATGCTCCTTGCGAGAGGTCTAAATGCTACAAGGACAACTGTCCAAGAAAAATTGACAATCTATAATAAATTGACAAGAGAAGGCAATGAGTGTCAGCTGCAACTCTGAAAAATACAGATTCACCAGCGAATAAAGTTTTGCTAAGATACACCTTGCTTGGTCCAATGGGCAGCTGGAAGTTCCCAAAATCGTAGCTCCGATTAACACTTTAACCTAACTTTATTATAGGAGATTACCAGCTCGCATTTAGCCTGGATTGCTGCTGCAACTTGACAGGTCTGCCTACAGTTCTGAGCATATGATCAAAAATAAACTCAAAAGAGCGGCAGAGAGAGGCGATCATATGCCACAATCCGTCCAGTTTACAACTACTCAGGAGCGCCGCTGAAGCAGATGAAGCCGCAATGCAAAATATTTGTTGCAGGGCACAGAGGTCTTGTCGGTTCAGCAATCGTGGGCGAACTTCAGAAAGGCGGTTACACGCAACTGATATGTAGGAGCAGGCAGGAACTAGACTTGCTCGATCAAAAGGCTGTCCACGACTTTTTTGCGCAAGAAAAAATCGACTACGTTTTTCTGGCAGCTGCCAAAGTAGGCGGCATACATGCAAACAGCCAGCAACAAGCAGATTTCCTGTATGAAAACCTGGTTATAGCCACAAATGTCATTCATGCCGCCGCCACTTACGATGTAGAAAAACTGCTTTTTCTGGGAAGCTCCTGCATCTATCCAAAATTTGCCGAACAGCCTATTCGTGAAGAAAGCCTGCTTGCCGGATCTTTAGAACCGACAAACGAAGGTTACGCAATTGCAAAAATTGCAGGCATGAAGCTCTGTGAAATGTATATGCGTCAGTACGGCAAGCGTTTTATCTCCGCAATGCCGACTAATTTATATGGCGAAAATGACAATTTCCATCCCACAGACTCACATGTGATACCGGGCATGATGCGGCGCTTTCACGAAGCAAAAGTGAACGGTGCAAGCGAAGTAGTTATCTGGGGCACGGGTTCGGCATTGCGAAACTTCCTGCATGCAGATGATCTTGCAAGAGCGCTTATCACAGTAATGCATAAATACGAAGACGCAAGCACAATAAATGTAGGCGGCGATGAAGAAGTAAGCATCGCAGATCTGGCACGCCTTATGAAAGAAGTTGTCGGATTTGAAGGAGAACTCACTTTCGATAGAAGCAAGCCGGACGGCACCCCCAGAAAAGTAATGGAGTTGAGCAAAATAAAGAGTCTGGGCTGGAAACCTGAAATTACCCTTGAGAAAGGGCTCAGGTCTACCTATGAATGGGCGCTGCCAAACAGAGTTTTCGACCCGCATGGAAGCGATGGCAAAAGAAGTTCGAGTAAATCGGATCAAGCCACTCTGGCACACGGAGGCAGGAGATCCTGACCCGCAGACAAGCAAGAAGAGACAGAGAGACAGAAGGACAGAAGGACAGAAGAGACACAAAGACAGAAGAGATACAGAGACAGAAGAGATACAGAGACAGAAGATACAGAGAAGAGAGACAGAGAAGAGAGACAGAAGGACAGGTAAGATGGCAGAAACTCTAGAGAAAGCACAAATCGAAACAGGAGCTGAAGATAGCTGCTGCCAGACAACCCTGTCACTTGCAAACGAAAAAAAGAGCGGCTGGCGCAATTATGTATACAAGCTGGTTGGAGCTGAAATCTCAAAGCTCAGCCAGTATTACGACCGCGTTGTTCAATGGTGTCCGGGAAATATAGACAGCGGGCTTTTGCTTTCTTCAGTTTCAAATGATAAGAAAACACTGATACGAAATTTCGAAGAACTTCCGGAGCTTATTGATCCGGATGATAGAACTATATTGTTGATGAACGGGACTCTGAATTACGAACTCGATATTCAGGGTCTGCTCACAAATATCAAAGCAAAGTTATCGCGCGGTTCAAGAATAGTAGTAGTCAGCTACAACAGCTATTTCAGCTGGTTGTATAAGCTGGCAAATCAGCTGGGGCTTCGCAAAGGTGAAGTACCTTGCACATTTCTAACCGAAGCTGATGTGAATACTTTAGCCCGGCTTTCAGGCTACGAAGTAGTTCGCACAAGACCAGCCGCCTATTTCCCATTCAAACTTTTCGGTCTCGGAGACACTATCAATCAAGTTTTTCCCTGCCTGCCAGTATTGAAATGGCTCTCACTCACCGAAATCATTACCTTAAGACCAGTCATAAAATCTGAAAAGCCCTCGCTTACGATTGTGATTCCTGCAAGAAACGAAAAGGGCAATATTGAAGGCGCGCTCCAGAGGCTACCTGAAGTTCCCGGAGTGGACATCGAAATAATTTTCGTAGAAGGACATTCAAAAGACGATACCTGGGAAGAAATACAGAGGGTCATGCCTCTTTACAAAAACAAATTCGCAATCAGCGCTTACAAACAAAGCGGCAAAGGAAAAGCAGACGCAGTCAGGCTTGGTTTTTCAAAAGCCACAAAAGACCTGCTTACGATTCTGGATGCGGACCTTTCAATGCCACCCGAACTCCTGATGAGATTCTATGACGCTTATTGTCAGGGACTTGGAGACTTTATCAACGGTAGCCGCCTTGTATACCCGATTGAAGGCAAGGCCATGAAGTTCCTGAACAAACTGGGCAATATCTTTTTTGCAAAGGCGCTCAGCCGCGTACTTGGTGTTAGGTTCGGAGATACTTTATGTGGGACAAAATTGCTTTCCCGGCGTGATTACGACAGGTTTATAGCCTGGCGGCGCGACTTCGGCGACTTCGATCCTTTTGGCGATTTCGAGCTGATTTTTCCGGCGGCGGTTCTGGGTCTCGGTATAACAGACGTGCCTATCAGATATCGCGACCGGCTTTACGGCGAAACCAATATTTCGCGTTTCAGGCACGGATTCATGCTTTTGAGAATGACACTTATCGGATTTTTCAGAATCACTCTCGGTCAGGTTAAATGAAAGCTTGCATGCAAATAGGAGATTGAAATGGGCCGCGTATTAATAACCGGAATTACAGGTATGGTGGGCTCTCATATGGCCGACTTTTTCCTGAAGGAATTTCCGGAAATGGAAATTTACGGAACAAAACGCTGGCGGAGTTCAACGACCAATATTCAGCACCTGCCGAATTCAGTGAAGCTGATGAACTGCGATCTCTTGGATCAATCGGCTTGCACCGAGCTTATTTCCGCTATTAAACCCGATTACATATTTCACCTGGCGGCCCAGAGCTATGTGCTTGATTCGTTCAGGCACCCGATGGTGAACCTCACTCAAAACCCGGCCATGCAGCTCAATATATTCGAAGCAGTAAGAGCGGCAAAAATTGACCCTGTGATTCAGGTTGCACTTAGCTCTGAAGAATACGGGCACGTAAACCAGGACGAACTGCCGATTACTGAAAATAACGAGCTGCGCCCACTGAGCCCTTATGCAGTCAGCAAAGTCGCACAGGACATGCTTGCGTATCAGTATTTCCGCAGTTATGGGCTTAGAACAATAAGAACCAGGGCTTTCAATCATGAGGGCCCGCGCCGGGGAGAGGTTTTTGTAACCAGCAATTTTGCAAAACAAATCGCAGATATCGAAGCGGGTCTGAAACCGCCGGTACTGGGAGTAGGCAATTTAGACGCCAGGCGCGATTGGACCGATGTGCGCGATATGGTGCGGGCATACTGGCTGGCAGCAAATCATTGCGATCCTGGCGATGTTTATGTAATTGCTTCAGGCGTCACACGCACAATCGGCTCGATGCTCGAATTTCTGCTTTTGCAAACTGAGCAAAAGATAGAAGTAGTAACAGACCCGGAGAGGCTTCGTCCAAGCGACGTGGAAGTGCTGCTCGGCGATCCTGCTAAGTTCAAAAAAGCAACAGGCTGGGAAGCCGAAATTCCATATGAGCAAACAATGATTGATGTTCTAAATTACTGGCGGCAACTGGTAAACGACGGGCAGCGCAATCGCATGGCTGCCCTTTCATCAAATCCCAGACTTGATCAAACAACTGCAGCCAGGTAGCAAGTACAGACCCCGACAGTAATACAGGAAGATGCAAAAGCAAGTCGATTCTCCGTTTACTGAAAGCGGTCCTCAAAATAGGCCGTTTGCGCCCGAATTCAAGCCTACTGAACATAGCATTGAAAGTAGTGTTGAGAAAGGCAGGAAGCAGCTTATTTACTGGTGCCTTATCTGGACGCTTTTGATTTTTGCATCTATCGTTAATCTGCAAAACAACGGCCCTTACTATCCGTTCTGGACTAGAAAAGCGCTTGATTTCAAAGCTGTAAACTGGCGGGTCGGGGAAAGCAGCAGAGCCTTATATGCAGCAGACCTGGGCCTGGCGTTTGAAAAAGACCGGCATTTAATAGGCCGGTTCTATTACCTGCAACTGGGCGGACGCCTGCAACTGCTTGCAAACTCGAAAGTAGCAGCCGGGCTCTCATATGACGAACTGCCGGAAGCAGGCAAATTCGTATTTAAATCCCGCTATTTGCTTTTAGACCCAACGCCCGGCTACGTTCCTGATAAAGATGGCCGAAAATATGAGCTTTACTTTCCGCCTGCATGCCCACCGGCGCTAAGCCTGGCGGCAGCGCTGGCTTTTGTAACTGCCGCAGTTTCGGCACTTTTCCTGGGAATTCAGAGTTTGAGACCGCGCAATAAAAGAAAAAACCTGGAACCAATACCGGAACCGACCAATGATCAGAACGATAGCAGCGAAGAAATTGATAGACCTGCTAACAGGAATTCCACAAGCTCTGGCACAAAAACGCAGTCGAAGCAGAAAGCTATATTTCTTAGCGGCATTACCATTGCAGCCCTTCTACTATTTGCAAACATTTATTTCTCAACCGGCAGCCTGACACCCTACAACTTATTCGGCAATGCCATCGTTTTAGAGAATGTCCCGTTTTTTACAAACAGCGACCACCCACTTCATCAGAGCATTTTCGCTTTCATTGACTGTCAGGAACCGGCTAGCAAGATGCTTTTACGCCGAATACTTTTTACAGGCGCCTCTTATCCGCTGATGAAAGCTTGGGGCTATGAACTGGGCGGCGTTATTTCCAGTTTCATCCTCAATGTTTCGGCTCTTGTTTTGTTCAGTGTCTATTACCGAAAAAAATACGGCTATAAAGCAGGGCTGCTTGCAGCTTTTCTGCTTGCCGTCTTCCCTGGCTTTGCTTACTACGCAAGCCTTCCTTATGTATACTCTTTTGTGCTTCCCGGCGCCCTTGCAATGATTGTTCTTTTGAACGAGCTTGGCACTGCAAAGAAATCCAAAGAAGTGATTTTGCTTTGCCTTGGACTCGGTTGCTTAAACCTGGGCTATGACCTGCTCGTCTTTTTTGCGCCTGCGGCCTGCCTTTTGCTTTTGAGCCAGAAACGCCTGAAACACTGCATTCTGGCTGCTATCGGCTGCCTGCTGCCTACAATAGCCTGGTGCTTTGTGCTTTCGATGATTGCCGGAAAAGACGCTGTCATAAACGAAAACACCTCGGCATATGCAAACGCGATTGCTGCCTATGCTCTTTTGAAAGAACCTGCTGTTTTGCAAGCGACACTGAATACTTTGCCTCAAGTATTCAGCTCAGTCATGAGAGTATTTTTTACTTCAGCCTTTTATATACTGCCGCTTACTTTTGCAGTAGTTTTTGCAGCAGGTCTAATCATCAACAAAAGACGAATTTTACTTTCTCGTGCGGAGCTATTTATATTGCTTTCGGCTCTTGCGATTTTTCTTTTTTCGAATTGCGCTCCGGACTTCCACAGCTCCGGTTTTGTCTCAAGCAAAAGTGCTGACTGGCAATTGAAAGGCGAAGCCATGGCAAGGCTTTATTTGCCGGTTTTCGTTGTATATATAAGTTATCTCACAAGACTTGCATCTGGTCTCAGTTCCATTTCTGTATCTTTTAAGGCATTTTTCGTCGTTGCCGTCTTCTTCTGCATTCTGGCCAATTCTTTGATTTGCTTCGGACCGATTTTGAACAATCCTTTTGGTATAGCTTCCCGTGTCTACCATGACTTTTATGAACACGCTCCGGAGCCTGCCATGCAGCGTTCGCTTGAGATATTCGGCAGGAAACCCCTGGGCTTTTTTGACCCAAAAGAAGCAAGAAAATATTGCATTGAAAACGGTGCTTTTAACCCTGGGCTTTATTGAAAGAAATCACAATGAGCAGTCTTACTGATTCGTCCACCCCACTTACCAGACTTTACGCTTCGGTCGAACGCACCGGTATTCTCGAGCTGCCGCTCTTCAAGCTGCTTTTTCAGGAGCTCTATTTCAAATACAAAGCCTTTCTGGAGGATCCATTCGAGAAGCTGGCAAAAAAATACCCGGACCTTTTCAAAAACGGTCACATAGTAGATGTGGGGGCAAATATTGGCTATACTTCTATGGTTTTTGCAAAAGCGCTTTCGCCCGGCTTCAAAGTAATTGCATTTGAGCCGGAAGAAAAGAATTTTGCCCAGCTCAAAAGCGTGCTTAAAAGATACGGGCTCGATTCAAAAGCAGAAGCAGTGCAATCGGCAGTGGGAGCCGAAAACGGCAAAATAGACCTCTGGTTCAACAAAGCTCATCATGCCGATCACCGCATCCTTACCAAAGAATTCGAGCAAACACTTTCTGGCGACTCACATACATACAGCGTGCCTTTATATTCGATAGACAGCTATCTGGAAAAGCTGGAAAAGGAATCTATAGAAGGCCTTGGCGGAAGCCCGGTAAGCTTTGTGAAAATAGACGTTCAGGGCTATGAGCTGCCGGTTTGCCATGGTATGAAAAAAACACTTCAAGCTAACCCGAATCTTTCCGTAGCTTTTGAATATGCACCACTGCAAATGAAAGAACTGGGTTTTGAAGGCAGCGAGTTGCTTGCTTTTTTCAAAAGCCGTGATTTCAACTTATATGCAGTAAATCGCACAGCCGAGCTTGAATTATTCGACGAATCGAATCTGGAAAAATACATGAGAGTTACGCCTTATTTCGACCTGCTTGCCTGCAGGCAGAAACTTCTTTGAGCGGCTTTCTCAAGGTCTGAATCTGCTAGCTCAGATGCACAGAAGCAGAAGCAGAAGCAGCAGCCGCCGGTTTTGCAAGACCGGTCTCAGCCAGATGCTTAAGGCTCTGCTTTTTCACGACTAACAAAGCAAACATGCCCAGATGATTCATAAACGGGCCCATAAGTTTTTCTGTAAGGCTGAAAAAGCCGAAGCTGAAATCCGGCACAAGCGCTTTCATTGAAACACCGCCTGAAAGCAAGTATTTAAAAGGCATACAAGCTTCGACTCTCTCGACTTTAAGAGCCGGAAACTTGCTCTGCAATAGCCTGCGATCTCGTTCAAAAACCATCCAGGGCAGTGCTCCGTTGGCACTGCTTAAAGGCCCGCTCGATTCAAAAGCCCAGTTGCGCGCCTCCGGTTCGAACGGCTCATGATGCAAATTGCGATATATGAGCTTCGACCATCCCGTGACCCAGGGTTCAAGCATCACAATCACGCCGCCTTCAACCAGGCATCTTTGAGCCTGCTCCAGAAATTTCTCTGCATCTGGCAAGTGATGAAATGTGTTCACCATGGCGATGCCTCTGAGACTTTCGTTTTCAAAAGGAAAGTCGGCACAGGCATCAAGAACCATATCGTTATGTGCAAGCGGCATAATGTCAGTGCAAAGCAGCCCGGATACAAATTCCCTCATGAAGCCGCCTCCGGAGCCTATTTCAAGCACCGGCTTATCGCCTCTGGGAATTGCTGCTGAAATTTCTTCGTACCACTGAGAATAAATGCGATAAAGAAAAGGCTTTTCTCTAATAACCTGCCAGTGTTTCAGGCTGGTTTCCGGACTATCCAGACAGCTATCCTGCTGGTCTTTGTAAGCAAGAAAGTAAGCAAGAAATTTCTTGAGAGAGCCAAGCATCATCGAAGCCTCACTACCTCAAAGCCGCATTTGCAATCTTAGCTGAGCCTTTCAAAGAGTCGAGCCAGAGCCCGAAGCAGAGCAGTCCAAATAGTTTGTGACCGTTGTCTTTTTCTTTGCGGCGGTGCTGCATTTGCAGAATCTCTATTTGTCTTAAATCAAACCATTGAGACATAGACGAATCGCAAAGTACATCGTCGGCAAATTTCTTGAGCGGCCCGTCAAGCCATGAGGCCACCGGAGCACTGAAGCCCTGCTTGCGTTTTTCAATGATTTCCATAGGCAAGCGGTGCTTCTGGCTTTCTTTCAAAATATGCTTTTTGCGCAGCCCTTTGAGTTTGTAATTCACAGGCAGCGAAGCTGCAAACTCGATAAGTCTGTGATCTAAAAACGGAGCTCTTGATTCAAGACCATGAGCCATGGTCGCCCGGTCTACTTTCACAAGAATATCGTCGGGCAGGAAAGTCTTCATATCGATATACATGGCCTGATCTATGTAATGGCAGCCGTCCACTTCATCAACGAAAGTCTCTACTTCATTGTATGGATCAGAGTCTTTTATAAGACCGCGCCATTCGGAGGTCATTAAAAGCGCCTTTTCTTGAGGGCTGAAAATATTTCTCCAGGAGTAATGAGCTCTTGAACTTGAGTAAGAAAGACCTGAAAGGAACTGCCTCAATTTGTAATCGAAACTGACTTTGCCGTGGCTTACAGGAACTAACTTATGAGCAGCAAAACTCATGGCGTCGCCTGCCCAGCCTGGAATCCAGCTAAGTAACTTATGCAAGCGGTCGGCAGCATATGTTTCATATCCGGCAAAACACTCGTCGCCGCCGTCGCCTGATAACGCGACCGTAATACTCTGGCGGGCGAATTTTGCAAGCAAATACGTCGGCAAAAACGAGCTGTCTGCAACCGGCTCCGCTGCAGCCTTGATGAAGTTCTTCATCAAAGACTCCATATCAGGAGCGATTATGTCGAATGAATGATCTACTTTGAGCGAATCAGCAACTAACCTGGCATCATCCACTTCATCGAAGCTCTGCTCGCCAAATCCGATTGTGAAGGTTCTTACCTGCTTGGCCGGCAGGCTCTTGAGCATAGAGGCAACCACGGTAGAAGAATCTATGCCGCCGGATAAAAATGCACCTACGGGAACGTCGCTTATAAGGCAGGCATTTACTGACCTGTCTATCAGCCTTGCAAGTTCGTCTGCTGCTTCAGCTTCGGACTTGTACTCTTTTTTGTTCTTAAAACTCGCCGCCAGATCCCAGTAACGTCTGGGCTCGGGTTGCGAATTCTCTGAAACCAGCATGAAATGCCCGGGGGGCAGGCGTCTCACCCCAGCTATTAGATGTTTCTCACCTATTGTGTAATTGAGCGATAAATACTGACCGAGGGCGTGCGGGTCAATATTTCCTGCGACTTCTTTATGGCAGAGCAAGGCATGGGGCTCGGAAGCAAAAACCAGACCGCCTCCGGGCAGCCTGTAATAAAAAAGCGGCTTTTCACCCATGCGATCACGGGCAAGCAATAGTCTTTCTTTTTTCACGTCCCATAAAGCAAATGCAAACATGCCGTGCAATTGCTCAACACAATCCACACCCCATTGTTTGTATGCTTCAAGTATTACTTCAGTATCGCCTTTGGTCCGGAACTTAGAACCAAGGGCTACGAGCCTGTTTTTGATTTCCTGGAAGTTGTAGATTTCACCGTTGAAACTAATCCAAAAATCGCCAGATAAATCGCTTAAGGGCTGGTTGTTGGATTCGGCCGTGTCGATAATTGAAAGACGCCTGTGACCCAAAACCACTGGACCGAGATCCTGGACGCCGCTTGCGTCGGGACCACGGTGAGCTATGGCATCGGTCATGGCTTTTACGGTTCTTGCGTCAACCGGGCTGTTGAAACTTATGATTCCTGCTATTCCGCACACTTTGACAGATCTCCCTCAGTCCGCCCCAGCATATCAATTACCCAGCAGGCGGTCTTGATTGAATAATAAGGTTCGCAGTTTCTAAGATGTGATCTTTCTTATTAAGTTCTTGAAATCGTTAGAAAGCCTCTGCTCAAGGGCTTCGGGGCAGTTAGCTCCGGCTCATGATAAAGGTCAAGAGCCTGTAATAAGATCAGTCTAAATTGCCGTGTTTTATTGGCCGGGGGCATCTTGCTTTGGTTTTGAAAAAGAAGCATTTGCTGTTTTGCGTTATTTGCGCTGGCGCCTGCATTTTAATTGCGCTTGCAGGCGGCTTCTTTTTTTTGCGATCCGAAAGAATAAACCTGGCACAGCTTCAATTGGGAACCGAAAGCTGGAAACTCCGCATTTCAAAGGCTTTCTTATACGATAAAAACGGCAGAAGCGGCGGGCAGACCCAGTATTTAAGCAGGGACATCGACAGTGACGGCGGCAGCTATTGCATTCAATGCAAAGACGGCAAAGTTTGCTCGATTTCAGTTAAATTCGCAAAACCAATTGATAGTGAAAAATCGCTTGAAATTGTAAAACGGCTGGTCGGCGGCAAAAAGCAGCTCGAAGCAGATTCCAGCGAACTCGAGGCCGAATACAAAGGCGCGAATGAAAGCAAACCCAGCCGTTATCTTTACTTTGAGCGCGGCGGCGCTTGCGAGTTGCAATATTCGAACAAAACAGGCAGTTATGTAACAGACATAAGCGTCTGGGGTTGAAGCAAGAATTTTATGAACGGGCAAGACGAAACAGTAAGCATTTTGAAAAACCTTGCACTTGAATTTCTTTCTGTTGCAGTTCTAATTCTTGCAGTCAGCTTTCCTTTTATCAGTTCATTCAGCCCCGACAAAACAATCTCAAAACTTTACTTAATCAAAGAAATAGACTATTTGCAAAGGCAGGATAAAAATGGGCATTACAATGAAATTTCAAGCGACCCGAGCACGTCCATTTGCCATGTTCCAAATGAGTGTTTTCAAGCGGCACAGCCCTATGCTCCGCCACTCTGGAACAACCTATCTGCATGCGGGAGGCCTGTAGCAGGCGATTTTCAGACCCTGATTTATTCTTTTTTCCATAGCATTTTTCCAGCAGGAAACAAAGGTCTCGAGAGCTACGGAATTCTTGCCAAAATCATACTGTCGGCCACCGGGGCATATTTGCTTGCACGACTCTCAGGCGTTTCAAAAATAGCCTCGCAAACCGCTGGAATTGCGTACGCATTAAGCCCGCACTGCCTGTTATTTACAGAGCTGGTGAACAACTATTGTTTTTACCCCTGGATGCTTGCAGCCGCTCATATATCAAGCAGCAAGCTCTCAATTACAAGCTCTCTTGCATTTGCGATTTTTCTGGCGGCCTGTGCTTACAACATGCACCCGGAGACATTTGCAATTGGCACAGCCTGCGCCGTTATATACGCATTTTTGCGTCTTTGCTCAAAAGCTGAAACGCCGCAGATTTTCCTTGAAAATAGAGTAACGAAAGCATTCTTGTGGGCAAGTTCTGTGGCGGCTCTCGTATTTTTGCTGACAGCACCACTTATACTGCCTTTTCTTGAATTTATCGCAAGCGGTGTTTCATACAAGTTTCAGAATTTCGAAAATGTACATATTGAATTTGTAAATCTGGCTTCTTATATTACAAACCTGCCCCTGCCTCTGAATGCTCTAAGCCCGGCTACAGGACCGGTTCTTGCGATGCTTGCCATCGCCGGACTTTTGATTTCGTGGAAAAAGCAAAAGTCGCTTGTATTGATTTTTCTTTCTCTGTTCATTTTTACAACAAGACCGGGAGCACTCGAAAGTCTTTTTGCCTTAAAGCCAATCAGTTATCTTTTGCCTGAATACACGCTTTACATGTGCGTTTTATTGCTGGCTCTCTTTGCTGCCACCGGACTGGACTCACTAATCAAAGGCGAAATTAGAAATGCGAGCCTGGAGTTAAAAGCCACTTTTGCAGCTGCAGCTCTAATGATTATTGCAAGCATTGCTTTCATTATCCAGCAAAGCAGCGTGTTCCTGGAGCTATTGAGCCAGTACACAGACATCTCGTTTACAAGCACAAATATTTCAGCGCTTTTTTTAATTACAGCAGCAGCTTCAGCCGGTATTTTATTTGTGCTTTTGTATTTGAGACCCGGGGCAAGCATAAGAACAGCTTCAATACTTGTGCTTTGCCTATTGAACAGCCTGCCTTTAATTCTGTTTGCGCCGCAAGTGCTCAACAGCACGGATAGATTCGCTTACAAAGAAGACTCGATTTTGCACAGCTTGAAAACTTTACAAAGCACTGAAGACCCGCCGAAATCACAATCGGAGAATCTGGCAAGAATAACTGCCACCGGCGCCTGGCTACTGCAACCTAATTCTAACTTGATTTTCGGCATCGACGACTTTCGCTGCAGCGCTCCGCTTCATCCCAAACGCTATGCAAGGCTCATTGAGCTTGCAGGCATTGTAAGCAGCAACTGCAACATTTATGATAGCCCGGCAACTCTGAACCATGTTTATGACCTGGCTTCTGTAAAATACATAATTTCAAATTCACCGGTCCATTCGCTTAACCCGGCTCAGAAATCTGCAGAACTGGGCCCGGCAATAGGCTTTGAATATGATCGCAAAGAAAAGCTGGCTGCAGGTCTGAGGCTTGAATCAGCAAAGCTGAATTATCACCCGCAAGCAAAAGAAATCGAAGGCAATGCGGCAATCAGAATACATAGACGAGCAAGAAACAACTTTGTTTACAGGCTGAGCCTCAAAGACAGTAAAGGAAGCACACTCTGGCAGAGTGCCTTTAAGCTGGCACCAATAGAATATCAGGCAAAAGCAAAAACAAATCAGATCTGGGAACTGCCTTTGCAGGCGCCGCTGCCGCTTTCATACGAAGGTAAATTCAATGTAGAACTTCAAATCGGCCAGTATCTGGCAGACAAAATACAGGGTCCGGAGCTATTGCTTGCAAGCATAGATACAAGGGCGTACAAGAGCGAAGCGGCTAGCGGATCGAAAAACACAATGAGTTCCGCGAATAAAGCTCGTTCAGAAAGAACAGGAAACGCCCAAAAGTCCGAAGAAGCTGAAAGCGTTCAAATAAAGCGGCTTGTCAGAAAGGCGGCATCTCCGGACAATTTTCTGCAAATTTACCAGAACAGAAATGCGCTGCCTCATGCCTATATAGTTCACGAGATTATCAAAAGCAAGAACGAAGCCGAGTCTCTGGCTCTAATAGAAAAGAGCCGCAATCTGGATTTTCACAGAGCTGCCGTAATCGAATCAAAAGAAGCCGAAACACTTAACCCTGCTGGCAGCGCAAACGGGCAGCCGCAAGAAATAGTGAGAATACTGGATCGCGATGCCGATAGCCTTTCGATTTACGCAGTAAATCACAGCCCCGGCTATCTAATCCTTACAGATACCTTTTATCCGGGCTGGCAGGCTTTTATCGACGGCAAGCCAAGCAAGATTTATCCGGCAAATTATGCATTCAGGGCGGTCTATTTAGACAAGCCCGGAAAGCACCAGCTCGTTTTTGCTTACGAGCCGCAAACATATATCTGGGGTTGCAGGCTGCTTTTTGCCGGTCTTACGATAACATTTGCGCTTTTTTTGTTTGCCTTGCTGCGTCAAAAATATGTCGCTAAAGCAGGCATGCACAAAAGCAGCTCTGCACTTGCTTTAGAAGCATGCTCTTGAATTCTTACTCAGCTCTCATTCTAGAGGCAGGCACGGCTGTTATAATCGCCCCGTCCGGCATGCAGATAGCAATAAGCGCCTCCGGTGGCAGATAGCAGTAAGCGCAGCTAGCAATTAGCGCGGATAGAAATCAGCGCTTCCGGCGGGTCAGGTGCTCAGGTGAAAGCAAAAAAAATCCAGCTCATAATTTTTGCAGCAGCAGCAATAATTGTTTTGCTGGGTCTGGCTGTCTACAGCCAGAGAGCAAGCCTTAAAGCAAATAACGTCAGCCTGGGGATGCCGACCTATAAACTCAGGCTCTCATTCAAAACTTTCGCCTACAATGAAGCCGGTCATTTCGGCAATAAGACCCAGTTCGAAGGCCGCCAACCTGATAGCTTCGGCGGCAGCTATTATTTACACTGCCGTGACGGCAAAGTCTACGCCGTTGAAGTTTTATATCCTGCCGGTCTTGAGAAAAACAAATCTGACCAGGTACTTGAGCGCATTTTGAAAACCGGGCTGAGCAAATCTCAAGAGCATGACATAAGCGAACTGAGCATGAAAGACTGTCCGAAGCCCTCCGAGTATTATTATTTCGACCAGGGCAAAGTCGGAGCCCAGCTGGAGCATGACCAGAAAGAGCAGGACAAAATAGTTCGTATCTATTGCTGGCTATCTTGATCGAGCACTACTAAAAATGAATAGCACAGAAGCAGCTAGCCAAAACAGAACGCCGGGTAAAAGAGCGGGCTATCTTAAAGAATGCCTTCTGCTTCTAACAATTGCCGGGCTTCTGTTTTTTGCTTTCGGCAAGGATCTTTCGGAAGGCAAAACGCTTTCTAAAATTAGCCTGCTTAAAATAGTGGACCATTTTCAAAACCCTGACTCCGAGCAGCCTTTCGTGCTTCAAGACGACCCCAGCTCGGCACTGGAACATATTCCAAATGAAATATATGCGGCCCGCATTAGTAAAGCCGGTGAAACACCGCTCTGGAATTTTCTGAATGGCTGCGGTCGGCCATTTGTCGGCGAGTTTCAAACACTCAACTGGTCCTTTTTCCACCATTTTTTTCCGTTCAGTTCATGGAAAGATTACAACAATGGTCTTTTGCTAAAGCTATTTCTTGAAGGAGCCGGCACTTACTTAGTTTGCCGCCGGCTACGTATTTCAAGAGCAGCTGCCTTTGCAGCAGCTGCTGCTTTCATGCTCTGCCCGCGCTCAGTTCGTTGGCTCGAGCTTTGCAACAACTTTTTCTTCTACCCCTGGCTTTTGCTTGCATTCTTTTATCTGGCAGAAAAGCCCAATATACTGAGAGCAGCACTTTGCTCGTTAATAGTAGCTGCGGCAGCTTACAATATGCACCCGGAAACTTTTTTCTGCGCAGTCACAACGGCTGCAATTGTGGGCATAGACACAAGCCTGCTTTCCAGAGCCAAAAACAAAGCGTCGGCATTTCTAGGATACATATTGGGGACCGCTGCCACAGCAGTTCTTTCATTCATGCTCAGTGCGCCGCTAATATTGCCCTTCGTCGAGTTTGTGCTCAACAGTCACTCATACAAATTCGACGATGCCATGCCTGCATTTATAAATACATGGAACTTCATTGCAAGCCTCAGCCTGCCTGTCGGCGAATTTAAGTATTTCTGCGGCAGCCTTATAGGGCTCTTCACTCTATTCGGGATTTATCTTGCTTATGCCCGAGAAAAGCGAAAAGCGCTTGTATACTGCCTGCTTGCAAATTTGCTCTTTTGCATAAGACCGGGTGTTTTTGAGCAGATCTTTGCAATGAAGCCCTTTAACTTCATGCTTACAGAATACCCGCTGATAAGCGTTTTGCTCCTGCAAACTATTTGCGCGGCATTTGCCTTAGATGAGTTTTTCAAAGCAGGCAGCTCTAAGAAGCTGCAAGTTCTTTTGCTTGCCCCTGCGATTCTTGTTTCTTTCATTGTAATTGCAGGACAAACTCCATTTGTGTGTGAGTTAGTCAGCCGCTTTACGGACTTTGCATATGCCAAGCCATCAATGCCGTTGCCTTTGCTTCTAAGCGCATTCTTTGCAGCAAGCGCGGTACTTGCACTATTGTTTTTCGATCTCAAGCAAGCATTTGCCAGAAGACTGGCACTCTGGCTTTTGGTTTTGCTTAACAGCTGGCAGCTGCTTGCGGCCCTGCCGCTTGAGTTTGTTTGCGGTGAAAAGACAGAATACCGTAATTCTGATTTGATAAACAAGCTTAGAGCTAAGAATGACAGAGGCAGAATGCTTGCCTGCGGCTATGACCTGATGCAAGCAAATACAAATTTAGTGTATGGGCTCGATGAATTCAGATCTTTTGCACCGATTCATCCAAGGCGCTACCAGCAGTTTGCAGATCTTGCTGGCATAAGCGGCAAGTTCTGTTTTATCCAGAACTGCCCTTACAAAGTCTCGCCGCTTCTAAATCTTGCAAGCGTAAAGTACTTGCTTGCCGACTCTGCAATAGATACGCTTGAGTCGCCACTGCAAACAAAAGAAAACAGCACTGGAGGCGGCCCGATTTCACTTCCGGCTCTGCTTAGTCAGCCGGTGAAATTACTAGACGGTCTTCGCTTAGAATCTGCTTGCGCCTCTTATGACAGAGCGTCGGGCAATCTCGATTGCAAGCTCATATTCTCAATAGTTCCTGGCTTTGAGGCCAGATATACAGAACGGCTCGTGTTATGTAAAAAGAACGGCGAACTGCTTTTTCCGTCGCGATGGAAATTCGACTCCATTGACCAGGAAGGAACTGCTCTCAGCAGGCACAGGTATGAAACAAACATTTCACTTCCACTTAGAAATGCGATTTTCAAAGAAAGTAGTCACGGAAGCGTAACTAAAGGCAGCCACGAAATTGACGGGTTCTCCGGAGGCGAGTTTGAAGGCTGCCTGCTTGCTCTAATGATCAGAGACAACTGGCAGGCTAAGAGTCCGGATTTCGCCCCAGTTTTAAAAACAGTGAAGACAGGCATTGGAGCTGTGCTGCCGCTTGCGGATCTTTCGCATTTGCACGCGGCTACTGCCGTGGATAGAGACAAGAAAGCTACATCAGCTAATACAGCAGCTAATACAGCAGCTAATACAGCAGCTGATGCAGCAGCTCCAGAAGCAGCAGCTCCAGAAGCAGCAGCTCCAGAAGCAGCAGCTCCAGAAGCAGCAGCTCCAGAAGCAGAAGCTAATAGAAAGAAGCGATTTTGCCTCGTCGACAAAAATAGCCAGCACGGTTTTTTCCTTTATGAAAACCCGGATGCCATGCCGAACACTTATCTTGTTGACGAAGCCATTTTTGTAAATTCCGAAGCCGAATCACTGGCAGCAATTCAAGACCCGGGCTTCGACTGCAAAAATCAGGTCGTAGTTGAAGCAACCGGGCCTGCTAAAACCGCTGAGCCTGTTGAAGCCGCCGGGCAAGCAGAAGCTGCAAGGTCGAGAGCTAGAACGCCTGATCGAAGTCCGGCCGAATTTGCGCGCATTCTCGATAAATCAGCAGACTCAGTCTTGATTTATGCAGTATCTAACAAAGCAGCGTATTTGGTCCTGACCGATACTTTCTATCCCGGCTGGAATGCATATGTTGACGGTGTTAAATCAAATGTTCTTGCTGCAAACCATGCATTTCGAGCCGTTAACTTAGCTCCGGGCAAACACAGTGTTTTGTTCAAATATGAACCCGGGTCATTTTATACCGGTCTCATTTTGTTTAAGGTCGCAGCCGTTATTTGCCTGATCATGCTACTTGCCGGACTAACAATCGAACTCCGCGGAAACAGGAAAGCTAAGGAAAAGCAAGAAACAAGCAAAGAAAGCAGCCAGATTTCATCCGGAGCAAAATAAGCTGAGCTTCATATGTGTTCTTAGATTCGCGCTCTGCTCCTTGAATTCTTACTCTGCTCTCAGATGAGAGAAGTTCTAAACTGCTAAAATGCAGCTCCAGTTCTGCCTTACAAATGGACGGTTGCAAAAAAGTGAAGCCGGCAGAAGCAGAAAGCAAGCCTTTAAGCCAAGCGTTCAATTTCAAAATTGAATTGCTTGCTATTTTCTTGCTTCTTTCATTCTTGCTTTTGCCTTTTTACAAAACAGTGTTCGAGGGCGCCCCGATTTCCAAGGCTGTATTGCTCGACGAAATGGATGCGGTGCAGCGCCCGGAACTGGCTGCGCCCTGGTGTATACGCGATGATCTGAGCACTTCGATGGCTCATGTTCCAAATGAGTTCTTTGTTCAAAGCCTCGATAAATCCGGGATTTTGCCACTCTGGAATAATTTAAACGGAGCAGGCCGCCCCTTTCTTGCCGAATTCCAGACCCTGCAATTCTCACTTTTCCATTACTTCTTCCCATTCTCCTTGCAATATTTATACAACCTGGGACTTTTCTTCAAATTGCTTTTGAGCGCAACTGGTGCCTATCTGCTTTTTAGAAGCCTGCATATTTCAAGACCGGCTTCAATTGCTGCAGCAATTTCCTATGCTTTCATCCCTCACTGCCTGCGTTTTACGGAGCTTGTGGACAACTTTTGTTTTTACCCCTGGCTTGCGGCATTGTTTTTGCATTTCGCAAAGAAGCCGGCTCTCAAAGGCGCAGTTATTTGCGCAGTAGCCACGGCTTTTCTTGCATATAATATGCACCCGGAGACTTTTGCCTGCGCAGCAGGGCTTGCGGCGCTGCTGTCGCTGTTCTACAGGCACCAATCTATAGAAAGCACGACAGAAAGCACGACGCAACCGTCAGCTTCCTTTAAAAGCAAATTGCTCTGGCTTTTCTTTGTGGCGGTGCTTTCTTTCACGCTTGCAGCACCGCTCATACTACCATTGCTTGAATTTATCAAAAACGGCGCCAGTTATAAGTTTGCTTCTCATCAAATAGAGCATATTAACTTCTCCGACTTCATATTTGATCTCTTCCTGCCTGCAAGTACAGGAAGCTCCTACTGCGGCTTAATTCTTGCCCTCTGCCTGCCTCTGGGCATGTATTGCTTTTTTCAGAGGCAAAAAGCAGTTCTTGGCGCTTTTCTTGCTGTGCTGCTTTTTTCAACACGCCCGGGAGTTCTGGAGAGCTTCTTATCGCAAGCCCCATTTTCATTGCTTTTGCCTGAATATACTTTATACGCAGCCCTGCTCTTGATGCTTCTGATCTCAGCCTCCGGCCTTGATGAGTTTTTTGGAAACAGAATTTCAAATAATGTGAAATTGCATACAGCTCTGGGCTCCTTCATCCCAGCCATACTGATACTTTTTGCGAACCTGCCTATAATTGCTCCTAAATTGCCCAGGCTCGGCGAGCTTTATTTTAGTGCCCAAGAACTAGTACCCGCTTACTTTTTGCAAGCGTCTATTTTGCTTGCGCTGGGATTCTTCCTGCTGCAAATAATCAGTCTAATAAGTCAAAGTCGGATAAGTAGTGAGCGGATTCAAATAAGCCCGCGATGGCAAAGCTCTGCAATGTTCTTCTTTTCGATTGCAAACACGCTTTTGCTTATCTGGATTTTGCCGCAAGAAATGGGAACAAGAGAAGCATTTACTTATAAGCACAACTCTGTAAGCGAAAAGCTCCGCTCTCTTGACGGGCGTTTAATCGCAACCGGATATAACCTTTTTCAACCTAACTGTAACCTTGTCTATGGGCTAGATGATTTCAGAAGCACGGCGCCGCTCTATCCCGAGCGCTACACTAAATTTCTGAAACTCGGAGGCGGCGGCGGCAAGTTCTGCACGATTCCTTCAACTCCTGAAACGCTCAATCACATTTACGACCTTGCTTCAATCAAATATATATTGAGCGATAAAGTGCTTGAATCGGTAACTGCAGAAAGTAAAAGCGAGAATTTCGAAAACTTCAAGAATCTCCGGTCAGCAGTTGATACACGGCAGCTTAATAAAGCAGAAAAGCTAGCAGACGGTCTGAGACTGAACTCTGCAACTGCAAGTTATGAAAAAGCAAGAGGAAAACTCCGAGCCCGAGCAATTTTTACTCTCCACGGGCCGGCCCGCGGTCATTATGCCGCGGCCCTTAGTGTTATTAATGAGCAGGGCAAGGAAATAAATAAAATTCGCTGGCTCAATGATCGAATCGAAGAAGCAGGCGAAGACTGCGGCAATCACAGATATGCCATGAATTTTTCAATGCCGCTTCCGGAGAATTCAACAGTTTTGAAGAGCGGCTCGACTTTTGTTGCCAGAATAGTTGTAAGAGATAACTGGACAGCAAAAACACTTGAAAAAAATCTTGAAATCGGCAGCTTTGAATTTGCGAAGCCTGAAGATAAAGATGGCAGATTCAGACGTCTGGCTGACCTTGAGGGCGGTCTTTATTTATATGAGAATACAGGCGCACTGCCCAGAACATATCTGGTTCATGATCCGGTATTTGCGGACTCGGCAAATGATTCCTTAAAGATGGTCGAAAGCCAGAGAAATCAATTCGACAGTAAAATCGACTGGCGCAATTGCGCAGTGATAGAAAGCCGGAAAGCAGAAGCTGACTGGAGAAGCGCTCCTGCGTCCCTGCGCAGTTCAGTAATAGAAAAAGAAGAAGCCAGAATATTAGATGCGGACCCGGAGTCAATCTTGATTTTTGCAAACTGCAGCAAAGACGGATTCTTGATTCTTACAGACACGTATTATCCGGGTTGGAAAGCATACATAGACGGCAGCGAGTCAGAGATTTACCCGGCTAACCACATGTTCAGGGCCGTGAAGCTGAAGGCCGGCAAGCATCGAATTCTATTTAAGTATGAGCCGGCTTCTTTCAAGATCGGCTGCATATTATTTGCCGGTGGCTGCCTGCTTATAGTGGCAGTGTTTTTCTTGCAAATGAGCAAGAGACTGAACGGGCTGCTGGCAAAGAAGCAAGCAACGGAGAAAGGCGCCGAAAAGAAAGCCGCAGATTTAATTGCAAGCCAATAGAAAAAATACTCCGGATTACCTTGCTGCCCGGGGTAGAAAACTCGGGGTAGAAAACTCAGGGTAGAAAAGAGCCCTGCGACTGGAAAAAGGCTCCAAAGAACATGCTTTCACATTCGTTGCGCAATTCGGTGAGGTCTTTTACTGTATCGACCGACTTCCAGAAAGCCCGGGTTTTGTATGCCTTCAATTTGCCGCTTTCAGCCAGATGCGGAAAGGTGCGCTCTTCGTGGTCGCCTTTGTGTGGAAGCAGTTCTTTAAGCGAAGGATCAAATATGTAAATGCCGGCATTGATCCAGAAAGGCAACTGCGGCTTTTCTCTGAAGCCGTTGACACAGCCGTCTTCGGAAATATCTACGATTCCGTACTGGCTCATGAGCGGCACAGTGGCAATTGTAGCAAGCCCGCCCTGCGCCTTGTGATACTCAAGCATCTCACTCAAGTTCAAATTGGTAAACAGGTCGCCGTTCAATGCCAGAATCGGTTCGTCCGAGGGCTCCATGTTTTCCATGGCCATACGGAATGCACCACCCCTACCGAGAGGTTCGTCTTCAACCAGGAAATGCAGCTTTGCCTGTAACCGGGAGCCATCTCCGAAAAAATCACGAATAACGTGATGCATATGCCCGCAACATATAGTGATGTCTTTGATTCCGTGTGAAACCAGCCAGCGAATTGTGTAGGAAATTAACGGATTACCCAGAAGCGGCACCATAGGCTTGGGGCGATCTTCCGTGTATGGGCGCAGGCGTTCGCCTTTTCCTCCGGCAAGAATAATTGCACGATGCATTTCGAATCCCTGTCACGTCACTATTACTAATAGAAAAAGCTGAAAAGACAGCCAGGCTAAGTATGTCAAGAATGATCCGGGCAAAGCAATTCCAGGAAACTAATCTAAATGCGCCCGCATGCACCTCTTGACTATCTGCACAAAGCCTGAATTGACTCTTTATGGCAAAGTTCTCAGCCAGCGCCAGATGCAAAGAGATGCATAAAGGATTTTGCTTCCCAGATAAGAATTCTCTACTTAACATCTGTGAAAGTCTTCAAAAGGTGATTTTACAGCTCAAGCGAAAATTGGAATTGACTTTAATCAAGCAAAAGCGGCAGCGTGAAAGGGCCTTCAGGCGTAGAAATTGCTGCATATGATAAGCTCAATGTGCCCTTTCTTGCTTATTGCAGAGGTCTTAAGTGCAAAACATTTCTTCTGGACAGCAGAAAAAGCGCTTCTTAGTGCTGCCTCCAATATCTATTGCTTACTTTCTAGTATCAGCTCTGGTCATAGCAGCTGCAGCATTTCTGGTTGATCGTGTGCTTTTACCCGGTCTTGAAGATCGGGGCAGCCTGGCCGGCAACGACTGGAGCAAGGACAACCAGACAATTTACGAATTTCTCAAACAGCGCAACCTTGCAAATGAAGACGATCCGGTGTGGAGATCCTCCACATTTCCAGTCAGCAAAGAGCATCCGGGCAAGAAACGCATTCTTGTAATGGGCGACTCTTATGTCTACGGCGACGGTTGCAGCAATTTGAACGATATCTGGTGGCGGCAACTGCAATTCGAGCTGGAGAGGCGCGGTTATAACAATGTCGAAGTAATAGGAGCTGGGCTCTGCGGTGCCTCCACTCACAGGCAACTTGATTGGGCGCGCAAATTGCTGCCTGAATACAAGCCGGACATGATTGTATGGGGTTATGTTAATAACGACCCTGAAGAAGGCTCGAATCAGTCTGGTCAGGGAATCGTAAAGCAAATAAAATTGCCGGAAGACAAAAGCTTCGATAACTTTTGGTCGCAGACAAGCAAGATTTTTCCAAACTTCACGCAACAACTCTCAGCTCTGCGGGCTCAAAAACTCACGCATAAATACAGCGGTGAGAAATATGGCTACGAATACGGCGTCTGGGTGGACAAGATTTTGCAGGGACAAAACTTTGAAGAATACAAAAACACAATCAAGAATCTGGCGGACTTTGTAAAAGAAAGCAAAACTCCTTCAAGCATGGTAAGCCTTTGTATGCCATTTGAACCGGCAAGCAGGCTCGCTTCAGTCAAAGCATTGTTTAGTGCAGCAGGGCTCGACTTTCACACACTGACGGAAGCCATGCAGCCCTGGTATGCCAGGCTTATTACCCGAAGACTGGTTCAAGGTCCGTTCGCACTTGCCGTAAACCCGGCCAACGGCCACCCGAATGTGACGGCCAATCATTTTTATGCAGTCAGCACCGCAGACATTCTTGAAAAATCATATCCGCAGGTGCTGGGCGAAAAGTCCGAGCCGCTAAAAGAAAGTGACGCAAAGATCAAAGTAAACGACTTTGTGCCACCGATTATTGCTGCATCAAATCCAAAGCCGAACATATTTGCTATGTATTATCCGGTACACGACAATGAGTTTTTGCATATGCCTATTCGCAGACCATTTGTGCAGCTGGATCTGGAAAGACCTTCAGCAATTAAAGAAGTCCACATTGCAGGCAATAATTTGAAGGGTTGCTCGCTTGCATTAAGAGCCAGAGACCCTTCAATTTCAGACCAGGTTGTTGAAATACACGATCTGGGAAGCAAAAAAGGCGGCGGTTGCACTTTCAAGCTTAAAGGCGAACGATGGAATGCCGGCGTAGACGAAATTTTGGTTACTGCAAATATAGAAGGCCCGGACAGACTTGTTCTGGTCGAGCTAGTGCCGCAATAGGAGGATATGCAGGTGTCTTCATCGAATTCATCAACAAATACACCTACAGGAAAATCTCCTACAGGAAAAGCGCCTACAAAAATATTAGGCATATCGGCCTATTATCATGATTCGGCAGCAGCGCTTGTAATTGACGGCAAGATAATTGCCGCCTCGCAAGAAGAGCGTTTCACAAGAATAAAAGGCGACAGTGCCTTTCCGCATAATGCTGTGAATTTCTGCCTGGACAAAGCCGGAATTACTGAGCAAGATCTCGATTATGTAGTTTTCTACGAAAGCCCATACGCAAAGTTCGAGCGCTTGCTCACGACTTATCACGCCACCGCACCGGCGAGCCTTACGAGCTTTTTGCGCGCCATGCCTTCATGGCTTACAAAAAAGCTCTGGATCGGCCGTGAAATAGCCTCTGAGCTTGGTGTGGACAAACGTGTTTATTACTGCGATCACCACCTTTCGCACGCAGCCAGCGCCTTCTTTCCTTCGCCATTTGATGAAGCCGCAATTTTAACCATCGACGGTGTGGGGGAATGGTCTACCACCACCTACGGTGTCGGCAAAGGCAACAAAGTAGATCTCACCCATCACATTCGCTTTCCCAATTCGCTCGGGCTTTTGTATTCGGCATTTACCTCATATACCGGATTCAAAATAAACTCAGGCGAATACAAACTCATGGGTCTGGCTCCCTACGGAGATCCCAAGTATGTAGACATAATCGAAAAGGAACTGATGAAAGTGGACGCCAATGGTGGGGTTGCACTCAATCAAAATTACTTCAATTATGTCGGCGGTCTTACCATGACCAACGATAAATTCCACGCGCTTTTCGGCGGTCCGCCAAGAGAAGCGGAGACTCTTATTACCCAGAAAGAAATGGACATAGCAGCATCCATTCAGGAAGTGCTGAACAGAGTCATGCTCAAAATGGGCCGTCATGTTTTCAGAGAAACCGGTCAGAAAAATCTGGTGCTGGCCGGCGGTGTGGCTTTGAATGTAGTTGCAACCGGTCTGCTTTCAAGAGAAGGTCCATTCGACAAAATCTGGATACAACCGGCAGCAGGTGACGCCGGTGGCGCGCTCGGAGCAGCTCAGTGGCTCTGGTACCAGGTGCTCGGCAACGAACGCAAAGTCGAAGCACCTGACGCCATGCAGGGGGCGTTTCTTGGATTTGACATACCTGAGGCATCAGACGAAGACGATGCGGTTCTTAAGAAGCTGGGAGCTGCGTGGACATCTCACTCAGACGAAGACCTTGCAGAAAAAATCTCGGAAGAAATTTCAAAAGGTCGCGTTGTAGCTCTAGCCAGAGGACGCGCTGAGTTCGGTCCACGGGCTCTTGGTTCGCGCTCGATTCTCGGTGATGCCCGCGATACTTCAATGCAGACCCGCCTGAATCTGAAGGTCAAATTCAGGGAGAGCTTCCGCCCGTTTGCGCCCATGGTGCTTGAAGAAGATGCCACTGAATATTTCGATACCAGGCAGGAAAGCCCGTATATGCTGCTTGTGTATCCCGTGCTTGAAAAACGCCGCAAAGAAGTCGACGATCAGAAGTTCTTCGGCATAGATAAGTTAAAACAGATACGTTCTGAAATTCCGGCCGTTACCCACGTGGACTATTCAGCCCGGGTGCAAACCATAGACAGAGAACGTAATCCATTTATGAGCTCGGTAATTACACGGTTCAAAGACAAAACCGGCTGCTCGGTTATAGTTAACACATCTTTCAATGTCAGAGGCGAGCCGATTGTAAATACAGTGGAAGACGCCTACAGATGTTTGATGGCAACTGAAATAGATTGTCTGGTGGTAGGTAATCGCTTTATCGACAGAGAAGAACAGGACAACCGCCCACTTTCGGAAAATGAGCGTGAAGCATGGCTGAGGAGATTTGACCTTGACTAAGAATAGATATCTGCAAAATTTAGGCAAGCGCAAATTCGACGAGGCGCTCAAGACCAATCTGATCTTTGGTCTGACACTCGGCTGGGTGCTTACTTTAATGGGCGCCTTCAAATATTACATACAGCTTGAAGAAGGCTGGCTTGCAGGCATGGCAGTAGGGCTTATTCTTCTTGCCCTGGCACTTGTGATACCGCAAGCTCTGGAAAAGCCTCAGGGTTGGATAAAGACCGTTGGTGGCTTTGTAGCAACCCAGCTCTTTAGAGTATTGCTTGCACTCATTTATTTTGTTGCGATTTTACCGGTGGGTCTTATTTATCAAGCTCTGAAAGGAAAAGATCCGTTCTATAGCTGGGAAGGCGAAGCACCAAGACAAATTGAAGGCTGGGTCGCCAAACACAGCACTGATGAAGGCGCGCTGGTTGCAGGCCAGACCCGCAAGCAGAATGCATTTATGCAGCCTTTGCAAGTGCTTGGATATTTTGCAAGCCACGGCGAGTTGATCTTTATGCCGTCGCTGCTTTTGTTCTTAGTGCTTGGAATTCTTGGTGTATTTGCTCAAAGTTCGGGACTGGCTCCGCTTATTTACACTCTGTTCTAAGACTTGACTGGCGACTTTGCAGCGCAATTCGAGTTAGCTAGAAGAGCCGCGCTGGGCAGTTCTAGCTAGGGTTCTTGGTCAGGGTTCTTGGTCAGGGTTCTTGGTCAGGATTGCAATCAACATGGGAGCCTGCCGTTCAGGGCTCAACAAACTCAGCGCTCAACAAACTCAGGGCTCGACAAACTCAGGGCTCGACAAACTCAACTATGACGAGCCGGTCGTCTTTGCCTTTGAGCTCTGCCGATACCATCACTTCATCGATGGCTTTTGCCCAGGGCTTATCGGGCATTTTGAAAATGCAGCCATTTCCTTTTTTGCTGCCCAGATCGTAAATTTCAGGAGGCTGCTTCCCGCTTGCGTCTTTTGATAGATCACGCCCTCGAACGGCAAGGCTGGCTTTGAGCAGGGAACTGCCGACAATATGAATCTCCTTGAAGGCCCTTGGATGAGCCAGATTCAATTGAACATAAGGCCGCCCAAGCGGCATCAGCAAGTAGTCTTTTTCCGAGTTTGGCTGGTAAAAACAAAAGGTTCGCGGTTTTGGATTTGAGACTGCTATTACCGGTGGCAGGTAGTCATTGATTTCAATTTCGTTCTGCTTTCCGGGTGAAGTCCCGGGGGAGTTATGGCTCCTGCTTGGGTCTCTGGAAGCGCCACTTGCCGAATTCTTCTGACCAAGCACCGCTGCATATTGCTTTTCTAAGATCTCGACTGTTTTTTCTGCATAGAACCTGTTAGCAGCAAGCCCGGGATGCCCGTTTACCGGGCTTACAGCAATTGCATTTATGCGACTGTCACCATTTGAGTTTTTGTACCAGCTAAGCATGGGCGCAAGTAAATTGACGAACTTAACGCCTGCATCTTTAAAAAGCGGCTCCACTGCGGCGTATTTTTTCTGATTCTCAGCCAGCGGCATTGGTAGCGTTACTACAAGAAATGGTCTGCCGCAGCCTGCAGCAAAATCACCCAGCCTTTTAACAGTCTCTTTGTAAGCCTCGAAATTCTTCCCTTCCAGTATGCGTTTTTCCCATTCATTATATGTATAACCGGCCGGACCACTCTGCTTCTCGCCAAGCTTCTTGCTTCTGAGATCTTGTAGCTGGTATTTGAGATGCGGAAAGAAGCTAAGAATCTTGCCGCTTACACCAGAGAATTCAGATCCTTGCGGTCCATTTCTCATCTGTTTTACATAACCGTCTCCCGGCACGTCAGAACCTTCATCAGGATCATTTGTTACATATCCAAGAATAATCGCATCCGGATCAAACTGGCGACAAAGCCGGTCCATCCAAGAAAGTTCAACTCTTGTAGAAGCTCCACAACGCCCGGCTGCAATTACTTCGACATTGTCATAACCACGCTTTTCAAGTTCGTATTGCAGTTGCCGCCACCATATGTCATTTAGGTTTGCCTGACCGTCACCCCATACATAAGAGTCACCGATAACCAGAATTCGATGCTTGCCGGCTTTTTCTTCAGACACCGGAAACATATGCGACTTCCATAGAGGATTTTCGTCGGTTGCATGATTTCGCTGCCCCATCATTTCAACGACCCGCTCATTGTGTTCTTTCCACATGGCAGAGCCAAGTTCGCCTCTGGATTCAAGCCCGGGGAGCAAAACTCTATCCAAAACTAGAAGAGTAAGAATAACAATCAGGATCGAAAGTGTGAAGTACTTCAGGCTTTTGGCCGGAAATATCACTGGTCTCCTAGCTCTTTCTGCTTTCGTTTCTTGGGCAACTGACACGGCTTTTCTTTCACTAGAACTGGAAATAAATAAATGGCTTGGCGATTTCACTGGTGCAAGACAGGATCAAAACGGACAATCCTGCGTACGCCATTCCTTTAACAGGAATCGGCAGGCTCAAAAACACACGTTGAAATCTGTCTTTATCGAATAATTGCATAAACCAGCCCAATAAAATTATCAAAGTAGCAAGACAGAGTCCATTAGTTATTGTGCATGACTGCCGCCAGCTGAACATGCTAACGAATAGTTGCCCTAACAGAGGAAGGTTCTCAGTTCGAAATACCATCCAGCTAAATGTTATGAGCATGAATGTCGTAAGCTGCCTGAAAATGAGAATGGCAACATTATCCTTGTTCTCCTCGTCAGAATTTGTTTCAAGTTTGAACATTCTTTCAAGGACAAGAAAGGAACCTTGCAGGAATCCCCATAGCACAAAATGCCAGGCAGCTCCATGCCAGAGACCGCCCAGCAGCATCGTAATCATCAAATTCCTGTAGACTCCAATCTTTGTTGCCATTCTGCTTCCGCCCAGCGGAATATACAAGTAATCACGCAACCAGCTTGAAAGCGAAATATGCCAGCGCTTCCAGAATTCAGTAATACTGCCCGAACAGTATGGTCTGTTAAAGTTAATAGGCAATTCAAGCCCCATCAAACGAGCACAACCAATAGCAACGTCTGTGTAACCACTGAAATCAAAATATATCTGAAAGCTAAATGCAAACACGCCAATCCAGGCACTGATTGGATCTACGGACGCTGGATGGACGAATGCCTTGTCAGCGTACGTGCTGAGAAAATCCGCAAGCACCACTTTCTTAAACACACCCTGAGCTATCATAAATATTGCCGACTCAAACTGGCTTGCTGTCAGTTTCGGACGCTTGTCGAGCTGCGGTAGAAAATGATGGGGGCGTAAAATAGGCCCGGCAATCAAATGAGGAAAGTAAGCAACAAACAGCCCAAAGCGGCTCCATGAACGTTCGGCAGGTATGATGCGCCTGTATACGTCTATCGTATAGCTCATGCTTTCGAAAGTGTAGAAGGAAATTCCCACAGGTAGAACTATGTTCCAGTCGGTCCAGCTGCATTTCAATCCTAGAAAATGCACTGCATCGGCAGTCGAACCACAGAAGAAATTGAAATACTTGAAAAAAGCAAGCATGGACAAATTGCTTGCCATCGACACAAACAAAAGCAGCTTTCTTTTCAGCTCAGAATCGCTCTTTTCTATGAATCTTGCAGCAACAAAGTCAATTTGCATGCAGGCAAAAAGAAGTAAAATCACCCAACCGTTGTTGCTGAAATAGAAGTAAAAGCTAGCAAGGAGGATTGTCCAGAGCCTCAGCCTTGGAAGCGGCACAAGAAGCCAGCTCAGAATGAGAATCACCAGATAAAAGAACAAATACTGTGCGGAGGTGAACAACATTACTTTTTCGCACCCTCCATTTTCAAATAGGGGCGAAGTTCTTCAGCAAGCAGCTTGTCGTATTTTTCTCCGCCCTTGCTGTTTAGATGATTATAGTCAAAGTAATCTTCATCAGATAGTTTCGAAAAATCCGCGCGAACATATGGAAAGCCCTGAGACTCAACATACGGCTTAACCACCTCTCTCATAAATGAACGCTTTGACTCTTTCTCAACATCGTCACGATAGTTGTGCGGGGCTTCCTCAATCTCATTCACAATCAACGAAATTCCACGATCCTTAAACAGCTTAATAATTCCTTTGAATGTTTCCCAGTACTGTCTGTCAGGCACAAATTCATAATTCGGATCATAGGGTCTTTCACTTAGTAGCTGTGCATGCCGCTCCCTTTGTTTGTGCCTAAAATAAGAAGGGTCTAGCTCTACACGCGAACTACTATTCCCGGTCCGGATCAGTTCTGCCGAATGCAGCCCACCTTCCTCTTCCGGGAATCTCACAAAATGGACATCTGGATCTGACCTGAATGAACTTTCAAGCTCAAACTCTCTGGCTTTCAGTCCCTGACCGGATGGTTCCGGACGTTCCTGAGGCTTTTTTGCAACAAGCTTCCGTATACCCAATTCACACACTGTGTTATCCATAAAACGGTTAAGACCGTCTCTAAAATCAGATTTCTTGGCGATAAGTTGAGTAACCGGATTGTAATAAATCAAATTGTCGATAATGGAGTCGGGCGAATAGCCCCATTCAATATATTTCAAAGCTCGTTTCAAACCAATAGGGCAAGAATTTTGCACACGAATATGTTTGAAATTTTGATGACCAATCGTAAACACAACCACTGTTCCCGGGGGTACAGTTCGCACTAAGTCCTCACAAAACGGAAGTTGCGTAGGAAACCAATGAGCGACAGCAGCCATATTGGCGCAACGTTTTCCAAGCAACTTATCCATCAAGTCGCAATGAATTCCGCAGTAAGTGCGACTGTCGCCTATAAAAACCAGATCAAAGTAAAAGGCATACTTGTTGTAGAACTTGCCTTTCTCCCTGATAGTCCCCTCATAAAGAGAAGGCTTCACATCCATTTTTTCTCTGTGAAAATACAAACTTGTAAGAATCAAGGGCAAAATGAAAAAGCAAAGATAGAGCAATAATGTGATGACCAGACTTTTTTCGCAAGTCATTTCAGTTTTGATAGCGGCCCGGCTATCAGTCTTTGCTGTGGACAAGAGCGTCATTTAGTGAAAACCCCAGTCAGAAAATTATCGCATGACAGCCTTAGAAGATTGACTGGTATTGATTATCTAGGCTTTAGCTAAGGTGGAGGTATCTTGCTAGCTTGACAGAAGCTTCAACACACAACGCTCCCAGAACCTGCAGAATCAGAGTCAACTAGCTGAGATAATTCAAATCTGGAAACATTGTGACTTATTGACGCAGCACCCTGGAGAAGGCAAACAAAAGAAAGCAAATAGAACCAGCACCTTGGCATCCCGCCCGAGATCTCATTTCATCGGCTGTTTTGCATTTCTCATTTACTTTCTCATCTACTTTTTCAAAATAGCCACAGAAAAACTCCAGGCCAAGAAACACAGAAATAGACCTGCATAAAAGCTCCACGGGCGATAGCGAAAAACGACCTTATGTGTGCCACATGCCAGTGCCACGCCTTTGAATAGATAATTGCATCGAAGCAGGGGTACTTCTTTGCCGTCGACTTCCGCCTGCCAGCCTGGATAATTCGAATCATGAAGCACGAAAACACCGTCACCTGCCGTATCGCAGGAGATCTCAATTTCACAGGGCTCGTCCCTGGCAATTTCGAAATTGTATTTGGCAAGCCCCTGCTTCCGGCAGCGTTCCAGAAATGCAAGAGTCCCACTATTGGCAGATGGCTTTTCAACAACGACATCAAGTCCCGGCCGAAAATCCTCTTGACTGAGGCGTGCAAGCGCCTGCTTGCTCGATTCAAGCAAAATCGCATTTGGAACGAAAGAAACGCGCCCAAGAGAATGCCTGTTTTTATAAACTCTAAGCAAATCATCCGATTCGTAAATCAATTCGAATCGACGATCCGGACTAAACACTTTCTCTTGCTTCCGGATACTATACTCGCCAAGCACTATGGCGCCGTCGGCAAGCTTCAAGCTCTGGCCATCCGGCAGCAGATTCTGCGAGGACCAGGCGTCATGTATATAACAAAGAACTTTGACTCGGGTGCTTTCCGGCAAGACCTTAGCCGGCACAGGTGCCAGAAGATCCAACCTGCATTCGTGCTGCGCATTTGCAGTCAGGTTCTGCAAATGGCTCCTCCAGAGCCACCTGCCGCTTTGATCAACTATTTCGATTCCGGCAGAATATCTTGTGCCCAGATAATCGTGGATCTTAAAGTCAAGAATCACTTCGATATCTGCCGATTGAGGAAAATATGCAACACGCCCATTTTTCAGACGCAACCCCGGCATAATTCTTCCTGATTCTTCGCAAACAAATTTTGAAACCGCATCCGATTCTGCAGTCGAATCTGCAGCTGCATTCCGGTCAGCACAAGCCGAATTTCCATAGTTCGATCTGACAGGTGATGCTGCAAGGATCACATCTACACCTGCCAGATCATAAAGCTGGTTCAATCTCTCAGGAACTTCCACCATGTTGCAATAGCCAACTCTGGCGCCGGCCGCCTTTATATAATCAGTGTAGCGTTTTAGATTTAAGGGGCTGTTGCTTCTGAAATCTGAAAGCCCGTACAAGAGCCCGGTCGCCGGAGGAAGCAAGCCGATACCGCAAGCCGTGAACCTGCTATTGTCGGTATTTCTTTTGATCGCATCTATCAAAGCCCGCCTGGCTGGCGGCGGCACTGAGATTTCGGCACTGCGCGGCAGCTCGTCCTTTGCTACCGGGAGCATAAATGCGAAATTGGCAATAATAAGAATAAGCGGTAAAAGGCAAAGCAGCGTCCCGCGAAAACGAAGAAGCGGCCAGCGAAAACGTAAAGGTCCGGGCAAGCGCAAAAACGACCCGGAGATCTGCAAAAACCTCCCCGGGCAGTTACGGCATTTATCAAAACGAAAATTCAGCAAAATAAAAAGCGCAACAATAGAAACTATAGATGCATAGATTATTTGCTTGCTGGTGACCAGCGCGCTTATATTGGCAGGGGCAGAGCCTCTTGCGATCATAAGCAATGGCAAAAGTCCGGGGAGCAAACTCAAGGCGCCTACAAAAAATCTTATTGCAATCGATCTATTTGCAATAAAATTCATTTTCGAAAGACCGCCGGCTCCGACCAAACAGAAAAGCAGCAAAAGCACACCCTGAGTATATTCAGGAAGCAAATACGAAAATGGCGCAGAGGCAAAGAAACTTTCAAACGAACCAGGTCTGCATTGAAAAAGTAAGAGCAAAGCAGTCAAAGCAAGTAGCGCTTTCTGCTTCTTACAGGCCTCGACAAAACCCAGCGGTAATCCCAAAAGCAATATAAAACCAGGAAAGAAAGTGGCGAGTCTGGGCACCGAAAAATAGAAGGCTAGCTGAGAAAACGGAATGTATTCAAGACTGGAAGAGCTGTATTTGTAGCTGCTTGCATATCTCAGATACTCTAAGAACGGGAACATCATAGGCGCAGCCATAGCAATAGCCAGCAAACCAAGCAATGCCAGTGCCCGCAGTTCACCTAATTTGAGAATCCGCATTCTTGACGCTTTCAGGTTTAGAATTATCTCGTCGCCTTTTTCCGAATCAGTCTCGGTACCCTTTGACGAGCTCGAGAAAATCCAGAGAAAAAGCGCCGACATTGTGCCAACAAAATAAACTTCAGGATGAACTGAAAAATAACACAGCGCCAGAAGCATGGCTGCAATACAAATGCTTTTAAGTTTGCGGCCATCTGCCATGAATGACTGAAAGCTCAAAAACAAAATCGGCAAGACAAAATAATTATCTGCAAGTTCAAGACTATTGAGCACAACTGCCGAAAGCGCATATCCAAGAGCGGCAAGACAGGCCGCCCAGGCTGCAACACCGTTTACTCTGAAGAAAAAGAAGGAAAAAATTCCGGCAAGAATGACTTCAAAAATTATGCCTGTTTTGTAGAGTAAATGATTGGCAGGCGAAAAAACAAGATCGAGCGGGCAAAAAAGCGTATTTGACGGATCGGCTATTAAAGGCTGTCCGCAGCCGCTTTTATTGTTCCAGAGCGGCAGTTGCATTTTTGCAATCGAGTTTTGAACAAAAGTCTCTTTTGGAATACTTTGCAGACATGCACTTGGATCTTTTGAAACAGTGATTGATTTACCGGCAAGCGCCGGGTTATACAGCAGGTCCAGACTCTCTATTAAATTGAAACGCGAGATAGTCAGATTCTTTATATAACAGTCGGAAAATGCAAACAAAACACAAAGCGCAATCAACGCGCAATAAAGTGCATTCTGCTTAGAGTTCATTTTCTAGTCAGGCATCCGGAGCGAAGTTTTGCTTGCCGCCCGATAAAACTGAGGCAGCGCCTGAGGCAGCAGTAGTATTCGGACTTGAAGCCGAAGCCGCATACACAGCGCCCACGGCTCTACTATGGAGAGCTTGAATGCTGTTTACAGAATGTGCCTGCTTTCTGCTCTCCTTTATAGATCCGGTCATTGCAAGAGCGGACTCATATGTCAGAAGCAGGGGAATATTCGACGAAAGGCAGGCGCGCCTGATTTTTTGATCCTGCTCGGAAGTTTCGCCAAGCTCGCCTACGCTTACTGCCATCGTGAGGTTCATGGCGGAGAACTCATTCATAAGCGAGTGTTCATCTGGACTTGCATCAAAGTGTTCAGCTTCACTGAACTCAAGGATTCCGGCTTCGGGCTGCTGCCAACGCGATATATAGATCTTAAAACCAAGAGCCGCATATTTCTTGATCAGCTCATCGGCTTGATTGAAACAAAGGTTGGAGGTCGAGATAAGTATCTTGCCTGTTTGGGGAACTCCGACGCCGACACCCATCTGTGCTTTGGCATATGCAGCTGCAAATGAATTGCCCACGCCCATCACCTCACCGGTAGAACGCATTTCAGGCCCGAGTACAACGCTTGCACCATGGAAGCGCGAAAAAGGCAGAATTACCGACTTCACACTTATGTGTTCGTGCTTTGACTGCCACATATGGGACATGCTCTGGAGCGACTCGCCCATGATAGCTCTTGTGGCAATCTTCACCCAGGGAACGCCAGTTGCTTTGCAAACAAATGGCAGAGTGCGGCTGGCGCGCGGGTTGGCTTCAAGCACGTATACGTCGCCTTGATAAAGAGCGAATTGTACGTTTAAAGCGCCTACAACTTTGAGTGCTTTGGAGAGCTTGATTGCAGCGGCCGAAAGCTCGTCGATTTCCGCCTGGCTCAGATTCTGCGGCGGCAGCACACAGGAGCTATCGCCTGAATGAACGCCTGCATATTCCACATGCTCCATGATTCCTGCTATAACAGTTTCGTTGCCATCAGAAACCACATCTACATCAATTTCAACTGCCCCGTCCAAAAATCTATCGAGCAGGACCGGTTTGTCCGGTTCCACGGAAAAGGCACTGTGCATGAGCTTTTTCAATGAGTCCATCGAATGAACCACATGCATGGCTCTGCCGCCAAGCACATAACTTGGACGCACTAGAAGTGGGAAGCCCAGTTGTTCTGCGATGCGCTCTGCTTCAAAGCTGTTCTGGGCGGTGCTGCCTTCGGCCTGTTTAAGACCGAGCATGTCTATTAAGCGGCCGAACCTGCACCGGTCTTCAGCCAGATCAGTGCTATCGGGCGAAGTGCCCAGTATCTTGAAGCCCCGTTTTTCAAGACCGTGAGAAAGCTTGAGCGGGGTCTGCCCGCCAAACTGAACTATGATGCCTTCCGGTTCTTCAAGCAAGGCAGCTTCGCTTATATCTTCAAGTGTAAGTGGTTCGAAATAAAGAACATCGGAGCTATCGTAGTCCGTAGAAACCGTTTCCGGGTTGCAGTTGACCATGACACTGCAAATGTCCATATTGCGCAGTTCAAGTACTGCCTGCACGCAGCAATAGTCAAACTCAATTCCCTGTCCGATTCTATTGGGTCCGGAGCCAAGCACCATAACCCGGCGCTTTTTGCCCGGGACATATTCGGGCTCACCCTGGTACTGGTAGCTCGAATAAAGATAATTGCCGGTGCCCGGAAACTCGGCCGCGCAGGTATCGATTCTTTTAAAGCTCGGAACGACATTAAGCTTATGCCTGTAGCCGAAGATATCAGCCTCACGCACCCAGGCAAAATTCGGCAGCTGGCTTATGGAATCAGCAATTTGCTTATCGCCGAAGCCTTGATTTTTAAGATATCTGAGTTCATCCGGTGTAATTAAGGCAGCCAGATCAGCGTCGCCTACCTGCTGGCAAAGCTCGGCTCTTTCCTGCCAGGTTTTAAAAGCGTTTTTCTGAATTTCCCAGAGCTCATACAGGTTATCCACAAACCAGGGGTCTATACCGCTCAACTGGCTTATGTCGTCTACACTGAGACCCTGATCAAAAGCTCCAAAAACATCGCTCATGCGGTGCCGGTTGGGGCTCGCCATTCTTGAGCGCCAGACATTGCCATCAACATTATTGCGTCCGTTTTGAAGGCAGAAGCCGGAAAGCCCTAATTCGAGCCCACGCAGTGCTTTCTGTAAAGACTCTTTGAAGCCGGAACCGATTGCCATTACTTCGCCCACTGATTTCATTTCAGTGCCGAGGGTTTCGTTTGCACCTTTAAATTTGCCGAAATCAAAACGGGGAATTTTAGTTACCACATAATCTATTGATGGTTCAAAACAAGCAGAGATGCCACCTGCGATTTCATTGCGCACTTCATCAAGGCTGAAACCGATTGCAAGCTTTGCAGCAACTCTTGCAATTGGATAGCCGGTAGCCTTGCTTGCAAGAGCTGATGAGCGCGACACGCGCGGGTTCATTTCAATAACCACATAGTCGCCGTTTTCCGGGTTAACTGCAAACTGGACATTGGAACCGCCGCAGTCTACACCGATAGCTCTTATGACTTTTTTCGATGCTTCGCGCAATATTTGATATTCGCGATCCGAGAGTGTTTGAAGTGGTGCCACCGTTATGGAGTCGCCGGTATGGACACCCATGGGGTCGAAGTTTTCAATCGGGCAGATAACAATGAAATTGTCTTTGCAGTCACGTACAACTTCAAGCTCAATTTCTTTCCAGCCGTTCAAATAGGTTTCCAGTAGAACTTCGCTCACCGGGCTTGCAGCAAGGCCTACCCGGCAGATTTTTTTGAGTTCGTCGTAATTATGAGCTATGCCACCGCCCGTGCCACCAAGGGTAAAAGCAGGTCTTACAACAATTGGAAAAGGCAGCTGCTTCACAGCATCGGAGAGTTCGTCCATTTTATGAACTATCAACGATTTCGGCACAGGTACGCCGATTTCTTCCATTTTGTCTCTGAAAGATGAGCGATCTTCTGCCAGGCGGATAGCCTTAAGATTAGCTCCGATAAGCCTAACTCCGTGCTTCTCTAAAAAGCCGCTTTCAGCAAGCTCGACTGCAAGATTGAGGGCCGTTTGCCCGCCCATGGTAGGCAGCAGCGAGTCGGGTCTTTCTTTTAGAATGACCTTCTCGACTATGTCTACAGTCAGTGGCTCGATATATGTGTGATTGGCAACATCCGGGTCGGTCATTATCGTCGCCGGATTCGAATTGACAAGCACCACTTCAATCCCTTCTTCGCGAAGAGATTTACAGGCCTGGGTGCCCGAGTAATCAAACTCGCAAGCCTGTCCTATTTTTATGGGTCCGGCGCCAAGCACCAGCACCTTTTTTATTTCCGGATTCCGAGGCATTTTGTTCCCTTGATATCCATACGGCAAAGCCGAAACGCAGAGTAAGTACAAATTTCACCATAAAGCCAAGATATAAGCATTGGAAGCAAATAAGATTGTAAAGAACAGATGAGTCCTTGCTAAGTTGCTCATGGGGGTGGGCTTGCCAGCAACTTGTCAGGCGGAATTCTCTTGAATACATTTCTTCACCAGATAGCTGTCCCGACTCGATTTCCACCCTCTAAGATTTTTGTCCAAATATCTTAGAGGGTGGACAAGCAGAAAAAGGGTCAGTACCCAACAGCAGATTTAATGCTGCAGCCACCACTTGAGAACACCACAGGGCCAGCTTAATCCACATCACTTTTCAACCAGGTCCGTGGATTTTAATAACTTGAAATTCTCAGTTAAACTTCAGCGAAATTTCAGTGTCTTTAGAAACGCCGCATCGTGGTCAAACATAAATCGTTTGTTCTGATATAAGACCAGCTCGGCTCCATCCGGAAGAAGTTGCCTGGCAGCTTCTAAATAGACACCGTCATTCTTGATTTTGTCCACCGAATGCTCATAATTTTCACGGCTTTTATCGTCAAACCAGGCGCTATGCTGCGGGCCTGTTTTGAGCAAAATCCATTGCATCGAGTTTAGTGCTTCGTCACTGCAGGAAAACGAGTCTTTCACATCGGGCATGCAGCCACGCCATGTCGTAGGATGAACACAACTCTTTCGCAAACGCGAAATACATAATAGAACGCCCTGATTGAACTCGGGCGAATTGTCGAGCACGCTTAAATAAACCGGGCGGCTTTTACGTTCGGTGTTCTCTATAAATTCAAACAACCATTGCTGTTTCCAGGGGTCGCCTGCTTCCAAATAAGGAATTCTGCATGTAAGCGCAGGGTCATGCAAGCCCGCAAAAGCAAAAAGCGGGCTCAGATTTTTAGGCACCGGATGTGACACCACCGGACATTTTTGAAAGCTCAAGACAAGGGTTTGAGTTACAAGCAGAGCAAGAAAAGCCGACACAAAAACAGCCGCTTTTCCTGATTGCCTGGCTAAATTTCCACAGGCGACGCCAAGTAATAACGAAAGCGCGAGAACAACCGGACCGAAATAGCGCGGCTCCGGCAAATTGAAAAATGCAACCGAAACAAGAAGCAACACTCCGGCACTAGCCGCAAACACAGGTATCCAGAGCTTTTCGAAGCCATCACGTCTTATTTTGAAAGCAGTCAGAACCAGCATCAAGCTTGCAAGCGGGGAAAAACTTTCAACAATCTGCTGGAAAGACATGGACAGATTTCTTGTGAGCCCCTGCACAAAACCTATACGCTCATAGGCCAGCGCCGATCTGTTGTGCGTGTAATTTGTAAGTGAGTTCCAGTTGGGTATTACCCAGCTAGATAAGAAAAGCGGCGCAAAAGCTCCGATAAGCATCAGCTGCAAAAGCTGCCTGTACTGCCTTGCATAAAGCAGGTAGAGAGCCATGACTCCTAAGACGGGCACACTGTAAAGGACTGCAATTTGTTTGCAAGCACAATCAAGTCCGAAAAGAATCCCGCAAATAAAAGCGGACTTCCAGCTTTTTTTCTGCCACCAGTAAATCAAACTGAAAAGATATGAAGCGAAAAAGGCAGTGTGCGGCAGGTCTATATAAGAAAGATGCTGCAACGCCTGAATAAGCGGGCTGCAATCAAGAAAAATTATTGAAAGCGAAGCTTTGAACCTGTCTTTAAGGAGCAAATTAGCAATACAAAAACTCGCTGCATTCAAAATACAAAGGTGCACAGCAAGAATCAGGTGTTCGGAAAAAAGGCTGTCGCCGAGGAAGATTTTACAGAAACCATTGAAAAACCATGTGCCCGCCGGATAATTTGGCTGCATTCTCAATAGCTCGCAGAGGCTCTCAACGCTCCAGATACGCGGTCTCAAAAGCCACTTTTTGACAGCGCTGCTGTAAGTGCTGTGCCAGGAGGCGTCATGAAGAGGAAGCGAATGGTCGCAAATCGACCAGACAATTAAGACCGAAAGAAAAAATAGCGTAATGAAAACAGGCGCCAGCGGGTTTCCCAGCGTTTTTTCCAGAAGCGACAAAATTTTTGCTTTCGACTTTGATTCAGCCGGCTTTGATTCAACCGGGCTTGATTCAGCTGGCTTCGCTATATCTGGCTTTGGTGCTTCAAGAGCCTTCATTGCAGGGAATCATTTCCTTCTCAGGGCTTTGAAAATATCTACGCATATATACTGGCGCAATAGTCCCAGCGCAGATTATCTCATGACAGCTCATTAAGATTGGCCGGCATTGATTATCTAGGATTCAGCTTGGGCTGCAGGAAAACAAGAAAAGCGGGAAAAGAGCAGCTGTGGATAGTTTGAGTTCAGCAAGCTTCTTGTTGAGAACTTTCAAATATTGAGAAGAAAACGGTCATTTTAAATTCCTGACTATATTTCTTAAATTCCTGACTATACTTCCTGAGATTGCTATAATCCGCGAGGCTCGGAATCAGGCGGAAAATTTTGCAAATCTGGGCGTTATTTCAAGCTCTGCTAATTTTTGCAGCAATTACACTGCTGCTTCTTTCCACACTTGTATTTTCAGGCTTATTATGAAAAGTTCCTTTTTTACCCCATGCCCGAAGCCGGACGAGCCCCTGCAATTATCGGCATCGAAGCCGAAGTTCATAAGATCGAATCTGATGGAAAAATGCTTGAAGCCTGGCTTTACAGAAACCGCTCGTCAGGCACCAACGGAAACCGCTCGCCAGGCGCGAAAACAGACTCAGGCAGGTAACATTTGCAAAAGCTAGGTTCTGGAATTATTAGTCTGGCAAGCATTATCTGGCTTGCAGGTGTTTGCAGCGTGTTTTTGCAGCCAGCCTCATCTCAAGCAAGCAAGCAGGCTGAAGCTGGAGTTAAACAACAAAAAGCAAAAGCGGAAAAGAGGCTGAAACAGGCAGAAAAGCTGATTCATCAGGACCGCAACAAACAGGCTCTGAAGCTATTAAACGAGTTGATCGAAAACGATAAAAGAAATTCGGCGGCGTATTTCTTGCGAGGCAATGCCCGCTTCAATCTCGAGAACTACAAAGACGCATTTGACGATTTTTCGCAGTTTATAACGCTTGCCCCAAACAACGACGAAGCAAAAAACGGTCCATCAAACAACGACGTATATAAAATGAGGGGCGAAGCCTCTCTGGAACTGGAAAATTATGAGGAGGCCATCAATGACTTCAGCAGATGCATGGAAGCAAATAAAACAGCCGACATAAAAGATGCCGAGCTTTATTTGCTTCGCTCAATTGCTTATGAAAAGTCCGGGCGGCACAAGCAGGCGCTTGACGACCGCTCGCATGCCTTGAGACTTGTCCATGACTTAAGTACGGAGCCCTGAACCCACCAAGGAGCCCGAACTAAGACCAACTGGCAGCTAATGAAGCCCACCCTACAGCCTCAAATGCGGCCCTGCGACCACAAAGCCCTCCCTACAGCCTCAAATCCGGCCCTGCGACCACACAAAGCCCGCCCTGCAGCACAAGTCCCCAGCCATAACTCCGGCACTCACCGCCAAAAAACCGCATAATAAGCCGCAGAAGTATTAAAGTTCCCAAAGATCGGGAACCTTTGCGTAGCCGGAAATGTCCGTATTTATTGAAAAAAGCTATCCTGATTATATGGATGCTATTTTTTGTCTTTAGAACTCCCTAAAATTGACTTCAATGCCGTTGTGCTATTGTGAGCTCACACACAGGATAAGAGAGAACCATGAAATCATTCAGGAAATTCGCCATAGCAGGCGCTATTTTCAGCATCACTGCCAGTGTCCCGGTTCTGGCAGCAGACCCGGTTGAAAGCATCACCATACCTGTGTCGGGCGAGCCGACTGCCGTCGAGCCTGTCAGTTCCGCAGAGAGTAGCGACACTGCAACACTAGATGCAGCCACAGTGAACGGACTTGTGAAGAAATACGGTTTTGTGCCTACTCAGAAACAGCTCGAAAAATGGAACAAGCCGATTAAAGGCTTTCATCCTATAAAAAGAATAGTAAGACCAATCTGGAAACTGAGACAGGAAGCACAGGATCTTCAAGACAACATCATGAAACTGCAGGGTCCGATGGATAAATTGCAGCCGGCTTTCAACAGCCTCGAGAAAAAATTGCAGGGTGTCGAGTCTGGCATGGGCGGCATGCTGGGCGAACTCAAAGGCATGAACGAGAACTTGAGCAAACTGGCAAGCGATGTGCCGAAAATCACCCATCTTTCAAACGACCTGGGTCAGGTGCATAAAGATCTGCTTGAAGTAGTCGACCTGCATAAAGACATCAGAGAAGTTACTAAAGTCCGGCAAGATATTCAGAAAATGAGCAAGCAAATGCGCGAGCTCGAAAAACCGCTTCGCACGCTGCAGAAACCGGTAAGTGAAGTAGTCGAGCCGGTCCAGAATGTTCAGACCCAGCTCTTTACAGTGAGCGGTCAGATGGAAGGAGTTCAGAAAAAAGTAGTAAGCATGCAGGACCAGCTGTCCGACATGAGCCAGCAATTAAGCAGCCTGCAGAAACCCGTAAGCGAAGTAGGCGAGCCTCTAAACGATTTGAGAAACGAGCTTTCGGAACTGAACAGCCTGCTTAAGACGGCTCTGTTCGTTTGTGCGGCTCTGGTAATTTCTGCAGTACTTGCTTGCATAACCGGGCTTGCAGTTTTATATCGCATGCGTTACAGCCTTCTTTCGTTCAGAGTGCCCAAAGATGCAAGCGGGCAGCACGAAGCTCAGAGCGGACGAACCTCGAGCCCTAACTCTAACTACTCATCCACCGGCGTATAAGCAAAGAAGCACTGGCGTATTGTCAAAGCATTTCGCATATATTCAAAAGCACTTCGCATATTCAAAAACACTGGCGCATAATCAAAACGACTGCGTATAATCAAGGCGTCTTTATCCGATTCGAGAAGTATATCTCTCTTGTTTCAGCGCCATAAAATTTTCATTCTGCTTGCTTTTTTCTGCCTCTTGCCGCCGCTTATAGCCGGGCAAATCAGCCCCTACCCGCAAAATGACGATGCGCTTTTTATCTGGAGCATTAAGACTCTCTGCGACTCCGGAAAGCTTCAGTTCCTGGCCACCTCTCCAACTTGCTATCTGCCTGTGCTGCTTGGCTCATTTGCCTGGAAGCTTTTTCCCGGTTCTTACCAGGTTCTACACTTGTTGAGCATCTTTTTCGCATTTGCTTGCGGCAGTGCCGTTTATCTGATTCTGCGCCATATGTCATTTAGAAGAACCGACGCCGCCCTGGTTTCAAGCCTGATCTTTGTCAATCCAATCATTATGAATCTTGCAATGAGCTATATGAGCGACCTGCCGGCACTGGCCTTTTTTAGCTGGTCTTGCTTTTTCTGCTTGAGAGCAATTCAAAACAGGAGCCCGGTCAGAGACTGGCTTGCCTGCGTTGCGACACTGATATTTTCCCTTGCCTGCAGGCAAACGGCTGTTTTCTTGATTACAGCTCTTGCAGCAATCTGCTTTCTGCTCATACTGCTTAGGCGGCGCGACGCTTTTTTACTTGCAGCTTTGCTTCCAGTTGCAATTGCAGCGTATTATGCCGGCAGCGAGTTTGTGCTTGCAAATACGATCTATAGCCAGCCGCTATTGCTCTACAAAGAAAAACTGATTGCAGCAGCTGGCTTTATATTTACTAGCGGTCTTGAAGGCTATCGTTTCTGCTTGCTGGCCCTTGCTCAGATTTCATGCTATTTAGGTTTCTATCTTCTGCCTCTTAGCTTGCCGATGATTTTTGCACTTTTCAGGCAAAAAAAACATCTGCCTGTTATTGCCGTTGCTGCACTTGGTGCCGTAATGCTTTGTGCCGTGCCACTTTTGCAGGCGCTTTGCCGGCATCAATACATGCCCTACAGTTTCTCCATAATTTTTCCGCCTTACGCAGGCAACTATTCGATTTTTCCCGATTTCATTCCAGGCTGGAAAGGCGAAGATTGTTTCTGGCTTACTGTATTTTGCGACCTGGCAGCAATTTTTTTCAGCTTCCTTTTCTGGCTGAATTGCGAAATCTTTTGCTTCAGTCTTGCAAAAGGTAGTTGGTCTACGAAATCAGTAGCCTGGACAGAAAGCGGAGTTGAAGCCATTCCAAATTCAGGCAAAAGAAATCTCTTTTTCTTTTTTACAGCACTTTTGTTCGTTCAATATACGGGCTTGCTAATTTTGCAAACCAAAGTGCTCAATTTTGACCGATATAACATCAGTCTACTTGTGCCGGCTATTATTCTTGCTTCTTACAGCTGGCGTTTTTTCTTTTCAAAAGCCCTGAATAGAAAATTTTTGTTTGCCCTTTTACTTTTGCTCTTTTTATATTCAACACTCGCCTCAGCCGACTTTGCCTCCTTCAATCGGTGCCGCTGGCAATTAACAGAAGCGCTTGAAAGAGCCGGAGTCAACCCCCAGGACATTGACGCCGGTCCCGAATATAACCTGCTTGCAAATCCCACGCTCTTCGGCAGAGAGAAAGACTACTCCGAAAACTTCATCGATGAATGGTACGAAAAAGATCGGGGTGGCCCGGAGCAGAGCAAATACCGCTGGTGGCCGGTGACCAGAACCAGCTACATAGTGTGCAATCAAGATTTTGAGGGTTACAACAAAATGTCCAGAGCCAGATACTGGAGTTTTATCGAGATGAGATTCAAAGAGCTTTGTGTTTTGAGAAAAAGTCCTTCTTAGTCAAAATTTCCGATCAGCACAAATCGATTGCGTTATCCCCCGCTTTCTGGGTATAATGACTGCCATATCGATTGCCAACCCCCTCCTATTCAGGGGGGTGCTGCAATCAAAATGCAGGCGAAAGAGAATGTCAATCTCCAAGTATATTGAGGATTTACAAGCACGGGGACAATATTGGTTCTCCTACCAGATGCTTCTTAAAGCAACTGATAAATCCGAAAAGGCCATCGAACGTTCTTTAAGCCGGTTGCGCGAGCGCGGCTCAATAGCAAGCCCGCGCAAAGGCTTCTACGTCATCCTTCCGCCAGAATATCGGGCGGCTGGTTGCTTACCGGCCACATGGTTCATTAACGATCTGATGAATTTTATCGATGAACAATATTATGTCGGTCTATTAAGTGCAGCTGAGTTGTACGGTGCTGGTCATCATCGTCCTCAGGAATTGCAGGTCATCAGTCACCGCGCGCATCGGCCATTAGAGTGCGGAAGAGTTCGAATTCGATTCTTCGCAAAGCGGTTTATCCAGAATTCGCCAACTACTATCCATAAAGTCAGAACAGGCTATATGCGGATTTCAACGCCCGAAGCTACGGCACTGGATCTCGTTCGTTATTCGTTTGAGCTAGGTGGATTGGAATCCATGGCCGTGGTCATTGCGGAACTAAGCGAGATTATGAAGGCGCGAGAGTTGACAAAAGCGGCTGAATGCTTCGAACTCTCTGTTGTACAGCGATTGGGATTTATCCTAGACAAGGTCGGCCGCGGCCCACTCTGCGATCCTTTATCAAAATGGGTCCTAAAAAAGCACCCTCGGCTAATACTTCTGAGCACACAACGACCGGCTGAACTATGCCAGATCAATGAACGCTGGAGATTGAAAATAAATGACGAATTCGAGGTGAGTGAATGATCCCTCAGTCTTTCATTGATGCATGGCGCAAGACAGCTCCATGGGGCAGCGACATGCAAGTCGAACAAGACCTTGCAGTGTCACGAGCAGTGGCAGAGCTATTTAGTGACCGTTTCCTTACGGATGTTTCTGCTTTACTGAGAAATGGGTTAGCCTACGATCCTTCAATCGCATTTGAGCAGGTTTCGAAAAAACTATTTTTGCTCATTCCCGATTGATCCGGAGTGTATTTAGATGCATTCCAAAGAGAAGAGGAAACAGCCAGGCCGTTCCCTCTTCACGTGCAACAGAATAGATTTGTCTCAGATCTAGTTATTTCAGATCTAGTTATTTCAGATCTAGTTATTTCAGATCCAGTTATTTCAGATAGACTTAGTTCAAGCGCTAGATCTCCTAGTTGGAGAAAGCTTTCTCGCCGTTAAAAGTGCAAAGATGCTCGGTTTTGATGAAATCGAATTTTGCATCATTGAACTTTTTGAGAAGCTCGAGAATATCAGCATGGCTCACCGGCTTCATGTCTTTTTGCATGTAGCGGGCGCGCCAGTGGTCTGTGCAGAAGGTTTCAGGCAGACCGTCCGGATATACTTTGACCCCTCTATTTGTAAGCATCTGGAAAGGAAGCTTTTCTGTTTGAAGCTTTTCAATCAATTTGCCCAGATCTTCAGCACTGCCTTCGGACCAGTCCAGATAAACATCAACACCGACCGTTTCTTTAGCGAGCTTGATCTGGTCTTTTTTGACGCTCTGAATATCTTGTTTCGGAGCATGTGCATAGCTTACCGGTTGAAGTTTTTCAGGCGTCTGGCCAAGTCTTTCAACGATTGCTTTTGCAAATTCTTTGGTGCCGACCTTTTGCTTGCTTACGCCTTCTTCGAAAATGTCATATGTGTGGATTCCATCTTCGATTGTCTTAAGCCAGGCATTGTGAACACGCTCGGCAATATCAGGCTGGTTGATATGCACCAGCATCTGCACGGCGCCCAAAAAGAGCCCTGACGGATTGGCCAGATTCTGGTTGGCTCTGCGTGGAGCCGAACCGTGGATAGCTTCGAACATGGCGCAATGATCGCCGATATTGGCTGAACCGGCAAGACCGACAGAACCAGCAATCTGTGCTGCGACGTCAGAGAGGATGTCTCCATAGAGATTCGGCATCACAAGCACATCGAATGCTTCCGGAGTATCTGCCATTTTGGCAGCACCGATGTCTACGATCCAATCTTCTTTTTCGATATCCGGATATTCAGCCGCGATTTCGTCGAAAACTTTGTGGAAAAGTCCGTCTGTCAGTTTCATGATGTTGTCTTTCATGAAGCAGGTGACTTTTTTGCGGTTGTAGCGGCGAGCATATTCGAATGCGTAACGCACGATCTTTTCAGAGCCAGGACGGCTTATCAGCTTCAAGCACTGGTATACATCGTTTGTCTGCCTGTATTCGATACCGGCATAGCAGTCTTCTTCGTTTTCACGAACAATAACCAGATTTTGCTTCGGATGTTTGGTGTCAACAAATGGATGATAAGAAACACAGGGGCGAACATTGGCATAGAGACCAAGTGTCTTTCTTGTAGCCACATTCAAGCTCTGGTAGCCGCCACCTTGCGGTGTGGTAATTGGAGCTTTCAAAAATACTTTGGTACGTCTCAAAGAATCCCAGGACTGGGGTTCGATACCGGCACTGATACCACGCAGGTATACTTTTTCGCCGACTTCGATTTCTTCAATTTCAAGGCGCGCTCCACCTTCTTTCAAAATGAAAAGGGTCGCATCCATAATTTCCGGTCCGATACCGTCGCCCTTGGCTACAGTAATCGGCACTTTGGCTTGAGTTGCAGTATTGCCTTTTGACTCGCTGCTAGTTTTTGTTGACATAGCTCTCCTTCGTCTCCATCCACCGGGAGACCCTGGCAGTGTGGGTTTATCCGATTGAAAGACAATAGCAGCCGGGGGCGGCTGCCCCCGGGAAACTAATCCAATCTTAGTGATTCAGAAAAAAATCAGCAGCGCCGGTTTTCAAGAGGGCGCTAAGATTTTTGTACATTTATCTTGCAGGATGCAAACTGCAAAAACAGCAGGAGCCCGGAAAGAACTCAGCTCCCGCCCCGTTGCAATTAAGCAAACAACTCAGCTCTTAGAATTGCCCCTGGCAGCCTCTGCTTTCATCCGCGACTTATGCGCAGCATAACTGAGTATATAGTTAGCCTGGTCGATAGTCGTACTTATGTAATTGGCTCTGGGAGCACGTTTTGCAAATGTTTCAATTGCAAGCCATTCTTTAACTGAGGTATCAAGCGCATCAAGCGCAGCCGAAATCGAGGCAAGCTCTTGCGGATTCGCATCAGCATTCAGTGAATGTAAAATGCGCTGTATAGATTCGGTCTGGGAAAGAATGTCGTTTGTAAAAGCCCGGTCGGACACGATAGGACGCTCGGGATCCTGCACATAACGGCTGATGCTGTGAGCAAAGCTGTCAAAGACCAGGGTTGCCGCTTTCAACGGATCCGAAGTAGGTGTCATTAAGGGCGATTTGCGATATGGCCCTATTTGCAGAACGCTGCTTTTGTTATCATCGAGCTGCGCTGCTGCAAACATAGTGTTGCCCAGCGCCCCCAGGCTTCTTGAAATATCGAGCTGCTCCACAAAACCGGCAGTATCCAGATCTTTTATAAACAAGCCCGGCAAAACCATAGCTTTGCTTCCGACGCTTTCTTTGACGTAGCCTGCCATTTTTTGCAGCTCCGGGCCTTTATTGACATATGTCATCGGGTTCAAAGTATCTACCCATCCGTTAGCCACCCAGAGCTCCCAATCCTGCTGAATAAGATTCATTCGCTGATCGTGAGGCAAGGCATAAACCGCTGCGGAGATTTTGACAGAAGGTTTTAAACCCCGAACAATTTTTGATACTTCCTGCACAAGTGAACTGACCTGTTGCGACTTCCACTTGACCCAGGCTTTTCTAGTATTCTCATCAATTCGATCAAGGCATAAATGTGTTTCGCGTTCAAATTTGAGCCGGCCTGTAAAGTCATAGCCCATTTCGCCACCCTTGCCGTTAAAAGGGTAGCGAATATAATCCAGCTGTATGCCGTCAACATTGTAGTTCTGAACCACCTCAGTAATCAGGCTCTTAATGAACTTCCGCCCTTCGCTAGCGCTGGGATCGATCCAGAACTCGTGCTGCTTGGGCGGAACTAAACTACCTGTTTTAGATTGCAACGCCCAGGCAAAATCATGCGAACTCAAAACAGGCCCGGGATAATCAGGGTCCTGGGTGATGATCGGGTTATGAAAAGTGTTGCCGACATTGAAAGTCCAGAACCAGCTATGAAGCTCCATGCCTCTTTTATGGGCTTCAGCAATTGCACAGGCAAGCGGATTCCATGAAAGAGTTTGCGGATTCTGACTTGAGATTTTGGACGGGTACATTGTAAAACCGGCGTTATTGGTCTCAAAATAAACAACGTTGATTCCTGCTTTTTTCAGCTTTGAAAAAAGTGCTGCCATTCCCACCGGATTCTGGCACGAAACAATTGTGCCGCGATCAAGCCAGATTGATCTTGACTCCACCAATCGCACCGGCATTGCCTGAGCATATGCAAGCGACAGCTCTTTTCGCGCCGCACTCAATTCACCGTCAGCTTCAAAAGACTTGCCCTGCGTATAGAACTGTTTGAAGGCTCTTGCATGTGTAAGCGCCTGCTCATAGTGCTTTTTGATTTCAGCCATGGGCACTGCCAGATCGGCTTGCTTTGCAGTGGCAATTGCATCATCTGTTCTTTTAATAAGCGAATCAAGTTCGCTTTGCAGTTTCAAATATTCTTTTGAACTAATTTGTACGTTTGCGCTTTTGCTCAAACCAGGAGAAGCTTCATCAAGCACCATGCTCAAAATACTTGCATTGGTGCTTGTTTCGCCCTGCAAGCCCGGAGCCCAGCCAAGAAAAATATTGCCGGCATTTTTGCAGATTGCGGCTCCGGCCTCATTACCCGAGCCGTCAGTCCATTTCGCAAGTGAATTTGCCCCGGCTAAAGGTTCTATTTCTGCAATCAAAGTTCCGACTGCAAAATCATGACGAATATTTTGCCCGCCCTGCTTCCAGACAAGCGCCTGGGTGTCCTGCATAGCATTGTGATTTTTGAGATTCACACCGGCAAGCGCATCAAGATCTGCTGCGCTCTTAGTTGGGGCGCCGCCGCCATCTGTAATCAAGATCTTGCCACCGGCTGCGCAATATTGCTTTATTCCGGCAAGAGCTTCTTCGGGGATGTCGAGCAAAAGCGGCAAAACAAGCACTTTGTAGCCGCTCAGCTTGCCGGCGCTCAAATCAGCGTCCGGGATAATGTCATATCTCAAATTGGCAGACTCGAGTGTACGTTTGAATGCCTGCCAGTCTTCTTCGTAGTTGCCTATATTCTGGCTCTGGTATGCGTCGGCGTTCTTCGCCGACTTCAACACCGCAATGGGAGCCGCCGCCAGAGCCGCGTTAAGAAGAGTGCTTAGAAAGGCAACAAATAAGAGCACTGAAAGCCGAGAATACTTTGACATCTTCTTGATTCACCCAGATATAAGGACTCTGCCGCAAGCCGTTTTTGCAGATTCAGATGCAGGAGCATTCGTCGCAAACGCCTAGCACTTGACAGCCACCGCGAGCTTCAAGCCCACAATTGATAATTATGGCGTATCTGCAAGCTTTTTGGCCGCATCCAGAGCCGATTTCTCAACAAACAGTCCCTGGCGCTCATAGCATTTCCAGGTATCGGACCATTTGAGCACAATAAAAGTAATTTTCGAATGTTTCTTAGCCAGCCTTGTAAGCCTGGCGTCCCCTTTTTTCAGCAATTGAAATTCACTTTCCAGACCGCTGCATTTCATACAGAAAACTTCGCGAACTTCTTGATCTATGGCTGAGCCCTCAAGCTTAACTATTTCATCTTCAAGTAATCGCCGGTCGCAGCCATAACAGCGCGATGGGCGGCTCAATGCATAAAGCGGGGCTTTTTCCGAAGTCTTTTCCTTTTGTCGAGCTGATTTGGCATCATCCATTTGAACTCACCACTGCTTCATCACCACTGCTTTTTAATCGAACCGGAGAGGATTCTCAATTCTTTTTCAAAATCCGAGGGAATATTACACCTGTACCCCATTTTTACGTCTTTAGCCTACTATATACTTCTTCAGTTTATGACTCACGATGCAGACAATTCAGTAAAGCAGAGCAGCAAGCCTCGCGAGAGCGGCGAAAGCTCAGAACGCAGTATAGATACAGATCAAGCAAGCGTAAAACTATCGAAAGACGCCCCTGAAGTCAATGCAAGCAATCTCAATTCCGCGCTGAAACTCAATCACAATAAGCTTGATACTTTAAGCCCCGACGGCAAATCAAGGTTTTGTCTGAGCGAAAATGAAAAAACAAGCGACCCATGGCAAAAGAGAAAAGAAATAATCGCGCAGTCCATTCCAAGCAAAATCAGCCGCAACGATGAGATTAATGCAGCTCAGATTTTTACCGGTGAAGCTCAGGCCACTATCAAATTTGCGCTGAACTCGCTTGCAGGAGCAGGCGAGCTTATCCGCATGGCTGCTGCGGCACACCGGGAAGGGCATCCAGCCTTATCTTTGCTGCCGGATAGCGACCCGGACGCAACAAAGAAATTTCACGATACATGTGCCGGGCTTTCTGCCGCTGCCCGCATCATGCTTCAATATGACACCACTTTTAATCCGGCCTCTCCACTTTATCGAAAGGTTTTCGATCCGGAAGCTGCTCAAATGGCTAAAGAGCTCGCTTTGGGCATGCCTGCAAATCTCAAAAATGAACTCTATAATTTTCAAAAACTCGACAGAGCGGGAAAAGCAGAAAAGGGAACTGAGATCGCGCTGAACATATTAGCACTGGCCCAGGGCGGCGGTTCAGGTATCGCCTCCGGGACTGCTGAGCTTGGTCGCATCGCTAAAACAGGTAAAGCTGCCCAGGAGCTTTCAGGACTTGCCGGAACCAGAGAACTGCTTGTTGAAAGCAGCAAACTCGAAAGTGTGGCAAAAGAAATGCGTACTTTTGCTGCTCAATTAAAGGAGCTGCCAAACTCCAATAATCTGAAAGATCTGATCAAAGCAGTTGATGCCGCATTCCCTCAAAAGGAGCTGGCTCCTGCCGGTCCAAAGCTCGAGCAAATTTCAAAAGCCCAAAATGGGTTTGACTTTCCCAAAAGTGGACTCGAAGAACTGTTCCATCCAAAAGTTTACATAAAAGACGGCAAGGAAATGAAACTAGGTCAGGCTGCTCACGAAACAGGCATCCCAAAAGAGCGCCTGAGAGAAAAGACTCCTGAAGAGCTTGCAGTGCTGGGTATTCAAGTTTACGAGCCTTCCAAATACCATCTGAGTGGCAAAGTCTATACCGAAGCACAGCTGGCTAAGAAATTTGATATCACAAAACAAGAGCTCAGAGAGATGACTCCGCTTGAGTTGAGAAATAAAGGCGTTACTGAAATTGAACAAGTAAATGGTCGTTATCCGATTAACTGTGAATGGGCTGGGAAGACTTATCCTTTCAAAGAAAGACATCCGGAACTTTACAAGGAATTGTGTAAGGAATTTCCTCAATTTACAAAAGAACTCGAGAAAGGCATCAGGTTTACCGAAGCCGGATACCCCGATTTTAAGCCGTTTAAAGTTGCCGAAGAATACCAGTTCAAGAGGTCGTTTCATCAGAGTCGCGACGACGACTTCTTTGAGGCCGACAAAGCCATTTGGAAAGATGTGAAAACAAATAGCCAAGGTGGCGATAAGCGCAAGGCACTTGGATTAACCTGGCATCATGTCGAACGACGACCAGGAGAGGCACCTACGATGCAGTTGATACCAACAAAGTTACATGACGCAACAAAACACACAGGTGGCGTTGCTGGAGTGCAGTCATTGAATCTCGAAAAGCGAGGAAAATAAATGGTTGAAATTTCAAAACCTAAGCCACCAATTACCACAGCGCAGATAACTGCGGTAGAGGCAGCTTTGAAAGTCCTGCTTCCTGCTGACTACAAAGAGCTGATGCTAAAAGTAAACGGCGGGCTGGTCGACCCTAGCTCGTTTGTATGTATTGACGGAGAGCAAGGAGACATTGCATGGTTCTATCACATTTGTCCAGGAGATGACAATGACATACTCAAACGTGCAAAGATAAGAGAAAGCCGACTCCCCAGAGGTTTCGTTGCAATCGGCTATGACGGTGGCGGAAACGAAATCTGCATTGACTGTACCCCCGGTCCGCGTTACGGCAAAGTATATTTCTGGGACCACGAAATGGAAGCCGATCTTTCCCAGGGTATCGGGCCGGATGAAGCCGGCAATATTCATTTGATTGCAAATAGTTTTACAGAATTTCTGGATTGCTTATACGAAAAGAACATGGATCACATTGAGCCAACAGGAGAGCTTGTTCCCGACCCTGAGGCCAGAAAAGCCCTTGAAGATTTGATGAGACGCAAAGGACTGCTTTGACATGCATTGTGCTCCAACAGAACAGCTCCGTACAATCAAAGATCCGGGGGAGCGACTATTCTTCAACTTTGTGGATTGTCCCGGACTATTTCATCTTCAAGTAATCGCCGGTCGCAGCCATAACAGCGCGATGGGCGGCTCAATGCATAAAGCGGGGCTTTTTCCGAAGTCTTTTCCTTTTGTCGAGCTGATTTGGCATCATCCATTTGAACTCACCACTGCTTCATCACCACGGCTTTTTAATCGAACCGCAGAGGATTCTCAACTCTTTTTCAAAATCCGAGGGAATATTACACCTGTACCCCATTTTACTTCTTTAGCCTATTTACTTCTTCAGCTTATGACTCACGATGCAGACAATTCAGTCAGCAAGCCAAAGAGTAACACCTTATAAAGGCAGATCGCACTTTTGATCATAGAGCTTTTTCAAAGTATTTATGTCACGCTGGCTCAAACGTGAATGTTCATCCGTTATCGGATACATTATGTCGGCCTGATTCGGGCTGTGGCCCAGCAGTCCAAGTGCATGACCGAGTTCGTGAGTTACGATGTTTTGCAAGCAGGCATATTTTACACTCTGTTCTTTGCTGTTAATAAGATCAAGATTCACTTCCATCACCTGTGGTGGCACAGTATATTTCGGGCCCATGCGCGGTATATATATCGGAACCGGCACTGCTCCTACATTCAAAAGCGATACCGAGCCGTTACCGTGCTTTGTGTATTTCAAAATGGTATGAGCACCGAGCAAGCAACCTGACTTATCCTTGGCTCCACCAAGATGTTTCCAAACCACCTGTATTCTTGCCTGGTTGGGATTATCTATCTGCGAAAATTTAACAACTCCGCCGGTTCTTATTTCCCACGACTCAAAAGCTCGAACAACGCAGTTCACAAAACCCTTATCAGGAAAAGCTTGTATATAAACAGGCACTGGCATGCTCTTATAACGAATCGCCCGGCCTTTGCTTGCTTGATGAACCTCTTTGTAATAATCAGGACGGGCGATCAGGGCTGTGTCATCAGGCTCCATTCTTACAAGATTGGGCGGAAATGCATTTAGAAGCGGCAGCGCATCAGGTTCGAAATTTTTGCGGACTACTAAGGCTCCGGCCACCGGAAGGGGTTTCGAGATCATAGGGCTGCCAACCGGGTTAGCTTGTGCTGGCGGACTATCTTGAGGCGGATTATTTTGAGCACTGGCAGGCAGGTTATTCGGAGCTCTGTCCGGCGGGTTATTCGGAGCACTGGCAGGCGGGTTATTTGGAGCAGCAGGCGGATTATTCGGAGCGGCGGGCGGATTATCTTGAGCAGCAGAACCTGTATTAGCCGGACCAGCAGTTGATGGAAATGTCTGGGGCCGGCTGCCTGCGGCAATGCTCTCTTGCTGGGGCCCGGAGTTGGAAGCCGGTAGCCAGCCAGGTCCGGCATTGATTTTTGAGTTATGACTGTTGAAAGAAGCAGGAGAATTATTTGCAGCAGCAGCAGCATTATTTTGATTCGAGTTGGCAGGCAGCCAGCCTTGCCCACTGCTCTGTGTTTGCGGATAAGCCGGCGAATTGCCCGGAAAATTGCCCGGAAAATTACCCGCAGAATTGCCCGGAGGATAGCTCTGAGAATTGCCCGCAAAATTGCCCGAAGAACTCCCCGAAGAATTCCCCGCAGAGTTGCCCGGAAAATTGCCCGCAGAATTCCCCGAAGAACTCCCCGCAGAATTGCCCGGAGGATAGCTCTGAAAATTGCCCGCAAAATTGCTCTGAGGATTGTTCGGATAAGCCTGATTGTTCGCTGGCAGCTGAGCCGGAGCCTGCGCGGAAATCTGGTTTGCAGCTGCCTTGATTGCTTGCAAGCGGTCCATTATCGATCCAAAACGCGGGGTTCCGAACAAACGGAATTCAAGCGCCTCCACCCTTTGGATCAGAGCTTTCGATCTATCGGCAGGAAACTGCAGCTGGCGCTCCACAGATTCGAGTTCGGACATGAGCCCGTCCTGGCTGTAAGCGACACCGCCGGCTGAAAGAGGCGCAAGCAGCAGCATAAATGCGCAAAAGAGCCGTATATTTCGAAGCGCTTGAATTGAAGATTTTGCTTGCGCCACTTTTGCTTTTGCTCCAGAAAGCTGATTTAACTGCCCTTTTAAGCGAGTTTATGCTAAGTTAAATGATAAGCCATAAGCTCGGTCTAAAGAGCTACATGCCCCGCAAGCAGCATATCCAACCCCTATCCCGGAGACATAAAAAATGGACGAGCGACTCCGCGAAATTGCTGAAATCCATTATCAGCAGCAGGAGTTTTTGCAAACCCTTTTTGAGCTTGCGGTTGAAAATCAGTGGTTTGACGTTCAACACATGGTCCAGCATGATATGGCCAAAGCAGTGATCGCAGATTATTCTCTGGAACAAGGCCTTGGTTTTTTAAACACTGAAATTTTCAAGGAGAACTGGGAAGAAGTGATAGACGTTGGCTGGGACGCCTTTTGCAAACACACCGGACTCAGCCGCGAAAGAGTAAACGCACAACTCAAAGTTCTCAGAAACGAAATGTAGAGCCTTAATTCATAGCATCCGGATAGCGGACAACCATGGCAAAACCGCCAGGAAATTGCCCGTTGAAACTGCACTGCGATGCATTCAATGAAGAAAGCGACCATACACCGGGATTGTTTGCAGTGAACTCAAGGTCGTATCTTTCACCGGGATGAACTGTGAGCGTATCCCTTGTAGTATGCGGCTCTACAGAGTCAGAGCCGTTCTGAGCTACAAGTTCGAATCTGTGCCCACTTAATGTAAGCGGGCATGGTTCAGGGCTGGCATTTACGATGCGCAAACGAATTCTTTCACCGTTTTTCAATTCAAGCGGAGCAAGCGCCTGAGCCGATTTGCCGTTTGCAAGAAAGAGATTTCCAGTTTTCGGATTCGGCGGGCTGCCCTTTCGTGACAGATAAGCGGACTCGGCCTGATTCAATATGATAATCAGATCCCTTTCGTAAGTTTTTGGAATGTTTTTCGGCTCGACAACAATAGCACCTGCAAGGCCTCTACCCATTTGATCTAAGTGCGGCACTTGAGGCCGGTAATAAAAAGTACCGGGCTTATTTGCTATGAACTGATAAACATAAGTCTCTCCCGGATTCACAAGCCCGCTTCCTTTTTTGGGCAAGCCATCCACTTTGTGCGGAAGCTGCATTCCCTGAATATAGAGGCTTGTTGATGTTTTAAGCCCGTTATGCAATACCAGCCTTACTTGATCGCCCTCATTTACTCTAATTAGCGGTCCCGGACACTGGTTGTTGTATGTATAAGCATTGAAAAAGCAACCCGGAAAAACCTCAACAGCTGCTTCCTTTACTTGCAAGTGAAACTCTTTGATTTTCTCACCCGTCATCATCGACTGAACCTGAGACATATCTTTGAGTGCGTTTTGCATGTTGTTCTTGATGTCTTCGATCTGCCTTTTCATGTCTCCGAGTTCGTTTTTTTCTTGCTGCTGTTGTGTGTGCAAATCGGCAGCATCGTCTATTTGAGCCACAGAGCAAGGAGCAAGCAAAATCGCAAGCAAGAAGAAGAGAAAAGCAAGAGGCTTTTTAAACGCCGTAAACATATGCATAAGCTAACCCCTAAATAATCTGACACCTCACAGATTTTTTCAGGACGGTTCGTGTTCTCGCTTGACTATCGCTACTGCGCATGGTGCGTGCATGGCAATACGGTGAGAAACGCTGCCCAATAGAAAATGCTGTACAGCGGTACGTCCCTCGGCACCGGCAATTATTAGATCTGCAGGTATTGCTTTTGCAACCTCTACTAATTCGTCAGCCGGTTTTCCCTGCTTTAAGGCAGTATCCACATTTTTCACTCCGACATCTGCAAGCATGCGTTTTGCATCAGCCAGATAAGTCTCACCTTCCAGAATCAGATTTTGCTCCACACGTGAAATAAACTCAACCGGGCTGATGAATTTGATCGGATCTGCAACATCAACCGCATGAAACAGCAAAACCCGCGGATTGCGCTTTGCCAGCTCGAAAATTTCTACGGCTTTCATCATGGCTTCTTTGGCATTGGCAGAACCGTCAACGCCTATAAGCACATTTTTCAATTCGCTTGAAGCATCATCAGAGGGACGAATTATCAAAATTGTTCCCGGACCGTGTTTGGTAACATTTCCGGAAACGCTTCCAAGCAACACCTTCTCAACTGCAGGGTGTTTTCGAGGAAAGAGAACCGTGAGCTTGCAATCTTCGTCTTTGGCGACAGTTTCAATCATCATTGCCGGAGGACCGGAAACAATTTCTTTGCTGACTTTCTTGCACTTAGTACTGAGTAGCTTTTCTGCTTCAGCAAAAGCCTTTTGAGCCCTTTCTTCTACAATCCGGCCCCAGTCATCGGCAAACTGCCCTTGAGCACCAAGCACGTTCTCATATGCTGGCCAGGCTTCGTTCACGTAAAGCAAATGTACTTCATTTTCAGCAAGCGGCAAAATAGCTTGCAGTTGCTTGATCATTTGCTCCACTGGCTGTGCCAGATCAATTGGAAGTAGAATCTTCATTCTTGAATTCCTGTAAACAGTAAGATTACATTTTAACCGCCTTGAATCCTATATGTAGTGACAGCCCTAATAAGTAGTGACTGCCCTTCATGAAGTGACAATCGCAATATCAGGAGAAGGAGAAAGACCCGACCGGACTGCTACAATACAGGCGCTACTTATTGGAAACCGGCTCAAAATCAGATATCAATGGCTGGCTCGAGCAAGTTTAGGAGAACTTAAAGTGATTGACAGGTACACTCGCCCGGAAATGAAAGCCGTCTGGACGGATGAGGCCAAGTTTCAAACTTTTCTGGACGTAGAAATTGCGGTTTGCCAGGCACAATGCAAGCTCGGGCGCATACCTCAGTCAGCTCTTGAAGACATAAAGAAGAGCGCCGGATTTGATGTTAAGAGAATCGACGAAATAGAACTTGAGGTCAAACATGATGTCATTGCTTTTTTGACAAGCGTGGCAGAAAAAGTAGGGGAAAACTCCAGATACATTCACCTTGGTCTTACAAGCTCGGACGTTATCGACACGGCTCTGGCATTGCAGATGCGCAGAGCCACTCAAATAATCAAGAAAGATCTCGACGAGCTGGAAGATGCCATTTTAGGGCAGGCGCGCAAGCATAAACATACGGTTACAGTGGGGCGTTCGCACGGGATTCATGCTGAGCCCACGACTTTCGGTTTCAAAATGGCCGTCTGGCTGGAAGAAGTAAAACGGCAAAAGGCAAGGCTTGCAGCTGCAGAAGAAATGATCTCGGTCGGACAGTTTTCAGGCGCCGTGGGCACCTACTCAAATATCGATCCGGAAATTGAACGATTAACATGCGAATATCTCAATTTGAAGCCGGCACCGATTTCAACCCAGATAATTCAGCGAGACAGGCATGCCCAGTTTGTCTGGACGCTTTCAATGATTGGAAGCAGCCTCGAAAAATTCGCTGTAGAAATAAGGCATTTGCAGCGCACCGATGTGCTGGAAGCCGAAGAGCCTTTTACTCAAGGTCAAAAAGGCAGTTCGGCAATGCCTCACAAACGCAACCCGGTGGGAAGCGAAAACATAAGTGGACTTGCAAGGATCTTGAGAGGAAATGCCATGGCCGCCATGGAAAATATTGCTCTCTGGCACGAACGCGACATATCGCACAGCTCGGTCGAGCGAGTAATTTTGCCGGACTCCTGCATTCTTGTTGATTACATGCTGGCGCGCTTTACGAAGATCGTAGCCGGTTTAATAATATACCCCGAGAATATGCGCCGCAATATGGACAGATACGGTGGCGTAATTTTTTCACAGGCTATTATGCTCAAAATGGTGGAAAAAGGCATGTCGAGGGAAGAAGCCTATCGGATTGTGCAGGGAAATGCCATGAAAGCCTGGAACAACAACGGCGGCGACTTCAAACGCAATTTGTTGAACGACAGCGATGTTACTTCACTGCTTGCAAAAAATGAAATCGAAGAGACTTTCGACCCGGAGCACTACCTTCGCAATTTGAATCAGGTCTTTGAACGTTTAGGTATATAAGATGATCAATAAAGAAAACAAAATAGCTGGAGTTCTGATACCTGTATTTTCAATGCGTCGCGAGGGCGATCTGGGCATCGGTGACAGCCGCTGCGTTAAAGAAGCAATAGAGTTTTGCAAGCGAAACAGTCTTACTGTTCTACAGCTTCTGCCTATTAACGAAACCGGCGGAGACAACAGTCCCTATGGCGCAATCAGCTCAGTGGCTCTTGACCCCTGCCTGCTTACAGTTGAGCCCTCCGTAATTCCAGGTCTTGATCGCAAAGACTACGAATGGATCGTAGACCAGAGCGGACTAAAAGAACATGACAGTTCAGTTGTTAAATATCATATAGTCAAAAAGCTGAAGCTGGATTTGCTCCGCTCGGCCTGGAACAATTTCAAAGCCGAGCTTGAAAAGCCGGCAACTAATAAAGGAGCAAGCAAAGAAGCGGCTTTGTTTATCGACTTTGAAAAAACTGAGGAAAGCTGGCTCAAATCCTACACTCTGTTTCGCACCCTCATAGATGTACACGGGGGCAACACCTGCTGGACAAGCTGGCCGAAAGAGCATCAGGAAATGGAACTCGCCGAAGCATGGCTTGAGAAAAGCGATATTTCAGAGAAACTGAAAGACGACCGCCGTTTCCATGCTTTTGTTCAATGGCTGGCTTTTAAACAGTGGAAAGATCTGCGAGTTTTCGCCGACGAACATGGCATTGAACTGATGGGAGATATTCCATTTGGTGTGAGCAGGTACAGCAGCGATGTCTGGGCCGAGCGGCAACTATTTGACCTGGACTGGTCCGGAGGAGCGCCTCCGGAGCCGCTTTTTCAGGGTGATCCTTTTACCAGCAAATGGGGACAGAACTGGGGAATTCCCTTATACGATTGGGCAGCTCATAAGAAGGAGAACTACAGGTGGTGGCGCCAGCGTGTGGGCAAACTCACTGAAGTATTTCACTATTTCCGCATCGATCATGTGCTGGGTTTTTTCAGAATTTACGGATTTCCGTGGATACCTGAGAGAAATCACGAGTTTGTGGACCTGACGAAAAAGGAAGCAGAAAAACTTAGCGGCGGCAAAATTCCACACTTTATTCCGCGGGAAGATTATCCGGAGAAGCTGGGAAAATTGAACGCCTTAGACGGAGAAGCCATTCTCAAAATTATTCTCGAGGCAGCAGGCAAGCAAGGAGTTGTAGCCGAAGACCTGGGCATGGTGCCACCATATGTCAGGCCGCTTTTAAAAAAACTCGGCATACCGGGATTTTCCATTCCAATATTCGAGCGCGACGAAAAGGATCGCTCATTCATAAAAAAGGAAGAGCTCCCGGATCTAAACCTGGCTACTTACGGCACCCACGATCATATGCCGCTGATTCTTTATTATGAAGATCTGGTAAGGCGGTGGCATGGTCCGGACGGGCACGAAGCCTGGCTTGACGTCCAGAGGCTAATGGACTTTCTAGGTCTTGACGAGGACGACCCGCCAACGGAGTTCACAGATGAGCTTCACACAGCCTTTGTCAAGACCTTGTTAGAAACTCCCTGCTGGCTTGCGGTTTTCATGATTCAAGATATCCTGGGAACAAGCGAGCAATTCAATGTTCCCGGCACGGCAACCGACGGCAACTGGACCCGCCGCCTGGTAATGTCGCTTGCCGAATATGAAAGTGATTCAAATTTTGGATCGAAAATATCAAGACTTGCTAAGCTTATCGGTGAAAAAGGAAGGGTGGCATCTGCCGGACGAGCTAGTACAATCAAGTGAGTCAAATAACGAGGTAAAACATGTACCCTGCTTACTTGATTAGAGCGGGCATCGACTGGGTGAGGCATCACGAAGATTTCAAGGAGTCAAATCCTTACAGCCGCAGCATTGAAGCTGTCAAGGTTTGCCAGTCGCTCTGGCAGGAGCAAAAAGGTCCCGGCGATAAAGATCTGGTAGAGCCGGCCACAGTAGCGGCATACTGGGCTGAATTTTTTCATGTCGAAGACCCACTCCCAGACGAAGATGAGTGGCGGCAGGGTCTTTTGAAACGATCAGCTCAGTACTCCCAGTTCGACGAATGGCAGGAATGGTTCAGGGAGAGCTACGCACAAGTATACGAAGAAAATATTTACTGGATGGGTGTTCTCACAACAGCATGGGCGCATACTCACCAGCTTGAAGTCGCTTATTCCGACGACAGCTGGGAATTCTGGCCGGCTACTCCATATCTGCAAACAGGAGAATTCTGGCGCTTTGAGCCACATATGGATACTGTTGCAGACATTTTGCACGAGATCTGGAGCGAAGAGCGCCAGGGTTTTGAAGAGCTTGGTTTTACGATTGAGGAACAGCGTATCCCTTATCTGGGAAAAGCTGAGTGTCTTGAATTCGACACAACAAAATACACTGTTGACTATCCCGCCCGTGCAAACAGAGACAAGGAAGTTCTCGAACTCGGCGAGCTCCTTGCAGACATTGTGTTGCCTTCCGGAGACAGCTGGTATCGCGAAATGGACAACGTAATCTTTGCCCATGACTATCTGGATGCTACAGCACTTATAGGCAGAAGCAGATATGTAATTCAAAGCCGACGTCGTTTCATGGAACTAACTATAGACACCGACACTGAGCAGGCTCGGCGTCAGGCAGTTGCAGAAGGCTGGCTGGTATCACAGCCGGTTTGATCTTTGAGATAAACAGCAGGCTGCATGCGCTTCGAATAGCAAGGCAGTCAGCGCTTTTTTTCCCTCTTCATTTGCGAGGCAGAACGCGGATAAATCTGAGCAGTGCTTTTAGTTTTGCGAATCAGAAAAAGCGAGAATTCCCTTCCGAGCAGATCCTGCGGAAAGTGAATTGTATCTTCAAGCTTGCCGCCAAGCCTTGATGCATACGCATCTGCAATCACCAGCTCTTCAACACACTGTTTTCTGGAGCGTTGAGCAAGAAAGAGACCACCTGTTTTTAAAAACGGCAAAGAAAGCTCTGCCACCACCGGTAATGAGCCCACCGCTCTTGCAGTTGCAAAATCAAAATTCTCTCTCATTTTTTTGTCATGTGCCAGAATTTCAGCCCTCTGGCAATGAACTTTCACACGCCGGCCCATGCCGGCAAAAGCAATAAAATCTTCCAGAAAGCGGCATTTTTTTCCTATTGATTCAATCAGGGAGACTTTGAGATCAGGTTGAGCAATAGCAAGAAGCAGGGCGGGAAAACCGGCGCCGCTTCCGATATCAACAAGTTTTTTTTCGCCCCCTGATTCTTTAAGAAACGGCAAAAGCCGCAATGAGTCGAGCACATGTTCCTTGAGCAAGACATCTATTTCGGAGTTAGCTACCAGATTTGTGTGGCTGTTGTAATCTTTGAGCTTGAGCAGATAGAAGAGTATTGCCTGCTCGATTTCTTCACCAAGTTCACAGGTGGAAAGCGCCTCAAGAGCCAGAGGATCAATCTGAAGCGCTGCCCAGACATTTTCCTTCAATCGTTGGTTCTCGTTATAAAGTCACTGAAGTAATGCTGGCAAAGACTGATAAGTTTTGGACCGTCCATCAACTCATCTTTCAAATACCAGATCACCTGTTTCTTGGTACCTTCAACATCATGCTGGATTTTTGCTTCCAGCTTGTAACTGCTGTCCGCCCCTATTTCATCCAGTCTCATAGATAGCGAAGCTGCACCTTCTGTTACTGGAAACTCTATGAACTCAACAACACCATTGATTCCTCTGATTCCATACATCCAGCTCTTGCGAGTAAAAGTGAAGTAAGCAATCTCATCGGGGCTGACCTTAGAAGTCTCGTTGTACGGGGCTTTTGATCTCTTCGAGATCCTGGAAATTGATACTCGCAGCTCTGGATAGATTGAGTACTTGTTGAACTCCTCGCAAAAAGTTTGCAAAAGCATGAAAAGCTTGTCCACAAAAGGAATGGTCGCCAGCGCCTTGAGTCTTTCTTCCTCTCGTTCACGCCTTTCGTTTTCCTGTTTTTCTTCCTCAAAACGATTCGAAGATTCGGCTAATTGTCTTACCCAACTGAAATCCACCAGTCAACCTCGTATTAGTCGTGATGATCATATCAAAAGCAATAACCCGACCGAGTCGCCAGGAATCTTCTAATAGCTGATAAAATTCGCCCTTTTTTTGGATCATTCAAGGAGATTTCTTAGGTCCCAAGCGTGTTAAATCCGTTTAAACAAGGAATAATCTCCTTTAGATGCTGCTCCCCGCAAAGGCAATGCCCCTGCTTCAAGCAGGGCTCGGAACCCAAAATGCTTTTGATAATTTCGAGGAACGAAGACCGGCCCGAACTGGAATCCAAAATCCTGGCAGCCGCATTCAGACAGAGTGTGGAGCTTGGGGATTTCCAGGGTTCCAGACTCGCCCATCGTGAGCTTGTTAACTTATTGGCTACAAAAGCCAAAGGTTCATCGAGCAATGGCTCAGACCAGCTTGACCGGCTCTATGCAGCAGACAATGCCAGTTCAATGGATCTGCAAACGTTGCTTAATATCGACAAGCATCGACAGGCCGCCCGGGCTTCGTCAAGCGAAGCAGCTCCAGGGCAAAACAATCCGATTTCATTTGCTGCTGAGCTCAGTATACAAGCGCAAACACCAGATGATTTCTCTGAGCAGCAAATAGTAGATTTCAGCGGGGATGAAGCAGCGGATTTCAGCGGGGATGAAGCAGTGGATGTCAGCGGGCATGAGCCTGTGGATCTCAGCGGGCATGAGCCTGTGGATCTCAGCGGGCATGAGCCTGTGGATTTAGTGGATTTCAACACCCCAGTTGATGATTTCGAGACTTACGACGAATTCGAGGCAGCTCCTGAAATAGACGAAATTACAGAGATTATCGGAGCAGAGTCCTTTGCCAGCTCATGGCTAGCCCTGGCTGAGCCCAAAGCAAGCAGCGCCCCCGACACTAATACTCTGAATTTCGAGGTTCCAGATGAGAACGACCAGGCTGATACTGTAGATCAGAAAATGCCTTCTGAATCTAAATCCGGAGCCGGGACGGTATCTCTGAACCCACCGTTTTCCGAGCAACTAGAAGCACTGGTAAGAGATGATGAGCTGGAATCAAAGCTTTCAATTTCTGCACAAATTGAGAATATTCTTTCTCTTGAAGCGCCCGCTTCAGAAGAACCAGCTTCAGTCCCAGAAGAACCAGCTTCAGCCCCAGAAGAACCAGCTTCAGAAGTGCCAGAAGAAGAACCGGCACCAGTAGAGCCCGCAGCTGAAGAGCCCGTAGAGTTAGAAGAACTCGAAGAAGAAGAAGAAGAAGAAGAAGAAGAAGAAGAAGAAGAAGAAGAAGAAGAAG